>JBILGU010000072.1:0-2765 GCA_044350805.1 Methylococcaceae bacterium
TTGGTTTTTCGCGCGACGATGTCGAGAGCCGAATGATGCCTGCGTATCTTGAGGCTGGTTTGCTGAAGCGAAACCCGTTCGAGACGATTGATCAGACTGGTGTCGGCGAACTTGTTGAGATCGCTGCCAAGCGTGGTCGCAAAGCTAAGCGCAAGTTGAAACTCGGCGTTTGCGGTGAGCATGGTGGCGACCCTGAGTCGATCGCTTTGTTCTATCGCGCCGGGCTTGACTACGTGTCGTGCTCGCCGTATCGCATTCCGATTGCACGCCTGGCTGCCGCCCAATCAATAATCGGCGGCCTCAAAACCGAAACCAAATAACACGCTGCTTTTTGAGTTTGGCGTCTAGTGCAACTAGATCACTGATCGTCAGTCTTGGAACTTCGATAAAGAGTTGAGAATTTGATTGTGGCAGAGGCTGTTTGAGTAGAGCCCCGTCCTAGTGTCAAGTCGACTTCCACCTGAGTGGTCACTGAAGCGACCACCTGCTTCCTGAACAATGATTGACGGCGCCGCATGATCCCACGTATCACCGCAGAACCATATGCACGCGTCTAAATCTCCTTCAGCAACTTTCATTTGCTGACTCCATCGAGACAAGTTCAGGGAAGGATTTCCAGCGAGCGAGTCTTTGACAGATAATTGTGCCTTTGGGGCAAGGTTTTTGAACAAAGGCAAAGTAGCAACACGATTGGCTGTCGTGTGTTTGTTAGTCGAGACTCGGATTAGGCGCCCACTTCGGTTTGAATCGCAGATACCGGTGAACGCGCCGGAGCCCCGCTGCGCCCACCATCGTTTGTCTTGGGCGGGACTTGAAATCATGCCGAGTGTTATCTCTCCCTCTTGCTCGAGAGCGATTAGTGTTCCCCAGTTCGGCAGACCTGTAACAAAACCATTCGTTCCATCAATTCCATCCACTATCCATCGGCGGCCAAATCGGCTTGGCCTTGAACCGATTTCTTCGCCAAGGAATCCGTCGTCTGGGCGGGTCGTTCCCAGAGCTTTAAGAACTGCGTCTTCGGCGTCACTGTCTGCCGAGGTTACGACGGTGCCATCCGCTTTTGTTTTGTATGCCACGCCATGTGGGCTCCAAAATTTGAGCGTCACATTGTCAGCGATGTCGGCAAGAATGAAAGCCACCTCAAGATCCGAGATCCCGCTCTTCATTTGTTGAATTTAGTCAAGCCCATCCAAGAAGCTGGGATAGCGACTCAAGAAGCATGACGCAAATTGCGCACGTATCGGGTAGTAGTTCGGCGAAGGCTGCAGTTTCGGATGAGTACTCAAAATATGTTTCAGTTTCGATTGCATTTCTTTTTGTTCTGGTGTTTCGACGAATGTTCCTTCAACTCTTTGCGCCATTTCAGTCACCGCCTCAACCAACTCTTCCGAACTCAAATCCCTAATCGCCACTTCCAAATCCTCATAAGCCTTTGAGGTGAATTGATCTGCTATCTCACGGTCGATTAAGGCATTCAGACTCAAATTGCACTCTGTCTGACTATCAAGCAGAATTTTTGGAAGGATGACGATTGGTATCGTTACGCCAGCAGAATTAAAGATTGGAAGATGATTAACAAAAATTAGTGGTCTGCGGAAAATTGTTGGCACGCTATCCCAGCCGGAGCCGACAGAAATTGCGAAGGTGCAGTGTGCGCCAAGAAAAATATCGAGAAATTCAGTTCGCATGCCATTAGTCGCGTAGTCAATAACTCGTGGGTGCGCTGAAACGAGGGGCTCTTTTACTATCGCACCCATGCGAAACACGGTGTAGCCCATATTTGCCAGAGCCTCAGCAGTTGCAACATAAGTTTTGATGTCTGAATCACGGTAATTGTGGTACGACCAGTCGCGATTGCTATGCCACCCAACGGGTTTAGTCTTGGCGAGAAAGCTGTCATCGCGAACATTTAGACATACAAATTTTGTATCTATGTCTAAGCCAATACTTTGTAAAAAGACTTTTCCCGTTTTGAGTTCTGCATCATTAAATTTGAGAGTTGGTGCGGATCGATCTAAGTAACCCTCGCGGTCAATTGCCTCCGTCTCAATAAAAAAATCTTGTTTCTTGACACGGCGGGCAATATCAAGAATTGCCCAACCAAAGTTTCCAGTCAGGCATGTGAGCGTTCTTTTCCATAATGTTTCGAGAAAAGTATTCGCGCTCTCAAGGGACTCAAAGCAATACAAATTGATTATCCGGCGACCAAGTCGACCTTCTTTCTCCCTCGCGCGAGTTGCTGAAATCTCGGTGTTTAGAGCGAAGTGACCAATTCGCGAGTTGTAAATTCGATGAATATTTACGGGGATAAATTTTGACGTAAGTAAAAGGCAGACAACAAAAATTAAAGCGATTGGCAAATAGAGGGTCTTTTTTAGACCAATTACTTTTATTACCAGCAACTTTTTGCGGAGTTTGGATTTCAAATTCACTTGTGAAAGTTTAGGTGATTTGGATTTTGCCAGTGGGGTGCGAGGGCTGTGGGGAGTGCGAGCAGGATTTGTTAGCGGTGCAGAGAGCACGGTTTGTGGGCGACGTCGACGGGGCGGTGCGCAAAATGATTGGCGGTTGACGGAGTCTGGGGTGGTTAGTGGATGGGTGGTTGGTGGCGGGGTGGTGGGTGAATTAGTATTTAGAAATAGCCCGACTTGCCGATTGGTAAGCGATCATCGGGGGAAGTAAAACCGAAACAAAAGTTTCGGTTCATCACCCGAAAGGTCCAGCAAGTTACACATGTTAAATATGTTGTTCGCCGCAAGCACTGA
>JBILGU010000054.1:0-9453 GCA_044350805.1 Methylococcaceae bacterium
CGAAGGGAGCAATTCCGAGGATCTGTCAGGGGCCCGATGAAGCGCGAACCGAGAGCCTAAAATCGTCCAAGATCATGCCAACTAAGGCATGGAAGCCGAGGGCGGAATGATAGGCGCGGATTCCAACTTGTTGCCAGTCATGAATCTGCTGACGACAGGCGTCCTTGAAGACCTTCTTTCACCGAATCCCCTGGATCGGGACGATCACCGCCCGATCACCGATCTCGGCCGGGTCATCGAGAGGCGTCAAGTCGCATATCTCGGCCTCGATGCCCTCTCGGATGGCCCGGCCGCTGCCATGATCGGATCCCTCCTCCTTTCAGATCTCACGGCAGTGGCAGGTGAACGCTATAACGCGGGGACTTCAGAATCGCCTGTGCATGTCTTCATCGATGAAGCCGCCGAAGTGATCAACGAACCCTGCATTCAGCTGCTGAACAAGGGGCGTGGTGCCGGCATCCGAATGACGATCGCAACACAGACCCTGGCCGATTTCAGCGCGCGGATGGGTTCGGATGCCCGGGCGCTGCAGATCCTTGGGAACGTCAACAATCTCATCGCCCTTAGGGTCACGGATGCCGATACCCAACGGTATGTGACGCAAAATCTTCCACGCTTTCGTCGCCGCACCATCTTGAGGACGCTCGGCAACGCCACCTTGGGACCTGAACCCCATCAGTTCAGTGGCAATCTCGGAGAGCGACTCATCGAAGAGGATGCCGATCTTTTCCCACCCGCACTGTTGGGTCAGTTGCCCGACCTCCATTATCTTGGGAAGCTTGCAGGGGGTCGCATCATCAAGGGTCGCATCCCTCTGCTGACCGATGATTCCCATGCCTGAAGAGCGTGGACGAGGGCTCCTGTTACTCATGGTGTTCGGGATCTTTCTTTGCTGGGGTATCGATGAGTCGTGGCGCAAGGAAGTCATCCGCCTCGAATCCCTGTGGCTGATCCGCATGCTGGAACAAAGAGCCTTTGACCTCGGCATTGCCACGCACGAGGGACTGCGTCAGCTTCTCGGGGATTTTATGGCACAACCCCAGGGATCCTTCGGGGAGGGCCTCGTGTTCGGTACTCGCATGGTCATGCTGCGGCTGGGCACCCAGGCGCTCTTAGGTCCGCTGGTATTGATCTGTATCACGGGGTTTTTCCATGAGGCCCGCTCCCTTCGCGCCGTCCGTATGGCGCACTTTTCTTATACCAGCCCGCTTCGCTACCGACGGGTGCAGGCCCTTTTGAGGATCTGGCTGATCGCCGCTGTGGTCCTCTGGTTCGCGCCACTCCCTCTTCATCCGCTCTGCCTGACCTTCATCCTGATCGCAGCAGGCGGCTCTGCCGCCTGGCGACACGCCTCATACATGAAACAAATATGACATTAATAAGCCGTGATGCCCTTTTTTGATTCGCTTATTGTTTACATAAGCAATCTCAATGGTTGTTTAAGGATCTTTTGTGCTCAATATGCGTCATAGTAAGGGTGTCAACAACAGGAGATGACCATGGAACTTGTTTTTTTGAGTGCAATCTTGGTGGCCGCCATGGCGACGGTCGATATCCCAGAAAACCGCGATGAGGCCGAAGGGTCAACCAATGAACCGATGAAGAAGCGTAAAAAGCCCTACGGGGTGCATGGATGAGGGTCTTTTTCCACTCTTGAGCCCTGACCTTGGCCAGTCGACCAGGGTCAGGGTCAGGATCTCGTTCCCTTCCTTTCTCATGTTGTCCTGATCGCACATCTTGAGGGGCATTGTCCCCCCGCTGAACTGACAGACTGTCTCCAGTACTCTGGAGAAATGCAATGCAGTCTGTCCCCATTCCCCGCGATATTGATGAACCCGTCACGCTTCTGCTCTGGCGCGCCGATGAGTTTGTGCCCTTTTTTGTCGTAATCGCCTTTGGCATGCTGCTGGGTCAGTTGCTACCCTCCCTCCTGCTGTCCTGGTTTGCCGTCCGCGGCTACCGAAGGTTTCGGGACCACCGGCCCGATGGCATCGTCCTCGATGCCCTCTACTGGTATGGCATAAGGCCCGGAAAAGGAAAATCCTACCCCAACCCATGGATACGGACCTTTTTCCCATGAGGATCAGCGACTACCTCACGCAACTCAAGGACCATCAGAATCGCAATCAATGGCAGCAAACTGCGATCCTGGGCCTTGCCCTGACCAATGCCCTGACAGCGGCAGTGCTCTTATTCAAGCCAGTTCCGGTCATTCTCGTTCCGCCGACACTTCCCGGGGAAGTGGAAATCGCCCGAAATCAGGGCTCTGGATCACTGAAGGAATCCTGGGGCCTTTATCTTGCAGAGCTCCTCGGTAACGTGACGCCCGGTAATGCGGCCTTCATCGAACGTAGCCTCGGTCCGTTGCTCGATGCCGGCATCTATCCTGAGGTCATGGCCATCCTGGCCGAGGAAGTGGACGCCCTCCGCATGGACCGGGTCAGCGTTAAGTTCAGATCAAGGCAGGTCCTCTACGACGCCAGTCTGGATCGGGTGTATGTCAGTGGCGAGCAAACCAGCCAGGGACCCGGGAGCGTCCCCGAATCAAGGCCGAGAACCTATGAATTTGGCATTGGATTTCGCCATTACAGACCGATCGTCGAACACATCGATGTCTATTCCGGCGAGCCACACCTCAAGGACACTCAACGCCGCAACAAAGAAGCATCCATCCCACCGAGGAATCCCACATGATGAATCGCTCGCTCAGTCTGATGGTCCTGATGAGTCTCTCGTTCCAGGTCCTGGCCCTTCCAAAAGACGGAGGTTTTCTCTCCGTCGCATTGACAAAATCCGAAAGGAATTCAGGTCAGCATCTTGGCGTCCATCTCGGTGAGACGGTCTCGGCGCCGATTGCGCTTGGGGAAATCAATCGGATCGTTCTGCCCTTCGATCACCCCGAAATCAGAACGTTGAATCCATCGACGGCGGAAATCCAGGGGCATGTGCTTTACATCGCTCCCGTTGAAGCGTCAAAGGTCTATCTTTATGTGACCAACGCCGAAGATCCGGATGCCGCCATTGCACTGAGTCTGAACCCACAGGAAATCCCTCCCCAGGAGATGTCCCTTGAACTCATCAGTGACAGACCTCAGGATCCCACTCCGGCTTCGGGAAGGTCGGGAACGAATGCCATGACCCCGGTCACCGAAGATCCAACCCGCACGCTCCTCAAGACCCTGGCCATGGGTCAGATCCCGGAAGGCTACCGCTACCGAAATCCGGGCCCTGGTGAGAGCATTCGGTGTCGGCAAAAACACCTTCTCGTCCAGACGCGTCAGGTATTTGATGGGAATGGCGTTCAAATTCGGGTAGGTGTCCTCAGAAACAGCGGAAAATCGACCCTGACGCTCGAGGAGGACTCCTGCACGGGTACCCTGCCCATACAGGTTGTAGCGACCTACCCTTCAGGGCCTCTGGACCCGGGACAGGAAGCTGAAATCTATGTGGTGGTGCCTGAAGATCAGCCCAGCGCCAGCCGAACCCGCCCCGCGCTCCTCTCAAAGAAATCGTGAAGCGTTTTCAAGAGGTCTTTTCAGCCCTCCCTCCGGACCATCAGCGCCGTTGGGTCCTTGGAGGGAGCCTCTTTCTTGCCCTGGCTGTCATCACTCTGATCGCTGCCTTCGTGCCGGAACCCCGGAAGCTCGAACCCCGAAAAACACTGGTCAAAAACCTCCTCACCGATGCCGACCCCAGGGCCTTGGGGCTGGATGGGCTGGCCAGCGAGCTTCGCGAGATTCGAAAGCTTCAGAGCGATCTGGCGCTGAGGCTCAAAACGCTGGAAGAGCGTCGAAACGGGGTCTCGGATAGCCAACCGAACTCCCATGATTCCGAGGTACAACGTGACGTGGCGGCTCTCAAGGCCGAGATCGAGACCCTTCGAAGTCAAAAGCCTGTGGATGCGAAATCCTTGCCTCTCGGCACAACCCCAGACCTGTTTCCGCCATTACCGTCACCAAAACATAAGTCATTCGCTGAAACAAACGATCTTCATGCCTTGATTCAAGGATCGAAAACACGCGACACCCCCCCCCTCCATTGGCGTTGCCGGAGGTTCCGGGGCCATCAGGGTCATTCGTAATGCCGACACCAAAGTCTCAACCGAATCCAGGATCACGACTCCAAAATCGCCGGATGGGGTCTACATTCCGGCTGGGAGCCTCATTGCAGGTTATCTTTTGAACGGACTGGATGCTCCGACCGGAACACACGCACGAAAGGAACCCTTTCCTGTGCTGGTTCGCGTCAAAGAAGAAGCCATCCTTCCGAATCGCTACCGGGCCGATCTTCGCGAGTGCTTTCTGATTGCATCAGGGTATGGGGATCTGAGCGCCGAGAGAGCCTATATTCGGGCGGAGGTCTTCTCATGCATCCGAAGTGATGGGGGCGTGATCGAGGTTCCCCTCGATGCCTATGCGGTCGGCGAAGACGGCAAACTTGGACTGCGAGGACGCATCATCGACAAGCAGGGGCAATTGATGGCGGAATCACTGGCTGCAGGTTTTGCTAAAGGCTTTTCAAGCCTTTTCAGTCGAGTGCAGGTTCCGGTCCTGATGAACGGGAGTCAAGGCAGTCTCTCCTCCAGCGTTCCTTTTCAAAGCACCTTCAGCGAAGCCGCGGCCGAAGGAGCGATTCTGAAGGGCACCGGTTCAGCCCTCGATCGCCTGGCCAATTACTCCATGGACATGGCCGAGAATCTCTTCCCGGTAGTTGAAATCGATGTCACCCGTCGAATCGAATTCGTGGTCCAGCACGGAACCGAACTTCGCATTGGAAGCTCTACAGGTCAAAAGCCGACGACGTCACCCCCACACCGAGGGTGACGCCGGCCGATTTTAGGGCTTTTCAGCCAAAGCAGCCTCGAGCGCAATCCTGAACAAGGGATCATCGGGGCCCACATTCGAAGGATAGACCTTGATGATTTTTCCATTACGACCGATCAGGTACTTCTGGAAATTCCATTGCGGTGTCACACCCGATTCCTTTGCCAGTGCCTGAAAGAAAGGGGAAGCCGCATCGCCGGACACAGCGGATCTTTCGAACAAGGGGAAGGTCGCTCCATATTCCTTGCGTGCGACCCGCTCGGTCTCCGAAGCGTTGTCATGTTCCTGACGAAAATCATTCGAGGGAAAACCCAAGACCATGAAGCCTTGGCCGCGATAGGCCTGATACAGGGACTCAAGACCCTTGAGCTGGCCTGTGTAGCCACACTGGCTTGCCGTATTGACCACCAGAACAACCTGGTTGCGATAGCTTTTACAAAAATCGATGGTTTCACGACCATCAATGGTTTTGGCCGAAAAGTTCAACAGGGGCGCGCAGGATTCACTGGCCCCTGCGCTGGATGCGACACCCAGCGCAAGGGACAGAAAGGCTGCAATCCAGAGCCTTTGGCACTTCATGATCGTGCTCAGAAGGATTTTTCAGCGGCGCTCAGGTGCGCCACAGCCGCATTTGCAGACTCTTGAGCCATCGGCCCATGCCCTGCCTTGGCATGGACAATGGTCTCGTCGAGGTTTTTGATGCCGGCATCCAGATGCGGATTGGCCTTTTCGGCTTTCGCTGCTTCTGCATGGGTTTTAGCCACAGTCGCGTGTTCAGCCGCAGCCGCCGTGTCGCCTTTCTTGGCACTTTCCTCTGCAGCAATCGCATGCTGAGTGGCTTCAGCCTTATGGTTTTCAGCAAATACTGCGGCAGAGAACATCAGGGAAAGCCCAAGCCCAAGGGCGGAAAGGGTGGTCATTGTTTTCATCGTGAATCTCCTTCTACATTTGAAACTGCCGATCTTGGCAGATTCTTAACCGGAGTCGTTCAAACGAATTGAGACGGAACTCCGAACCCGCTACTAGGACCCACAGATACCATCAAGGTTCACCCTTTTATGTCTACCAGCCGATGGTCTGTCCCTGGTAGTCGACAAAGGAGGCGCCGGGTCCTACGGGTGCGCTGAGAAGCGCCTGCATCATTCCCTGGACTGATCTCTCCGGCTCTATCACTTCGTGACCCTGTCGCGTAAAGGGGGCAGACAATGGCGACCGGACCGTGCCCGGCTGAAGGGCAACGATGCGCATTTGGGGGCGGGTGCGCTGAAGTTCGATTGCGGCGGTTTGTAGCAGCATGTTGAGAGCCGCCTTGGAGGCACGATAGCCGTACCACCCCCCGAGCCGATTATCGGAAATGCTCCCAACCCGGGCGGAAAGCTTCGCATAGCAGGACGAGCCTCCTGAAATCAAAGGTTCGATGGCCTTGAGTAGGAGCAAGGGGCCGATCGCATTGATCTTGAAATAACGGTCAAGCTGCTGGGGATCCAGTGATTTGAGCGATTTTTCTGGTCCCTGACCCTCCAGAACGAGAACGCCCGTGGCATCGATCACCAGATCAAAGGGTCCCGATGGCGAAAGATCAGCGGCGAGAAGTGGAAAGGCTGAGGGGGTCTCAAGATCAAAGCCGGGATGCGTGCGCCTTGAAATCGTTGTTACGGAGTGGCAGCGTGGGTCGTTTGAAAGCCGATCCACGAAAGCCTGGCCAATCGTTCCGCTCGCACCAATGACCAGCGCACGGAAATCCTCCGGGAGTGAACAGGTGGGAACGGGGGCGAGGCTCACCAGCGACCATCCCTGAACCAGCGAAAGAGGCCGCTCCAAAGCGTTAGTCGTCGACGCGTATGCTCCCCTTCCAGCCTTCGTTTTTCAGCCTCAAAAAAAGCGCGGAACAAGGATTCATCGCTGGGAACATACCCAAGCCTTGGACTCCAGAAGTCCCGCGCCGTCTCGGTGATGCGATAGAAGGCGTGGTCATAATGACTGCCGTTGTCGTAGGACGGCGCTTCATCTCGATGATCAATCTGGCACTGATCCAGCACATGGATCATCCAATCGACCATACGGACATAATCTTCGTCGCGGACTCCGATCATCAGGGCCTCCCTTTATCGGGTTCCCGGGGCAATCAATGCTGCGGCAGAGGCAGGCTCTGGATTCGCATCTCCTGGCATTGCTTGCGCTTAAGGAAAGCTCCGGCCACATTGATGGGGTATTGATCCCGACATTCGATTTCGATCTTCTTGATCGCTCGCTGAATCTGTTCTCTGTCCATTTCCTGCTGGACCGCCTTGTCCTGAGATGACGCACATCCAAACAAGGCATTGAGGAAAAGCGCAAGGATCAGGACTTTCATCACGGAGTTCTTATCGACGGCCAGCACGATTGACGCCTCCATTCACATTGGCAGGTCCTTGACCTGCAGGTTTACCTGCAGCGCCGAAGCCTGCACCCGGGAGCGCTCCTGCACCGGATGCCGGACCCCCGGCGCCAAACCGCGCCGCACCACCCGGACGGGGAGCAACTCCCACACCGGGCGCTCCAGCCCCAGGACCCGGTGCAATACCGACGCCCGGTGCACCGGCACCTAGCCCCCGCTCATAGGGAACTGCATGAACCTCAGCCACAGTGGCCATGGAACCCAGTGCCAGAATGCTCAAAACCGTGTACGTCTTCATGATTGAACCTCAAATGTCTTCTCGACCGATGTTGGGGAATGCCTGCATGCCATAGAGGCCGGTCATGGCGATGGGCTTAACATCCCATGTGCCTCATACCCGTCCCGATGGGATCGCGATCCGGAGAAGGCAGCCACCCGGATATAACGGATTGAACCGTGCCGTTGATGGGGATACGACGGGTTCCACACGATGCAACGATAGCCCGATCCTTCATCGCCGTAAACCTCAGTAATTTAGATCCGTCACACACGAGGTTGAATCCTTTTGCGCTTTGGGAAAATCGTCGCGAAACCTTTTGAGGAAAGTAAAAGAACACGCCGGCTCGCAGGGGGGGGATACGGAGGTGTAGCCGGCGTGTTGAAGAACCAACTTTGCTACATCAGTTTGGACATAGTTTCCGTCGGGAGGTTCACCTCGTGATCAATCTGAAGCAAAACTCCCCTCCCTGGGATACGCAGTATCACGGATACCTCCTGCCTTCAGTCACCCTCTCAACCTCCGGAATTTCATCATCTTGCGCTCCCTTGTGCGGTGTCAGAGGGCACAGACTGGTCGCAACAAAGACCCAAGGAGCCCAAAATGAAACCTGTCCTTGCCCTACTGACCGCACTCGTCCTTACGGGCTGTGCCCATGCCTATGCCTGCAAAGGCTTCCCGCAGTTTTCGGCGTGTAAATCCGCAACCCAAGCCTATCGCTCAACCAACAAAGCCGGTCCGCCAGAGTCGACTGGCGAACCTTTCCACGAGGAGGCTGAGCGGACATTGGTTCCCTCAAGATCCAGCCTTGAAGCCCCCTCACACCACGCCGAGAGAAGTCCTTCGCAAACCCTCAAGATTTGGCAGGCCCCCTATGAAGATGATCAGGGAGATCTGATTGGTTCCAGCACCATCCTTACGGAAGTTGAACCGCGGCGCTGGCACCTGGGGCATGCCCAGGCCCCGGTTCCTCGTCGCCTCGTTCCCCTTCAGGTGGCCAACGCCCAGCGCACACCCCCGGTCACGGAGGATCGGGGTGGATTTCCCCTCTTTGCGACCTCGCAGGGGCCAAGACGCCTCCATGTCGAGGAAGTGGATTACCGCGAACCCTAGATCTTAAGGAGACTTGACCCGATGAATAACGCCTCTTTCCCAAAATGCCTGAATCTTTTGATTTTCGGTCTGGTTCTTCTGTGTATCTCAGAGGTCCTGCTTGCAGGAACCGGAGGTTCCAGTGAGTTTGGCAACATTTATACCCTCCTGACCGGATGGCTTCAGGGCATGCTCGGCCGCATTCTCGCCGTCACCTTCATGCTGGTGGGATTGGTCTCCGGGGTCATGCGAGGATCGATGATGGGGCTGGTTCTTGGCATTGCCTGTGGCCTTGGCGTGTATACCGCCCCAACGGTTATCGACAATATCGTCACGGCCGTTCTGCCCTGAGGGACCTCGCATGTCAGACGATTTCACGCGAGCAGTCCGCGCCCCACTTGCACAACTTTTTAGGGTTCTTGCCGAGGATCCCGATCAGGGACTTTTTCTTTTGGATGATCGGAGCCTCGGGTTTGGATTCATCTGCCACCCCTTGTCTGGGGTGAATTCGGGCCTTGTGGATCGCCTGAATGTGCTACTGAATCAGGAATGGCCAGTCAACACCCTTATCCAGTGTCTCCTCTTTACTTCGCCCGATCTTCGTCCGGAGGAAGCGAAGGGACGCAAGGGGGCAACGCGGGCTTCCTTGCCTGAACGGCTGGATGAGAGGTCACGTCGCTTCCGAAGCCAGGCGACCGATAACCCGATAGAGGAACTTAACGGCACCCTCCTTCGAAGAAGCGAACTGATCCTGACCTTGAAGGAGTGCACGGAAGCACGACGACCCCCGAGACGGAGAGCCATTGCGTCGCAGGGCGTTCGAGGGCATTTTCGGTATTGATCCGCGCCGTTTCATCCGCAATTTATTCTCTCGTGTGAGCGCC
>JBILGU010000029.1:0-27951 GCA_044350805.1 Methylococcaceae bacterium
ACGATGGACAGTAACCGGTCATGTAAACATGACTTTTTGAGGCTTGAGCCCAGTGCAGCGAAAGTTGCACGCTGGGTTCTTAGGGGGTGGCGATGGAGTAATCCATCGCTACTACCCGACTAGGAGAGGTATCCGGTATAGCGGTAGATGGAAAAAATCATATCTGGATAATTCATCGCCCCGCCAGCATTACCCCTGACGAAAAAGGCGCCGCCCTCACCCCCAAAATCTCAAAATGCTGCATTCCCGCTCCACCGGTAATTGAATTCGATCAAGCTGGAAATATCCTAAACGCCTGGGGGGGGCCAGGCTCCGGGTATGACTGGCCCAGGCGCGAACATGGAATTTACATTGATCCCAAGGGAAGCGTCTGGATCGGGGGGAACGACCCAAATGACAACATGATTTTGAAATTCGATACAAAGGGGCGCTTTCAGCTTCAGATTGGCGCAGCAGGCCCAACCCGCGGCAGCAATGATGAAAACCAGCTTGGTGGTCCTGCACATATGAATGTAGACCCAATAGCTAATGAAGTTTACGTTGCTGATGGATATCTGAATAAGCGTGTTATCGTTTTTGACTCAAACAACGGATCATACAAGCGTCACTGGGGTGCCTATGGCAATGTACCCAGTGATGTGAGGTTCCCATCTTATGATCCGAGATCCCAACAATTCTCGAATCCGGTTCATTGCGTGCGCCTTATGAAGGACAACACATTGTTTGTATGTGATCGAGCCAACAACAGAATCCAAGTATTTGAGAAAAATGGTAAGTTTCTCAGACAGATAGATTACGAGACGGATACAAGAGGAGTCGGTTCTGTATGGGACCCAGTCCCCGCAGATCCGGCACAGAAATACATCCTTGTTGCTGATGGAACTAATAACGAGGTATCCGTTCTTTCCAAAAAAACCGGTGAAAAGTTGGGATCATTTGGACATGCTGGAAGAAATGCTGGCAGTTTCCATTGGATACACAACATTGCAGTCGATTCTGAAGGCAATGTCTATACGAGTGAAGTCGATACAGGAAAGCGGGTCCAAAAGTTTGTCAGAAAAAAGTAATGCGCTATTGAGCCAAGGCTTTGACGCATCAGGAAGGACGCGGAGAGTCCAAAATTCGTCATCATTCACTTCTCGTTGAGATTCCTAAGTCCAATGACGTCGGCATTGAGATGCTGGATTTGCTTCTTTTTTATGCGCAGTCCCGTCGGGCGATCCGTATATGGATCATTGCAACCGCTGATCACATGGATAAATCCTAACGCTCCGTTGCACGCAACTAAAGATCGGACCCCTGGGTTACGTTGCCACGGCGTTTGTAAGCCGTCAATTCTGCAACGATCGAAAGAGCAATCTCACGATACGTCAGTGAGCCAATGATCAATCCGGCGGGCGCCCTGATACGGGAAATTGCCTGATCTGAGACACCCTCTTCCCTCAGCCGGTTCAGGATCAAACCTGAGCGATGACGACTCGCAATCACGCCGATATAGGCCACTTCGGAGTGCATCAGTCGATGAAGCGCCAATAAATCGCCTTTGTGGTGCGTGGCAATCACCACGAAATCCTCAGGCTGAGGCAGGAGCTGTTCATAGCGGGCATCCTCATGAATCACCCGAATCGCATTCCCTTGATGCGTGGCTTTGGCGCCATTGTTATGAAGGATGACATCAAATCCCATGTCGGAAGCAAGATGACAAAGGTAGTCCACCAAAGCGCCTTGGCCGAGGAGCCAAAGCACAGGGTTGGGGTATTGGGGTTCGACAAATACGCGCATGTGGCCTCCGCAAGGCATTCCAGCCCCGAAGATTTCATCGGTCAAATCAACCTCAATGATATTTGAGCGACGAGTATTAAGACTCTCAAGAGCGGCATGCACGACCATGCCATGGGCACAGCCGCCACCGACCCACCCCATCAAGAGGTTACCCTCGGCATCCAATACCGCGCGTGAACCTAAGGGCGCGGAGGAAGATCCGATGACTTCAATGACCGTTGCAACACAATAGGAGGCGCGTTGATCTGTTAAAGATTTCAGCAATGAGAGAAATTCACGATTCATGAGGGAATCATATAGGGAGACTCACCCATTGCAATGATGATCGCGGTTTTCGAAGCCTTGAAAACTTGAATACCAACGTATCGTCAACTCTTTGGGGGGCTGGAAACTCCAATGGCAGGATGGAGCGAAACTAGCGCGACATCGTATCAAGGCACTGTAACAAGTCTTCCGGCGTATCAATGTCTAACAAGATGCCAGCATCCTCGAAAGTAATTTCACTCCCATCCGCCCCAAAGCGCTCCACTATGGAACGCGCACCTTGGTCACCATGCAGTCCAATCAGGCGCTCATAATGAACGGAGCCAAAACCAACAGGGTGTCCACGTTGACCATGATGAAATGGCGTCACCATTGAGTGTCCGGATCTTAAAGCCTCTGCAAGCGTCAGAATCGTCGACTCCTGAATAGAAGGCATGTCGCCCAACGCTATCAGCCAACCCTGGGCCTCCGGCGAGGCTCTAACCCCAAAGGCGAGTGATGCCCCCATGCCAAGATGGGCTTCAGCGAAGGTCATCACCTCGGCTCCCTCTTGCGTCAATACATCTATCAGTAAGGGATCATCGGGACGCACAACGGCCACTACGCGGTCAGTTCCGGCGCGGAGGTTACGGCACGCCATTGCCACGACTGAAGTGCCGGATGCCAGTGGTTCGAGAAGTTTCTGCGTGCCGAATCTGCGACCAAATCCCGCAGCCAAAAGGATGCCCACAATACTCTTCATGAACGGGCTTGGGATCGCGGCTGAAGAGGAAATCCATTCAGGAGGAGGATCTCTTGCGCTTGGAGATCACGGCTTGGCCTTTCCAATTGAGAAACCCCGTCTCCATGGAGGGGCTGAATGCACCCCATCAGAACAGGGCAACAACTTGGAAGATCATGGACGTCATGGCGGGACACGATGCCGTGCAGCCTGAGAAGGACTTGTCAGAACCAGCATGACCACCCGGATTGGGCACATAAGAGAACGTCGGTTGAAAATAGATATCTCCGATGACGTGCGCCTGATAATAAAACTGCGTCAGGATTTCGGTGCTGGTACTGCGATTGTTGGGTGGCTCATTCAGCCAGGAGACGCCAATACCCAAACCAGCTGAATCGCGAGGTCGAAAAGGAATGATGCCAATCCCGGTTAATCCGCCCCCCACAAACTGATTGGCGATCATCGTTCTTGAATTATTAATACCGTATTGGAAGTAACCAACGACGACGCCTGTCCCACTTTCGTGGGAAAAGCTCGTGAGCCGGTTCGACATCGTCGTGTAGATACCCTGAGCGCCATTCTGACTCAAGCGTTCACCCGTTGTCGCATTGGGTAATACCGACCCCATCTCGCCTCCCTGCCCCCAGCCACCGACCGCAAATTTCCCGGGTAAATCACCTTTCCATGAAATGCCGGCTTCGCCAATCGTGAAGAACGTGTCAAAGATGGGGCCGGCATGGATGCCTGTTTGACGATTTAAGCCAAGACTTCCGTCATAAAGACCATAGGTCAGGTAGGTGTTTTCAGTCGGGGTGGCAGAGAGAGTCAGGCCCCAAGCTGAATTGTAGTAGCCAGGCATGACACCAAGGATCGACGGATTGACAAAAATAGGGGCGAAAAGGAGACCTGAGACAGCTGCGACATAGGGCTTCTCATCGGGAATAGGGAGCCTTCGGCTCACATTGTTGAAATCAAACGTCGGCACGGTCTTGCCGGCTCGAATACTGATCTTGTCGTCGAAGAAGGTCTGCCGCCACCAGAGCTCATAAAGCTCGCTGCGATTCAGAGGGGCCTGTTGGGTAAGGCCGTTGTAACCTGTCATGACCCCTGCCCTGGCATTACTGTCCTGGCCGTCGAACTGCAGGAAGGTCGCAGAAAATGAGGCGCCTTTGATGCCGGCCAGCTTTTCCATATCGAAAAGCGCATCCACGATGCCCAGACTATTGAAGGATCCACTGCCAGGCATTCTCCCAGACATCTGGATATCCGCATTCCCAATCCAAAGTCCCCCGAGGCGAAACCCTGAGGACTCACTGAAACCCAACTCCCTCCCCAGCCAACCGGTACCAAAAAGAACGTTGTCGGCGCCTGGGTTACCAGGGATGCTGGTTTGTTCTCTCGCGATCAGATACGGGTGCTTCGCCTGATGTTTTACCTTCTCATTCTCCTTATCCTTTTCCTTTTTCCTGCTGTGGGATTCACCTTGGGGCGCGCCGGTTTCTGGCGTTATGGCGACATTGGATATCGGTGTGGATGACTGATCTGTCGCTTTCTTAAGGTCAGGCTTGTCTTGCGTTGGGCTAGGTGCTGCCATCGCAGATCCTACGATCAACCCGAAAAGAAGGCCGCTGGGAAGTGCGGTCTTAAGGAGGGTCAATAACTTAGCCATGGATGGATAGATCGACAGGTCGAATGGAGGACTTAACGACCCTAAAGAGATTGATAATCATCGATGGGCCGGCTATGACTGTGACAGTGGAGAAGCATGGTACCGGGCAATGAAGTCACCCTCTGGGTGTCATTCCTGGCCTTAAAACTTCGTCTTGGTTGGATGACACTACCCGGGGGGGATGCGATGAACTCCCTTGGCTTTAGGGCTCCAGATACAGCACTCACCCTCAGCCCTTCGACACCCGCTTTTGTGGTTTTCAGGACTTCACCGCCTGAAAGAGCGCACAAAAATCCAGGCAAGACGGCTTGATTGCCTTGTGAGGTGAGTTCCCGCATCGTGATCAGGTGCATTGCATTGGGAATGCGACAGCGCGAGAGGCTTAAACCCTTCAGGCTGTCGTCTTGGTCTTATGGGTGTGGAAACGGTGCCGTGACCTTCAAATGGGGATCCATCTTCGAGGGCGCCGCCAGGAACTTAGGTTTCGCAATCGGCGCGACCATACAGCCTGGAGCGCTTGGATTAGCACAGCACCGGCTGAGATCATCCACGCTTTGCTTATAGATACTCGACCACTCCTCCGCACCCTCCTGACTTCCCGGGGGCATCCACGTCAGAGATTGCGTCATCTTGGGGGGCTGATCGCCAAAGGTTGGGATTTTCTGGGCCCCACAGGTATTGAGCGAACCGATGCGGTGGCAGCCAGTGCAGGTGTTACCACGGGTGTTGATGCTCATGGGTTTCGGCCATGCATTAAAAGCCCCCCCGACATCAACGGAGTGATAGCCATAGGGATCCTGAGGAAGCTGTTTCGTTTGCGCAATCCAGGGGGTATACATCCAGGGGTCACTGTCGTGACAGTAGATGCAGCCATGATTAACGACTTCATTCGGGGTCGCCCATAATTCCCGCGCACTGAGCATTCCGGCGGGCGGCGTTTCTTCGGTGGGGGGTGGAACCCTTCGACCATCATCACCGGTCGGATTACCCCCAAAGTTTTTAGAGATCATGAAGCAGGTACTGCCGGATTTAACGTTGTGCATGATGATTTCAATCGAATCAAAATGCGGGTCATCCTTAGGCCGAATATACATGCGACGGCAAAGTCCCAACATCTGAATATTGTCGTCACGAAGCGTCTGAACCCTCGTATAGGGAGTACAAGCGCCATCTGCTGATTTTGGGTACGGAAGATAAGCCGGCCGATCACACGTCATATTGGGCTTGTATTCGGTGGGTTCCTTACCATCGACCGTGACCTTGACGATTTCGCCATTGAGACAGTTGAAGACAGGGACTTCTGCGATCTGTTCAGCACAGGTGCGACCATACGCGATGACATCGTCATCAGGATCTTCTGCATGCGCCCATAGGGGCAGCAGGAGCAACAAGCCGATGACTAAAAGGTGGCGTGCAGGGATCTTAAGCATTGGTTTCCCCTCTCAGATTAGGTCACAAGACCTGGCGTCGCGAGAATGACGTCACGGATAGCCTGATAGTAGCGAACATAGCCCGTACAGCGACAGACATGCTGGCCAACGGCTTGCAAAATGGCTTCATCGATCTCGTCCTTGGCGATGGGGCTTCGCTTCAGTTTGTCGAGCAGGCAAAAAGAAGCCATCAGAAAACCCGGGGCCGAATATCCGCACTGGAACGAGAAGTTTTCGAGGAAGGCCTTCTGGAGTGGGTGCAAATCCCCACCCTGTGCGAGTCCTTCTACCGTCGTTACGATTTTTCCCTGGATCGCGGAGACCGGCGTGGTACAGGTCCTGACGGGTTCTAAATGCCCCCCGGGGACGCGCTGTACCGCAACGGTACAAGCCCTACAAACCGCAATGCCGCAGCCGAACTTGGTTCCCGTCATCCCCAGGTCTTCTCTGAGAAGATCATTGAGCTTGAGGTCAGGATCGACGTTGTCTCGAACCATCCGTTGGTTGTTCAGCGTAAATTCAAGCGTCATGGTTTCCATGCCTAGGCCCTCATCTTATCGAGCGCGTTCCGCACCTTCTCTGCGGTGATAGGAAGATCCCGGAAACGCACGTCAATGGCGTGAGTAATGGCGTTTGCGATTGCGGGTGCTACGGGATTGAGAACCACTTCGGCGATTCCCCTTGCTGGTGCAGTTTTCGATTCCGGCGGGAAGATGACTTTTTCGACTTTCCCAACAGCCGAATCACCCGCGAGAGCCACGTGGTAGCGATCGAGGTTCCAGCGGCCTGTTGTCGGTCCATCCTCAAAGGCGGGAAGATCCTCCAAGAGCGCATGGCCAACCCCCATAGCAAAGGCCCCGTCCATCTGTCCTTCGACCATCTCTCGTTGAAGGACCTTGCCAGGGGCCAAATAATGGACGCCCTCGACGACCTGGACCTCGCCAGTTTTTCGATTGACCGTCACAGCCACCAGACATGCCGAGGTTCCGAAAGTTTGCCCGTTGCCTTCCCACATGCTCTCGACCGTCGTCAATGCGGGGTTTTTGCGGTCGACGATTTCATATTCGCTCTTTTGCCCGCGGCGAATTGCGAGGCCGTCAACGGGTCTCCGCTGGGTGACCCCATCAATGCTGTAGTCTCCCTCGACCCACTTTGCACTGAAAAACGCATGATTCATCACGGCGGTAACCCGCTGATCAGCATGCGCTTTTGCGGCAATTTCCTGAAGACTCAAGGGCCGAAGTCCGGGACCTGTAAGGAAACCATCACGCCATTGAACGGCCTGAATCTTTAACGCCTCGCCTTTCTTTCCCCAGAGTGACTGCGCAGCGGGAAAAAGCCCGGTTTCAAATAAAACCTGACTTGACTGCTCAACGCTGTGAACCCATCGAGAAGACGTGGTTGCCGCTTTAGACGACATGAAGAGGAGTGGCGTCCAGCGGGGATTGTCGGGTTGTGGGTCAAAAGACTCCACCATGCCCAATTGCTTGAAAAGGGTGATTTCCCCAAGCTTTACGGACGTTGCATTGGCCCCCAGAATCGCCGCTGTGGAAAGCGCCAATGTCGTTGCAGAACCATTTCCCATATCAACGGCATGCGTCGTGACGGTGATTTGGCCCAGGGGGTCAATGGAAACATCATTGAAAATAGCGTCCGCTCCGGTCCCATAGTTTTTCATGGTCAGAGCAAAACCAACGCCAAAAGCCAGATCACCTTGTGAATGGGTTTTCTTCAGCTGTTCGCGCTGGCTCCAAAGACGGTGGCCCATCGCTTTCTTACACATCTCAGCCAAGCCGGGCGGTGCTTTTGGCGCCCCGGTGGAAATCGCCCAGTCCGGGTGAAGGACATTGCGTTGCCGAAGCGCGATAGCATCCATCTTGAGTGATCGAGCCAGTTCGTCAACCGTGGACTCTATGGCAAAGGCCACCATGGAAGCACCGTATCCCCGCATCGAACCCGCGCCGGCAGATCGGGTATGCATGGCTTGGGACAAAATGTCGGCCAGAGGAAAATCATAGGGACCGGTCGCATTGAGGCCCGCGACCTGAGCCACATATTTGCTGAGGTTGGGGCGACCGCCGCCATTCAGGACGACATGTGACCTGATCGCGTGGAATTGGCCCGTCTCGTCGGAAGCCAGAGTGACTTCCATCTGCGCAGGATGCCGCTTGATGCCACTTTGAAACTGTTCAAAGCGGTCATAGATGATCCGGACCGGGCCATCTGCGTATGCCGCGGCAAGGCTCAAGTAGACGCAGAAGATCGAGGTGTCTCTCCCCCCAAAGCCACCCCCCAGATAGCAGGATGTGAAATCGACTGTCCCTACTTTGAAAGGTCCGTTGAGGTCTTTGAACAGCTCGGCAGCCGTGGTGGCATCGTCCTGTGGGGATTGCGTCCCAATCAGAAGATGAAGGGTCTGGTTATTGCGATCGAGCCATCCCAGTCCGGATTCAGGCTCCATGAACATGGGATCAATCAGCTGCGTGCTATACGTTCCCTGTGTCAGCTTCCATTGGCCTGATTTCAGCTTACCGTCAATGAGCTCAACGCCCTGCATGGCCTCGGCATTCCTTTTTCCTGGCTCTTCAGGATGGACCGGACCCCCTTGGGTTTGGGCGAACTTGACCCGCTTCTCATAGGGTTCAGGCCCGTCCTTCACAATGTGAATAATGCTGGTTTCAGGTTGGTACACATAGTCTTTGGGAAGCGTGATGGCCGCGCCCTTCTTCACAGGATCCAACTCGAACATCAGCTGCGAGCGGGCGGACTTCATGGTCTGAAGGTCCTTAAAGAACAGCAAGGCGACGGGTTGCCCTAGGTGGTCGGGTGCCGAACCCTTGGGAACCAGGTACATCCCCTCCGGATAATTGGACTCCGCAATATGAATACCATCGCGCTTGAGATCCTCCGCAGTGACCATCTTTTGCGGCTTCAGCTCCTCCGGAAGCTCGGAGAGGTCGATACCCTCAAAGACATGGTCGCTGAATGTCGCTCTGAGAATGAAGACTACTTGTTCGGTTTGGGGCCAGCCCGGAAGATCGCGCGCTCGAAAATCGCGCGCATAGATCTTTTGTCCGGTGACCTTGGCGAAGCCATCGATACGGAATCTGGCTTTGCCAGGCCCTGCCTGCCAGTCAGCGGACGCGATGGATTGTCCGGCAAACGCATCAGATCCCCAGAGATCAAAGCGAGAGAGAAGAATGAAAGCGCCTGATGAAGCCGTCGCCTTGAGGAATTCTCGTCGGGTCTGTTTCATGGTGAGATCAGAAAGTTTGCTCAATTCAGTTGTAAACAACGTCCCATGCGGAGCCTTTGCCACCCGCCCTGTGCATATTCGGCATCTTTGCGGACTCAATTTAAGCCTAGGGGCCATCTCTGTCGCTCAGCGTCCGGGGAAGTTCCCTTTTACCGGGGCCCTAGGACGCCGCCTTTCTTCTCATAAAATCCGGTTTTTTTCCGTTCGAAAGCCCCGTAATCGAGACGCAAAAGCAATTGCGTCGCATTATGAACCTGTCATTGCAAAAAAAACAAACCATTCCATAGCGTTACCTCGGGAGGACAGCCATTGAAGTCATTGCATCAACAATTCACTTACAATTGAATACTTGGCTTTTGAAACTGTTCTATTGGCATTGACACCTGAACCTTGACCGACTGCCCACCCTAAAGGATAGGGTTTCCAGCGAGATATCTGATGAAAAACCAAACTCTCCTCGTTCTTTTAGCGTTATTGCTGAACTCTCAGGCGTGCCCAGCGGTAAGCCCTGCTGTTCCAGACTTTTTAATGCCGATGGTGACATCAAGTGAGCCGCCGCCTGCCGGCAAAGATCTCGCTTTTCAATCCGTTCGCCAGCTGAATGACTCGATGTTCGAGATTTACAACAACTCACTCCAAGTGACGCAGAAGAACATTCGAGCCAGAGTTCCATTGATTATGGCGTTGTTCAGCTCTAAAGGCGGGCGATTCATTCTCTATCGGCCGGGCCAGGAGCCCCTTGAGGCGCCTCCGGTTCCGCTGATATACCAAATCAACAAATCCGTCGGTCACACTGCTATGGCAACTTATGCCGCTGTGGCCCCCTACATTGCCGACCCCACGAAAGATACCCGATGGATCCATTTGATCAAGAAATACAATCTTGAAGTGAACATGGCGAAGGAGACCATCAAACAGCTCGACATTACTGCCGAACAGCAGAGTCTTATTCAGGATACCCTCAAGAAAATCCTGGCCTTTCAGGACTCTTGTTTAAAAAAGGGAACCTTTACTTATTCTGACGTTGAGGCCTACGCCAGAGGGGTAGAACCTAACATCGAAAAACTTGTTGCCATCGCTTCGGGCGAACAAGTTGCACATTGGTTCAAAGTGATGACCGAGTGGAAGGCGATGCTTGGCCCCGATTGGGATAAGACCTATGGTCTTTCAAATACCATCTATGTCGCGCGCCAAAACAATATTCTCTATACGCTCCTGGTCCAGTTCTTTGGAGAGAATGCCATCAACGACCGCCTCCTCTTACTCGAAACAACGGACTTCCAAACAACCCCTGACGACATGATGGTGGCCTTTTCCCGCATCATGTCTGACCGCATTCTGGGCAAAGTCTTCTTTAATGATGATCACCTGATGGACTTCGAACTTCTGGGCTTTGGTGGCCGTGCCGCCATTGAAAAGCAAATGGCAGCACGGGGTGAAAAAGCCATCCTGCCCCCTCTGGTTCCCTTTAACTCCAAAGAATGGCCCATGCACGTGAAAGAGACCGAGGGTCAGGGACCCAAGTCGTTTGATGACCTTCACAACATGGGGCTCCTCAAAAGCCCATGAGATCTCATTTGGACCCAATGAGGCGTCAATAGACTTCTCCTATTCAGCGAGCCAATAAATTCTTTCTGAAATCAAAATGGCTGACTGGAGGAAAACCATGCATAGTGATTCTCCGCGTTTCAAACAGAGACGCTCGGGTCCGCATGGGTCTGCACTAGGAGAGGTTGGAGATGAGCATCTACGAAGTCGTTGTAACCGCTGTCATTATTCAGACGCTCAGAGTGATGGCTGATTCCCGTCAAGAAGCGGTGGAAAAAGCAAGGCTCATCTATTGGAACGATCACTTTGACATTCCGCTGGATGAAATCCACTGCAGCGTCTTAAGTGATCGCACTCTTTGAAGATTTAAGCCGCCCCACAGCCCAAAAGCCTTGCATCGGCTCGCCATTCAGGGCGATCTAACCTCCGCACGTATTTACACCCTTTCGACAGCCCTAGCCTTTGGGGAGCGCCCTGTTCGAAAGATCTAGGCAGTCAAATCGTCTCTGATTTAACATCATCCAGTGGTGTGCCCTCTGCTCGGCACGCCTTCATTCAAGTTCCTGCAAATCAATGGGCCCTTGTGATGCCTGCGGTTCAATCGTGACCGTCCTCAAGCCAAGAACCCCGACCGGCAAATGATGAAATCCTTAAAAGATCTGAGCGGCAGCGCAAACAACCACTTCAACCTCATCAGGATGGTGTTGTCCTTTCTTGTATTTTTCTGCCATTGCTATGCCTTGCGATTTGGGAAAGTGGCCAATGTGATGGATCCCATCTCTGGCCTGATCGGGCACTGGATCGGTGATTTGGCCGTGGATGGTTTTTTTGCCCTCAGTGGATATCTGGTGACAGGGAGCCTCCTCAGATCCCCATCTTTTCCTCGTTATCTGATGGCGAGGGTGCTCAGAATTTATCCTGGGCTGATGGTCATGCTTTTGCTCTTGATTGCGTTCATGTCCACCCTGAGCAGCGTCCCTCTCAAACAGTACCTCTTCTCGAGAGAGACCCTCAGCCTGATCATTCACAATGCAACGCTCCTCTTTGATGTTCGCTACAACCTTCCTGGCGTATTCACGGACAATCTTTACCCAAAAGCGGTCAATGGCTCCTTATGGACACTGCCTTACGAGGTCAGGTTTTACCTTTTGATTGGTGTGGCATGGGTTGCCCTTTATCCATTGAATCAATACCGCAGAATCCTCTTTTTGATGGCCACCACACTGACGCTGGTCGCACTCTCGGCATCAGAGCGCCTGGGTATTCATCTTGAAGCACACTACATCCGATTCGGGATCGTGTTCTGCATGGGCTCGCTCCTATGGCAGATGTCGCCCTACATTCCCACCTCCCGCATCCTGTTGCTCATCGCCCTTGGCATCACTGCTTATTCCCTCAGGGCTCCGGTACCCCCGCTCACCTACCTGATTCTCATGCCTTACATTGCCGTTTGCTGCGCATACGCAAATATTCCAGCCCTCTCCTTTTATTCAAAAGTCGGGGACTACTCCTACGGGCTCTACATCTACTCATTTCCCGTACAGCAGACGATTGCTCACTTCTATCCTGCGATGAACATCGCTGTGTATGTTGCCGTTACCTTCATGGTGACAATGACATTCAGCTACCTCTCGTGGTGGCGGATAGAAAAACCCTTTCTGGCCCTGAAGAAAAGTCAGAGATCATTAAGGGGGGCATAAACTCCCCTTCTCTCAGCCGGTTCGAGAGCAAAATCAGTGCTTCTGTCACATAAAATTCACGTCAACCTGAGATGATCAGCCGGTCTATCAGAAACGATTCAACAGCGTAATTCATGTCTTTCATCCTAGGGCCGAAGCCGATTCATCTCTCGGCTCTCGCGCTATTTTTATGTCTTTCAAATCCTGCATCTGCGGTCAGGCCCTTCGTCACCGACGACGCCCGAATTGCAGATTATGGCCAGCTGGAGACTGAATCCTGGATGGAGGTCACGCATGCTGAGGGCGATTTTGGCGACGTGCCCGGTTTGAATACCATGATTGGGCTGACCCCCCTGGATTGGCTCGAAATCATCGCAGGGACCGGTTTTGCCCGGTCGTCCAATGATAAATACGCCATTGCCAACCCTGTCATCCAAACCAAGGTTCTCTTTACGCAAGCCGATGCCGATGGCGCGCCTGGATATGCCTTCGCATCGGGGGCCACATTTGATATTGGGCAAACGACCCTGGCTGCCGGCTCAACGACGGATGAGGCCATGAATCCCAAGTACAAACTTGGGGACAACTACTACGCCATTGGACTGGTTACGCAGCGTTTGTTCGATGACACCGTTCAGGTTCACGCCAATCTGGGATTAAGGGCCGAACATCAAAGTGGGATTGGCTTACGTCTTCGCCCCTACTGGGGGATTGGGATTGACGCCGAGGTCCTGAGAAAGGACATTCACGCAATCGCAGAGGCGTATGCCGGGGATCCGCTTCAATACAATGCGCCCCTGTATGCCGGTCAGTTTGGTGCCCGCTGGATCTATAGCGACTACGTCAACATAGACCTGACCTTTGGCGCTCAGCCGACCATGAATACCTACCGGCAGTCGACAAGTTCTGTTGAGGTCTGGGGCCAAATCGGTCTGCGACTCCTCTTTGATGTTTTTACGCATGATGGCAAGCCCGGTAGCGCCGATGGTGCAATCGGACTATTCCCCAGAGTTCACTGATTCACCCTGGTCGTTGCATGTAGCTCAGCGCGTATGAAGAATCCCGTAGGCTGCGACGATTCGGTGATGACCGGGTGGTGATGCACCTTCGGACAAGATTGCGGACCGAAGCCTGGATAAAAAGTCCCGATCGCCCTGCCCTGCATTGAATCTAGCTATTTCTGGAAGGGGCGATTCACTGGCCACAGCGATGACCATTTCCTCCCCCAAAGGCTTTGCAATGGTGAGGGTCCGAGAGGAACTCCCCATCACAGTGATCGCGGAACCCGCATCCGAGGGGGTCGGTTCAGGAACGGTGAGAGTGACAACACTTCCATCCGCTTGCAGATAAAAAACGCTCAAATATTTCTTTTCCTTAGGCCGCTTGATGGTCAAAACGACCGAATCCCCCTCCGTGAGGCTGATTTCAGGCTGACCATTAATGAGCACAGAAAAGCTGTTCTGTTCCCCGAGGATGGGCTTCAAGCTCTGAATCGCCTCACACTGGGGCCAGGGTCTGACTTTGATCTCCAATTGGTAAGCGTCAGATCCGGGAGAGTTTTCAAACCACTCCAAAAGGTGTTTTTGGGTCACCGCGTCACCGACGACCCCTCTCAGTGACGCCCCTTGATCATCCCCTACCGCCGATGTAATCGAGGTACAAGGAAGCGTCTTTTCCCAGGTGTCGATCAGGGTTTGAGAAACCGCCTGCTCCTGTTTCGGGTTGTTTTTTTTCTCAAGCCAAGGCTTGATCGCGCCGGAACCACCCCCCTTGCGCTCTTCATAGGGAACCATGACAAAGGCATTCTGGATTCTCTTCATCATGGCATCGTAGGTAATCCAACCAAACCCTTTCTCACCCCAGTTTTCGCCCCATGAATTGATGACCTTAAATGCCCTTCGCTGATCGTCATACCCGACCGCAACCAAGGCATGGCCGCCACTCGAACTGTCACTGACATCGGCGTACACCCCCTTTTTCATCTGATAGAAACTCGGAGTGACCCAAAGACCAACAATGACCGGGTTACCCAGATAAATTTCGGACTTGAGGGCGTCCAGCTGTCCCGTCTCCACCCTCGCCCAACTCTTGATCCGATGTTTTTTAGCCCGTGATAGCTGGGCCTGTGTGGGTTGCCGTGAACAATCCTCAGGGTCATAGGGAAATTCGGAAAGCCCGACCACACCGACCGTCTCCAAAAGTTTCAGGCCGGCTGAAATGCTGCTCCCTGAAAAACAACTGTCTTCTTTCGTTTGGTTGTAAATAAAAGAGGGGCTAAAGGGCTCGGGCACTGCATCATGGGGTCCCCATTCACGGCGCGTGTAATAAGAACGTGCAGAATACCCGAGGGCCCATCCAACACACGAAGACTGAATGCCCTGACGCCCAACCGGCGGGAAATACTCTGACAGATCCTTGCTGGCAGGCAGATAGCTTCGGTATGGCGGCCGAACAGGGAAAGCGTTGTAGGCCTTGGGATCCTCAGGAATGAAACCCCCGACATACTCGCTGGGATAAACCACCTTCCATCCGAATGCTAGCCATACCGCGAGGGATATGACGGCGTGCTGTCTCACGGGGGGCATTCCTTGAAACAGAATCGTCCGGCAATCGGTGAGCTTGAAATCCAAGGTTGCTGTTCCCCGCCTGTCGCATTGGAGACCAAAATACCCACTTCATTAAACGTGCCGAAAAGGTCCAGTTTCGTTTCAGCCAATGCATAGGCCAAAGCCTTGGCGAAAGGACTGTTTTGTCCAGCAGGCCCATCCTGCGCAATGTTTCCAGGCTGCGTGGCATAAACAATAATGGAGCCCTTGGGCGCCCTCATTTGCGCCAAACCTGCCCCACTTTCCCTGATACCCCTCCCGCCAAATGGATTATTGCGACAGGCATCCAGCACGATGATATTCAGCCCTGTCCGGCTGTCCTCCATTTCCTGAAGGAGCGAATCGACTTCGATGGCCTGTCTTGAAAGATCAGCGATACGGTTGGGATTGGCATCAACTGGGACCAGATAGTTCGGGCCATTCACCTGCATTCCATGGCCCGCATAGTAGAAAAACCCCACAGCGCCAGAATGCTGGCTCAGGAGCCGTCCAAAATCTGCAATGGCTCGCTCAAGCTGAGGCTTGGTGAGATCCATAAAGGGGGCACCGCCCACCAATTCAAATCCAGCCGCAAGGATCTGTTCACTGACATACCTCGCATCATTCGATGGGTTACTCAGGATGGGGATGTGTTTGTAATGGGCGTTACCGATCACCAGTGCCACGCGATACTCATCATGGTCCGTCTTCCCTGGAGATGTCCCTGCCGTTTTCTCTGAATGCATCTGCTTTGAAGCCAGCTTCGAATTTTGGCTGACTGACGCTGAGGAAACGTCCTCAGAAAATACCATTTCAGGCTTTTTCGCTTCAGTTATTGGCTTTTCAACCAAAGGCGGCGGGGTGTATTGAGGCTGAAGATGGGACGCCACTGAACTGCAACCCCCCTTACCGTTCAAGGTGCCAGCCGTTTTTAGAGCCAATTGCCTGCCTATCTTGCGGGTAAGGCCATCAACTACCTGACTGTCCGTTGTCAGGGCAATCAGATCTTGGCTGCCATTGGATGAAGGGATCTGACGCTCCTGCGCTGACTCCTCAAAGGACGCAAGGATTTTTTGGGTGTCTGTTTCAATCAGTTGTACCCTGACTGATGCTGTCCAGAGGATGGAATCCAGCTGAACGCCATATCCCATATAACGCCCATGAGCCTGATCACTGATCACGGGCGTAAGACGCAAAAGTAGGGTTGATGCTGCACTTGGCGAAATTTCGGAGCTGCCTTTGATCTTGACCTTGCAGCCCTGTTCGATCAATGAATTCTCTGCCGCCAAGGAAAGCAACTGATCCAGCTGGCTCCCGCTTCCGGGCTCCAAACTCAGCCCATCAAAGGCCCAGCTCCCCCGGGTCAACATCATGAAAAAGAGCATCAAGGCTTTTGAGCGTTGCAGCACTAAAGGTCTCCTTGACACCCAGCCTAAGGGGGGGAGGGCTTTTTGAACCGGTCCGGAAGTGATTCGATCACCTTCTCAGCAACACCCTGTACCGTGCCATGGAGATCACCGGAACCGAAGAGATCAAGATCTCCAAGCCCCCCTGATGCATAAGAGGAGACCCATTGGATGGATCCATTCTCAACGTCGATCAGGCGAGCATCTATTCCTGCGTTATGCACCGTATAGGACCCTGAGTGATACTGACCCTTCCGGTCGGTATAACTACTATCCCGAGTTTCAGAGTAGGCCTTTGTCAAATGAACCATCAAGATCCCTCTGACATTCAGCATTTGACCCAATTTTACCCGATCGGTTTGGGTTAAACCGGATCCTTGAAACTGGATTTCACCGACCAGTTGCTGAACATCATTTCGAGAAACCACCGAATAGCCCTTATTCATCAATCCCATCACAAACGCGTCTTCTATGGTTCGGCCAAAATCAGACTGCTCAACGAGGACAGCAAGCGTGTTGTATTTCTCTGGTGAAAAAGAAGCAGAAATGCTTTTCTTGGGACTTCCAAAGCCGGAACAGCCACTCAGAAGCGACAGCAGAATGAAAACAATGAATAATTTAGAGCGCTGAAACATTGGCGATCTCTACCCAAGCTGATTGAGAATTTCGCTTCCTTGCGCAAAAACGTTTGAGATACTAATAAAGTTTAGAACAAGTTCAAGCTCATCAGTTTCCGCGGTCCCGTTAGGCTTATGTGCATGTTCGTTATCGCAAGGAAAATAAGGCTAACAATTGCCCCGCAGAGTCGATCTCAAAAGATCCTTTCAATGGAACTTCTGCACTTGATCAGGAATCATATCCCCGTGCCTTTTGCTTGACGGGAATAATTGAAAAGCGTTCCGGTTAATCGACCTAAGCCATACACCCCCAAACGGCCATCAAATAACAACAACAAAGGAGCCGGTCATCGTGAAGAGAGTTACCTACGTCAGTTCGGCCACAAGGCCAATCTCCGAAGCCGAACTGGATCAAATTTCCATGGTCTCCGTCCGAAACAATGCCAGGGTGAACGTCACAGGTATCTTGCTCTTGTGCGGTGATTTCTTCTTTCAGATTCTGGAAGGGGAGGAGGGAGAGGTTGATGGCGTCCTGGAGCGAATTCGGCGCGATGAACGGCATCAAGACCTCCAGATCCTCAAGGTCGAGCACACCCAGGGCCCACGCCAATTTTCCGATTGGTCCATGCGGACGGTCTATCTCGATGCCATCAATGATGCAGTGATTCTTGCAATCCGAATGATGCTGTCCAATTTGGCCGAATCCCGGTCGATTCTCGAGCGGTACACGCAACCTGCGGTCCTCGATTTTCTGTGCAATGGATCCAACCCCCTGGAAACCTCCATGAAAATGGAGAACAAGGTGGTCTTGTTCGGCGATATTGCTGCTTTCGATGCCCTCTCAGGCTTCTATTCGACGGAGGAGGTCGCTGACCATGCGAGCTGTTTTTTGGAGGTTCTGTCCAGCGCGGTGACGCGTCACGGGGGACAGGTCAACAAATACATCGGGGATAAGGTTCTGGCCTATTTCGCTCCAGAACAAGCCGATGCAGCCCTCCTCAGCTGTCTGGAGTCTCTCAAGGAAATCAGGACCTTGAGAGCAAATGCTGCCCAATGCCGTCTGCGTAACTTTTTGTATGGCGGATTCGGATTGGCTTTGGGACCCGTGATCGTGGGTAACTTTGGAAGCTCGATGAAACTGGACTACACGATCCTTGGAAACACGGTCAATCTCGCCTCCCGAATCATGGGCATTACCCGTTCCACGGGGCGCGCACTGATGATGGATGAATCGGTCAGAAATGCATGTCAGAACGCATGGGATTGGGATTTGTTGGGTGAATTCCAGCTCAAGGGTCAGATAGAAGAATCCAAGTGCTTCAGCCTCAAGGACGAAGTCGTGAGTGACACCCGCACCATCGATGAGATGATCAAACAGGTTCTGAGCACCACGGAAGAGCATCGAAGAAACTGTCCGTGTTGAAATCTCAGGGAACCCCTGGATGTGTGAGGCAATAAGTGTCAACCCATCGAACCTCCTGAGTGATTGGAAGTCCAAGAGTTATCGGGTGATTTTTTGACTCCCGAGAGGTTTGAGGATGACAGTATCGAACAACCCCCTGCCCCCTTAAAACCTCGAAATTGATCAAATCCAATGACCGAGGGATCTCCTATGGACATCAAAACCGAGATTGAGAAAACCCGAGATGCGCTTCAGCAGCAGCGCGATGAGCTCAGGGTTCAATTGAACCTTGCCAAACTCGAGGCGAAGGATGAATGGGAAAGCGCCGAACGCCAATTCCATGCGCTAGAGGGCAAGCTCAAAGAAATCACTGTCGATGCATCGGATGCGTCCAAAGACGTTTTTGCCAGCGCGAAGCATCTCGTTGATGACATCCAAGTGGCCTATCAACGGATCAGGCGGCATCTTTAATACAGTGGCTTTAAGGACAACCCACGAGACCAAAATGAAATCTGACCGATGTCCCCCTCTTCTTTTAAAAAATAAATTAGAGGGCATTGCGACTAAATTGTGCCAGAGGCAGTCAAACAGAAAGACTGGACTCAAGGAAACCTGAAACATGATGAACCCGATAGCCTCCTGTCCCATGCCCGTAAAAACTAAAGCCAAAAAATGCAGGGTTGTCGTGGTTGGTGGCGGCTATGCCGGCCTTGCGGCCTTGGTCACGCTACGAGGGCTATCTGATGCGGTTGAAATCATTCTGATTGACCCGAATTCCGACCACATCAAGATGACTCAGGTCCACGAATCGTTCAGAAAGCCCCTCGAGGGATTGAAACTGCCGTTCCAACTGATTGAAAAGCGTTTCGACATCCAACACATTAAGACAGACCTGAGCTTCACCGAAGCGGATTTGGTAAGTATCCATAAGGACCGAAAGATTCGGCTCGGAAACGGATGCGACCTCACATTTGATTATCTGATTCTGTCTTTGGGGACAGGGTTTAGAACCGTTGGGCTTGAGAACAGCGTCAAAACACTCACACTCAGTGATTTTGTAGAGACACCCGGCCCCGAACTCCTCAGTCGACACCTTGGAAAAACAAAATCCAAGGCATCCCAGATCAGCATTGTCGGGAGCGGTGCCACTGGAATTCAGTTTCTTTTTGAGATTGCGCACTACATTTCAGACCACCATCTCCCCTGGACCCTGCGTTTGATCGATTCAGGCACCCATCCGCTGCATCAATTCGAGCCCAGCCTTGGCCGATACGTTCTCTCGAAAATGGATGAACTGGGAATCGCCTACCATCCGGAGCACTATTTCCTGAGACAGGGAGACAGCGAGGTTGTGATTGAGCACCGCGACACCTATGGAAGGCAGTCGCTTCCCTCCGACCTCACGCTCTATTTCTCAGGAAAGAACAGCCGATCGCGGCTCAAGACCAATTGGTTCGGCCAGGTCAAATCCGGTCACAAAACCCTTTCCCGTATTTTTTCAGCGGGCGATTGTTCGCTATTCAGATCGCCAGGATCCAACTCCCTTTCGGCCCAATCGGCTGTCCGCAAGGGAAGATTGATTGGACAAAACATCCTCCGCCAGAATTCGGTCTTCGGTTTCAAGTCACCTTACCTTCACAGGGATCTTGGCTATATCATCAGCATGGGCCCCCAGGATGCGATCGGTTGGGTCGGCACACAGAAAAACATCATTGCTGGCTCCCCTGCCCTTACAGTGAAGAACGTGGTTGAATCACAGTACGATCTACTTCTAGCAGGAACCAATACTTTTGCGCTGTGATCGCGGGTTCCAGAATAAAAACCGGAATGAAGCATGCGAGGTAACTAATCATGCTGTTCGGAGAGAAAAAACCGGTCGTGGGGCAGGCCCGATGTGTTATCCATGCCCCCTTAGAGCCCCTGTTCACCTTGATGGGCGAAAACTTCCTTGAGAACTACCGTCGGTGGTCCCCGGAAGTGAAAGAGCTGGAGCTTTTGACACCCCAACCTTTCGGAAAAGGCAGCCTCATCCGACAGGTGAGGGTTGACCGTGGCCACAAGTCAGAATCGACGTTCCGGGTCATTGAGCTCAACCACAGTGGATCTCTGGCATTTAGCGAAGTCGCGGATAAATATCGGTGCGCATACCTCCTTAAGCCGTGCGCGGATGACACAGACAAAACCGATGTTTTTTTCAGCTTCGAATTTCCTGAGCTTGAGACATTCCTCAGGCCTTTTGAGAAGCTCGTTCGCATTGCTGTTCAGGAGGGGGCCACGCAAACCCTTCAAAACCTTAAAAAGTTTGCCGAAAGCGCCCTTTAAAGCGCGCTCGCCACCAGGAGATTCATCATGTTTTTTGTAGCAGAAAAGGACCCTGGCATTATCCCTCAGGTACTGACTCACATCCTCGACCATTGCGTCAACGGTGTCACGCTGGCTGACCCAGACCTGCCTGACATGCCGATTGTCTACGCTAATGAGGCTTTTGAAAAAATCACGGGGTATACCCGTGAGGAAGTGATCGGCAAAAACTGCCGCTTTCTTCAAGGCAAGGTGCGCGATGAAGAAGCCCACGCCAAGATACGAAGTGCCATTCAGGAATGTCAGCCGATCGAAATCAACTTAAAGAACTACAAGAAAAATGGGGAGCTTTTTTATAACCATCTGGCGCTGACCCCACTCTTCGACCAGGAAGGCAACCTGATCTATTACCTCGGCATTCAGTACAACGTCACAGAACAGACATTGGCTGAACTTGAAATCGATCGCTTGAGTGAAGAGCTCCTGAGACACCACTAGTATTCTGCGGTGGACTTGCGAGGCCCCTCCGCTATTTCTCAAATTTAGAATCAGCGAAAAAAGTCATCAATAGACCTTCATGATGCCGCAAAGCACCTGATAGTCATAAGGCTGAGGGTAGGTCACCGGAATTTCAACAGCACCCAACAGATACCAATTATCTGCGACATGGGTCCTGAAACCTGGGCCTATGGTCGTGAAGTTCCGGCTGCTGGGTCCGCGGTTATCGATGACTTGAGTCACATTGGTGGCCACATAGCCCACCAGATCGCCGAGGAAGGGTGCGTAATTGTGATCCGTAAAGTAATAGCCCACAGCAAGGTTTGCGATATAAGAAGTTCTGACGCCGGACTGCTGGATATCGCCGGCATAGGGAATCATGAATCCCGTGCCACCTCTGACGACCAGGCCCTTCCACCAGTTGCCCCAGAATTCGTACTGGGGGGTGACGGCCGCAAACCCTGCCCCATTGATGGGGTTCCCCGTGGGTGTTCTGAAGTTGACATTGAAGGTCTGCGTCAATTCCTTGCTCTCTGAAAGCATGATCTTGGGCTGGATCTGAAAGTCGCCAAAATTGGTCTGGCGATTTCCATAAAGATCATTCGATACCATCGGAATCGTCGTCTCAATGTTCAAGCGCTGATTGATGGGGGTGAAATTCACCATCGAGGCGCCATACCCGTCAGTCCCCTGCCCAGGGAAATTATGTTGCCAGCTGAAGATGGCAATACCCAATCGATAGAAAACCCCCTCAAAAGCCAGCAACCACCCCTGTCTGGGCGCCCCTCCGGCACCATTGGGTGGGCTGACCCAAGGTTGGTCCCAGCCTTTCGATGCGAAGTCGCTGTAGGAAAGCTCCTGCCAGTCCTCAGGGTGGGCATACACATCCCCCCAGATGGATTTGCCCATGGCCTCAGTGAAGGAGTAACTCTTTTTGGAGGCCCCTACCGGCGGCGTTGATGCCCCCACATCAATACTTGAACGGGGCTCTATCTGATCCGCGTCTGAGGCGGCGTTTGCCTCGGCTCCACACATGAGGATGAGCATAAAAAGAACGCTGATGCGCAGGGTGCGCATGCCGTGTGAGTTCATCTTTTGGGAAGTGATCATGTGAAGCTTGGGGCTGATTCTCAATAAGGCATTCGCAGAAGTGGCAGTGTCTGGCTAGAACCATCTTGCAGGGGCGTCCCGCTGAATCACAAGCGGGAATGACACTGACAGAGAGAGGGTTTAGAAACGGTAATTGAGCGCAGCTCTGAGAGTACTGCTGTTGAGATCAGCTCCCGCCTGACCGTTCGGGTCCGTAATACAGGAAACCGCACGGGTATTTAGGTTCTGCGCACTTCCGTAATTGGCATAGAGGTATTCCGCCCGGACGGAGAGATGATCCATCACGCTGTATTCAAGCCCTCCCCCCACGATGAATCCGACCTGTGTGCTGTATTGGCTGTAGGACTGCCCCAACTCATTGCCATAGGTCAGACCGGTGTCGGCCACGCTTAAACCGCCCGTCACATAAGGAAAGAAACCTCCCAGCGCCTTCCCCACTCTTCCCCGGAGTGATCCCTGAAGAATGTTCTTCGCTGTAAAGCGATCAAAGACGCCTGCCTGGCGGCGACTTCCATAGCTGAACTGGCCATTGGCATCAGGATAGGTGAAGTCACCTTCAACGCCGAAGACCCAACCCTTCTGAGTCTGGTAGTTGTAGCCCAACTGAAGCCCCGGAAGCACGCTGTCATAGTCGATATTTTCCCGATAGCCCGGACGAATGAAATTCGTGTTCGTGGCTTGAAGCCTTGAGGCGTTGAAGATCACGCCGAGGTTCACACCGGCATAAAAACCCGTCCAGTCGGTCGTTGGCGGAATCGAATCACCAAAGTCAGCATGGGCTGAAGCTGACGACAAGAGAACAGCAAGGCCCAAGCCCAAGGAAGGCAAACCGATTTTTTTCATATGAATGGCCTTCATTTTTATTCGTTGCGATTACAGGCGGCGCAATTGAGGACAGCGGTGCCGAGATTGCTGTCAAGGAGCCCGTCCGTCACCTTCCAGCGGAAGGTATCCTTTCCGGTGAACCCCGCCTCAGGGTAATAGGTAAAGGCGCCGTTTTGATTCAATTTCAAGAGTCCGTGAGCGGGATACTCCACAATGAATGGCGTGAGGAAGTTCCCATCAGGATCCCTGGCATACTTCAGGAGGCCTGGCGTTTCGGCACTGATAACGGCGTCTGTTGCCGGCTTCTGGAAATAGCTTCCTCGTGTCCGGGGCGCCCTGTTGCTGGGCTTGACCGTGATGCGGACTCGGGCCGGTTTACTGTCCCGAAGTCCATCATTGACGTAATAGTCAAAGCTATCTTGACCTACAAAATCAGGATTCGGGTAATAGGTGAAACTCCCATCGTGCTCGATATGAATGGAACCATGCGCAGGAGCCTGGCTCTGAAATGCCACGAGGGGGTGACCATTGGGATCACGGTCATTCAAAAGCACCCCATTGGGTGGCACGGTAAGCGCAATTCCTTGTTGAACGATATAGCGGTCTGCGCGTGCCAATGGGACACGATTGGTCGCGACATCCGTTACCCTGATCGTGACCGTCGTGACTGAGCTTTCAAGTTCACCATCATTGACCGAGTAGGTGAAGCGGTCTTCCCCAATGAATCCCGGATCTGGAAGATAGGTGAAACCACCGCCATCCATGGGCGCAAAAACACCGTGCGCTGGAAGGGTTTTCAAGAGACTCTGCAACTGATGACCTTCCGGATCGATGTCATTCAGGAGGACCCCCGGACTGGGCACGGTCAGAAGCTCTTCGGAATGAATCGTGAAGACATCCGGATTGGCGATGGGCGGTGTATTTTTATCATTCACCGTGAGGGTCACGGTGGTGAGTTTGCTTTCAAGCTGGCCGTCACTGACGCTGTAGGTCAATGTGTCCTGCCCAACAAATCCCGCATTGGGGGTATAAACAAACCCCCCGCCATCGATAGGCGCAAAGGTTCCGTTCTTGGGATATGTGGCCAATCGAGCCTGAAGCGGCGCGCCTTCCGGATCCGAGTCATTCAATAGAACGCCCATTGACGACGGAACGGTAATGCGTGTTCCCTTTGCTGTTGTCCATGCGTCAGGTCGGGCCACAGGGGGAAGATTGGTCGCATTGACTGGATTTACCTTGATGCTGACCCAGACCGGCCCCGTCGTATTGACGCCATCCGAAACGCTATAAGTCAGACTGTCCTGTCCGGTGTAGCCTTTATTCGGGTAATACGTCAGCTGCCCTTGGGGGCTTAAGGTGACTACCCCGTGACTCGTCGGATTCAAGATCGCGACCGTCAGGACATGGCCTTCAGGATCATAGTCATTCCCCAAAACGCCGGGGGCGGGCACGGACAGAATGACGTCCATGGGGGTCAGATACGCGTCGGGGCTTCCGACCGGTGGCTTATTGGCTTGGATGCTTTGGACCGTCAGCGTCGCCGTGCCCACCGAGGTCAGGACCCCATTGCTGAGGGTGTAGGTGAAGGTATCTGTCCCGACAAAGCCCGTATTTGGGGTATAGGTAAATCCGCCCTGCGCGCTGAGAACCAGTGTGCCATGGGTGGGCTGTCCTTTTACGCTGACCACTAACTGATAGTTCTGTGGATCCTCATCGTTCCTGATGACACCCGCATTAGTAACCGTTAAGGGCGTATTTGAGGACAGCGTCCAGGCATCTGGGTTTGCAATCGGTGGGAGCGGGGTCGCACCATTCGGTGAAGCCCCCCCGGTCCCTCCCTGACCGGCGGCATAGTCGGCCACGTTGATATCAACCGTTGCCATATTGCTGATCAGCGTGGGAGATGTGGAAGAGACCACCTGATAGGTGAAAACATCCTTGCCAACGAAGTCGTTGTAAGGAACATAAGAGAGGGTCCCATCACCCGAAAGCACGGCATATCCATGCTGAGCTGGCACCTTCAGACTGGCTGTCAACGTGCCCTGATTGGGGTTCGTATCGTTGACCAAAACACCCGATGCAGGAACGACCAATCGGACATTCTTGCCCGTGCTATAGCTGTCTGCATTGGCAACTGGGGCAACTGGCGCCGGCGGCCCCGTAACCACCTTTGTACTAGGCCCAGTATAGGTTAAGTCCGGGTTCTGCAATGATCTTTGAGCGGCTACCGTGAATTCGTATCTTGCCCCGGGGGTGAGACCCGTAATCGTGGTTTGGTTTTGCGTCCCATTTCCTGAAATAGGCCAGGTAGTCGGTTTCTTAGCGCCCACCAAACGATATTGAACGGTATAAGCCGTTGCCAAGGGGATCGGGTTCCAGCTCAGCGTCACAGCGCTATCCGCCACAGACGACAGCAACACAGGGCTTGGGAAAGTGGGAGTCACGGTGGTGGACGGGGTGGCTCCTGCAGTCTGACCTGCTGAATCCGTCGCATCGACGTCGCAATAGTAAGCAGCGCCAGGGATCGCATCCGGGATGACGAGCGGTGAACCGGATCCTGTCACACTAATGATCGAATTGGGTGTGACTGACGCCGAAAGACAGGCCGCGGTGTATTCAATGACACCTGATCCGGTTGAAGGCGTGAAAGCCACGCTGATCGTCTCTATACCTGGCGTCGCCGCAATATTTGTGGGGCCGTCGGCCCTCCACTACCGCTGGACGTTGCAGCCAATGTGCTGGCGGTCGCAAGCCCTTGAAGACCATCCCCCCGCGCATTGAAGGCCGTCACTTCAAATTCGTAATTGGTCGAAGGAGTCAGAAAAGTAACGGTTGCCGAGGTGCCGGTCCCTGTAAAGGGGAAATTTTGCCAATTTCCGCCGATCTCCCTGAAACGAATCTTTTAACCGGTGACGGGGGATCCATTATTGGATGGCACCGACCAGGACAAAGCAATGCTGTGACTGTCTTTCGGGGTCGGCGTCACAACAGGCGCCATGGGGACCCCAATCACCAGCATAATCGAGTCTTTGGGGTGATCTGGGCCACCATCGGTCCACCAGGTGTAGATGCCTGGCTTCATTCCAAGGGACGTGATGGATTTCCCCGGATAATTATTACTGATATCGATGCGGCTGAAGGCATAGGCCGTGTTATCGAGGAACAGACGGGACTCGTTTCCTCGGATTTCGACCACTTGACCTAATCCGTAGGTTCCCGCATACAGGGTGTCCCCACCAGAGCCAAAACTTCCCGGACCACTCACTCTGTAAAATCTGCCTTGGTTTCCAACCCCATATTGGGGGCCAACCTGCAGAACCCCAATACTTGGGTTTGTTCCGGCATCTGTCCCCGGATCCGTCGGATAACCTGTGAGCGCCCAATACAAGGCATTGTGATCCAGATGACCTGAAGCGGTAATTAGCGTGTTGCCCCCCGAGTCATCAACAACCATGATCAAACCGGCCCAGCTGGGAGAAATACTCGCCAAGAGCAGCGAAAGAGCGATGAGAATGTGAGTTCGCGCTCTGGTAAATATTGATTGATTTGATGGAAGCATGGTCACTTAATTAATGCTGAAAAATGAGATTCGATCTGAATGCTTTTCTTTCCAAACTGGCCTTTGAGGGAACTTCACTCATTGCCAAGGATTTTCGAACGATTAGCGAAGTTCAACTTTTAAAACATAATCAACCTGCCTTCCCCTTCGAGCAACCGAACGGACAAGATAAGGCTGAAGAAGATAGGTCCCATCGGAATGGACAGAAATGGTGATCGATCGAGTGGGCGAATTCTGCCCTACAAACAGGGCCGCCCCACTGGGATCCGATTCATCCACCACATTAAAGAAAGCGGAATTGCTCTGGGATTCGAAGGTCACTTTCAAGCTCTGTCCCTGCCGAACCGCCAGAGCAAAGACGGAGGCTTGATGGCCCCTGATTTTGCCCTTTAAAACCTTGACCCCTGTTTCAGGCAACAGGACTTCAACACGGGTTTCATCTGGCGAAAGCGCACGTTTTGGATGATCTTCCCGGAAATTTGGCATCTCCATCGGAGCTGCTTCAGGCTTTTTCTGGGTGTCCACTTGAACCGTTTCAGCGTGGGCAAAGGCGACCATGCCATAGGGGAGCGCGGCCAGGAAAAACCGAATCCACAAGGCGTAATCACGTCGATGTGCATCATTTCTTCTCATATCCAAGGAACCTGGGACAGTGAGAACCCTAGAACTCATCGATTCGCTGTACCTTGAGAATCCAGCCCGCCTCACCCGCCTTGAGCTTGTACTGGATCTGCCGCATGCCACCGGAAGGCTTGCCATTGGTATCGCCCTCCTTGTAGAGGGGAAACCTTCTGGCCAGAGAGTTCTCGATAACGGCAAACTCATCGTGACCCATATAGCCTTTTGAGGCCTTCGGATCATCCTGCATCGGGGGCAGATAGATTTCCGTTAGCGATTTTTTTCGATTTGCGGCATAGGCCACGAGTGATCCATAGGAACCGCTTCCGGCAGAGGTCACATAGACATAAATCTCGGGAGAGTCATCGCCATTGAGATCTCCAACTTCGACGCCACTGACCGTCCCTTCGATCTCTTTTAAGATCACCGCATTGTCCTTCTCAAGTCCCTGGGGTTCGATTCGCAAGGCATTGATCGAGCCTTGATTGGGACACGTGACATGAAAGGACACGCCCTGAAGAGAGAGGGTCTGATCAAAACCTCCAGCAAAGGCCTGCATTGAAGGAGTGCACGGAAGCACGACGACCCCCGAGACGGAGAGCCATTGCGTCGCAGGGCGTTCGAGGGCATTTTCGGTATTGATCCGCGCCGTTTCATCCGCAATTTATTCTCTCGTGTGAG
>JBILGU010000030.1:0-27439 GCA_044350805.1 Methylococcaceae bacterium
TGATTCACGTTTTGCAGGTCTGCTGTTCTTCTTTGACGCAGCCGGCAACCGTACGATCACTCAGATCGATGCTCCGCTGATCCCGTCCTTCATGTAAGTCTGAAAGGTGCCGGCCTGGCCGGCACCCTCAGACCCTGAAGAGGGAACAAGAAACCCCCTTGTCGCGAGACACGGGGGTTTTTCTATGGGCGCAGGAAAATGAAAAAGGGGGAGCTCTGAAAGAGCTGATGAAAACTTAACGGGATTCGAGAAGACCTTCGGCCTGCTGATCAGCGTGGTAGGAGGAGCGAACCATGGGGCCACTGGCGACGGAGGTAAAGCCTAAAGCATAGGCATGGGTTTCAAGTGCCATAAATTCGTCCGGTGTTGCATAGCGCTGAACCGGGAAATGATCATGGCTGGGCTGAAGATATTGCCCAATGGTGAGCATGTCACAACCGTGTGCGCGAAGGTCCTTTAGGACTTCGCAAATTTCATCAAAGGATTCACCAAGGCCTAACATCAGGCCGGACTTCGTGGGAACGGAGGGGTGTTGATCCTTAAAGTCACGGAGTAACTTCAAGGAAACCTGATAGTCGGCCCCGGGCCGTGCGGCCTTGTAGAGGCGGGGAACGGTCTCAAGGTTGTGGTTGAAAACATCGGGAGGGCCTTCGGAGAAAAGAGTCAGTGCAACGGGCTGACGTCCTCTGAAGTCAGGCGTCAAAATTTCAATTCGCGTCGAGGGTGAGCGCTCGCGAATTGAACGAATGCAGTCCACAAAATGCTGCGCACCACCATCCTTAAGATCATCCCGATCGACGGACGTGATCACAACATAGCGAAGCCCAAGTTCTGCAATGGTGTCGGCAAGATGCGAGGGCTCAAGAGGATCAGGAGGTTTCGGTCGGCCATGGGCTACGTCGCAAAAAGGACAGCGCCGGGTGCAGACATCGCCCAAAATCATGAAGGTTGCGGTTCGTTGGCTGAAGCATTCTGTGAGATTAGGGCAAGCGGCTTCCTCGCACACGCTATGGAGGCCGCGCGCCCTTAGGATGCGTTTCACATCTTGAACATGCGAAGGATTTCCCAGCCGAACACGAATCCATTCCGGCTTTTTGAGGAGGGGCTGCGAGGTGTCGACCTTGATAGGGATACGGGAGAGCTTCTTCTCGTTGCGCTGATGGGAATCAGGTTGCTGACGGGAAGGGGCGGAGAAATCATTAGGTTTTTTCATGATGGAGCGATATTCTGGAAAAAAGGATGCCCCAGGAATGCTGCCAGCAAGCCCGGCATCACCTCAACCGGCGTGGTCATCACCCCAAGTTTTTCAAGGCTGGTCACTTTCAGTCCTTCATAGCCGCAGGGATTAATGTAATCGAAAGCAGTAAGGTCTGGGTTCACATTCAGGCTGAAGCCATGATAGCACCGCCCTCTCGTCACCTTGAGACCCACCGACGCGATCTTTTCCCCCGCAACGTAAACGCCAGGGGCATCACGACGAGATTCGGCTTCAAGCCCAAATTGGGTTAAAAGATCGATAACGGTCTCTTCAATCAGACTGACATAATCACGGATGCCAATCCCCATGCGTTGAAGATCCAGCAGGGTATAGACCACCAGTTGTCCAGGTCCGTGCCAGGTGACCTGCCCCCCTCGATCAGTCCGTATCAGGGGTGCGGGGGGGGTGCCAAGAATGTGTGCAGGGTTTCCATTCAATCCAAGGCTATAGACCGAAGGGTGCGTAAGTAGCCAAATTTCATCGAGAGTGTCGGGTTCGCGCGCGCGAGTGAAATTGCGCATGCGCTCGAAACAAGTCTCAAAAGGTACTTCACCCAGGTCGCGAAGGATAGGCGTCTTCAAGCAGGTGTGTCGAGGAAAAACTTGGCCAAACCGAGGAAAATGAAGAAGCCCATCCCGTCCGTTACGGCGGTTAGAAGGACACTGGTCCCAATGGCAGGATCCAGCCCCATCCGATAACGCAAAAGGGGAATGGTCAGACCCGTAATCGCTGCGACCATCAGGTTCAAAAGCGTGGCGCCGGCCATCACCATCCCTAGTTCGTAATTGGAGTAGAGCAGATACGCAATAACGCCCAAGACGGCACCCCAGACGATGCCGTTGAGAACACCGATGGCAATTTCCTTGAGGATTAATCGCGCCGTGTTGCTGGGATTGATGATGCCAAGGGCTAGCGAGCGAACGATCAGTATGCTGGTCTGATTGCCTGTATTTCCCCCAATGCCGGCAACGATCGGCATGAGTGAGGCCAGCGCCACAATCTTGACGATCGTGTCTTCAAAAAGTCCAATCACGCGCGTCGAGGCGAAAGCCGTGATCAGGTTTACCGCCAGCCAAAGCCAGCGATTGCTGGCACTTTTCCAAATGCTGGAAAAGATGTCTTCATCCTCCCGAAGGCCGGCCTCAGCAAGTCTCTCCTCGTCGGTCTTCTGGCGAATATGATCGACGATGGCATCGATTCGAATACGGCCCTGCAGCTGATGCTCGTCATCGACCACCGGCGCTGAAAGGAGGTCATAGCGCTCAAATGCGCGGGCTGCCTCTTCTGCATCGTCGTCAAGACGGAAGAAAGCAATATCCTTGGCCATGACGGAGCCAACGGACTGCTCGGCGTTGTTGGTGACGAGGCGCTTGAGGGACAGAGCCCCTTGCAGGCGGTTGTTCTCGTCCACCACAAACAGTTTGTCTGTATGCTCCGGAAGTTCGCCCCGCTGGCGGAGGTAGCGAAGAACCACCCCTAGACTGGTATCGGCACGAATAGTGACCATACCGAAATCCATCAGTGAGGCAACCGAATCATCCGGGAAGGCCAATAGCGATTCGAGGCGCTGGCGGTTTTGGTCATTGAGCGTCTGGAGCAGCTCCTGCATGACCTCCTCGGGAAGGTCAGGTGCAAGATCGGCGATTTCATCGGTATCCAGCTGTTCGGTCGCAGACAGAAGTTCCCGGGTGTCCATGTCCGAGATCAGGGTCTCGCGAACGGCGTCAGAGACGTCCAGCAGGACCTGTCCATCCAGCTCGGATTCGACCAGGCTCCAAACCGTCAGTCGTTGATCAACGGGGAGGGCTTCCAGGATGTAGGCAATGTCGGCCGCGTGAAGTCCATCCAGCTTTTGCTTGATCGCCGTTTGGTGGCGCTTGTGCATGAGCGTTTCGACGAGGTCCTGATGGGGCATCGTCTGGTGTTGAACAATGGTCTCCTCAAGCTTTTGCTTGTTGAGCAGGTCAACGATCTCGCTGAGGTGCTGGCGGAGATAGTCCTCTGGGGATGTGCTGGTGTTTTCTGGAGCGCTCATCGGTGATTCTTTGGGCCGTTGCAAGAGGTACCAGCTTAAAGTGCCATGATGACGGTGGATGAGGCGGTCAGATCATGATAAATCGCATCGAGCTGTGCCTTGCTCTGCGCCGTGATGGTCACGGTGACCGCATCATATTTTCCCGTCTTGCTGCTTCGAAGTGAAAGGCGTTCTGTGCCCGTATTCGGTGCGTGCCGACGAATGATCTCAAGCACATGCGGTGCAAGACCCGGATCGGCGTGGCCGAAGGCCTTGATAGGGAATTCGCAAGGAAATTCAAGAAGGGTTTCTGAGGGTGGAGCGCTCATAGAACTTCCCGTGCATGGGGTTGAAAGAGAGACGCCCTTGCCAAGGCGCCGGGCTTATTCCGCGATGCTGCCCTCGCGAAGGCGGCATTTGTAATCCTGATAGGCAGCCAAAACCTCCTTCCAGACGGGTCCTGGCTCCCCGCCACTGACCGGTAATCCATCGAGTTCGGTGACCGAAAGGATTTCTCGGGTGGAGCTGGTAAACCAGATCTCGTCAGCGACGCGAAGCTCCGGAAGAGAAATGGTTCTTTCAATCGTCGCAAAGCCGGCGTCCTTTCCAATCTCGAGGACCAAGTCACGGGTAATTCCCGGAAGAATGGTGTCACCCTTGGGTGGGGTAATGATGGTTCCATTCTGGACGATAAAGAGATTGCTGGCCGCTCCCTCAAGCGCTAGGCCGTCGCGCACGATCACGGCTTCAGCTGCACCTCTGGATATGGCTTCCTGGCGTAAGAGCACATTGGCCAGAAGGGTAATGGCCTTGATGTCGCAGCGGTCCCAGCGGATGTCGGTTACGGTCACGGCCTTGATGCCGCCGCTGGGAATCGGAGCAATCCGAGAGCTCATGGCGTAAACCGTCGGCGTGACCTCGGCGGGAATCGCATGGTCGCGCTTGGGTTGGACTCCGCGAGTGACTTGGATATAGATCTGCTGGTCTTCAGGTCCCTCAATCAACTGGTCGATGACCTTGCTCCAGGCCTCATCGCTGAGTGGGGATTCCATGTGAATGGCCGAAAGGCTTCGTTCCAGTCGGCGGAGGTGCTCTACAAGACGGAGCGGGCGGCCGCCGTAGACCGGGATCACCTCATAAACGCCATCGCCAAAAAGGAATCCTCGGTCAAGCACCGGGACACGGGCCTGATCCTGCGGCAGGAATTCGCCATTCAGATAGACCAGTTGGTTGGACAGTGACATGCCGGAATCCTCACTTCTTGATCATCATGGCAATTTCATCAAACAAGCGCTTGAAAAGACCGCCGCGTTCAACCGATTCCAGTGCCACAAGATCCTGCTGAGCGATGACCTCATCATTGCGGGTGACTTTCACTGAACCCAAGCGATCACCGGCATGAACGGGAGCGACGCTCTTGTTATCGACTTCCATGGTGGCCTTGAGGGTCTCATATTGGCCGCGCGGGAAGGTGACATCAAAGTCTGTCAGGAGTCCGGCGGGCACCTGCGATTCGGCGCCTTTCCAGACCTGGGCCTCGGTCAGGCGGGTCTTGGCCTTATAAAGCGTTCGTGCTTCATAGAACTGGAAGCCGTAGTTGAGCAAGGCGGCATTGGTTGCTGCTCGGGCTTGATCGCTTTTGGTGCCCATCACGACAGAGATCAGGCGCATGTCGTTGCGGACGGCGGAGGCGACCAGGCAATAACCCGCCCCCTCGGTGTGTCCGGTTTTGACGCCATCCACGGTCGGGTCTTGCCAGAGCAACCGGTTGCGGTTGGCCTGCTTGATATTGTTGAAAGTGAACTCCTTGATGGAGTGCCACTTGTAAAATTCAGGAAATTCGTTAACCAGTGCGCGCGTCAGGATCGCCATGTCCCGGGCGCTGGCATAGTGGTTCGGATTCGGAAGACCCATGCTGTTTTCATAATGGGTGTTGGTCATCCCGAGCGTCTGCGCAGTGTCATTCATGCGCTTGGCAAAATGGGCCTCGGTTCCGCCAATCCGCTCTGCAAGGGCGATGCTGGCATCGTTCCCCGATTGGATGATCATGCCCTTGAGCAGGTTTTCAACGGCGATGGCGGTCCCGATTTCGGCGAACATGCGCGACCCTTCGGCCTTGGACGCTTCGGGACTGATGGTCACCATGTCATCGAGCTGAAGCCCATTGTGGGACAGTTCCTGGAAGGTGATGTAGGCCGTCATGATTTTGGTCAGACTGGCGGGTTCTAGGTGATCATCCGCATTTTGCTCGGCAAGAATGCGGCCGCTTTTGGCATCCATGAGGATGTAGGCGCGCGCTTCGATAGTGGGCGGCGGCGGGACTTGGGGCAGTTCTGCTGCACGGAGAGCCCCCAAAGGAGCGGTCAGCAACAGGGACAGGGCAAAATAGGCGCGGATCTTCACGGCTTGCGACCTTTTGTTTTTGTGTCTCTCGGAATCCTTTGGATTGTAGCATGCAGACCACAACCGGGAATTTTGGCGCGACTTTGGTGTAATGTAGGCGCTCTTCATCATGCGGTGATCTTTCTGTCTTTGGGGCTTGGCGATGTTTGTGGCAGGTGAATTCGATGTAATTGTGGTCGGGGGCGGGCATGCGGGAGCCGAAGCGGCTCTGGCTGCGGCGCGGACCGGCGCCAAGACCCTGCTTTTGACGCAGAATGTCGAAACATTGGGTCAGATGAGTTGCAATCCTGCGATCGGCGGAATCGGGAAAGGTCATTTGGTGCGTGAGATTGATGCGCTCGGGGGGCTTATGGCCCGGGCCGCCGATCGAGCCGGCATTCATTTCCGGACCCTAAATGCCAGCAAGGGGCCTGCGGTCAGAGCCACCCGGACACAAGCCGATCGCGTGCTTTATCGGGGTTTCGTGCGGGGCGTGCTCGAGAGCCAGCCGAATCTCTCCATTTTTCAGCAGGCGGCTGCGGATCTTTGGATGGAGTCCGGTTGCCTTCTCGGTGTGACAACCGAGATCGGATTGCGATTTCGATCAAACACAGTCGTTCTGACCGTAGGGACCTTCCTTGCCGGGCGAATCCATGTGGGAATGGAGAATTACGGTGGCGGACGCATGGGGGATCCCCCCTCAAACGCGTTGGCGGATCGGCTTCGGGCTATGGATTTTCGGGTGGGGCGGCTCAAGACGGGGACGCCGCCTCGTCTGGATGGGCGCTCTTTGAACTGGTCGGTGATGGAGGAGCAGCCCGGAGATCATCCGGAGCCGGTCTTTTCCTATTTGGGCCAGCGTTCCGATCATCCAGATCAAATCTCCTGCTACATCACCCGTACCAATGCGAAGACGCACGAGATCATTCGGGAGGGGCTGGATCGCTCTCCGATGTATGCGGGCGTCATCGAAGGGGTAGGCCCTAGGTATTGTCCTTCGGTCGAGGACAAGGTGGTCCGCTTTGCTGAGCGGGACTCGCACCAAATTTTTGTCGAGCCTGAGGGCCTGACGGTTCGTGAAATCTATCCGAACGGATTTTCGACGAGTCTGCCGTTTGACATTCAATTGCGGGCAATTCACTCGATTCGAGGGTTTGAGCAGGCCGTGATCACGCGCCCTGGCTACGCCATTGAATACGATTTCTTTGACCCGAGAGATCTCGGTGCCAGTCTCGAATCCAAGCAGGTCGCAGGGCTTTTTATGGCCGGCCAGATTAACGGCACGACCGGGTATGAGGAGGCGGCGGCGCAGGGATTGATCGCAGGCCTTAACGCGGCTCGACGCAGTCGAGGGGAGACCACTTGGTCCCCGTCTCGATCGGAAGCCTACATCGGCGTCATGATCGACGATCTCATTACGCGGGGGACCTCTGAGCCCTATCGCATGTTTACCAGTCGGGCGGAGTATCGCTTGTTGCTGCGTGAGGATAACGCCGACATGCGCTTGACGCCGAAGGGGCGTGAGCTTGGGTTGGTGGATGATGCGCGCTGGGAAATTTTCAAGGCCAAGCGGGAACAGATTGAGGCGGGGCGGCAAATGCTCGAGCGCCATATGGTGCGCCCCAATTCCGAGGAGGCGGCGTCGTTGGAGGCTTTGCTGCCGGCAGCGCTGGCCCGTGAAGTCACGGCACTGGATTTGGTGCGGCGTCCCGAGCTCACCCTTGCAGCCCTCGTCGAGGCGTGCCCGGGGCTTGATCTTTCGGAGGATCCCCAGGTTCTGGAGCAATTGGAGATTCAGGCCAAGTACGACGGCTACATTGCCCGACAACAGGCTGAAATTGAGCGTTTGGAACGCTATGACCACTGGCGTTTCCCGGAAGCCATCGACTATGCGAAAGTGGTAGGTCTTTCCAATGAGGTCCGAGAAAAGTTGAGGCTGCAGCGGCCTGAGACGGTGGGGCAGGCTTCGCGGATCCCGGGAGTCACCCCGGCGGCAGTGTCCTTGCTTTTGGTCCACCTCAAGAAGCTCGGAGGGTGATCCGTCGTGGAGGCGCTAAGGCAACCGCTTGAGGCGGGGCTTTTGTCCCTGGGGTTGTCGTTTGGTGGCGCCGAGGTGGATCGCTTGCTCCAGTTTCTGCATCTTCTGGACAAGTGGGGAAGCACCTACAACCTAACGGCGATTCGTGATCCTCGCGCCGCGGTAGACCTTCATCTTCTGGATAGCGTGCTGGTTCTCCCGCATTTGGAGGGGGCTTCCCGCATCCTGGATGTGGGAACCGGGGCTGGGCTTCCGGGCATCCCGTTAGCCATCCTGATGCCCGCCAGTCGCTTCGTGCTAATTGATCGTAGCGCCAAAAAAATCCGATTTGTCCGTCAGGCCATTCTTGAGCTGGGACTGACCAACGTTGAGGCGGTAGCGACACGGATTGAAATGTTCAGGCCTCAGGGGGGTGCGTTTGATGCTATCTTGGCAAGAGCGTTTGCCTCTCTTTTGGAGATTCGGGGCATGACATCGCGTCTTTTGGCTCCGGATGGGCGCATCGCCGCACTCAAGGGGCGTTTTCCTGAAGACGAGTTGGCTGAATTGGGGGCGGTTGACGCCGAGGTGCGTCCTTTGGTTTTACCGGGTGTGGCGGTAGACCGGCACCTCGTGCTTTACAGATAGGGTGGGGTGATGGGCAAGATCATTGCGGTTGCAAATCAGAAGGGCGGGGTAGGCAAGACGACGACCAGCGTGAATCTGGCCGCATCGCTCGTCCAGATGGGCTACCGGGTTTTATTGGTGGATCTCGATGCGCAAGGCAACGCCACCATGGGATGTGGCGTCGAAAAACAGGAGGTCGAGCACTCCGCGTATGAGGTGCTGACGGGCCGAAGCTTTGTCGGCGATGCGATCGTCAATGTCGATCCCGATGGGCTGGATCTGTTGCCGGGCAATTCAGACCTGACGGCCGCGCAGGTCGAGCTTCTGGATCGAATCGGGCGAGAGCGCGTGCTTGCTGAGGCCTTGGCCTCTCTTGTCGACGATTATCATTTTGTGATTGTTGATTGTCCGCCGGCACTGAATATCCTCACGCTGAATGCCCTGGTCGCTTCCGACAGTGTCCTGATTCCGATGCAATGTGAGTATTACGCGCTAGAAGGGCTGACAGATCTTTTGGGGACACTTGAGAATGTCCGTGAGATGTTGAATCCGGGGCTTGAGGTGGAGGGTCTGGTTCGGACCATGTTTGACAGCCGAAGTCGCCTGGCCTCGGAAGTGTCGGCCCAGCTGGTTGCTCATTTTGGGGCAAAGGTTTTTGAGACGATCATCCCCCGCAATGTCCGGCTCGCAGAGGCGCCCAGTCATGGCGTTTCGATCGTTCGCTATGATCGCGGCTCGAAGGGAGCGCAGGCCTACATCGCGCTGGCCGCAGAGCTTGCGCATCGCAATGCAGCATAGGTAAATAAGGATGGCGGTAAAAAAGCGTGGTCTTGGGCGCGGTCTTGATGCGTTACTGGGTAATGCCGGAGGAGAATCGGTGCCCTCAGCGGGAACGGCGGCGGGTGAGCGCCTGAAGTCGGTGTCTGTGACGCGTTTGTCGCCTGGGCCTTTCCAGCCACGTAAGGACATGGATCCTGAGCGTTTGCGGGAGCTGGCGGATTCAATCAGCGCTCAGGGCCTGGTTCAGCCGGTCACAGTGCGTGAGGCCGGTGATGGGTTTGAGATCATCGCGGGCGAGCGGCGTTGGCGTGCCGCGCAGCTTGCCGGAATTACAGAGATCCCCGTCATCGTTCGCAAGGTTTCGGATCAGGCGGCCATGGCCATTGCCTTGATCGAAAATATTCAGCGCGAAGATCTCAATGCGATGGAAGAGGCAGAAGCCTTGAAGCGGTTGTTGGACGAATACCGAATGACCCATCAGCAGTTGGCGGATGCGGTGGGCAAGTCGCGAGCCGCCGTCAGCAACCTTTTGCGTTTGAACGAGCTTGTTCCGGAGGTCAAGGGGTACCTTTCCTCAGGGCAGATTGAGATGGGTCATGCGCGAGCATTGCTGGGAATTTCTTCGGATGGCCAATCCCAGCTGGCGCGACAAATTGTTGAGCGAGAGTTGACAGTCCGCCAGGTCGAGGCGATGGTTCAGGATCTTCGCGGAGGGCGAATCCGGGGGGCGGACAAGCCGGTCTCTTCGGCTAAGCACCCAGACATCAAGCGCCTTGAGGCAGATATCTCCGAGGAGCTTGGGGCTATGGTCACTATCGATCACGGCGCCAAGGGAAATGGCAAGATCGTGATTCGCTACAGCAGTCTGGATGAGCTTGATGGGGTCCTTGGACACATCAGAAAAGGCCGCTGACGTTGCCCTCGACAGTGTGCGCTGATATCATCCGATCGAATTGTCCGGCCTTTCGATGAGGCAGGGCAAGCGCCTTTTTCCCGTCGTGCGCTGGGTATTGAGTGCTCAGTTTGCCGGGTTACTGGTGGTGGCGGTCCTCTTTTGGTCGCTTGGTGGCAATCGTGCCGCCCTGTCCGCGCTTGCTGGTGGCCTGGTCGCCTTTGTGCCGAACCTCGTTTATTCGATGGGGCTCGGGATCCGGGATGACCGAAGGACGGCAAAGCAAGTGGCGCGGCTTTTCTTCGGGGGCGAGGTCCTGAAGCTGTTGCTAACAGCCTTGCTGTTTGCTGCGGTCTTTCAAGTGCCGAATGTTGAGATTCTCCCCCTGATGGCAGGTTTTGTAAGCGCGCTGACCGTTTTCTGGTTTGCGCTGTTGGTTCGCGGAAGACTTTTTTAACAGGTGAAACGCATGGCGAGTGAAGCGCACGGCGGCGGTGGTGCCACCGGGTACATTGTCCACCATCTGACCCCCCTTTCTGTGGGTGAAGGTTTTTGGACGCTTCATGTGGATACGCTGTTCTTCTCGGCAGTGCTGGGGGGCGCGTTCCTGTTGTTCTTCAAGTACGCGGCGGATCGGGTCACTACGGGCGTGCCCGGGTTGTTGCAGAATTTTGCAGAGATGCTTGTCGAATTCGTGGATACGCAGGTCAAGGACGCGTTTCATGGCAAGAGCGAACTGATCGCTCCGCTATCGCTGAGTATTTTCGTGTGGATTTGGCTCATGAACTTCATGGACCTTATTCCAGTGGATCTTTTTCCGCTCGTGGCTTCCGTGATGGGTCTTGAATACCTGCGCGTGGTGCCGAGTACGGATCTCAATGCGACGTTTGGTATGTCCATCGCCGTTTTCTTCCTGATCATGTTCTACAGCATCAAGGTTAAGGGGCCGATCGGGTTTGCTAAGGAATTGATGCTGACGCCCTTTGGGCCTTGGATGATTCCCTTCAACTTGTTGCTGAAGGTGGTTGAGGAAATCGCGCGCCCGGTTTCGCTGGCGCTCCGACTTTTCGGAAACATGTATGCGGGCGAGCTCATCTTCATTTTGATTGCGCTGCTGCCTTGGTTCATCCAGCCCCTGCTGAGCTTCCCATGGGCGGTGTTCCACATTCTGATCATCACCCTGCAGGCCTTTATCTTCATGGTGCTGACGATCGTGTACCTGAGTCTGGCGCACGAAGATCACTAACAACGTTGATTTAGTCTTAATTCTTTAAACACTGCTGTCCTCTGGAGGAACAATGGAAATCGCATCTATCGCCAACGTACAGGGCCTCACCGCTATCGCTGTCGGTATCATCCTCGGCCTTGGCGCCCTCGGAACCGGTATCGGTTTCGGTATCCTCGGTGGCAAGTTCCTTGAAGGTGCTGCCCGTCAGCCTGAGCTGGTCCCGATGCTTCAGGTCAAGATGTTCATCGTGGCGGGTCTGCTTGACGCCGTGACCATGATCGGTGTTGGTCTTGCGTTGTTCTTCACCTTCGCGAACCCCTTCCTGTCCGCTCTCAAGGGTTAATCCCTCCGACGAGTAGGACGCCTCTTTCGGCGAAATGAAGAAAACGAGGAAAGTGCCGTGAGTATTAATGCAACACTGATCGGCCAGATGATCACGTTTGCGCTTCTGGTGTGGTTCACCATGAAGTACGTGTGGCCGCCCTTGATGCAGGCCCTGGAAGAAAGAAAAAAGAAGATCGCCGAAGGTTTGGCGGCTGCCGAAAAAGGGCAGCATGAAATGGAATTGGCGGAAAAGCGTGCGACAGGCCTGCTTCGCGAGGCCAAGGATCAGGCCGCTGACATTGTCAGTCTTGCCCAAAAACGTGCGGGTGAAATGGTCGATGACTCCAAGAAGTCGGCTAAGGAAGAAGGCGAACGGATCGTGACTGCGGCCCGGGCCGAAATCGACCGGGAAATCCAGAAGGCTCGTGAGGGGCTTCGGAACGAAGTTGCGGGTCTTGCGGTGAACGCCGCAGAACAGATCCTGAAGGCCGAGGTCGATCGCACCAAGCACAAGGCCATCATCGATAACCTCGGCCAGGCCCTGGATAAGAAGTCATGACAGAACTGACGACCCTAGCCCGCCCGTATGCCGTAGCGGCCTACCGGCGAGCCAAGGAAACCAAGTCCACAGCCCGCTGGGCCGATGAGCTGGCGTTCGTCGCTTTGGTGATGGCGGACGATCGCATGAAGCTTGCGGCCTCAAATCCGCGGGTCAGAAAAGAGGCCTTCACGGCGTCCTTTTTGGCGCTCTGCGAAGGTCGGCTGAGTGCTGAGGCCCAGAATTTTGTCCGAATTCTGGTTGAAAATCGTCGCCTTGACCTCATCGGGCAGATTGCGAGCCTCTTTGATGAGTATCGCGCTGCAGACGAGGGCTACATCAATGTGGATGTGGCATCAGCCTTCGATCTGACGGACGCTGAACAGAAAAAGCTGACGCAAGTCCTCAATGAGGTTCTGGGCAGAAAAGCCCACTTGTCGGTTCGAATCGACAGCGACCTCATCGGCGGCGTCTACATCAAGGCCGGTGACCGCGTCATTGATGCATCCATTCGAGGCCAGCTCGAGCGACTGGCAAAAAGTCTCTGGAATTAATGCGAGAAATTTACTATGCAGCTGAATCCGTCTGAAATCAGTGACCTCATCAAGTCGAGGATCGAGAATTTCGATCTGGGCGTGGAGTCGCGTAGCGAGGGAACGATTGTCAGCCTGTCCGACGGAATCGTCCGCATTCATGGCCTGTCCGACGTTATGCAGGGTGAAATGGTCGAGTTTCCGGGCAATGTCTTTGGCATGGCACTGAACCTTGAGCGTGACTCAGTCGGTGCGGTGGTCTTGGGTGCCTACGAGAATCTGGCGGAAGGTGATTCCGTTCGGTGTACCGGCCGCATTCTGGACGTCCCGGTGGGCGAAGCGCTACTGGGTCGAGTTGTCGACGCACTGGGTCGCCCGATCGATGGCAAAGGCCCGATCAAGACGAAGACCCGTTCGCCAATCGAAAAGATTGCACCGGGCGTTATCGCCCGTCAGTCCGTTGATCAGCCCCTCCAGACAGGTCTCAAGGCCATCGACTCCATGATCCCCGTCGGCCGCGGCCAGCGTGAGTTGATCATTGGTGACCGCCAGACGGGAAAGACGGCGATCGCAATCGACGCCATCATCAACCAGAAGGGAACGGGTGTTAAGTGCATCTACGTTGCGATCGGACAGAAGCAGTCCTCGATTGCCAACGTGGTCCGCAAGCTGGAAGAACACGGCGCGCTGGCCCACACGATCATTGTGGCCGCGTCCGCTTCAGAGTCCGCTGCACTTCAGTTCATTGCAGCCTACTCCGGCTGTTCCATGGGCGAATACTTCCGCGACAAGGGCGAAGATGCGCTGATCGTGTACGACGATCTGACCAAGCAGGCTTGGGCCTATCGCCAGATTTCATTGTTACTGCGTCGTCCGCCGGGCCGCGAGGCTTATCCGGGTGACGTTTTCTATCTCCACTCTCGTCTCCTCGAGCGCGCTGCTCGCATCAATGCAGATGAGGTTGAGAAGTTGACCGGGGGTAAGGTGAAAGGGAAGACCGGTTCATTGACCGCACTTCCGATCATCGAAACTCAGGCCGGTGACGTATCCGCCTTCGTTCCGACCAACGTGATTTCCATCACGGACGGACAGATTTATCTTGAAACGAACCTTTTCAATGCCGGCGTTCGACCCGCGGTGAATGCCGGTCTTTCGGTCTCACGTGTCGGTGGCGCCGCTCAGACCAAGATTATCAAGAAGCTCGGTGGCGGTATCCGTCTTGACCTTGCGCAGTATCGTGAGCTTGCCGCATTCGCGCAGTTCGCATCCGATCTGGATGAGGCGACCCGCAAGCAGATCGAACGAGGTCAGCGTGTCACGGAGCTCATGAAGCAGTCACAGTACTCGCCATTGAGCGTCTCGCAGATGGCGGTCTCTTTGTATTCTGCCAATGAAGGTTATCTGGATGATCTGCCGGTCAACCAGGTTCGCGCTTTCGAAGAGGCGTTGCAGGGCTTCATGAAGTCACAGCATGCCAAGCTGCTCGAAAAAATCGACCAGACCGGTGACTTTGGCGAAGACATTCAGAAGGCCCTCGCGGAAGCGCTGAAGACCTTCAAAGCCAATCACGCCTGGTAAGGACCTGTCATGGCTGTTGGAAAAGAAATCCGAGTCAAGATCCAGAGTATCAAAAATACTCAGAAGATCACCCGCGCCATGGAAATGGTGGCGGCAAGCAAGATGCGCAAGACGCAGGACAGGATGCAGTCAACGCGTCCTTATTCCAAGCGAATTGCTCAGATCATTCATCACCTTGCAACGGCCAATCCGGAATACCGTCATCCTTACACTGAGTCCCGACAGGTCAAGCGCGTCGGCGTCATTCTGGTGTCGTCAGACCGGGGACTTTGCGGCGGATTGAATGCAAATCTCTTCCGTCTGGGTCAGCGGCAGTTTCGCGAATGGGGCGAGAAGGGCGTCGATGTTGCCTTGTCGGTGATCGGCCAAAAAGGCGCGAGCTTCTTTGGATCGATGGGGGCCGATATTTTGGCGCAGGTCGTTCGTCTGGGGGATCAGCCGCATTTGGTCGACATCATCGGCGTGATCAAGGTCATGCTGGATGAATACAACGAAGGCAGAATTGACGAAATACACGTCCTGCATAATGAGTTTGTAAACACCATGACGCAGAAGCCCACCCTGACCCGACTGGTTCCGGTCAGCCCTGGCGAACTGCAAACGGAAAATCAGGGCTTGTGGGATTACATCTACGAGCCGGATGCGCGTGAAGTTTTGGACCAATTACTGGTGCGCTATGTGGAGTCCTTGGTCTTCCAGGGACTAGTTGAGAACAACGCCTGCGAACAGGCCGCGCGAATGGTTGCGATGAAGAGCGCCTCCGACAACGCCGGCAAGCTGATCAAGGAACTGCAGTTGATTTACAACAAGGCGCGACAAGCCGCGATTACGCAGGAAATCGCAGAAATCGTGGGCGGTGCGGCGGCCGTTTGATATGGCCCCCCCTGAAAGCAATCGAGACAGAGTTTTAAGAGGACAACAATGAGTTCGGGCAAAATCGTTCAAATTATTGGCGCGGTGGTCGACGTCGAGTTCCCCCGTGAATCTCTGCCGAAGGTCTATGACGCCCTTCGGGTCGACAGCGTGGGCCTGGTGCTCGAAGTCCAGCAGCAGTTGGGTGACGGGATCGTCAGAACGATCGCTATGGGCACCACAGATGGTCTTCGTCGCGGTCTGGACGTCGTCGGCACCGGCGCCGCGATTCAGGTCCCGGTTGGGAAAAAGACCCTGGGTCGCATTATGAATGTCCTCGGTGACCCGATTGATGAAAAGGGCCCGATTGGTGAAGAAGCCCGCTGGGGGATTCATCGCAAGGCACCGGCTTACGAAGATCAGGCAGCAGCCAATGAGCTTCTGGAAACCGGCATCAAGGTGATCGATCTGGTCTGCCCCTTCGCAAAGGGGGGCAAGGTCGGCCTGTTTGGAGGCGCCGGCGTCGGCAAGACCGTCAACATGATGGAATTGATCCGTAACATCGCGATCGAACACAGCGGTTACTCTGTTTTCGCGGGTGTCGGTGAACGTACCCGTGAAGGGAACGACTTCTATCATGAAATGAATGATGGCGGGGTTCTCGACAAGGTTTCCCTGGTCTATGGTCAGATGAACGAGCCACCAGGCAACCGACTGCGCGTCGCATTGACCGGCCTCACGATGGCTGAGTACTTCCGTGATGAAGGTCGCGACGTTCTCTTGTTCATCGATAACATTTACCGCTACACCCTTGCAGGAACCGAAGTCTCGGCGCTGCTCGGTCGTATGCCTTCTGCCGTCGGCTATCAGCCGAACCTTGCAGAAGAAATGGGTGTTCTTCAGGAACGGATCACCTCCACGAAAGTGGGTTCGATTACCTCCATTCAGGCCGTTTACGTTCCCGCGGATGACTTGACTGACCCGTCACCGGCAACGACCTTCGCTCACCTTGATGCGACCGTCGTACTGTCACGCCAGATCGCCGAGCTCGGCATCTATCCAGCCGTTGATCCGCTGGACTCGACCAGCCGTCAGCTGGACCCCTTGGTCGTCGGTCAGGAACACTACAATGTGGCCCGTACCGTTCAAAGTACCCTGCAGCGCTACAAGGAATTGCGTGACATCATCGCCATTCTCGGTATGGACGAACTCTCCGAAGAAGATAAGCTCACCGTGTCCCGTGCACGTAAGATCCAGCGATTCCTGTCTCAGCCCTTCTTCGTTGCAGAAGTCTTTACCGGCGCTCCTGGCAAGTACGTCTCCCTGAAAGACACGATTGCGGGCTTTAAGGGGATTGTCGAAGGTGAATTCGACGATATCCCTGAGCAAGCCTTCTACATGGTCGGGTCTGTAGACGAGGCCGTAGAAAAAGCCAAGAAGATGGCGGCTTAAGTCGTTAGATCCAGGAGATCCCCAGCATGACGATGACAATCCACGTCGACATCGTGAGCGCAGAAGCGGAGATTTTCTCCGGTTTGGCTGAGATGGTCGTCGCTCCCGCGGAAATGGGCGAGGTGGGCATCGCCGCCCGCCATGCGCCGTTCCTGACCCGGCTGAAGCCGGGCGAAGTGCGGGTCAAGGTCAGTGACACGGAAACCCAGCCGTTTTATGTTTCGGGGGGTCTTCTGGAAGTCCAGCCCGACGTGGTGACCATTCTGGCCGATACGGCCATTCGTGCCCGGGACATCGACGAAGCGCACGCTTTGGAAGCAAAGCGCCGAGCTGAAGAACTGCTGAGTGACAAGTCAGGCAAGATCGATTACGCGGCGGCACAGGTCAAACTGGTTGAGGCGGTCATGCAGCTCCGCACGTTGGAAAAGTATCGTTCTGGACGCGGCTGAGATCACTCTCGAATAGTGCAAGCCCGACATGGGAGGAGCGAAAGCCGCTCACTCATGCCGGGCTTTTTTGTAGCCGATGCCTTGAACAGGCGAAGGCCAAGTTAAAGACAGGAGGCGCCAGTGAGCCTTGAAATCATTATCCTTGCGGCCGGGCAGGGGACGCGGATGCATTCGGCAATACCCAAGGTCTTGCATCGCATCGCTCATCTTCCTCTGTTGGAACATGTCTACCGCCTCGCCGTATCCCTTGGCGCGGACAAGACCACCATCATTTATGGGCATGGCGGTGAACAGGTTCAGGCGCAACTCGCCCATCTCAAGGTGGACTGGGTCGAGCAACGCGAGCGACTCGGAACCGGGCATGCCGTCCAGCAAATGGCTGATCGAATTGCATCAGATGCGACCGTACTGATCCTCTACGGTGATGTGCCCCTCCTCAGGAAAGGGACCGTCGAAGGGCTTTTAACCTTGGCCCAGGAGGGGGCGCTTGGGGTTTTAACCGTGGCGCTGGACGATCCTACGGGTTATGGGCGCATTGTAAGAAATACGGCCGGCGAAGTTCTTCGGATCGTCGAGGAAAAAGACTGTTCGGCAATGGAACGTCTCATAAAGGAAGGAAACAGTGGGATACTCGCGGTCAATGGCGGGAAACTCAAGAATTGGTTGTCGCGGCTGACCAATCACAATGCGCAGCGGGAATACTATCTGACGGATATCATTGGATTTGCTGTTGAAGATGGCGTTCCGGTTCGAACCGCAGGCGCCACAGGCGTGGATGAGGTTCTTGGCGTGAATAACCGTGAACAGTTGGCCCATCTGGAGCGGGTTTACCAGTCTGATCAGGCCAGGAGCCTGTTGCTGAAGGGAGTGACGCTCCGTGATCCGTCGCGTTTTGACCTTCGTGGCGAGATCGTTGCCTTGGGCCAGGATATCGAAATCGATGTCAATGTCCTCCTTGAGGGGGCTGTCAGCCTTGGAAGTCGGGTACGAATTGGGCCTCATGTCGTGATCCGTAACGCGCACATTGGCGATGATGTCGAAATTCAGGCCCATAGCGTGATTGATGGGGCTGAGGTCGGAACCGGTTGCCGTATTGGGCCCTTTGCTCGCCTGCGCCCCGAGACGAAGTTGGCCTCTGGGGTTCATGTCGGTAACTTTGTGGAGATTAAAAAGTCCGATGTTGATGCCGGTTCGAAGATCAATCACCTCAGTTATGTCGGGGACGCCAGCGTTGGATCTCGCGTGAATATCGGGGCGGGCACCATCACCTGCAACTATGATGGCGTTAATAAATTCAGAACCATCATTGAGGATGGTGCATTTATCGGTTCGGATAGCCAGCTGGTTGCACCGGTTCGCATCGGCAAGAATGCAACGATTGGGGCGGGTTCGACCATCACGAAAGATGCGCCTGAGGGGCAGTTAACCCTTAGCCGGTCCAAGCAGCTGTCGATCGAAGAATGGCAGCGACCCAAGCGAAAGGGAGATTAGTTCATGTGCGGAATTGTCGGTGCAATCTCACACCGGGTGGTGACGCCAGTCCTTCTGGAGGGGCTTCGTCGCCTCGAGTATCGCGGCTATGATTCCTCGGGTGTTGCTGTTATCGATGCCGCGGGTGCGCTGGTTCGGGTGCGAAGGAAAGGAAAGATCCGCGAACTTGAGGAGGCGTTACGTCTGAGCCCGGCCGATGGTCGGATCGGGATTGCCCATACCCGCTGGGCAACCCATGGGGTGCCCTCGGAACGCAACGCGCATCCCCACCTTTGCCGGGATTTTGTGGCGGTTGTTCATAACGGTATCATCGAAAATCATGATGTGCTGCGTGCGGAACTGGAGCAGAAAGGCTACGTTTTTGAGTCGGAAACGGATACTGAAACCATCGTTCACCAGATCCACGAATTTCTGGAGACCGGCGAGGCCCTGTTCGAGGCCGTTCGCAAGACCTGTCAGCGACTGGAAGGGGCCTATGCCATTGGCGTGGTCTCTACGGGGGCCCCTGGCAAGCTGATTACGGCACGGCAAGGCAGTCCCCTGGTTATTGGTCTTGGGAAAGGTGAAAACTTTATTGCATCCGACATCTTCGCCTTGGTCGGTGAAACGCAGCGATTCGTGTTTCTCGAGGATGGGGATCTCGCCGAATTGACCACCGACAGCGTCCGCATTTTTGACTCGAATGGGGCAGTGGTCGAGCGATCGGTGCATGAGACGGGGTTGGCTGCCGATGCCGTCGAGCGGGGTGAATACCGTCATTACATGCAAAAGGAAATCCATGAGCAGCCCGAAGCGGTTCGAAAGACCCTGGAGAGCCGGCTCAGCAACGGGCGTGTTCTCGATGCGGCGTTTGGGCCTGAGGCAGCGGAAGCCTTCGACGGCATTCGGGCAGTTCAGATCGTGGCCTGTGGGACCAGCTATCATGCGGGAATGGTGGCGCGCTACTGGATGGAGGACATCGGTGGTATCCCTTGCGCTGTCGAAGTCGCCAGCGAGTTTCGCTACCGTCGCCACGTCGTGGTACCGGGGACCCTTTTTGTCACGATTTCGCAATCGGGCGAGACGGCAGATACCCTTGCGGCACTCAAGGAGGCCAAGAAACTTGGCTACACGCATACCCTTGCGATCTGCAATGTGCCAGAAAGCTCCATCGTTCGGGGGTCGGACTCGAGCCTCATGACACGAGCGGGTCCGGAAGTCGGTGTGGCCTCGACCAAGGCCTTTACGACGCAGTTGGTGGCTTTATTGCTTTTGGTGGTGGCGTTGGGTCGGCGCAATGGGCTTGCCGCCGCACGAGAGGAAGAAATCGTGCGCGAGCTTCAGGATCTTCCTGACCAGATCCAGGCCGTGCTCCATCTGGATGCGGACATCCAGCAATGGGCTGAGCGTTTTGGAGACAAGCATCACGCGCTTTATCTCGGGCGGGGGCATCAGTATCCGGTGGCCATGGAGGGTGCGCTGAAGCTCAAGGAGATTTCCTACATCCACGCCGAGGCCTATCCTTCTGGGGAATTGAAGCACGGCCCCCTCGCATTGATTGATAATGAAATGCCCGTGATTGCCGTGGCACCCAATGATGAGCTTTTGGAAAAGCTCAAATCGAATCTTCAAGAAGTGCATGCGCGCGGCGGACAGCTTTATGTCTTTGCCGATGCCGGCGCATCGATGGATTCAGTCCCTGGAGTGAATCTGCTCCGGGTTTCTGAAACGGATGAAGTGGTGGCGCCGATCGTCTTCACGATTCCGTTACAAATGCTGGCCTACTATGTGGCTATCATCAAGGGGACTGACGTCGATCAGCCCCGCAATCTGGCAAAGTCGGTGACCGTTGAATAGACGGCTATAAGGACCATAAAACCTACAACAGACCATCAGGAGTCATGAGATGCAGCTTGGAATGATCGGATTGGGACGGATGGGAGCCAATATGGTTCGTCGCTTGGTAAGAGCGGGTCAGGACTGTGTCGTATTTGACCTTAATCAAGAGGCCGTTCGGGGTCTTGCCGCAGAAGGGGCGACCGGCGCGGAATCGCTCGAAGACTTCGTGGCGAAACTCAAGGCGCCGAGGGCCGTCTGGATCATGGTGCCCGCCGCCGTGGTTGACGGAATGATCGATAAGGTTCGCCCCCTGCTTTCTGCTGGCGACGTCATCATCGATGGTGGCAACTCCTATTACGTGGACGACATTCGTCGTGCTGAGGCTCTTGCGAAGGATGGCATCACCTATATCGATGTCGGGACCAGCGGCGGAACGCATGGCCTCGATCGTGGATATTGCCTGATGATCGGCGGAGATCAGTCCCAGGTTCAGCGCCTCGATCCGATCTTCAAGGCCTTAGCCCCAGGAAAGGGTGATGTTGAGCCTTCACCCGGTTGGCGTGAAGGATCCAGCACGGCGACCGATGGCTACCTTCACTGCGGTCCCGCCGGTGCCGGCCATTTCGTCAAAATGGTGCATAACGGCATTGAGTACGGCCTGATGGCGGCCTATGCCGAAGGGTTCAATATTCTCAAGAACGCGGGAATTGGTCGTGCCTCTCTCGAGGCGGATGCGGAAACAACGCCGCTCAGGCACCCCGAAAACTATCAGTATGATCTGGATCTTGGCAGCATCTCTGAGCTCTGGCGTCGGGGCAGTGTCGTCAGCTCCTGGCTTCTTGATCTGACAGCAGAGGCGTTTGCCACGAACCCCGAATTGGAACAGTTCTCCGGTAAGGTGTCGGATTCGGGTGAAGGGCGCTGGACGGTTCAGGCAGCCGTCGAACAGGGAACCCCGGCGCCGGTGCTTTCCGCCGCGGTATTCCAGCGGTTTGCCTCCCGTGGTGAGGATGAATTCGCGCTCAAAGTGCTTTCAGCTATGCGCTACTACTTTGGCGGCCATCAGGAGAAGAAATGAATACCCCTGAAACCCATCTGCCGGAATTGCATGTGAACCAGGGTAAGCCTGGGGAGTCATGCGTCATGGTGATTTTTGGCGCGACCGGAAACCTGACCCAGCGAAAGCTCATTCCCGCGCTGTACAACCTGGCCAAGGCCAAGCTGCTCTCCAGCCGATTTGCCGTGGTAGGGACTTCCGTTGAGCCCATGGAAAGCAATGCCTTTCGGGACCTGATGGTCAAGGCCATCGAGGATTACGCCACCGATACAGTCGATCCCGAAGTTCTGGGCTGGTTCTCAGAGCGCATTCATTATTTTCCGGGCGATGTGCATGACAAGGATTTTTATGCGGGGCTCAAGGCTTGCGCGGATGAAATTCGGGTCCAGCACCAGATCGACGACAATCTGTTCTTCTACCTTGCGACCGCCCCGACCTTTTTTGGCGAGATTGTGCGTCGTCTCGGTCAGTCGGGCATGGCCACGGAAGGGGAGAAAAGCTGGCGGCGAGTGATCATCGAAAAGCCGTTTGGTCATGACCTTGAGTCGGCGCGTGAGCTCAATGCCAATATCAAGAAGGTGCTTCGCGAACGGCAGATCTACCGTATCGACCACTATCTGGGCAAGGAAACAGTTCAGAACATCATGGTGATGCGCTTTGCCAACAGCATCTTCGAACCCATCTGGAATCGGCGCTATATCGACCATGTCCAGATTACGGCGGCCGAAGATGTCGGCGTCGAGCGACGTGGCCCTTATTACGAGTCCTCTGGGGCCTTGCGGGACATGGTGCCTAACCATCTGTTCCAGCTTCTCTCCCTGATCACCATGGAGCCACCGGTGTCATTCGGGGCGGATGCGGTTCGAGACGAGCAAGCCAAGGTCTTGCGTGCCGTACAGGTGCCGACCCCTGAACAGGTCCTCAGTGACATGGCGCGAGGTCAATACGGGGCGGGGGAGGAGAACGGCCAGACCGTTCCGGGCTATCGCGAGGAGGCGATGGTCGCTACCGACTCCAAGACAGAGACGTTTGTTGCCATGAAGCTCAATCTGGACAACTGGCGCTGGGCGGATGTTCCTTTTTATCTTCGGACGGGCAAAAGGCTTCAGAAGCGGGCCACGGAAATTGTCATTCAGTTTCGTCAGGCGCCGTTCATCCTGTTCCGTAATACGGCCGTCGATGAGCTGACGACCAATCGGCTTGCGATTCATATTCAGCCGAAGGAAGGCATCTCGCTGCATTTCGGTGCCAAGGTGCCCGGGCCCGTCATGAAGCTGGGCTCGGTCAACATGGATTTCGAGTACTCGGACTACTTTGGAACCAAGCCTGAAACCGGTTATGAGCGTCTGTTGCTTGACTGCATGATCGGCGATGCGACCTTGTTCCAGCGGGCAGACATGGTGGAGGCCGGTTGGTCTTTGATCCAGCCTGTCCTTGATGTTTGGAAGGCATTGCCGCCCCGAAGCTTCCCTAACTATCCGGCAGGCAGTTGGGGACCCAAGGAAGCCGACGAGCTGATGGCCCGGGATGGTCGTCACTGGGTCAACGATCTCTGATGGTCTCGGAAGGTGACGCCTTCTGGGCGTCCAAGTCTCTGGCCGAGCTGAGCCTTGCCGAGTGGGAGTCCCTGTGCGATGGATGCGGTCGCTGTTGTTTGCATAAGCTTGAGGATGAAGATACGGGGGATCTTTACTACACTCGGGTGGCCTGCCGGCAGCTCAATCTTGAAACTTGTCGATGTCGCTCCTATGGGGATCGGACGGAGAAGGTTCCAGGGTGCCTTGATCTAAGAAAGGATCCTCAGGTGCTGGAATGGTTGCCCTCAACCTGTGCCTATCGTCTCAGGCGGGATGGCGAGCCGCTTGCGGCCTGGCATCCTTTGATCAGCGGTCGGGATGAATCGGTCCACGAGGCGGGGATCTCCGTGCGCAAAATGGCCGTTACGGAGACCGGGCTTGAAGATCTTGAGGACTTTATTGTCGAAGATCTGATCTGACGGCGGTTTCTTTTTTTACGTTTTTCGCTGCGCGTGGAACCATATTTTCATCGGGGACTCTTCCTTTCATGAGTAATGAAGATGAGGACGCCCTGTTTCTGAGAGAAATGGAGGGGGTTCGACCTCTCAAAAAGGACGTCCGTGAGCCCGAGAGGATCATGGATGACTCCTTGAGGCCGGGTCTCAATTACCGCCGAGAGAGTGCGCAGCGTGCGCTTGATCTCGACGAGTCGCTCCTTCCGACCGCCTTCGTCGAGCCTGTTCGCCCGGAGGCGGTGATCAGCTTCAAGCGCGATGGGATTCAGCACGGCGTTTTTCGCAGTCTCCAGCGCGGCGACTATGCTCCTGAGGCGACATTGGATCTTCATGGCCTGACCGTTGAACAGGCGAGGCAGGAGCTCTACCGATTTGTCTTAGACTGCGTTCACTATGATGTCCGCTCCGCCTTGATCAGTCATGGCAAGGGACGCAACAACAAAGACAAGATTCCCCTGCTGAAGAGTTTCATGGTTCGCTGGCTCCCCATGTTTCCCCAGGTCATGGCGTTTCATAGCGCGCAGCGCTGGCATGGGGGAGCTGGGGCCGTTTATGTCCTGTTCCGAAAGACGGAGCGGGCCAAGGATGAAACTCGGGAGCGGCTAGGCCTTGGGGCAGGAAAGCCCCGTGACTGAGCCACTTTTCGACGCGACAGCAATTCGTCGCGACATCCTTCCCGCCTTTGAGTCCTCCCCTGACGCCGTGGATCTGATTCCCCTGTCGGGGGGACTGATCAACGACACCTATCGGGTCGAGGGGCCAATGGGGGCTTGGGTTCTTCAGCGCCTCAATCCGGACGTCTTTCCTGATCCTTCCGGAATCATGGCCAATTTGCGGCTTCTTCTGGATCATGCGGGCTGCGAGCTCTCAAAAGCGTCAGGTCTGACCTTGCCGGCCATCCGTCCGACCTTGGCCGGGCGCGATTTTCTGGTGGATGTCAGCGGAGTCCTCTGGCGCGGGCTTTCTCTTATTCCGGATGCGCGGAATCTTCGGGGCATCCGACAGCGCGAGGAGGCGGTGGAAGTGGGGCGTGCCTTGGGATGGTTCCACCGTATGACCGAATCCCTGCCGTGCGCCTTGCTGAAGGATATCTTGCCGGGATTTCATGAGACACCGCGGTACCTTGATCTTTGGGAGCAAGCGCTGGAGGTGAAGTCGGTGGGAGAGGTGATCGACGCCTCCCACCTTGCGTTCATTGCCGAACGTCGAGGGGCTGCAGGGTGTCTTGAGACGGCGCGTCTGAATGGCTCTCTCAAGACCCGGGTGATGCACGGCGATCCCAAGCTCGATAATGTCCTTTTCAGTCAATCTGGCCCCCAGGCCATTAGCCTGATCGATCTCGATACCGTGAAGCCGGGATTGATTCATTACGATCTTGGGGATTGCCTTAGATCGTGCTGCAATGTGACCGGAGAGGCCGGCAACATCCCTGTCCGTTTCGATGCAGGGATATTCGAAGCGGTGCTTGAGGGGTATTTCATGGAGGCCGCTTCCAGTTTGACGCAGTCCGATCTGGAGCACATCTATGCCTCGACATGGCTGCTCCCCTTCGAGCTCGGAACCCGTTTTTTAACGGACCATCTCAAGGGTGATCTCTACTTCAAGGTCAGCCGCCGCGGGGAAAACCTGGAGCGTGCGTCTCGTCAGTTTGACCTAGTCAGAGATATCGAGCGGCAACAAGAGCGGCTTGAGTGCGCAATTGAGGCTGCATGGGCTCGGATGTAACGGTTTGGTCCGCATCGTTCACTCGAACTTCGCTATACTGGCCCGCTATGCGTTTTTCGTGGCCAATTAGGTCCCTGTGATCAAGAATCTCGTCAAAACCCGTCTGCCAACAGGCTTCGGTGACTTTTCCCTGTATCTCTACCTTGAAGGTGGCAAGGAGCATCTGGCGCTTGTCAAAGGCAAGGTCTCAGGGTCAGCCTCCGTGCCGGTCCGCGTCCATTCCGAGTGCCTGACTGGCGATGTCTTCGGCTCGCGTCGCTGTGATTGTGGAGATCAGCTCAAGCATACCCTCATGTATCTGGGACGACAGGATGCGGGAATCCTTATTTACCTCCGTCAGGAGGGCCGAGGGATCGGGCTTTTGAAGAAGATGGAGGCCTATAACCTTCAGGATCAAGGTCTTGATACGGTCGAAGCCAACATCCAGTTGGGTCATCAGGCGGATGAGCGCGATTACGGGAGCGCGGCCCGGATTTTGCGTGATCTGGGTGTCTCGGCCATTCGCCTGATCACCAACAATCCCCACAAGGTGGAAGAGTTGGGAACTCATGGCATCAAGGTGGTTGCCCGCATTCCCATTGAGGTGGGTCAGCATGAGGAAAACCTGGGCTACCTGAAGTCAAAGGCTGAGCGGATGGCTCACTTGCTCCGCTTCACCGAGCAAGTCCCGACCGACCACGACTTCGCTTTCCTGGCGCCACTTCTGGATCAGTTGGCCTTGGCCCGGAATTCGGGTTCGTCGCGGCCGTTTGTCACTCTGGCCTACGCCCAAAGTCTGGATGGGGTCTCCCTGTCTGGTCGCAAGGCGTCGACGGATCGCCCCCGGGACCTCGCATTAGGGCGGTATCTTGATGCGCATCATGACGCCATCCTGCTGACGGCCAGCGATGGATGGCTCTCGCTGCTGGGATATCCTGCGGCAGGGCTTCGCGTCATTCTGGATCCTGATCTTCGTCTCGGGGAGGAGGTCTCCTTAGGCGTGGCGGCTAAAAATCGTACGCTGGTGATCACGACGGTCGATCAGGACGCTGCACGAAGACAATACCTCGAGGCGCAGGGCATCCGGGTTTTAGCGCTTTTGTCTCAAGACACCGTCTTTGAACCCTCGCAGATCCTTGATGCTCTCTCGGCCGAGGGAGTTCGCACCCTGTTGGTTCATGGGGATGAAAAGACCATGGGCTGCTTTATGGGTAGCCAGCGGGTCGATTACTGCGTGATGACGCTGGCGGCGTGTTTTATCGGAGGTCCTGCCGCGGGCTTGCCATTGGGTCAGGCCCTGCCGGAATTACGTTCATGCGCATTTCACCCACAAGGCTCGGACCTCATTGCCTTTGGCGCGGTGAGCTACAGTGGCTCTCCCCAGACCTCAATCGCCTGATTCACTCAAAGACCCTGAGGGGCTTTTGCTTTTTTTAAGCGCACGAAGAGCCCAGGTGGCGTGAAGGGCGATCCATCCCAAACCACCGGCAGCAAGTAGCCCCTCTGAGACGGCCTTCGGGAGATCCGGCAAAAGGGTTGCTGAGAGTGCGAGCAATGAAAGTCCTGAGACCCATCGTGCCGCAAAGCCCCAAGGCATGGGGCACGATGGGGCGCCCGTCCAATGGCTGGTCATCACGCCGAGGGGTCTTAGAAGGGCCAGCCAGATGATGCCATTGCCAAGCGGCGTCAGTGGGACCAGGAGAAAGGTCAAGCTGATGAGCCAGAGGCCATCGGTCTCCTGCTCGATCAGTGCCTGCTGAGCATTTTGGAGTTTGCGCTGACGTGCGAGCCAGGCGTCTGTCAGCTGAAAAACCGTCAAGACGGTCAGCAATTCAAGGATGATTCGTGTGTCCGTTTGAGGTTCGACAATGAGTCCCAAGGCCATCAGGATGCGGACAAAAAGCAGCGTTTTCTCCCAGCGGGCTGGGGGCGTATCGGGTCCACCCGTCGAAGGGATGCGAAAGACCGCCAGAAAAGACGCACCGGCCATGGCGGCAAGCAGAAGGCCGGAGTGCTCCAGCCATGCGGCAGTCACCCCGATCAGGAGGATGAGTGCATGTTGGCGGGCCCACCAATAAATCCGTTCGGGGGGGCGGTCGGGTGGCGTCTGGGGATCCATGAGGTTTCCTTCTGGCAATGGGGTCCGATGGGTGAATCCCTCAGATTTTAAGGGCAAAAGAAAACCCCCGGAGTCAAACTGCGGGGGTTTTCGTTGGCGGGCAAGTCAGTGACTTGCCCGCGGCTCCATCAGAGGATCAAGCCCGGATGTCGGGGCAAAGATCACGTCCGATCAGGTTGCCGAAAGAGGCGAAGGACTGAAGGAGTACACCGGCGATAGCCAGAGCCAGCCAGCCGAAGAAGACGAAGCCGTAGTGCAGCGGCGCTACGAACAGCTCTTCCATGAACCAGAAGG
>JBILGU010000070.1:0-2594 GCA_044350805.1 Methylococcaceae bacterium
GTATCTGCCCCATCAAGTAGGCACTTCTGAGCTGTAGGCTTCCATGATCAAATCCTCTGCCTTAAAGTTCCATGGCAGAAGATGTTCCCACTGTTTTTCTTTTCTTGCCTTGGGCAGTTCCCTCATCACCTTGGTCAGCCAGGTATAGGGCTCAAGTCCGTTTGCCTTGGCGGTCTCGATCAAGGAGTAGATCAAAGCACTCGCATCGGCGCCGGCTGGCGTGTCACTAAACAACCAGGCCTTCCTTCCGGTCACAAAGGGCCGGATCGCATTCTCGGTCAGGTTGTTGTCGATGGGCAGATCACCGCGTTCAATAAACCGGATCAACTTCGGCCATTGGTTAGCCATATAGGTCATCGCCTGCCCCAATGCACTTTTGGGTGGCGTGATGGGTTGGTGGTGATCCAGCCATTCGCGTATCCGATCAAGGATCAATTTGCTCTTTTCCTGGCGAGCCAGTTTTCGATCAACAACCGTTGCGAGCCGATATTCTTTCTCGATCGCATAGAGCTCAGCGATCATGTCGACGGCCTCATCTGCCCGACCCCGCAACCCTTTAGGTTGAAGTTTGATGACGTCGACAAATCCTCGGCGCACATGAGCCCAGCAGGCCAAAAGTTCTATACCGTCCTGTCGACCCGCCGCGTTGTAGCCGCTGTATCCATCTGTCATCAGGTAGCCCTTCCAGTCCTTGAGCAGATCGAGAGCAACCTGGCCGGAACGGCTCGGATTGTAGGTGTACTTGATGACGGGACGTTCTGGAGGACCACCTCGCTGCACCCACATGTAGCTCTTGCTGCTCGGATCGCGCCCCTTTTCCTTGAGCACCTGAACCGTGGTCTCATCGATCTGCTGCACCGAAGACTGATACAAGATCTCACCCATAGCTTCCGCCAGGGGCTTAAGCTGCTCTGCAGACTGAATGACCCAGCGCGCGAGAGTCACACGAGGAACTCGGATTCCCATGCGGCCAAGGATGTATTCCATGCGGGCTAGAGGCAGGCCATCGACATACTTCATGGTCAGCAACATCGCGAGAAAGTTATTGCTCGCGTTGGACTTCGGAAGGACCTGCTCAGGTCGCGCTGCGATTTTGGGAGGATGCTCTCGAGAGGGACAACCGTAACGCTTCCGAACAAATCGAAGGGCCCGAAATTTCATCGGGATCACATCAATCTGTTCGCTCGTTTCCTGCCCAATCTCGACCATGGGTTCATTACAGCAAGGACACACCCGATCCGCTTCCGGAAGATCGATGACAACGTCAAAACGCGGTGCATGAGCTGGAATCGGAGACCTTTTGCCACGTGGACGGGGGGGCTTACGAGAAGCCGCCGAGGCCCCTGCGCCACTTTCTGATGAGGCCTGCACTTCGGTGGCTATCTCACCTTGGTCATCGACTTCGGTCGAGCCTTGCGCAACTGCTTCAGCTTCATCGAACTGAAGGGTCAGCTGGCCAGGATGACTCTCGCTACTACGACCGAACAAGCGTTGCCGTGAAAGGCGAATATCTTCATAAACCGCCTGCAGGTGCTGATGGAAAGCCTCCTGGGCCTCGCGCATTTCAATCTGATGCTGCTTTGCAGCATCGGTTAGGGCCGCATCAAGCTTATCCTGATGTTGACGCTCAAGATCCGAAAGAGCCTGCTGATGACGTGATTGACTCTCCGCCACGGCCTCGTCGACCAATCGATCAATCAGGGACTGAAGCGCATCAAAATCAACGGAAGAGACACCCGAAAGCGACTCTTTGAGGGCGCTCAGCGAGGGGGGGTCCGAGATAGGTCGAGCGCCGTTTTGCATGAGTTCATTTTATCGAACCCATCAACTATTAGCCATGTATTTCAGAGACTTATGCGGCCTTGCGGTCCATATGTCGACCCCCTCGAGAAGCCATCTAAGCTCCTCCAGACCAATCTCGCAAGAGAGCCCCTCAGCCCCTCTCATCCAGGCAAATCGCTCCCGCTCAAGGCGCTTGTACCAAAGGCAAAAGCCATTTCGGGACCAGTACAAGATTTTCATCTTGTCACGGCTTCGATTCACGAAAAGAAACAGCGCTCCCGAAAAAATATTCATGCGAAGCTCCATCTCCACGATCGCCGCCAGCCCATCAATCGACTTACGAAAGTCCACATGATCCCGGTAAAGGAAAATCTGACTGACCTCATACCCGGCATGCATCAGTGGCTCCGCTGCTCCATAGCCGCGACCAATCCCACCAACCATTGCGGTTCCGGATAGGCAGGTAATTCAAGCTCTATTCCTCCCACATGCAATACCCATCTGGCGGGCGCCGAAACCATCGTTTCGGTCACCTTGACTGCCATAAACCCGGACGTCATGCTCACCCCAGAGTCAGCGCAATGGGATCTTGGAACCTGCCTCAATTTTTGACGCCATTGATAAAGCGACTGAATGGCCAGACCTTCGCGTGCGGCATACGCTCTGGCAGAGATGCCCTCGGCATCAATGGCCTTTAAATGATTGGCCCAAAATACAGATCGTTCGGTCATCGCACTCTCCTCAAAAAATGGAGACTAAAGTCTGAGAAATTCAGGCCGCCAATGTAAGGACCGACTTCATGGGGCGCTTAC
>JBILGU010000012.1:0-79479 GCA_044350805.1 Methylococcaceae bacterium
GTGTCAACCGTCGAAAAGCCGTCCGTTCTGCTCCCCATGCGCTGCAGGATAAGTAATAAAAAAGATGAGCTCATACCCGTTGACAGGTGGTCATACATATCAGGTGCGGGTAATTTCGTACAATAATGGTTCACTCTTACGGCGCATTCATCATAAGGACATGATCACAGCACGGCACTCATTCATCGGAAGCGTGATTTTTTGCATCATCATCACCTCGCTTCTCGTCGGAACCCTGGCCGGATTTCCAGGTCTTGCATCCCTCTTTGGTTTTTTTCTGGTTGTGCTGCAATTACGACTGGGCGGGTGGGCAAGCTCGCAAATCAAAACCGTGGTCATGGCTTTTCTGGTCGGCGGGGCTTGGGAGGGAATTGTCGTGCACCAAGAGTGGCTGCACTACCAAGGAACCAGCGGCTACCATGCACTGGCATGGTGGATGCTGATCTTTTGGATGGCGGTTGGTGCTCTGATGAACGGGGCACTATCAGGGCTCAAGGGGCATCCCTTCCGATCCCTATTGCTAGGATCCTGTTTCGGCCCCCTTTTTGCGATGGCCGGAGAGAATATGGGCGTTCTTACCATCACTGATCCCACCCATGGGCTTCAGTCAATGGCGATGGGGTGGTCAATCATTTTTGCCCTACTGGCTCAACTGACGCTGCGGTACGCAACGGCAGAAACGCAAGACCACCGCTAATTGCCCAATTAGGGGCTCAGGGCCCGAATCGGCACGACCGAGATCGAGTTATCCGGACTCCCATCTACGATGCGGTCGCTGTAGGTCAGATAAACGAGTGCCCCCCTTTTTCGATCCAGAAAACGAATGACTTGGGTTGATTTAAAGATGGCGGAGGCGCGGGCGCTGAAGACTTCCTCTTCCTCTTTAAGGTGGTCCATGACCCCAGATTCAATGACACCCGTCTGACGGCATGCAATGGAGGCCTTGGACGGATTTTCGGCAAGGCCGACCATCCCCTTGATCCCGCCTGTTTCTGCCCGGGACAAGTAACAGGTCACACCTGAAACGCCAGGATCATCAAACGCTTCAACGGCGATCTTGTCGCTAGGTCCAAGCCATTTGAACCGATAATTCACCGAGCCAATGGTTTCGGAAAAGGCCACCTGGGACAGCCCCCATAAACAAGTGGTCAGAAAAAAATGTGAGAACCGACGAAGTTGCATGTGTTTGCCCCTGTAATCATCAAACGCCTTGGATGGTTAACTCCTGGCCCCCTTTGAGTTTTGCTCTCGGGCCAAGACCATTCCATTCCAATAAGAGCTTCAAGGGTACACCGATTCTTTTGGCGACATCTGTCGTTGTCTCCCCCGGATTGACCTTGATCTTTTTTAACTCAGGGGTTCGGCTTCCTTTTGTAGCCATCATGCTCAAAACCTCGACCTTTTCAACCGGCAGCATAAAAGTACGGGCTTCCGCAGGTGGGAGAACATCCGGGCGCACGTGCGGATTGAGCTTGAAGAATTCACCTGCACTGATCCCGGTTTTTTCTATCAGATCATTCATCTTGAGTCCTGGACGAAGCTCTACAAGCGTCAGACTGCCTGTGGGCTGCGCATTTCTGGGGATAAAACCGTTTCCAGAAGGGTCTGCGACGATATGAGACAAGGTGATGATCTTCAACACATAGTTCTGGGTTTCCTGAGGTAGCGAAAGTTCCCAGAAGGTCCCGCGCCCACCTGCGGCTCGATTCGCCTGAATCGCCCGGTTTACTGTCCCCTCACCCGCGTTGTAAGCGGCCAATGCAAGTGTCCAGTCTCCGCCAAAAAGTTCGTTGAGATAGCCGAGATATTTCAGCGCCGCCTGTGTTGCCAAATGGGTATCGTAGCGGCCATCGTAAGTCTCACTCAGTCGCAAGCCATATTGTTGTCCGGTACTGGGAACAAACTGCCAAAGTCCGGCCGCCTGCTTAGGAGAGACCGCCGTCGTCTGATAAGCACTCTCGACCATCGGAACGAGAATAAGATCTGTGGGTAAACCTTCACGTTTCAATTCACCCAGAAGATAGTGCAAGTAGGGTTCAGCTCGTCCCATCAAAAAATCGACTGTGCCGGATTTTTGCCTCAAGTACTCAAGAAAAATCCGGATTTTTTCATGGTCAATCGAATGAAGGACCAGCCCTGAGCGAACACCATCCCACAAGTTGCCACGGATGCCAGATGGTCGAATCGCTGATTTGGGGCTGCGCCCTGCATGTCGCCCATCACTGGGCGAGAGGCAATTCTTTTGCAGCATCACAGACTTGAGATGGGGGTCACTGAATTTGTCCCCGGCGTAACCACTGCCGCAGGTAATTCCTAAACCGGAGAGATCAGCCTGAAAGACAGGAGCCCCTGTTTTGGGGGCCGATGAGCCCGAAGGGCCGAGGGTTTTGCCTGATTTTTTATTTTTGCCGAGGCGTATCGGTCGCTGTGCGAGGTCTCTGAGACGCTGCTCCTCTTCAATAGCCCGTCGATGACTCTCAACAGCACGCCCAACCATGCTCATCGTGTTGGGCGGATCTAAAAGCGCTAACTGAAGCCGCGTTAACTGATCCTCATCAGTGGATGCCTGACTCGAGGTCGCCTCGAGATAAGGTGTATACACATGGGGTCGACTAGCAGCATAGGAAGAGGGAGCCGGTGCATGCGCACACGACGCCATCAATCCCGAAGCAAGCAAGATGATCAGGTCAACGGAAAATCTATTCAAGAGACTCCCAGACACTATCGAAGACGAGTTCGTCCAGCCGAACCGTTCTTTTTCAACGGAATGCAAAAACGCCGGGCATTGCCCGGCGTTTTTAGGAGGAGGCAGAGAAGCTTACTTCTTGCCAGCCTTGAGGTAGATGATCAAAGAATCAACCGCCTGTTCCTGGGTCAGACCTGCGCTCTTGACCGGGCCAAGATTCATGATCTGGTCCATCGCTTTCGGCATCGCATTTCGACCTTCAACGAGGACCTTGGTCAGCTCTTCCTTGCTCAGCTTGTTAACGCTTTCGAACAGGTTAGGATTCGGCTGAACATCATGGCAGGTGCCACAGCCACGGCCGAAAGCACGGGTGTAAATCTTTTCACCGATTTCAGCACTCGGCTCACCAGCGAAAGAAGCACTGGCGACAGCAAGGCCAGCAACAACGAGGATACCTTTCAGAGTCTTCATTTTTTAAGTTCCGATAATTCCAGAAGGGCAAATAAGTCTCAATCCGGGAGAGTCTCTCTGGAGAGATCCCTTTGCGGATGGGGGATTATTTCAAAGAAATCCCAAGGGAATCAAGAGGCGAGAAAATTCCGGCCGGTTGACGGATAGCAATTCATCGATGGGATGGCTATAATGGACGGGTTGGCAGCTGAAATGATTCCTAAGAATCTTCTTCAGATTGCCTGCTATCAGCGGAAGTGTGGCCGAGTGGTTTAAGGCACTGGTCTTGAAAACCAGCGAGGGTAACACCTCCGTGAGTTCGAATCTCACCGCTTCCGCCATTTCCGAAAAAAGCCCTCCTCTGAGGGTTTTTTTGTGCCCGGCGATTAGCGCCGTCCCCCCACAACACCCCCTCGGTACGGGCCAGCCATGTAACCCATACCATAACCAAACCCGGCGCCATAGCCATATGGCATCCCGTAAGCGTAAGGCCGCCCCCAGGCGTCATACATCATGGGGGTCTGATGTTGGGTGTTATCCTGGGGCTGACCCGGACCTTGCGCATCTCGCACCAGATCATCGTTAGCGCTGGTTTCAGGCTTTGCATCCGAATCGATATCTTCAGAACTCGTCGAATCGCCATTGTCCGACCACCAATCAGCACGGACTGGTTCGGTGACCCATAGGCTGAAAGCAAGTAACAAGAGGGGTAAAACGCGCAACATATTCTCCTGAACAGTTCGTGGATGAGGCTCGTCGATGGGGAAGTCTCCCCCGTATGTTACCCTCGTAGGACAAGGCTCGGTGTTTTCAGCCGGAAAGGTGAACCATTCATCCAGGAGATCTTAATGACGGTCAAGTATTCCAATGCCCGTAACCGAAGAACTCGCTTCAGCAATCACAGTCCTTCAACCACTGCGACCCTAAGGACACTCCCAAACTACTCGCCTAGCCCCGCAGAAAAAGCCATTAACTGGCTCAGTGTGGTCGATGATTTCAAGATCAGGAAGCACCATAATGTGTTTCCAAGATGGTCCCTGCTCATGATTGTTTTGGCCGTGATCGCCATCTAGATGGTCACGCGCGTTTGAAATCACACCCTCCGAGCCGTCCGGCTATCCCAGGATAGCCGGAAACTTTTTCTCAGGCGTCGCCGTGAACGTGTCGTGAAACACTGAGCGCAGGCGAGAGGATGTGGCCCTGAAATTCCAACCAGTTCAAAAGCCCATCCAGATAAATAATGTGTGGCGGAACACCAGCGCTCGTGATCTGCACAACACATTGATGTCCCGGTCCCTCCCATAACGCAAAAGTCACCTCTCCTGCGTCGATCTCGCCACGGGTCATGGACTCGTAACCTTCTGCTTTGATCGTTGCCACGACATCGGCAGGGCTTTTGGCCTTTCCACCGAAGTATCGGGTGACATCAGCCTTATGGAATTGACCAGCCGTATAGGTATAAAACTGCGGCGAAGCCGGTGTGCTCATGGGATACTCCTCAAAATAAGTTAATTGATTGTACCAACTCTCGCTCCTCGAGATGCGCAAGCAAATAGTTCACCCTCTCATCTCCCTTATCTGGTCCACAATCTGCCTCTGGATAGGACTTGCCCTATTGGGTCTGATCTGCGTGTTATGGTCGCCTTTTGCCCTTCTTCTGTTGTCATTTCCAGCTTCTCGGTCACGCGAGAAAATTGGTAGAAGCATCGTGCGTTTTGGGTTTAGTGGGTATCTGTCTTTGCTTCGAAAGGTAGGCTGGCTTAACCTAACCATCGAGGACGGGGGGTCCATGCGAAGCGCCCCACCCTCGATTATCGCTCCCAATCATCCAGGCCTGCTGGATGCCGTCATCTTGCTTTCGATTTTGCCAAATTGCACGTGCATCTTGAAATCCTCTCTCCTTAGCCATCCCTTGTTTGGTGCCGGAGCGCGACTTGCTGGCTATATCCCTAATGACCGCACTCACGAGATGATTCGGCAAGCCGTTAAGGCATTGGAGTCGGGGCAGCATGTCCTCATGTTTCCTGAGGGCACAAGGACGGAGCGGCAACCCATCTCACCCCTCAAGGTGAGTCCGTTCCTGATTGCATGGAAGGCGCATTCGCCATGTCGGACCATCCTGATCCAGAATCGCTCTGGCTTTCTCGGGAAAGCCTCGCCCTGCCTGAAACCACCGAACTTACCCATCACGATTGCTGTGCGCCCCGGAAAGGTCTTCGTTCCTGTAAAAAATGTTCGCCTCATGGCAAAACAAGTGGAAGACTATTTTGTAAGCGTGCTCTAGCAATACATTCGCCACATCTTTCTCGAACCCCATGCGGCAACACATCAAGCCTCTTCTCCTCATTCCAAGTTACAACCCTGGACTGAAGGGCATTGAGACGGTGCTCAATGCTCAAAAAGTCTTTACACCGATCCTTGTCGTCACTGATGGTTCAACCGATGGCTCTGATCGTGACGTAGAGCAGGCGTGTCAGACCCATGCCAACCTTTACCTGATCCAAAACCCGCACAATGAGGGCAAGGGGACCGCCGTGCTCAAGGGGCTCATCTGGGCTCGTGATCATGAATACACCCATGTTCTTACGATGGATGCCGATGGCCAACACCCCGTAGACCGGATCAATGACTTTATAGAAACTGCCCGCCGTCACCCTGACGCCATGATATTGGGTGTCCCGGTCTTTGATGAGGATGCCCCCAGCATCCGAGTTAAAGGACGCAGAATCTCAAACTGGTGGGCCAATTTAGAAACCCTTTGGACGGGCATTGATGATTCTTTGTTTGGCTTTCGAGTCTACCCAATCGAACCACTGTTCAAGATCATGCGCAGTACCCGGTGGATGAGACGCTTTGATTTTGACCCTGAGGCCGTCGTCCGACTCCGCTGGGCCGGAATCAAGGCCATCAATGTTCCAGCTCAGGTTCGATACCCGAAACCTTCTGATGGCGGGGTCTCCCATTTCCGATATGGGCGGGACAACCTGGTGTTGACGGGGATGCACCTGAGGTTGCTTTTAGAGTTTGTCCTCCGCCTTCCACTCCTCCTGCTTCGAAGAGTGACCCAAAAAAACTAGCTGCGATAGGCGGACGGCAGTGCTGCCGAGGTCAAGCCTCGTTCATGGAGAATTTCCAATAACCTTGGCAGCACCTTCAGGACCATGGCGCATCCGTCTTGATCGCGGCCAAATGGGCCATCATGAAGTAGCAAAATATCGCCGCTTGCAAGGTTATGCGTCAGCCGCGCGATGATTTTGCTCGCTGAGTCACACCGGGTGTCGTATCCACGACGTGTCCAAGACATCAGGTGCAGACCCACTCGACAGAGGGCTGGCTCAAGCAAAGGACTACGAAATCCAAAAGGCGCTCTGAAATAGCGTGGCCAAACTCCAATCGCATCAAAGATGGCCTTTTGTGAAGCCTTCAACTCGCCAGTAAAGCCACGAACACTCTGCATGGCGAAGGTATATGCATGCGAATCGCTATGATTACCGACTACATGCCCCCTTCGAACAATTTCCCTGAGTAGCTCGGGATGTTTCCTGACATGTTCCCCGATCACAAAAAAGGTACAGCGACACTTGTATTGATCTAAAAGATCGAGAACGCTCGGGGTAATCTCCGGATTCGGTCCATCATCAAAGGTGAGATACACGCACGAGGAAGAATCCGCCGGCAGACGAACCGTATTTGGACCCAAAAGCGAACTCCGGGGCCAAAGCCCAAGTGCCGTTAGGAGCAGATGGTTGCCAAGCAGCATCGACACCACGATCGGCCATAACGCCGGGTGCCAGACGCAAACGATGAATCCCATGACATGATGGAGCCCTGAAATAATAATGAGCCCAGATGGCCGATAAGCTCGCGTCACTGAATCTGCCTGTCGTAGATCTGACCCCGCCCATGAAGGCAGACTTTTTGGCCCTCATGTAGAATGAAACCCTATTCTAGCTCTTACTCCCACTAAAGCGGCCTCCCCTGTTGATGGAACCGGATCAGAACTTTAGCGACGTCCTCGTCATGGGTGGAGGACCTGCAGGATCGGCAGCCGCCACGCGGCTTGCTCGAATGGGCTATCGAACCACCCTGCTGGAAAAGGATCATCACCCGCGCTTTCACATCGGCGAGAGCCTCCTGCCTTTAAGTCTTCCTTATCTGGAGGACCTTGGGGTTCTACCCCAAATCGAAGCCATCGGACTGCGAAAGTACGCGGCAGAGTTTCACTCGGTCTATCACGGGCGATTCATCAGCTTTCCCTTCGCTGAGGCGGTTCGTGACGATTATCCCTTTGCATACGAGGTTCGTCGGTCCGAATTTGACGAAATTCTGTTTCGCAACGCTGAATCACACGGGGTCAAGATCCTGGAAGGCTGCCGAGTCGATGAGGCAAACTTCGATCAAGATCGTCTCGAATCCGTTTCAACAGTAAATGAATCAGGGCAGCGGATCACCTTCCATGCCCGTTTCTTTGTCGATGCAACCGGTCGCGATACCTTTTTGGCCAGTGCGCTAGGTTCCAAAAAGAAGAACCCTAAACACCGAAGTGCCGCCATGTATGCCCACTATGAGGGGGCCCTGCGAAATGAGGGGGATGCTGAGGGCAATATCGCAATCTATTGGTTCGATAAGGGCTGGTTCTGGATGATTCCTCTCAAGGGAGAAACCATGAGTGTGGGCGCGGTCCTCAAGCCTGAGTATCTGAAATCGAGAACGGTCCCGCTAGACGATTTCATGGCTGACACAATCGCGATGTGTCCAGGTGTCATGCACCGCCTTCAAGCAGCGGTCCGGACAACGCCAGTCACCGGGACCGGGAATTACTCCTACCGCTCCACCCGAATGTCCGGTCGCAACTATCTGCTTGTCGGCGACGCCTATGCCTTCATCGACCCGGTTTTCTCAAGCGGGGTCCATCTTGCCCTTCATGGAGCATTCCGGGCGAGCGAAACGGTTGCAACCATTCTTGAAACGCCGGACATTGAAAAGCATGCCCTTCGGCTTTACGAAAAAGAAATCCACCAGGGACTCGATCGATTTGCATGGTTTATTTATCGAGTCACCACCCCCGCCATTCGGGATCTGTTCATGAATCCCAGAGATTTTTTCGGGATGCGGCGTGGAATCATATCCGTACTGGCTGGAGATCTATTCAGAAAAACGCCCATTGATCGACCTTTGTTTTTCTTTCAACTCGTCTATCGGATCAAATCCCTGCTCATCCGAATCGGCTTGGCCCGCCCTGTGACGCCTTAAGACATGCTGGCCATCAAAAAAAATGATATCGATGCCAAGGTCATCCATACGGGTGGACTCGATCTTCGACACCTTAGAAACAAACCCCTTGAAATGCATGCAGGAGAGCATGTCCTTGCGCTGATGGGTTTTGCTTCCACTCAACTTGATTCCAGTGACTTTGGCATACCCCTGGCGCCATTAGATCCATCCTGCGATGCTTCCGCATGGATATCCGATCAAGCGCCTCGGATATCCCATCCATCGGAAAGCCTGACATTGACGCAAACCGACCAGTTGATGTTCGGGACAGTGAGACTACCTGCCGAAAGAATCGAAGACGCAACCAGCCAGGCGTACCGATCCATTCACAAAATCATGCAGCAGCACCCCGACTTTCGATTGATACGTCTGTGGAATTTTTTTCCCGGCATCAATCTTGAGGAAAAAGGCATTGAGCGCTACCGACGCTTTTCACGGGCGCGGCATGATGTCTTGGCCTTATCGGGGTATCGGATGTCAACCGACTTACCCGCCGCGTGTGCTGTCGGGAGCAAGGAGGGGCCCCTGGTGGTTCATTTTCTGGCTGGGAATGGCGCCATCAAGACGCTCGAGAATCCACGACAAGTCAGCGCCTATCGTTACCCACGTGTCTACGGTCCCCGGAGCCCCTCGTTCTCTCGCGCCGTCATTCACACCTCCGCGCAAGGCCGCCAACTGTTTCTTTCCGGCACGGCAAGCATCATTGGACATGAGACCATCGCCCCCTCAGATCCTGAGATGCAAACGCGCGTCACGCTCGACAATCTCTCGGCGTTGCTGGAAGCCGCGCATTACCCCACGATCCATTCACTAGGATCCGTGGCCTCTTGGGTGGTTTATATCCGCGATCCTTCCCAAATCCATCTGATCCGTCCCCTGATTTCAAATCAAATTCATCCGGACTCAAGAATCGTTTACCTTCAGGGCGATATTTGCCGCAAAGATCTGATGGTCGAAATCGAAGGGACCATTTTTTGTTAGTCCGGCTACTTCATTTACTCTCAACACATGTCGAAACAGACCGACCTAGAAATGGAAATTGCCACCCTATTGGTGGAATCACTCAATCTTGAAGTATCAGCAAACGATATCGATCCTGAGGCCCCGCTGTATCAGGAAGGTCTGGGCCTCGACTCCATCGACCTTCTTGAGATTTCTGTCATTCTCTCGAAACGCTACGGGATCCAGATCAAATCCGATGATCCTGACATAACCCGTATTTTTACTTCGTTACGCTCACTCTCAACAACAGTCCTCGAGCGGCGGGCACACTAGGTGCACCATCGGGCCATGATCAGTATTGGCCTTGCATTGGCATTCCCACTGGGGAGCCTAGTCATGATCAATGCAGGCAATTTCAATCCGGCCTGGCTTTCTTTGCCCGATATTTTGATTGGTCTTGCCCTCCTTCAGGGGCTCAAAGCCGATAAAACCTTTTGGTTATTTCTTGCTGGTTTTATTCTGACGCTGCTCTTGTCGATCCTGATTCCCTCGAAAAGCGCACTGTTTCCGGGTTTCATTTTTCTGGTGGTCTCGAGGTACTTTCACCGCTCATTGTGTGGAGACCAGACGCCTTTGATTACACAGATGGCCCGCCGCATCAGGGGGCCCACCACGCCCTTTTCCGAGGCAGCAGGCAGGTATACCCGGAGCCTGACGCGCGTCTGGTGGCTTCTCTTTATGATGCTTGGGCTAAACCAACTTTTGCTTGCATGGATGACGGATGGGCGATGGGCATGGCTGATGGGAAATAGTCTGGCACCGGCCCTCATTTTCTTGTTCCTGATTGTTGAGCCTCTCTATCGCCGGCATCTCCTTCCAAATGAGCCACACCATTCCCTTCGTCATTTTTTCACCCGACTGGCGGAAATTGATTGGAAAGGGATGAACTAAGCCATGGAAGAAAAGATTCATCGATTTTCGATCCCGTCAGATCACCCGGTGCTGGTTGACCATTTTCCGGGGAACCCTCTGGTTCCAGGAGCTTTGATCCTCGATCAGGTCCTTTCAGGATGCGAGCCCTATGCATCTGAAGACATTTGTTTACTGGCCCTGAAGGAAATTAAGTTCAAGTCCCCCCTTAGAGGTCACGAGATGGCCCAGATAGATTATTCACAAAGCCCGACAGGCATTCGATTCAAGGTCCGGGTGGCTGATCGGGAGATCGCCGCGGGGATCATCACCCTCCAGACCCCCAACAGGGATTGAGCCGTGCACTGGCAAAATCTACCCGAGCGAAGTAATGAGTTTTGGATTCATTCCATCATCGCCGTCACCCGACGCCTGGGGCGATCCGTCTCAAGAATTTTGCTCTATCCGATTAGCCTCTACTTCCTGATCATCAATAACCGCACGAGGCCCGCATCGCGCAAGTTTTATCGCCTGGCACTGGGGCGAGAACCGGGATTGTTTGATTATTTCAAGCAATATCATACCTTTGCCTGCTCACTGCTAGATCGCCTTGCCATACTGACTGAAACAGATGAAGGCATCACGATCCACCTCAGAGGCGTCGAACATCTTGAGCGCATCAGAGATCAAGGAGTCGGCGGGATTCTCGTCGGCTCGCACCTTGGGGGCTTTGATATTCTTCGGATGATTGGACGAACCCGAGGGGGATACCGTGTCAAGGCCGTCATGTTCGGCGATGCTACGCCACAGATCGTACGGATCTTTCAGGAGATCAACCCAAGTCTTCACGAAGACATCATCACCGTACCCGGCCCAGCAGCTATTTTGGGGCTCTGGCCCGATGTCAACAAAGGGCTCATGATCGGTCTATTGGGGGACCGCCTGATGCCGGGTGAAAGAACTCTAAGTTGCTCGTTTTTTGGTGAACCTGCGCTGTTCCCAACCACCGCACCCTACCTTGCCGATATTCTTGAGATCCCTCTTCTTCAGTTCTTCTGTCTCAAGCGAAGCTGGGGTAGCTATGACATTATTTTCGAACCGCTATCATTTGATTCAGGTGGACCAAGGGACGAACGCGAGCACCGAATAAAGCGACTCACCGAACAATATGCCCGAAATTTAGAGCACTACGCCAAAAGCGCACCTTACAACTGGTTCAACTTCCATGATGTGTGGGAACTTGCCCCATAATCCCACGATGACATACTGCGTGTTACTCGGGCTGATGCTCATGGCGAACACGTCCATGGCAGAAACCTCGCAAGGTCGACTGGAAGCGCAGACGCTTGATCAGGCTCTCTATGGGCTCAAAGAGCGGAATACCCGTCGAATCCTCTATCAAGAGTCCCGATTGATCCCTTCGCTGAAAGCTCCCATGCAAACCCGAGGGTTTCTTGAGTTTCTTCCGCCTGACACGCTTATCAAAAGAGTTGAGGTGCCTACACCAACGACCTATCTTCTCTCCAGCACCGAAATCAGACTGACGGATGACACGACGGGCGAAACTCACAGCCTTAAGCCCGATGCAATTCCTGAACTGGCCTACATTGGATCAAGTCTTGTCAGCCTTCTGGTTGGGGATAAAGTCGCTTTACTCTCTCGCTGGCATGTGACGTTGGGGGGCACCAATCGCCTCTGGGAGATGAATCTCCTCCCCATCGAAAAAGATTTGTCTGGGTTGCGCCGAGTCCGTATTGAAGGCCAAGAGGGAGATCTAAAAAAACTGCGCATCGAGGCTATTGATGGCAGTATCAGCAACCTCACCCTAGAGACTCCGTGAAATCCCGTCTGTTGCTCATGGTGTGGGTTCTTTATCTCGGTTTTGCCGGATATCTTCTCACCCAGGATACTGAGATCACGTCGGATCTGACCTTCTTCCTACCCAAGGCGACTCAACCCCAAAGTCAGCTCCTTCTTACGGCCACCCGGGAGGGTCCTGGAAGCCGTATGCTGCTCGCTGAAATCACGGGCGGCACTGAAAAAGAACGATTCGCAAGCAGTGATGCTTTGGTATTGCACCTTCGTGCAACGAACCTATTTACGCGCGTTCAAAATGGCATAGATCCTCAGGACCTCTTTCGTCTGGAGGACCGACTGTTCCCTTACCGATTCATTCTGACAGCCCCCTCACCCGATCAGTGGCAAGTGCCACAGCTTCATCAAACATTGCAGCAAAGGGCAACGGCTCTTTACTCAAGCGCAGGCCGACTTGAGGAGCGATGGCTCGATCGAGATCCTCTGGGGAGCTGGAAGCAATACCTCGATCAACTGACTACAGGTCCGATGCCGCAGATGGTCAGAGGGCATTGGGTCGATGGATCTAAAAATGCCGCCTTGATCCTTATCGAGACTCGAACAGCGGGATTTGATCTTGAATCGCAGGAAAACGCTCAGGAGCAGGTCTATTCGGCCTTTAATGCCACACCCCACCCTGGACTCGCCCTCAAACTGGGCGGCGCCGGGACCCTTGCGGTTGAAACCAACCGCAGTATTACTCAGGAGGCCACCTGGCTCTCGCTGGCCAACACGTTCATGGTCAGTAGCCTCTTGCTGATGGTTTACCGTTCGTGGCGTCTTTTGTTCCTCGGGTTAATTCCTCTGCTGACCGGATTGCTCACCGGTGCCCTCGCAATTCGGCTCCAATTCGGCGCCATCCACGCCATTACCCTCGGTTTTGGCAGCACTCTTTTGGGGGTTGCCGCAGACTATCCCAATCATTTTTTCACCCACATCAACCCGAACATCCCCAACCAAACCACGATGCATCGGCTCTGGCCCACACTGCGACTTGGCATACTGACCAATATTGCAGGATTCGGCGTGATGTTCTTTTCTGGATTCAGGGGACTTCAGGAAATTGGCATCTTTGCATCCGCAGGTCTTCTCGGAGCCGGGCTTTCGACACGCTTCATTCTGCCGCAACTTTCACCCCCGTCAGCTGGGCCTGGCGTCTGGATAGCAACACTTTCCAACAACCCCATCCTAAGGATCCCGCGCAGAAGAAGGCTTCAGTGTTGCGCTCTGCTTCCCATCCTACTGGGTATCCTTTTCATCTTCAGTGGGCGCTCCCTTTTTAACGATGACCTTGCAACCCTAAACCCCGTAACTCCCTCACGTCTGGCACAAGATCTTCAGCTTCAACGGGCTTTCCGGGTACCCGATATGCGTTGGCTCGTTCTGGTCACGGCGATGAACGAAGATGACGCCTTGGCTCGTAGCGAAAAGTTAAAGCCCGTCTTAAACGATCTCGTCGGCGCTCACGCCATGACAGGCTTTGATCTTGTGTCCGATGTACTACCCAGTAAAAAAACGCAGTCGCTTCGAAATGCAGGCCTTCCAACACCTCACGCGGCCTTGGAGGTCATCGGTCAAGCGCTGAGAGGAACTCCTTTCAAGACTCATGCATTTGACCCAATGATTCATGATCTTTTGGCGTACTCCAAACTTCCTCCTCTCACGCATGAGACTTTGAAGGACACCATCCTGGAACCTAGAGTCAACGCTGAGATGATCTCTTTTCCCGAAGGGACTGCGATCATTGTTCCCATCGAAGGGATCGTGGCCATTGCATCAATCCGAACGGCGATCCAATCGTTACAGGATCCCGAGATTCAGTTGGTTGATCTTCAAGATGTCATGACGCAGCGAATAAGGGAAAACCGACGAGAAGCCGCCCGACTGCTGATGGCAGGACTTGTGATCATATGGATCATTTTGGCTATCGGCCTCCGTCGCCCAGGGGAGGCAGTTAGGGTCATGACACCTATGTTACTGGCCGCAGTGAGCACTGGGGTCCTTCTGGCCATCATGTCCGATGGGCTCAATATTTATCATTTGGCGTCCATATTGTTAGTCATGGGCCTCAGCCTCGATCAAGCACTCTTCTTTAACCGTCCCTGCTCCGATTCACATGAACGCGCAAGAACGCACCTTTCCATCTTGCTTTGCAGTTTAAGCTCCGTTCTGGCGTTTGGTGGACTGGCCTTTGCCAGTGTGCCACTGCTTTCGGCAATCGGAACAACCGTTTCCATCGGTGCGTTCTTGGCTGTGACTTTCGCCGCACTGCTGGCCAAGTAATCAATCGATTCGCGATAATGAGCTAATGCAACAGATCAAGGCGAGTTTGACCCGCCATTCCCAGCTCCCGCCCATGCCACGACTCGCTGTCCAGGCAATGACGCTCACCAACGCTTTTGGAGCGGGATTAGAGCCCACTCTGGCCGGACTGAAGGCAGATCAAACCGCCCTCACCCCGGGGGATTTTCCGGGCTTGGATTTTGAAACCTGGATAGGTCGCATCTCAGGCATCGAGTCCCATCGCCTTCCCACCCGACTGGATGATTTCGAGGCCAGAAATCACCGCATTATCGATCTGGCCCTCGACCAGGATGGATTCCGGCAGAAGGTCTCTGCTCTCATTCAGAAATTTGGAGCAGACCGAATCGGACTCATTCTTGGGACCAGCACTTCAGGGATTCTGGAAACCGAAAAGGCCTATGTTCGCCGAAACCCAGAAGATGGCTCTCTTCCCAACGATTTTCGTTATCGCGAACGGCAAAACACTTCAGCACCTGCAGCCTTCGTCCAGACCCTTTTGGGCGTCGCAGGTCCCGCCTGGGTGCTTTCAACCGCCTGCTCTTCGAGCAGCAAAGTATTTGGTTCGGCCGCACGTCTTCTTCAGGCCGGCTGGTGTGATGCGGTCATTGTGGGAGGGGCTGACAGCCTTTGCCTGACAACGCTCTACGGATTCAAGGCGTTGGATTTGGTGGCGACACATCCAAGTCGTCCGATGGATCAAATGCGTGAGGGCATTTCAATCGGCGAAGGTGCGGGATTTATGATTCTGACGCGTGACCCCGAACCCGAAGAAGGCATCAGTCTGATCGGATATGGCGAGAGTTCCGATGCATATCATATGTCCAGCCCCCATCCCGATGGCATTGGCGCGGCTCGGGCCATTGCAGAGGGACTTCAACGTGCGAGGCTCGCGGCCAGCCAGGTCGACTTTACCCTACTCCACGGCACAGGCACGCGCGCGAATGATCTTTCCGAGGACAAGGCCCTGATTCAAATCCTCGGCGAAAAAAGCACCTGTGCATCCATCAAGGGCGCGATCGGACATACTCTAGGCGCTGCAGGCATCATGAATGCCGTGGTGGCCTGCCTGTCGCTCCGTGAGGGTTTTTATCCTGGCACGGCCCATTTGGCTTCCCAGGATCCGAAGATCCACTCCCATGTTCTTAAGGAGCCGCAAACACAGACCGGTCAACACATCCTGACCAATGCTTTTGGTTTCGGAGGAAGTAATGCGGTCCTTCTCTTTGGGAGGTCACGTTGACGATTAGAATTCCGATCGGTGGTATTGGGGTTAGAGCTCCCGGCATTGAAAACTGGAAAGAGCTCACTGAGAACGCAGAGTATGTGATTCCGACAACTCCGATTGCCGATCAACCCAAGGGCCTTGGACAATGTTTGCCTGCAACGGAACGGCGCCGAGCCACTCCGGTGACGCGATTGGCTCTGGATCTCGCGATGGAGGCTGTAGGCGACCGAAATACGGATGATCTGAGCGCTGTTTTCTGCTCTTCTGGTGGAGAAGTAACGGTAGTCCATAAGATCTTCAGCATGCTGGCTGAAGGCGATACGGCCTTATCACCAACTGCCTTTCATAATTCAGTCCACAACGCAGCCGCAGGCTACTGGAGCATCGCCAGCGGGTCACCTTATGCTGCAGACAGTCTGTGTGCTTTTGATGATAGCTTTGGCGCTGGTCTTGCAGAGTGTTGTCTTCGATACGCTGAGGGACAACGCAATCTTCTATTGGTGACCTACGACATTCCGCCGCCCCATCCAATCTCATTGCACCGAGAGATTCATAATGCCGTTGGAGGCTCTCTTCTTCTCGGCGCGAACAATACTCAGCCCTTGGCGTGGCTGAACCTCCGTTATGAGGCTTGCCCGCATCTTGAAAGCCCACCCCTCTCCCAGTCTGCCCAAGTAGAGCGCCTGCCAACGCACCCTGGTTCCGTCATGATGGCCCTGCTCAAAACGATTGCTCAGAAAGAACTATCGCACCATGCCATACCCGCAGGATTTGGAGGGATGCTCCATGTCAAGGTCGAACCATGTTGGTAGGTCCTCAGAAAATAAAGTCTTTGCTTCCGCATGGCCCCAGCATGCAGTTACTGGATCAAGTCATTCGTTTTGGTCCAGAGGAGTTGGTTGCGATTACAAATCAACACCGTGATGTGAACCACCCATTGAGACGATCCTGTGGCATGCTTCCAGTAAGCATAGGCATTGAATTTGCGGGACAAGCCTCAGCGATCCACGGCGCCCTTCTTGAGGGGGACGAATCCACGAAACCGAGGCAAGGCTTTCTTGTCATGGCCCGGGACGTGAGCTGGCGGATTGCACGACTTGATGACCTGACTACTGAGCTTGAGATACGAGTGCAGCTTCTGAGCCGCAACGATCAGAGCGCCATGTACCAATTCCATTTATGCACACAATCCCAATCACCGCTGATGGCAGGAAGGATGGCCGTTTATTTTCCAGAAGAGCCCCGATGAGGCGAGCACTGATCACAGGAGGTACCGGTGCGATCGGCTCGGCTGTTGCACGTGCCCTTGCGAATGAGGGCCATGAGGTCCTCATTCACACCCACCGCTCCCCCTCTCTTGCGGAATCCTTGGCAGAATCCATCAGATCTTCCGGAGGCCAGGCGACCTGCCTTCAATTTGATCTCACTGACCAGCCCTTGGCTGAGGCAGCGCTGACTCCGCTGGTCGAAGAATTACCCATTGATATCCTTGTTCACAGCGCAGGGATTCATGCGGATGCCCCTTTAGCTGGAATGAATCCGACGCAATGGCAGTCTGTGATTGATGTCTCTCTTAACGGCTTTTACAACGTAACACACCCGCTCCTGATGCCTATGATTCGCCAGCGTTGGGGACGCATCATCAGTCTCTCTTCCGTTGCCGGGGTCACAGGAAATCGAGGACAGGCCAATTATGCAGCAGCGAAGGCAGGATTGATCGGTGCCAGCAAATCCTTGTCGATGGAGCTTGCCAGTCGCAATATCCTGGTCAATGTGATTGCCCCAGGCATCATTGAAAGTCCGATGACAACAGATGGGTTCTCCACCGATCGCATTCGGTCTCTGGTCCCCATGGGGCGACAGGGAAAGCCGGAAGAAGTCGCGCATTTGATTGCCTTCCTAGCGTCAGAAAAGGCAAGTTACATCACCGGGCAGGTGATTGGGGTCAATGGTGGAATGATCTAGTACCTGCCTCAGCTCACTTCAGCCATAAAAGCCAGTAGCTTTGACCTCGGTAGCTTGCCGACAGCGTTGCGAGGCAGCGAAGGAACTTGAATGAGCGTGCGAGGAACAAAGGCCGGATCGAGATCCCGGCGCAATGCGGACTTTACAGTTGCCAGTGAAACACTGGGATCCAGCACAACCAAAGCAGAAAGGCGCCCGACGTTCCCTTCCGCCTCATCCCCTTGAACAAAAGCGACGTCTCGAACACCCTGGATCGCAAGGGCTGCTCGCTCCAGCGCCCGGATTGAAGCCCGCTTACCCGCAATGTTCACAAGGTCCGCATTGCGGCCTTTGAGGAGAAACGTGGTATCGGTCAGGATCTCTAATTGATCTGAAACTCTTGCTGGAGAAATCACATGGGCCGCCCTGACTTGATGCCCATCAGCTTCTGGCATGCATTCAACACCCGAGTACCAGCGCCAGACCTCGGAATCCACCGGCCGTCTTCCTGCAATAGAACCTAACTCCGTACAGCCGTACACTTCATGGAGAGGTGCCGCAAAACGCGCCTCAGCTTCACGGGCTAGCTCCAAGGGTAACGGCGCAGTGGCTGAGACGATGAACGAGACCTTTGGAAGATTTTCATCCGCAAGAGAAAGCAAGGCCCGCAAGTGTAGCGGCGTCGTGACCAAAGAGACTGGCGTCGGACCCTCTTGAAGTGCTGAAAGAATATCGCCAGGAAATAAAGGGCGACGCCAATCCAGAATGGCCTCTTCAAAAAGTGGGAGTAGCAGGGTCAACTCCAATCCATACATGTGTTGAGGGGGGACCGTGGCAACCATCCGGATACCTTTCGCGCCACCCAACTGACGGTTAATTAACGCAGCGCTACCCCTCAGCGAAGACAATGTCTTGGGGTGAGGAACAGGATCGCCGGTCGTCCCTGAGGTGAACGGAATCACAACGGGTTGATCCAGATTCTGATCGAATCCATCAAAATGATGCTTTTGATCTTGACCTTGGAGACGATAGGCCTGAATTTCCGCATCCCCCAGGTGATGCAATAAAGGGTAAGTTCGACTGAGCTCAGCCACCTGACCCCGACCCTGATCTGAAGGCAACAATGTAGGAATCTTCGCCATCCAGGCCGCGACAAGGCCTAACGCAAAATCAAAACGATCACTGCTGACATTCAGCACGCTCCCTTCGTGAGGAAGCTGTGCGGCAACCCGGGCGGCTTGATTTATAAATCCATCGCGTGTGACTTCACCCTGTTGAGTCAGGGCAAAAACCGAATCACCCATTGGAAACCGCCTCCTCTCCAGAAAGTCCGATTTCTTATGCGATGGCACGAAGGGTCGGCACGGCAAGATGATAATCATTGGCAAACGCGAGGGCATTCTCCAGCCCATACGGAGCGGAACGCCCCATGCAGAGGTGATTGAGATCCCCGGAGAAGCCCTCAACCAAGTGATGCTCGATCTTCACTAATCCTGAAGCCAAGACTTGACCCAGTTCACCCAAGCCGACAATCGCAATGGGCGCCTTCAACCGCATCCCCCTACTGCAACTTTCACATGCCGATCAATTCGCATCCAGCCCCGCTGATTTTGCGATAGCGCAGTGACCGGGCCGGTTTGATTGAGTTTGACTCGCAGCGATACTGTCGGAACCGCCGTGCCATGAAAATGAAAGTCAGCCAGAAGGGGACCTGGGTTTCCCTCGGCCAAAAGATAGAGACTTTCCGTTGAATCGGAAGCGCTCAATGTCACGGGAACCAGTGCGCCGTTTTCTGCGACCGTGGGAATATCGAGTAAAAGTCCCTGCTCATTCATCTGGGGGAGTTTCCCCATCAACCCATTCAAAATGTCAGCAAAGTCCGAGCCCTCATCAGACTTTCCGCCTGACTTGTTACCAAATGGGTTTGCCTCCAAGACTGGCGTCAGAAAAAGAGGAATAAGCGCGGTAAACCAGCGCAATAAACGTCGCCGATTCAAGCAGATGGGAACAAGTTCAATTGACGGCATCACGGGCCACAGTTTAAATAAGAGACCTATGTCTTCGATAAAGATCAGGACCCGAAGGTCCGGGGAAAGCACGTTGGTTCGGGTTCTGATCCAACACCCGATGGAAACTGGTAGACGTCGCGATGACGAGACCGGTCAACTGATTCCTGCCCATTTCATCACGGAACTTAGGCTGTTGCATAACGGGGAACTGGTCGTCGCGGGAAACCTTTCTACGGCGGTTTCCCGAAATCCCTACTTTACCTTCGAGCTCTCCAAGGCCCAGCTCGGTGATGTCATTCGTGTGCACTGGAAGGATAATCTCGGATTGCATGACGAAGAAGAACTCAGGATCCAAAAAAATGACTGATGACAGCTCAAATTCCGAGTCTTTGACTGCGACTGACCCTCAAAACTTTCGGATCAAGAGTTTTGCTCGCCGTCAGGGCCGCATCACCCCCGCACAACAAAAGGCACTGGACGAACAGTGGGCACTTTATGGCCTTGATCCTCAGGTATCACTGGATACTGAGGGCCGTTTTGGCAACCAAAATCCCATGGTGCTTGAAATCGGTTTTGGCAATGGCGACTCCCTGGTTGAGATGGCCCTCAATGATCCAGGTCACAACTATGTCGGGATTGAAGTTCATCGACCCGGAGTCGGTCATCTGTTGATCAAAACTCAGGAAGCCGGAATCTCCAATCTTAGGGTCTATGCCCACGACGCCATTGATATCCTGAATGACTGCATTGCCGATGCTTCTCTGGAAAGGGTTCAGCTGTTTTTTCCTGACCCTTGGCATAAGACTCGCCATCACAAAAGGCGCATCGTCAAGCAGGATTTCCTCAAGCTGATCGCCCGAAAATTGATTGCGGGAGGAATTTTTCACGCAGCAACCGATTGGGAGAATTACGCTTATGACATGGCGGAGCAGTTTGCTCTGTCCGGACTTTTTACCAGCGTGAATCCAGAATCACCCTTCTCTCTCCGTCCGGATTACCGTCCCCTGACCAAGTTCGAAGCCCGAGGGCACCGTCTCGGTCATGGCGTCTGGGATCTAATCTACCGGGTCCATTCACCCATATCGTCCGTATTTTAAGATCTCGGTTGGCGCTTTGGTCCCAAAGGAACACGATTGCTGAATGGCGATACGGAGGTTCAGTTCAGCAGATACGCCAGTTCCTGGAGAGGTGGAAGCACCATCATTCGCGCCAACTGGATGACAACCAGCGGCACCAAGGGAGATAGGTCAATTCCTCCTGTCGGCGGAAGAATGCGACGACTCCAATAGAGCAGCGGCTCCGTCAGGCTGAACAGCAGAGAAATCGCTGGATTGTAGGCCGTAGGACCAAACCAGCTCAGCAGTGATCGAATAATGATGGCGTAAAAATAGACGTTCAGAATCAGCTCAACAAGCTGTGAAACCGCAAGGATACTGACGACGCCCAGCGGAATGTTCTCGCCTCGAACCAGGAGAATCAGAAAGGAAGACAACGTTTGAAGTCCGACCATGAGGAAGATGCAGGCGCTGTCCACCCGGCCAAAACTTGGAATCAAACGCCGCAATACCCTTAAAGGGGGGTGCGTTACGCGAATCAGAAATTGTGAAACGGGATTACGGGGATCGGCTCCACACCACTGAAAAAGAAATCGCAGCAGAAGGGCAAAGATAAAGAGGCTGAAAACCGTATCGATGAGAAAGCTTAATGGCGTTGCGAGATAACTGGACATTACGCGTCTCCTCCAAGTTCCTTCGAAAGGACTTCCGCGCGATCCTTGGCGGCATTCATGGCACGAAGAACCAGATCACTGAATCCTCCCGCTTCAAATGTGGCTATCGCACGTTCGGTGGTCCCTCCGGGTGAAGTCACGCGGCGGCGAAGCTCTGAAGGATCTTCAGGGGACTCGATCGCAATCCGTCCTGCACCCAGGGCCGTTTGCTGACTGAGTAAACTCGCTGTCTTCCGATCCAGCCCTAACTGAACTCCCGCCTCCTCCATGGCCTCCATCAACAGAAAATAATAAGCAGGACCACTGCCAGAAAGGGCGGTGACCGCATCAATCAGGCTTTCTTCTTTTACCCAGACCGTGATCCCGACAGCACGGAGAATAGATTCAGCAACTTCACGTTGCCGCTCAGTGACAGCGCTCGTTGCAAAGAGGCCCGTAGCACCGCTCTGCACCATCGCCGGCGTATTGGGCATGGCTCTGACAATCGCGTTAAGGCCACCCGCCCAACGAGCAATACTATGGCATCCAATCCCTGCCGCAATACTCAATAGCAAAGGTTCCGATGTCTTTAGAGAATCCCTGAGATCCTCAAGAACGACTCGCATGACCTGAGGTTTCACTGCAAGCACCACAACGGCGGCGGACATCACCGCCTCTTGATTATGGGCGCAGACCACTACACCAAAGCGATCTCCCAAGCTTCGGGACATGGCTTCCTGAGGATCCGATACCCGGATACGCTCGGGGGGATAGCCATCGGCGATTAAGCCAGAAATCAGGCTACTGGCCATATTGCCGGCACCGATAAAGGCTAATGTCTCGTAGCTCATGGGCAATCCTGAAGGTGACGTGGTGTTTGGGATGGCGATTCTAGCCTAGACACGGCGCGGACCAAAGAGAGCTGTTCCGATACGGACCCATGTTGCCCCCTCACGAATAGCCCACTCGAGATCATCTGACATTCCCATGGAGAGGCTATCCATGGGCCTGGTCAGGCTTTCAGTCGCCTCTCTCAAGATGCGAAATGGCTTGCCAGGATCTTCATCCGATTGATCCATGGGTGCCGGAATGGCCATCAGCCCCCTTAATTTAAGCCGACGAAGTTGACTGATGTGTTCTGACAACTCCGCCAGTTGGGAAATCTCAGCACCCGATTTAGTGATTTCACCGCTGACGTTGACCTGAATGCAAATGTTAAGCGGCGGTAAATGTGCCGGTCTTTGCTGATCAAGTCGCTCTGCCGTTTTCAACCTATCCACCGTATGCACCCAATCAAAGTGCTCTGCGATCAATCGGGTTTTATTGCTCTGGATAGGCCCGATAAAATGCCAGACAATGCCGTCAAGATCTGCCGACTCCTCCTGTTTTGCGAGCGCTTCCTGAAGGTAGTTCTCCCCAAAATCCCTTTGTCCAAGCGCATAGGCGTCACGAATGGCTTGAGCAGGCTGCGTCTTGCTGACGGCAATCAACCCCACAGAATTCACTGGCCGAGCGGCATCGGACTCTGCATTACGAATTCGCCTCTGAACGCCTTCAAATCGATCTTTGATGTCCAAACTCAGCATCCTCGTTTCAGCCATTTTTTCGAAAGCTCCGGGCGCTTTACCTTATAATCAAAATCTACGCAGCCGTTGGATTTTAATCCTTCATTCCGGTTTCAGCGTCCAGCTTTCCTACGGATACTCATGTACTGGTTTTATCTGATCGGCATCCCTGCCCTGCTTATCGTGGTCATAACAGCGTTTCGTCGCTTTCATGACAGCCGAACAGGACGAAACACTTACACTCGCAAGGAATTTCTATTGTCCCCCGAGGAGCGACTTTTCTATGGGGCACTCCAAGAAGCTGTGGGCGAAAATTTCGAAATCTTTCCAATGATTCACGTCGATGCTCTGATTTCTCCCAGAAATCCCTCTCTTGTCGACAAAACGTGGGATCTGTTGGATGCCCATGATGAAGGAGTTATCCCCTTTGTACTGGTAAGGAAGAGCGACCTTGGAATCGCCTGTGCGATTCAACTGGTTCAGCACAAGATTCTTCGTTCTCGCGACAAAGCCACGACTGAGTCTCCTTTAAGAACGATATGTCAGGCCGCAGGCCTTCCTCTGATTCGCATGGAGGCGGGTCCTTTTTACGACCATGAAGACATCCGTCAGGCCGTCGCAGAATCAGTTCGCCGTGAGCCCCTCTTCATCACAGAATCCGATGGACGACGGGAACCGACGCTTGATCGTCTCGAAAGACTGGATATTGACTGATGGCGCTCCTTGTTCTTTACGGCATTCCCACCTGTGACAGCTGTCGGAAAGCGGTCGCATGGTTAAACGCGGGCGGACATGCCTACCGTTTCCACGACCTTCGCGTGGATGGCCCGCCCGATGCTAGCCAAATTCGTGCCTGGAGTCAGACATTGGGGTGGGAAACCCTTCTAAATCGCCGCAGCACCACATTTCGCGCACTGACGCCGGAGCAGCAGTCCATCACCGAAGGGGACGATGCCGTTGCTCTCATTGAGCGGTACCCGCTCCTGATCAAACGACCCCTGATTGAATCGGAATTCGGCATTGTTGCAGGATTTGATCCCGATCGACTGACTGGAATTCTTACTCATGCATGACACCGTTGCACTCACCGCCGCATTGATTGCCTGCCAATCCGTCACGCCTGACGATGCCGGCTGCATGGAATTAATTACTGCTGAACTGGAGCCATGCGGATTTAAGACCGAACACCTTGATTTTGGTCACACTCGCAATCTCTTTATGCGTCACGGGACACAAGCACCGCTCCTTGTTTTTCTTGGTCATACCGACGTGGTTCCACCGGGCCCCGAGGCAGACTGGAAGTATCCCCCCTTCGAGGCCACGATCGACAACGGGATGATGTATGGGCGTGGCGCCGCGGACATGAAAAGTGGCGTTGCTGCGATGGTGACCGCTCTTGCACGCTTTAGTCAGTCTCATCCGGATCACCCCGGCTCCATTGCACTCCTGATGACCAGTGACGAGGAAGGTGCTGCCCACGATGGTGTCGTCAAGGTGATCGAGACCTTCAAGCAACGGGGCGAGAGGATTGACTGGTGCGTAATTGGAGAGCCGTCAAGCTTTGACCGTCTGGGTGATGTGATTCGAGTAGGCCGTCGCGGATCCCTAAATGGCGTGCTTCGTGTCGAGGGCATCCAGGGGCATGTGGCTTATCCGGAGAAAGCTGAAAACCCGATACACCGGCTCGCGCCCGCGCTGGCTGAGCTCTCGCAAGAAGTCTGGGATCAGGGAAATGAATTTTTTCCTCCGACCAGTTTTCAGGTCTCTAACATCAAGTCAGGAACAGGCGCTGAAAATGTGATTCCTGGTCGCCTTGAAATGCTTTTCAATTTCCGTTTTTCAACCGCGTTGACCGAAGACGACTTAAAACGCCGCGTCGCGTCAATCCTTGACCGTCATTCCCTTCGCTACACGCTTGAATGGCGTCTTTCGGGCGCCCCATTCCTGACTACGGGCTCCACGCTGATCGAGGCGACGCAGAGCGCTCTTGAAGAGGTTGTTGGCCAGCGGGCTCGACCTGATACCGGCGGAGGCACCTCTGATGGTCGTTTCGTTGCTCCTACCGGAGCGGAAGTGGTGGAATTGGGCCCTTTGAACGGCTCCATTCACAAGATTAATGAACATACTCCGGTCAAGGATATCGAAACCTTGTCAAAAATCTATGAAGTGATCCTTTGTAAGCTATTGGTTGAGCGCTAAGGGACTCAAAATGGCTCACTTTTCAAGCCCCCTCATCGAGCCCCAGGAGGTTGTCAATCGACTTCACGACGAAAGCTGCGTGATTCTCGATGCGACCTTCACTCTTCCGGCTCAAAACAGGAACCCCCAGGCGGAGTTTGTAAAAGCTCATATCCCCGGGTCGTTTTTTTTTGACATTGATGTCGTTGCAGCGGTTGAGAGCAAACTCCCTCATATGTTGCCTTCCGTGGAAGACTTCGAAACCGCCGTCTCGGCCCTTGGGATCGGGAACGAAACGCAAATCATCGTTTACGACAGCAATCAATTCATGGCTTCAGCTCGGGTCTGGTGGATGTTCCGAATCTTTGGCCATGAAAATATTCGGGTCATGAATGGTGGACTGACTCACTGGATAGCGCAGGGATATCCTCTGAACTCCGAAATCACGACTCCTAAGGCCCATGCTTTTTCTGCCCGGTTTAACCCAGAGCTTGTAAAAAGTTTCTCGGCGATGGAAAAAATCAGTTCCGACGCCTCGGCAACCATCCTTGATGCGCGTCCACTGGGGCGATTTCTGGGCCAGGACCCAGAACCCCGTCCTGGGCTTCGCTCCGGTCACATCCCGGGAAGCCATAGCCTTTTCTTTCAACGTCTGCTGGATCCCCAATCTCGACGATTCTTAAGTGAAGATGCCCTCCATGCCGTCTTCAAAGAGATCCATGTAGAACCGGGCGAGTCCCTTGTTGCTACCTGTGGCAGCGGAGTGACCGCCGCCATCATCGCTCTGGCCCTGGCTGAACTCGGACATCCCAACACTCCGATTTATGATGGGTCATGGAGCGAATGGGGGCTACCTGGCCCCCATGTTGTGGCCACGGGGACATCCTTTTCGACTTCCTCGGAATAACCCCAAGAAACCGACCATTTTTATCAACAAAGAATTTTTGAGATAATGACTGATTAGGACGAGTTCCCTGACATGGAATCGTTCAATCTCTCCAGACGGCGATAAGACTTGAGACTGAGCAGCCGGATCGCACCTGAACTGATAGGACCCAATGACCGCCGATAACGCCCTTAAAGAATTCATGAGCATTTGCCAGGAACGCGCCGAAACGGCCCTGGATGCCCGCCTTCCTGCCGCCTCAAGGATGCCCGAACGCCTCCATGAATCTATGCGTTATTCCGCGTTGGGTGGTGGAAAACGCCTGCGCCCATTGCTGACCTATGCCACCGGGATGGCCCTTGGGTTGCCGCTCGATATTCTCGATGGGCCGGCATCCGCACTGGAAATGATTCACGTCTACTCGTTGATCCATGACGATCTCCCAGCCATGGATGATGATTCGCTTCGAAGAGGAAAGCCCACCTGTCATGTGGCTTTTGACGAAGCTACGGCTATTTTGGCCGGAGATGGACTTCAGGCTCTGGCCTTTCATGTGCTGGCAGAAGACCCCACCATCAAGGTACCCGATCGCAATCGCATCGCAATGATTCGTTGTCTAGCTGAGGCGTCAGGCTCCTACGGTATGGTTGGAGGACAGGCCATCGACCTCCACTCGGTTGGAAAAAAACTGGATCTGCCGGCGCTGGAAAATATGCACATCCGTAAAACCGGTGCCCTGATCCGTGCGAGTGTTCGACTCGCCGCTCTCGCAAAAGACCCGATCGATCATGCCTTGGAAGAACGCCTGGACCACTATGCAAAGTGTATCGGGCTGTCTTTTCAAATCCAGGACGATATTCTGGATGAGGAAAGTGACACCCAGACCTTAGGCAAAACGCAAGGCAAGGATCGGGACAACAACAAGCCGAACTATCCTGCCTTGCTCGGATTAGCCGGCGCCAAGGATAAGGCCCGGGAAATGCATGAGGCAGCTCTTGAGAGTCTCAGTGCCTTTGGCCCGGAAGCCGACTTACTCAGAGACCTCTCCCGTTTCATTATCGAGCGGAAGAACTAACAGCCCCAGGACATATTCAGATTCGATAGATCACGTCTACCTTATCCACTGAACCCTCGTTTCAGTATGATGAAGAGACCCTTGAAGCACATATGGGTCGAAAGACCCAACCCGGCAGGACTTTATTTTTCATGACGCTAACCACCCAGACCCCTCTTCTGAACGCCATTGGCGATCCGGCTGACCTTCGCGCCCTTTCTGCTGAGCAGCTGCCCGCGCTAGCGAGCGAGGTGCGGGAGTATTTGCTGCACACTGTCAGTCAATCTGGCGGTCACTTGGCGGCAGGCCTGGGTACCGTCGAACTCACTATTGCCCTTCACTATGTGTTCAATACCCCGGATGACAAACTGGTGTGGGACGTAGGGCATCAGGCGTATCCGCATAAGATTCTAACCGGTCGGCGGGAACGGATGCCGACGATTCGCAAGCAGGATGGCCTCTCGGCTTTCCCTTGCCGAACGGAAAGTCCTTATGACACCTTTGGCGTCGGACACTCCAGCACATCCATCAGTGCGGCGCTGGGTATGGCTATCGCTGCAGGCCTTCAGGGACGCGATGCGCATGCTGTTGCCATCATTGGGGATGGCGGACTAACCGGTGGCATGGCTTTTGAAGCCCTCAACCACGCCGGTGCCCTGGACGCGAATCTACTCGTCATCCTGAATGATAACGAGATGTCGATTTCGCCCAACGTTGGCGCCATGAACAACTATCTCGCCAAACTGCTATCAGGTCGTTTCTATTCGACCATACGCGAAGGCAGCAAGCAGCTTCTAAAGAACCGTATGCCCACCGTGTGGGAATTGGCACGCCGTGCCGAAGAGCACGTTAAAGGAATGGTCGCTCCTGGAACACTGTTTGAAGAACTGGGCTTCAATTACATCGGTCCCATCGACGGCCATGACCTCGACACGCTGGTGACTACCCTTAGAAACCTGCGCAATACGAATGGCCCAAGATTCCTGCATATTGTCACCAAGAAAGGCAAGGGTTACCTCCCGGCTGAGAAGGATCCGGTTGCCTATCACGGGGTTGGAAGCTTTGATCCCAGCAAGGACCACCTGCCTAAGGCGAAGCCGAGTTCACCGACTTATACTGAAGTCTTCGGCCAATGGCTCTGTGACATGGCCGAAAAGGACCCGCTCCTCCTCGGGGTTACCCCAGCCATGCGTGAAGGTTCAGGACTGGTTGAATTCGAAAAGCGCTTTCCTGATCGCTACTTTGATGTAGGCATTGCCGAACAGCACGCAGTCACCCTGGCTGCAGGTCAGGCTTGCGAGGGCTTCAAGCCCGTTGTTGCGATCTACTCCACCTTCCTGCAACGTGGCTACGACCAGCTCGTTCATGACGTTGTTTTGCAAGAACTGCCCGTCCTTTTTGCCATTGACCGAGCCGGTCTTGTGGGTCCTGATGGTCCGACCCATGCCGGAAGTTTCGATATCACTTACCTGCGCTGCCTTCCAGGAATCGTGCTCATGGCCCCGGCCGATGAAAACGAATGTCGCCAAATGCTCTATACAGGCTTCCAGCATAATGGTCCCGCGGCAGTGCGTTATCCCCGCGGCAAAGGACCGGGTACAGCGGTTGAATCAACCATGTCTCTTCTCCCCATCGGAAAAGCCGAAGTCCGGCGTAAGGGAAAAGGGATTGCCATCCTCGCCTTTGGTTCCATGGTCACCCCGGCGCTCGAGGCCGGCGAAACACTCGATGCAACCATGGTCAATATGCGCTTCATCAAGCCCCTCGATGAAGCCTGTATCCTCGAAATGGCAGCAAGCCATGACCTGATTGTCACCGTTGAAGAAAACACGGTGTCAGGTGGCGCTGGCAGCGGGGTCAACGAAGTCCTGAATGCGCATGGAGTCAAGACAGCCATTCTGACCATCGGCCTTCCCGATCGCTTCATCGAGCAGGGAACCCGTGAGGAGGTTTTGACTGACGCAGGGCTCGATACAGCGGGCATTCTTGCCAGCATTTCTGCCTATTCTGGAAAAATCGCTGGAACTCCCTGAGCCATGCATCGCATCGAATCACGCATTCGCGCCATCCCGGACTTTCCGAAGCCTGGCATCCTCTTCAGGGACATTACGCCCGTTTTGGGCGATCCTGAGGCCATGGCTATTGCGATTGATGCTCTCACCGCTCCCTTCCATGATCGCGGCGTTTCAGCCGTTGCCGGCATGGAGGCTCGAGGTTTTATTTTTGGGGCTCTGGTGGCACAAGCCCTGAACGTTGGCTTTGTTCCGCTCAGAAAGCCGGGCAAACTGCCCTACGAGGTCACCAAGATCGACTATGATCTCGAATATGGTTCTGCCAGCCTTGAAGTGCATCGTGATGCGGTTGTTCCTGGAGACAAGGTCTTGGTCGTGGATGATCTCCTGGCAACGGGTGGAACTGCCCTTGCAGCCTGTGAACTGATCGAGGCTCTGGGCGCCGAGGTAGTTTCGTGCGCCTTCCTGATCGAACTCAATGGTCTGGGTGGCCGGGAGCGTCTCGAGCCTAGAACGCTTCACAGCGTTCTCAGCTACTGAGATTGGCCCTCATAACCACCGCCTCCTCACAGGACTCTCCTGTGGTGAATCCCGAATCCCACAGCCTGCTCCAATTAACCGACTTTCATCTCGGGCCAACAGCCGATCTTCATTATCGTGGGGTCAACCCTTCGGAATGTCTGGATCGGGTTCTGAACCACGTTCAGAGTCACCCCCCCTTAGCGGATCGGTATCTTCTGACAGGAGATCTGGCCGAAGAAGGCGTGGTGGCAACCTACGATCGAGTGGCAAAGGCCTTTCAGGGATCCACGGCTCCGATTCACTTCTTGCCGGGAAATCACGACGATCCTGAAGTGATGCACGCTTGCCTCAGCAAGGCTGGTTTCTTCGGGGATCCAGTCATCAGTTGGAAAAACTGGCGAATCATTCTCCTCGATAGTTCGCAAAAACACAGCCCAAAAGGTCAGCTGGGCCCTATGACATGCCAGTGGCTTGCAGAAACTCTGGAATCCCTAAAGACCTGTTGGATAGTGATTGCGCTGCATCATCACCCGATAGCATCGGGAAGCGCATGGATGGACACCATGCTGCTTGAGGAAAGCGAAGCCTTTCTGGATATTCTCGCACAGCACGGATTGGTGAAGGCGGTTGTCTTCGGCCATGTTCATCAAGAAATCGACCTCGTGAAGAACAAGATCCGTTTTCTTGGAACGCCATCGACCTGTGTGCAGTTTGCACCCGGTAGCCATGCCTTTGCGACCGATACCAGCCGCCCGGGATACCGGAGGATTGAGCTTTTTGAAGATGGCCAACTCACGACGCAGGTCCTGCGTCTTGGGCCCAAAGACTAGACTTTAGCCCCACCCATCATGGCAAGGCCAGACAGATCCGCATTAAGGGTTCTGTCTCCACCAATATGGCCACTGAGCTCAGTCAAAGCGCGCTGATACACATCACGCTTGAAATAGACGACATCCTCTATGGGATGCCAGTAGTCGACCCAAGTCCAGGAATCGAACTCCGGCTTACCAGAACAATCAAGCTTAATTCGGGATTCGGAGGAAACCAACTCCAGCATGAACCAGACTTGTTTCTGGCCAATACAAAGGGGCTGAGAACGTTTGCGAATGTAGCGCTCAGGCAGATCATAGTGAAGCCAGCCATTGGTTCGGGCAATGAGTTGAACATCCCGATTCCGAAGGCCCACCTCTTCGTAGAGCTCCCGGTACATGGCTTCTTCGGGGGCTTCGTTTCGCTTGATGCCACCTTGCGGGAACTGCCAAGAACGCATGCCCACACGACGGGCCCAAAAGACACGGCGATCCTTGTTCAGAAGGATGATTCCGACATTGGGTCGATATCCGTCACGGTCTATCATGCGTGCAAGAGTCCAGGGTCACCGAGTGTATAATTCGCGCCGAACCAAGCGAGCCGCTTCTTCGCAAGGAAGATAGCCAAGAGCGGATGGACCGCTTCAACTCGACACTCTCGTCCAACATCCCGAATTTAAAGGAATATCGTGGCTCTGGCAATCTTTGACCTCGACAACACCCTCCTCGCAGGAGACAGCGACTATCTCTGGGGCCAATACCTCGTCGACCGGGGAATTGTGGATCAGGCGCAGTATGAAGAAGCCAATGCCCGCTTTTACGACGATTACAAAGCAGGAACGCTCAATATCGATGCCTTTCTGAAATTCGCACTGAAGCCCCTTTCGGAACACCCCAGGGCCCAGCTGGAACAATGGCGCTCGGAATTCATCGACTCCCTGATCCGACCCATTCTTCTGCCCGCCGCGCGTGAAGTGATCGCGGCTCATAAGTCTCTGGGCCATACGCTGATGATCATCACGGCAACCAATGCCTTTGTCACCGCCCCAATTGCGGCTCTTTATGGTATCGATCACCTGATCGCCACTCTTCCAGAAATCTCTGATGATCGTTACACCGGAAACTATCTTGGGACTGCTTGCTTTCAAGAAGGGAAAGTCGAACGCCTGAATGCCTGGCTTAAAGAGACAGGGGCCTCACTTGAAGGGAGCTGGTTTTACAGTGATTCTCACAATGATCTTCCCTTGTTGAAAATGGTCGAAACAGCCATAGCCGTGGATCCCGATGAGACCCTTCATGCCTATGCCAATCAAACGTCGTGGCCCATTATTACGTTACGGGATGACTCAGACCTTGAAGGTCAATTAAAGAGAATAAAAAACTCAACGTTGACCGCTCAACGATCCTGAATCCATCGGTGATACGATAGGCATTCACGTCATTTTCACTTCTACCCTACCCTCTCATCCAGCAGCGGCCCACCGGAGCAGTTATGAGCGAGACTTTTCAGAACGTATTCACCCGCAAAAAAGCGGATCCTACGCAGCAGACGCAGAACGCAACGCTCTATGAAAAACTCGGTGGCGCCGAATCGGTCAGCTTAGCAGTCGACATCTTTTATAGAAAAGTCATGCGTGATGCCCGAATCAACTATTTCTTTTTCGGGGTCAACATTACCGAGCAGGCAGAGAAACAGAAGGCTTTTCTGAGCATGGCCTTTGGTGGGCCCCATGCCTACACCGGGCGTGACATGCATCGAAGTCATGCCAAGCTGGTCGCGATGGGGATGAACGATCGTCACTTTGACATCGTCATGGAACATCTTAAGGGGACATTAGTCGAGCTTGAAGTCGACGACTCTCTAGTTGATCAGGTTCTCGCGATTACAGAAAGCACACGCGAGGATGTCATGGGAAGACGTGCTGCTCCCCCCGAAACCAGCGGTTCAACCACCGCTCAGGATCGCGGAACAGCCCATGCCGCGGATCTTCGCAGGCGAACGGGTGCTCCGAGCCTACCTGAGCGCCCCAGAGCCGGAACTGTGGGCTCTATCATGGCCACCCGATGTGACTCGCTCTCGCCGGAGGCCAGTGTTCAGGATGCCTCAGAGATCTTCATCAAAGGAAATCACCACAGCCTGCCGGTTCTTGACAGCGAAGGAAAGCTGGTCGGCATGGTGACCGCTACCGACATTCTTAAAAACCTGACCTGAAAGTGACCGTCAGGAGGTCTTTGGGCCCTTTTCAATCACAAAACAGAGCCATTCGCCGTGCTCTTCGCAGGTGATCTGCAGGTGACCCGCCTGCTCTAGAAAGACCCCAAAGTCCAGACGCGCGGCGGGGTCAGTCGCCAGAATCCTGACTCTTTCGCCAACCTCCACACTGACCAAAGCCTTCTTGAGCCGAAGAAGCGGAAGCGGACACATGAGACCACGGGCGTCAATTTCAAGTGGCTCGGAACTCATCCCTCGCTGATCTCTATTCGATCGACACGTTGAAATCCTCGGGGCAAGGGATTCCCTCGTCGCGCTCTCTGTCCCTCATAGAGCCCCAAATCGGATGGAGTCAAAGTCAAATGTCTTTTGCCGGCAAGGACCTTAAGTCCCCTTCCCGTCGGCAGACTGACAACCTGAACGACACGATCCGAACCCGTTTTCAGGGCATCCGCTGCAATCTGAATAAGCTTGTTGCCTTTTCCCTTGTTGAGTACGGGCAAATCTGCAGCAGGAAACACCAATAAACGACCTTCCAAGGTGACGACAGCGATGCGGTCCGTTGCCAGGTCGAGAACCCTAGCAGGCGAAATCACCTGAGCGCCTTCGGGCAGCGTCAAGAGGGCCTTGCCACTTCGATTCTTGCTGTACAGTTCTTTAAATTGCGTAATAAATCCATAGCCGTGGGAGCTCGCAAGCACGACATGCTCTTCGTCTGAGCCAGCCGTCACTTGAACAAACATAGCCCCTGCCGGCGGATTGAGCCGCCCGGTCAAAGGTTCACCCTGAGAACGGGCGGATGGCAGTTCATGCGCTGGAACGGAATAACTGCGTCCAGTAGAGTCAACGAAATAAGCGGGTTGGTTACTCCGCCCAGGAACGGCGCCGAGAAAGGAATCTCCGGAACGATAACCGAGTGTCTCAGGATCAATATCGTGGCCCTTGGCTGCCCTGACCCAGCCTTTTTCCGAGAGAATAATCGTGACAGGCTCGCTTCCTATGACCGCAGTCACATCCAGCGCTTGGGCTGCCTGTCGCGCCACAATGGGTGACTTGCGTGCATCCCCAAAACGCTCTGCGTCCTCCTCAAGCTCCTTTCGAATCAGGGCACTCAATTTTCGGGGTGAGGCCAGCGTGGCCTCAAGAGTTTTACGCTCCGCGTCGAGCTCGGCCTGTTCTCCACGAATCTTGATTTCCTCTAGCTTGGCAAGATGCCTTAACTTCAGTTCGAGGATCGCCTCAGCCTGAATATCTGAAAGACCAAAGCGGGCCATGAGCTCCGCCTTGGGTTCATCCTCATAGCGAATGATCGCAATCACTTCATCGATATTAAGAAACGCAATTAAAAGCCCATCAAGGACGTGCAGTCTGGCCAGGACCTTTTCCAGTCGGTACTGAAGCCGGCGCCGCACAGTCTCCCGACGAAAGACGAGCCATTCCTCAAGAATATCTCGCAAGCCTTTCACTTGCGGTTTTCCGGACAATCCGATGGTGTTGAGATTTACGCGATAGCTTTTCTCAAGATCGGTCGTTGCGAAAAGATGAGACATCAACTGCTCTGCATCACAACGGCGCCCCTTGGGCATAATGACAAGGCGGCAAGGGTTTTCGTGATCGGATTCGTCCCGCAAATCCTCGACCAAAGGCAATTTCTTGGCCTGCATCTGCTGGGCAATAATCTGCAGGATGGTGTCCCCCGAAACCTGATGCGGCAAGGCGGTAATGATCACATTCCCCTCCTCGACCTCCCATCGCGCCCGAAGTCGAACCGATCCATTTCCCGTGCGATACATCTTGAGGATTTCATCTCGCGGAGTGATGATTTCAGCTTCTGTCGTGTAATCAGGGCCCCGGATAAACTCCATCAACTCTTCCAGCGGAGTCTCGGGATCTTCCAGTAACTGAATACAGGCGGCAACTACCTCCCTGAGGTTATGCGGGGGAATGTCGGTAGACATGCCCACTGCAATGCCCGTTGATCCATTAAGGAGAACATTGGGTAACCGGGCGGGGAGAAGCCGTGGCTCGTCCTTGGTGCCATCATAATTGGCGACCCACTCCACGGTGCCCTGCCCCAACTCCTGAAGCAAAGATTGCGCATACGGCGTTAACCGAGACTCGGTATACCGCATGGCCGCAAAGGATTTGGGATCATCCGGAGAACCCCAGTTACCTTGCCCGTCAATCAAGGGGTAGCGATAGGAGAACGGTTGCGCCATCAGAACCATTGCTTCGTAGCAGGCCTGATCTCCATGCGGGTGATACATCCCCAAGACATCGCCCACCGTTCGTGCCGATTTCTTGTACTTGGAAGTTGGACCAAGCCCCAGTTCCGACATGGCAAAAACGATTCGTCGCTGGACGGGCTTCAATCCATCGGCAATGTGGGGAAGTGCGCGATCAAGAATGACGTACATGGAGTAATCCAGGTAGGCTTTCTCGGTAAATTCGCTCAAGGGGAGTTGTTCGTGCAGGATGGCGTTCAAGGCGGTGGCTGTCTCGTTGAAACCTGATACCCCATTCTATCGACAAGGGCGATAATCTTCTCAATTCTTGATAAGAAAACCCCACGCATCATGGAAACTTTCATTCTCGCAATCGATCAGGGAACGACCAGCACCCGTTGCATTCTTTTTGATCGTCTAGGCCAAATTCGGCATCTCACCCAGGCTGAACATACCCAATTCTTTCCTGCACCGGGTTGGGTTGAACATGATGCGCAGGAGATTCTCAACATCACGCTCACGCTCATCGAGCAGCTTTTCAGTCAGGCCTCGATTGACCGTCGCGCGATCCGCGCTATTGGCATCACAAATCAGCGTGAGACCACGGTGATCTGGGACCGCAAAACAGGGGTCCCCATACACCGTGCGATTGTCTGGCAGGACACGCGAACGGATCATATCTGCCAGTTAGTCTCCGCAAACAAAGGACAGGATTGTTTTCGTCAACAAACCGGGCTACCCATCACGACGTATTTTTCAGGCCCCAAGATTCGATGGTTGCTTGATCATGTCCCCGAGGCTCAAGTTCGCGCTGAAAACGGGGAGCTTCTTTTCGGCACCATGGACACTTGGCTTATATGGAACCTAACAGGTGGAATCCACGTCACGGATCCCACCAACGCATCCAGAACCCTTCTTATGGATCTCCAGCTTCTCCAGTGGGCGCCAAATCTGTTGGACGCTTTTGACATCCCAATGGCGCTCCTTCCTGAAATTCGTTCCTCCTCCGAAATTTACGGCCGGGGTCAGGGCATCCTGGAGGGGATCCCGATTGCCGGCGATCTTGGCGACCAACAAGCCGCACTTTTTGGACAGGCCTGCTTTGAACAGGGGGAAGCCAAAAACACTTACGGCACTGGCTGCTTTCTTCTGATGAACACAGGGCATCAAATACGTATTTCATCGCACGGCCTCTTAACCACGGTTGCATACAAACTCGGCGTGGGGGCACCCGTCTACGCACTTGAAGGCTCCATCGCCGTGACGGGCGCCCTGGTCCAATGGTTGAGAGATAACCTTGGAATGATCCAAAGTGCCCAGGAGGTCGAAGCATTGGCTCAGACGGTGGAAGATACCGGGGGGATTTTCATCGTCCCTGCTTTCTCTGGTCTTTTTGCTCCCTACTGGCGCAGTGATGCGCGGGGCGTCATCGTCGGACTGACCCGCTATGTCAATAAAGGTCACTTTGCGCGGGCTGCACTGGAGGCTACGGCTTATCAGACTCGCGAAATACTAGACGCCATGAAAACTGATCTGGGTCATCCTCTGACACGACTCCAGGTCGACGGGGGAATGGTCGTCAATGAGACCCTCATGCAGTTCCAGTCAGACCTACTGGGCGTCCCGGTAATCCGACCCAAAGTCACTGAAACGACCGCTTTAGGAGCCGCCTATGCGGCCGGTCTGGCGGTGGGCTTCTGGCAAGACATGGATGAACTGCGCACGTTGTGGCAGGAAGATCGTCGTTTTGAACATCGAATGGACGCAATCCAACGCGAAAAAATGCACGGCGGCTGGCTCAAAGCGGTCGAGCGATCCTTTGGATTAGCTTAGAAGTTTAACCCGCCTTTTGCTCATGCCCCGGGCCCATTCAGGGTGTCACTGCATCAAGCATCGCAAGAAAAGCAGGCGGCAGGACAGTCTATTTTTAGCCCATCCAAAACCACCGATACGCGAAGATCCGGATGGTCGTACAATTACATATAATTTGGAGCGGGTGATGGGAATCGAACCCACGCTATCGGCTTGGGAAGCCGAAGTTCTACCATTGAACTACACCCGCGCGATTAAATTTATGGACCGCTATTCCAACAGTGGGCCCTGAGCCATTATCCATAGCGACTAGAACCAAGTCAAAACCCTTCGTGGTATGAATCCAGAGCAAAAAAATGGCGATATTTAGCATTGATCATCCTGCGTTTTCAGTGGGGCTGTCGCAAAAGCTGGCTCCTTTCCTTATTCTTTGTTTGGGATTGATGGGGCTGACGGGCTGCTCCCCCCCCATTGGCGTGACGCGAGTCACACCCGAGCAGGCATACCAGATTGCAACGCGGAGCCCGCTCACAGGGGATGAAAATAGCAATGCCGCGATGACGGTGATCCACCGCTTTGATCTCTCCGAGCTCTACCAGAAAGATCCCGGGGCAGCCCTGCATCAACTTCATCTTCGGGCCCTTGATGACGATCGCAGAGATCTTCTCTTTGCCTTGGCTGAGCTTAATTACAGTTGGGCAAAAACGCTGCCCAACAGGATCAACTCGAAGTCAGGTCAACCCGTAGCGGAAGACGTTTATCTCCAAAGTGCCGTTTATGCCTATCTTTACCTGTTAGGTGATGGTAAGGAGCCACTTCCCAGCGCGTACGACAATCGATTCCGCGAGGCCTGTGAGCTCTATAACCGAGGCTTGGATCAAGCCTTCAGATCGCCAAAGGATGAGAGCCTCACCTTCGTTGACAAAATCCGTACCCTACCCGAATTCAAACTAGCGATTGACGTTCAGACGGATGAATTGCGATGGAATCTTGATAATTTCGAACGCCTTGAACCGGCTGATGCGTTCGATGTGTTTGGGTTTACCAGTCGCAATAGAACCAATGGATTAGGCACACCGATTCTGGGCGTCACCAAAAAATCATCCAAAGCGCCCAATGGCGGCGTATTACCGATCACCGCCTTTCTTCAAATTAAAGGCACTCTGAAGGATCTGTCCAAGGGGAAGGCGTTCAGCACGCTAGACCTGATTTCAAGCTATGACGATGTTGATATCGTGGTAAATGGAAGAACCATTCCACTTCAAACGGATTCCACAACGCCACTTGCCTATCGATTGAACGACAAAGAACTCTGGCATGCCGGCCTGAAGCGTTTTATCTTCGGCGAAGACATCGAAAAGCACATCCTGTTCATTCAGGCATACCAACCCGGCAGAATCCCCGTTGTTCTAGTTCATGGAACCGGGAGCAGCCCCGTCTGGTGGGCAGAGATGGTCAACACGCTCAGGGCAGACCCTTTAATACGGTCTAAATACCAATTCTGGTTCTATGAATACACCAGCAGTCGACCCGTTCCTGCATCCGCTGCTGATCTCAGAGAAACCCTGACTTCCATGGTTCAGCAACTGGATCCAGAGCGAAAGGATCCGGCCATGCAGCAAATGGTGGTGATGGGCCACAGTCAGGGAGGCCTTCTCACGCACATGACGGCGATCGATACGGGGGATCAGCTGTGGAGCTCCATGACGGATATACCCTTCTCTGATTTCAAAGCAGACCCCATGGTCAAAGAGGGCTTCCATCGCGCACTCTTTTTCAACCATCTCCCCTTTGTTAAACGCGTGGTATTTATTTCAACCCCGCATCGGGGAAGCTTCCTGACTGAGGATTGGGTTCGAAAGCTCACCCGAGCCGTGGTTGGATCACCCGCACAAATGCTCTCGAAAATAAGCACTAAATGGCACGACATCTCAGTGCAGCTCACCAAATTGCCTCCTGACCTCATTGATGAAATGCCCACGGCGGTGGATGGAATGAGCTCCAAAAGTCCGGTCATGGCGAAAGTCGCCGCCCTGCCCCTGGCTCCTGGCATTACTGCCAACTCGATTATTCCCGTCCTTCCGGGCATGGATATCAAAACAGGCAATGATGGGGTCGTGGAATACAAGAGCGCCCATCTTGATGGCGTCGAATCTGAATTCATTGTCCGGACTGACCATGGGGCTCAGGGTCGACCGCTCGCCATCGATGAAGTCCGTCGCATTCTCCATCGCCACTGTGATGGATTACCCAATCTCTGCGGTCCAGACTCAGAGCAAATGGCCCATTGACTCTAGGGGTTTAGGACAGTCAAGGGCCATTATTCGCCGGCATTTAATGAGGGACAGGATCCCTCCTCCTCAAGAAAAGCAAGGAGTCAAACCCATCCGGTATTGGCTCCTTTTTTTTGGGATGTTAGTCCCTGTCCCCTGAGATCTTTCGGGGCAGTCGAATGACCACAGATCTGGCCAAACGATCATGAAAACCCTGTTTTCGTGAATCAATCACAATCCAGAAGAATCCCAAGCCCAGGGGAAGAGTTGACAGAAAGTAGCCAAAATACCGAAGCACTTCCTGCTTTCTGGTCAATGGCACATGCGTTTCAGCATCCACGATACGAAGTCGCAGGAGGAGCTTTCCGATAGTTCCTTGCTTACGATCCCATAGTGCAATTACGCCAATCATCGGCAAAACCCAACTGATGATGAAATCAGCTGGCCCCATAATGAGTTGCGGGTTGGTCAGTAGGCTTTCGCCGTAGAAATAATAGAGCGCAGGCACCATCCAGGCCGCCATGAGAATGGAGTCAATCAGGGAGGCCAATGCCCTGATCCCAAAACCTGCGAACTGGGCCCCAGATGAGTCTGCATTTCGAAATGGCCGCTCATGGCCTGTCTTTTCACTCACTTAGCCCTTTTCCTGTGCGTCGTTGCACCGATATTGACGAAGAATGCTTCGTCTTAAGTACTTTCATACGAAATAACGGGGCTCGGAACGCTCGTGCAGCTCTTTCATCCATGGCCCCAGTCTTGCGTCAGTTGTCAGTGTACTCTGACAGCATGAGATTTCCGATGACGGATGCACGCGCACAATACCAAGGATCCGAGAACGCTCGCCAAGCCAACCAGTCACGCCATGCTGAAATCAAGTTGCCAGCAACTCAAAGAAGAGAGGATTTTTGCTTTACCAATCGGGCCTTTCTTCTGTCTGCCGATCTGATGATTCCCTATGGGAGATGCTCGATTCCATCGCGCGAGATCCTCTCAAAATGGCCTTACGTGAGTCCTGACCCCCTCATGGAGCGACGTCAGGAATCAGGCTATCAGGTCGATAACCTCGAACGCATGGGCATAAGGTGAGATCACCCGCGATGGACACGCAACCGGTCAGGCGCTTTATTGCTTCAATTTTTGGTCGTAATGAATCATCTGAGGGCGACTCAGACCTTCTAAATCATTACTTTGAGCAGGTCGATGAGATCATTCTGGCACGTCAGGATTTTCTGACGGGTCTACTTCCTGCCAGTACTGCCATCACCAATCACGGCGACTATACAGACGCCTGGGTGCGCGACAATGTTTACAGCATCATGGCGGCCTGGGGGCTAGCCATGGCCTATAAACGAAAAGGGATTGCTCCGGATCGAGCTTATCTGCTTGAACAGTCCGTCATCAAACTGATGCGTGGCCTGCTGACAGCCATGATGAGGCAAGCATCCAAAGTTGAACGCTTCAAGCACACCCAAAACCCTATTGATTCTCTCCATGCCAAGTACGGCACACGAGATGGTCAGGAGGTCGTCGCCGATGATGCCTGGGGGCATCTCCAGTTGGATGCCACGTCCCTTTACCTTGTGACGCTGGCGCAGATGATTCAGTCAGGACTTCGAATCATCGGCACACTCGATGAAGTGAATTTCATCCAAAATCTGGTCCATTACATCAGTCGAAGCTACCGAACCCCTGACTACGGGATTTGGGAGCGTGGCCACAAATTGAATCATGGCGAACCGGAGCTCAACGCAAGCTCCATCGGTATGGCACTGGCGGCTCTTGAAGCCATGGATGGTCTTAACCTTTTTGGCTCAGAAGGTGGGCAGGCTTCTTTGGTCCATGTTGTAGCAGACGATATTGCTCGAACACGTATCGCACTCTCAGCGCTTCTACCCCGAGAGTCGATATCCAAAGAAGTCGATGCGGCCTTGTTTAGCATCACTGGATTTCCTGCATTTGCGGTATCAGATCCTGTGCTGAAAGAACAAACCGTCCACCGGAGTATCGAAAAGTTAGAGGGCCGCTATGGCTGCAAACGGTTTCTCCTTGACGGTCATCAAACGGTTATCGAAGATCCGCACCGACTGCACTATGAGCCTCATGAACTGAAGGCCTTTGCTGATATTGAATGCGAGTGGCCACTGTTCTTCTGCTATCAATTTCTCAATCATTTATTTGATGGAAATTCTGAGGCGGCAGCACATTACCGCGCTCGCATAGAGGCCATCGCAATTGAGCGGGATGGCAAGAAGCTCGTTCCTGAACTGTATTACGTCGAAGCCAGCGGCATCAGTGCAGAGCGGAATCACCCTGGAAGTCAGGCCCGACTTCCCAATGAGAATGTTCCTCTGGTCTGGGCGCAAAGTCTTTTCATTCTGGGTTGCATGATCTCAGACGAATTGCTGATGCCCAAGGATGTGGATCCACTCAATCGGCATCAACCGTTGCCGGCATCAAAAATGACCGAGGTGCAGGTTGCAATACTGGCTGAAACCCAGGGTGTCAAGCAGACCCTCGATGCGGCTAAGCTCCCTGCCGCCTCGCGTCAGGATATTTTGCCCTTGGAAATCCGCAGCGCCAGTGAGTTGTCGCTTGCATACAGTCAAGTCGGTCGAAACGACAGGATGGGCCTGAGTGGACGTCCACTTCGTCAGATCAGAACCCTGTCCACTGCACGTCTTTATGTGTTGGGTGATCATCCCGTCGTCTTTATTCCGCAGTTCCTCAATCAAAGTGGCTTTTATCTCGCCATGGACAATCCTCTGCTGATCGAACGCATCAAGGCAGAACTTCGCTACATCAGCTCCCATTGGCCAAATCCTCAAGTTCGTCCGCTGCTGCTGATAGACCTTCATGCAAATATGCTGGAAGGGCCAGATGCCGAGTTGTTACTCTCGTTTCTCAGAGGACTTTCATCTGAAAAAGACCCAAGCATCTCAGCCAGACTAATCCCACTTTCAGATTTTGCAGAGGACACCGCCTTCGAGCGAATCGGAAAACTTCATGATTTTCAGCTCTCTGATAACGCGCTTCGGGACAGTCTCACGATGGAATCGCCGGGACGTCATACCCTTGGGCTTTTAGAATTTAATCGGATCGAGCGTCCTGAACCCGATGAAACCCCCCTGGATCTGCTTGAAAACTCCGCACTGACGGCTCGACTGCATCAGACCCGCGCCGCCAATGATTGGCTTGAAATTTTAAGGATTCTCCATGAACGCGATCTGAGCGCTTCAGGCGACTTGCCTTTCTCCATGTCTGAAATTCTGGAAGATCTCTATATTCAGGCGGGTAATCATCACGACTGGCGACTGATCCGTATTACCGCTGCACTTTTGGGCAAATACGACATCAATCTCGAACAGGCAGCCACAGAAATCCTGGTTCGTCAGCACGGGCTGACCGTCGGGAAATCCTACAGTAGCAAAGCAACATTCAGGAGACCGGCGGACTCTTCAGAACTTCTCGAAGCCATTCGAAATTTCAACCCCGGCAATCCGAGCCTTCAGATTCTGATTCAAGAATTAATCATCGCACTGGGGCTTCTGATCAAACAAGAGCCCGCTCTTTTTTCCAATCTGAACACGATTCGTGTCGGCCACATTCTCGATGTCATCATCGCCAGGGAAAAAAGAGCGTCGGGTGGATCACTTGATCAGGCGTTTGAGCGCATATTGGGCTTTGCACCCCACCGACTCTCCAAGGCCTTGCGCGATACGTTAAATGATTACGCCAAAAGCGAAACCGCACTCGAAAATGCGGAAAGTTTGTCAGCAAAATCAGAACCCACCACCGCCTGGATTAGGGACGTTCAAATCAATACCGAAAGCAACGAAGGCAAGGGGGAATACTGGCTTCATTGGCGCGAACAGCAGGGGAGCGTAGGTCGAGCAGACAATGCCTTTTTTGAAGGGGTTTACGCCCTACTCGGCCACTGTGAAGGCCTGATGATTGGGGGCAAGTACAACTCGCATCGGCGAATTGACAGCCTCGACATTCGTTCGCACATGACTGCAGGTGAACAAACCTTCAAACTTCGAATTACGCATCTTCTGGATCGAATCCAGGCGCCTGAATATCGCGAACTGACCGTAGAAACGCTAAAAGTTCTGAGCGAACTGGTAAGGACTCATCCTGAAATCCATTTTGGCGACACTCTGGTGACCGATATCCTGATTGGACATGCCGTCAGAATCAGTTGGTGCCAGGATAATCCAGGTGCTGAAGCGCGATATGAGGAGGAAGTATCGGAAGCCTGGAGCACCTTTCTCAGGCAGCCACCTCCCGTTGTTGCTGAGTCGATTGTCGGCGCCCTTTCTCATTTGAGCGCCGAGATTTCATCCTGAAGCCAAGCCTGATCAGGATGCGCCTGTAACGGCCTCTCTGGCCAGAGTGGTGACAGCCGCAAAATCACCTGCCCGGACCTTATCGGCAGGAGCAAGCCAGGAGCCGCCGACGCAGGAGACATTCTTGAGCGCAAGATAGTCCCGATAGTTGGATGGTGTAATACCCCCCGTCGGGCAGAACTGGATTTGTGGAATCGGCCCGGCGATGGCTTTCAGCATTGGGATTCCTCCGGCGGCCTCCGCCGGGAAGAACTTGAATGCATCAAGGCCATATTCCATGCCTAGCATCAGTTCAGAGATCGTTGCAATTCCTGGAATCAGAGGAATACCCTCTCCCTTTGCCGCATCCAACAAGTTCGAAGTCAACCCGGGGCTGATGACAAAACGAGAGCCTGCCTCACGACAAGCTCGAAATTGATCGGGGGTGAGAACCGTTCCAGCGCCCACAATTGCCCCCTCGACCTCACCGGCGATCCGACGAATCGCATCTATGGCCACCGGGGTCCTGAGGGTGATCTCAAGTACCCGTATTCCCCCCTCCACTAAAGCACGCGCCAAGGGTACCGCTGTTGTCAGGTCATCGATGACCATGACGGGGACAACCGGTCCCTGTTGAAGAATCTGTAGGGCATTTAACTGTTGGGACGACATAGAATCAGACTCGCTAAGAACTATCAGTCAATGACGAAAAGGTTGCTTGCCCCGGTTTCAGCGGTGGTGGCGCCTAGACGGAAACCGCCAAAGAGCTCACGACCCATCCCGATGTGGTGATTGTCCGCAGAGCTTTGATCAGGAATGCGACCATCGAATTCTTCCTCATCGACCAGGATATTCACCACTCCGGCCATGATGTCGAGATGGATGATGTCCCCATTACGCACTTTTGCGAGCGGGCCACCGTTAATGCACTCGGGGTACATATGAATGGCTGCAGGGACCTTACCGGAAGCACCCGACATGCGGCCGTCAGTCAGCAAGGCGACCTTAAATCCTTTGTCCTGGAGAAGTCCCAGGGGCGGGGTCAGTTTATGGAGCTCCGGCATGCCATTGGAACGGGGCCCTTGAAATCGGATGACGGCTACGAAATCCCGCTCAAGCTCACCCTCACGGAATGCCGTGAGCATTTCCTCCTGATCATCAAAGACCAGGGCAGGCGCCTCAACAACGTGATGTTCTTCTGAAACAGCAGAGACTTTTGAGATGCCCCGTCCAAGGTTTCCACGCATCAAGTGTATGCCGCCGATAGGAGCAAATGGCTTATCAACAGAACTGATGATTTCCGGATTCCGAGAATTGGTAGGGGTTTGATCATAGATCAGTGCATCTGAATCAAGATGCACATCAAACGCATATTGCCCAAGGCCTTTTTGGTCCCCTACCGTGAGAATATCCCCATGGAGAAGGCCATGTGACAACAGCTGCGCGATGACGGCCTGAAGCCCTCCGGCATTCTGGAAGTCATTCACATCGGCCGGACCGTTGGGGTAAACCCTTGCGATCAAGGGAATGATCTTTGAAAGATTGTCGAAGTCATTCCAGTTAATGATGATGCCGGCCATTCGGGCTATCGCCACCAAATGCATGGTGTGATTCGTTGAGCCCCCGGTTGCCAGAAGACCGATAATGGCATTGACGATGGCTTTCTCATCCACCACATGACCGATCGGGCGAAAATCAGACCCGGATGCGGTGAACTTCAGAATCTGAGAGGCAGCCTTGGCGGTGAATTGATCACGCAACGGGGTATAAGGATTGACGAATGAACTGCCAGGCAGATGGAGTCCCATAATCTCCATCATCATTTGGTTACTGTTAGCCGTCCCGTAAAAAGTGCATGTTCCGGGACTGTGATAGGAACGTGCCTCGCTATCGAGCAGCTCATCTCGACCAATCTTGCCTTCAGCAAACTTCTGCCGCGCCCGTGACTTCTCCTTGTTGGTTATCCCGCTAGGCATCGGACCCGCAGGGATAAAAATCCCAGGCAGATGACCAAATGAAAGAGCTCCCATGAGAAGCCCTGGGACAATCTTGTCGCAGACCCCAAGGTAAAGCGCACCATCAAACATGTTGTGACTCAGGGAGATCGCCGTGGACATGGCGATCACATCTCGGCTAAACAGGGACATTTCCATCCCGGGGAAGCCCTGGGTAATCCCGTCACACATGGCAGGGACTCCACCAGCAAACTGAGACACGCCCCCTTCCTTTCTGATGACCGTTTTAATGAGATCTGGCGCATCTTTATAGGGTTCATGCGCAGAAAGCATGTCGTTATAGGAGGAGACGATCGCAATATTCGGCTTTTCCTGCCCTTTAAGATCATTTTTCTCCGCCATGTGACAGGCCGCAAAACCATGTGCGAGATTCCCACACCCCAGAACCTTTCGACTTGGCCAAACCGCCCTTGAAGCCTCGATCCTCGCAAGATAGGCCTCACGCGACTTATGACTACGATCAACGATTTCGCGGGTGATTTTTTCAAGCTTGCTATGCATCCGTCCCTCTCACATCCGTTAATTCATGTACCGATTCGGTTAAGTCCATTCTAGACGATGGCCGGCTTTAATCCTGCGAGTCTTCGAAACTATGCAGCCGCGGGACCACAATGACGCCATTTTCAGAAACGGTGTAGCGCTCCCGATCGGCATCAAGATTGACCCCAATCTGCATGCCAGGTGGAATTGAGACCCCCTTATCGATAATGCAACGTCTGAGGACGGCACCCTCCCCTACCGTCACCTGATCAAAGAGAATGGAATCCTCGACGGAAGCACCTTCAAGCACCCGAACCCGCGATGAAAGAATCGAGCGTTTGACGTAACCTCCGGAGATCAAGGCGCCAGCCCCCAGAATGGAATCCAACAAAACCCCCTGATCTCCAGTGCCTCCGGGCACCATGCGAGCTGGCGGATTTTGGCCATGGTAAGTTCTGATTCCCCAATTCTCCTGATAGAGATCCAGGGGTGGCACTGGCTTGAGAAGATCCATGTTGGCATCGTAAAAGGCATCGATCGTTCCCACGTCCCGCCAGTAATGATCGGAACTCACCCGCCCGCGCTGTCCACCGAACGAATAGGCAAAGACTTTTCCATTCCCAATCATGCGGGGGATGATGTCACGACCAAAATCATGGCTCGACCCCTCAAGATCATGGTCTTCGATCAGTGCGTCGATCAGAACCTGTTTGGTGAAAACATAGATGCCCATGGAAACCAATGCTTCTCTCGGGCTTCCGGGGAGGGCTTGAGGAGATTCCGGCTTTTCATCAAAGGTCACGATTCGCGAGTCGTGATCGATTCCCATCACACCAAAGGCACTGGCTTCTGAAAGAGGCACCTTCATACAGGCCACGGTCAGATCTGCTCCATTTTCCCGGTGGGCCTGAATCATTGCCGCATAATCCATCCGGTAGATATGATCCGCTGCCAGAATCAGGGCATCCTGCGAAGGACTTCTCTCCAAAAGATAGAGGTTTTGATGGAGGGCATCTGCCGTGCCTTCGTACCAGGAATCACTGGTCCTCATTTGGGGTGGAACCATGGTGATAAATTCACCACATTCTGGGCTGAAGATTGACCAACCGTCTCGAAGGTGACGCTGCAAAGACTGCGATTTGTACTGCGTCAGAACCAGTATTTGCCTTAGCCCTGAGTGAAGGCAATTCGAGAGAGTGAAATCGACGACCCGGTATTTCCCGCCGAACGGCACAGCGGGTTTAGCGCGATCACGGGTCAATGGAAATAGGCGTGACCCCTGCCCTCCAGCCAGGAGAAGGGTGAGTGTCTGGCTTGGCATCGTTACTATCCTCTGGGTATCTTCTTCAATTTTCTTGGCAAACGGTTAGGAGCGCCCCACCTCTTTTTTCTCACGCACGAACCGTACCAATCCATCGATAAGAAGCGGACATGACTCTTGCGCTTCGGAACAGCCCTTGTTTTCAGGAAGGAATTGAATAATCAGCAGCCCCGAATGAGCGAACGCACCGGTTTCGGGCCGAAAATGCCCCAGATTGCACCCATCGATAGAGTTTATAAGTCTTGCCCCCAGGAATAGAATCCCCATCTTTAGAGTGAGATCAACCGAGGAATCTCATGCGTATCCTGGTTGTCGAGGATGACCCCCAATTAGGGGCGAATTTGGTAGAGGATCTCTCAAATCGAGGTTTCTCCGTGGATCTTGCCACGGAAGGCCTTGATGCCGAATTTAGAGGGTCGACCGAACTCTATGATTTGATCGTTCTTGACCTGGGCCTTCCTGGCCTTCCCGGGCTTGAGATTCTTGCCCGTTGGCGTAGCTCTGGCGTCATGATTCCCATCATTATCCTGACAGCCCGTGCTGCGTGGCATGAGCGTGTGGATGGGTTCAAGGCGGGTGCCGATGACTATCTGGGAAAACCTTTTCATAGCGAGGAGCTGTTTGCCCGAATCAACGCCATCCTTAAAAGAACGCATGGCCACAGTCCGGGCCCTCTTCGTATCGATGGCATCGAGCTGGATGAAGATACACAGCGCATCCGCATCGACAGTGGCGCATGGGTTGAACTATCCGGCATGGAGTTTCGAATGATGAGGGCCTTCATGCTTCATCCGGGACAAATCCTTTCAAAAACGCACTTGAGCGAACATCTTTTCCGATCTGACAGCGAACCTGATAGCAATATCATCGAGGTCTACATCACAAAGCTTCGACAAAAGATTGGACACGATCGTATTCAAACGCGACGGGGTCAAGGTTACGTTCTGGTTCACCCCGCATGATTACGCTGAGAGCCCGACTCAACATTGGACTTGGAGTGATCCTTGCTTCTGGTTTTGGCCTCCAATGGGCGCTGCGAAGCGAGGCCCTTCCGGTGATCAGTGAGTCGCAGATGGTCTCCCGACTCGATGCGGATATTGAGGACATAAGAGAGTCCCTGGCGCTGGATCCGGACGGTGAAATTCGATTCGATCCAGAGCGCCAACTCCCCTTTTATCGGCGGCTAAACTCAGGGCACTACTACATCGTTGAAACGCCCCACAAACGCATTTACTCACCCTCATTAGGCAACATGATGTTGGCTACGGTTCGTCTGGATGACCGTAAACCCAAACGTTGGCATACGAATGGACCGGAGGCTCAATCATTGCTGATGCTGACACGTGGGATCGACCTGCGGGGAACACCCATCCAGATCTCTGTGGGCGAAGATCAGACCATTTTGAATCGGCATATCACAGAGATCGGGAGCCTTATGCTGATGCTGAATGGGGCGATCATTTTTCTTGCCCTTGTCTTACAGTGGATCTTTGTCCGGAACGCGCTCAGCCCATTCGTATTCCTGCGAAGGGAACTTGCAAGCATTGCTGCCTCAGCAGAATTTCTGTCGGAAGGGTCGGCCGTTGACCTGATGCGAGCGCAGGAAATAAAAAAACTGGTTACCTTGATCAATCAGAGACTTGATCGATCCCGCAATGCGATTGGTAATCTGGCACATGCCCTTAAAAATCCACTAACCATTCTGTTTCGCCTGGCCGAAGACCCGTCTCTTTCCGGTAATGACCGAGTCCGGGAGACCTTGGTGACAAATACCAACATCATGCTAAAAATTGTTGAAGGAGAATTACGCCGCGCCCGGGTCGCTGGAATAGGACCGGCGGCCCACTGCTTTAACCCCAAAGTGGAGGTCAATGCGTTGGTCAAGGTGATTCGCTCGATGTATCACGATCGCGATCTCGCCTTCGAGGTTCACGTCCCCGACATCGATCTTCATCATGATCGGCATGACCTGATGGAATTACTGGGGAATCTCGTTGATAACGCTGCGAAATGGTCACGACATCGCATTGATATCACGATGAGTTTCATTAACGCTGACTTGTTAATCATCGTCGAAGATGATGGGGAAGGCTGTGATGAGTCCACCATGATGGAGCTCCTCCAGCGCGGTGCGCGTCTTGATGAATCAAGAGGTGGTCATGGCCTAGGATTGTCTATCGTCAAATCCTTAGTGGAGCAGCACGGTGGTAGTATCCAGTTTTCAAAGTCGAGTCATCTTGGGGGACTAAAAGTAATCACCAAATTAAAAGAAAGTGAATATCCACTCAAAGATTAAGGTTCAATTAAGGTTCAAGGATTATGATCACCCTCAATCCATCAGACTTCAAATGGATCTCCTCTGAAGAGCCCGTCGGTTTTGAACCTTCGGGCTTTTTTTTGTGTTCAACTTTCTGATGCAATCAGTCTTTCAGCGATTGACTTGCTCCCTTAAAAGATCCCGAATCTCCTGCAGGAGAAGGACTTCCTCTGAGGCGTGTGTTTCAAACGGATTTTGCTCTTCCTGACGATGCGTCCGCGCCATGAGTTTGTTGACGGGTTTCACAATCACTAAAAAAACCACGGCAGATGTGATCAGAAAGCTAAAGACTGCACCGATAACAATCCCCACATCAAGCTCAATCAGCTTGTTGACCAAATGCGATTTAACTTCGCCACCGGGTAGCTTCTCAGTGACTTCAACCATACGATTCATGATCGGGATCGTGAGTTTTGGAGATGGACCACCACCGGCTAGCGCGATCAGAGGTTCTACTATTCCCTTAGTGAATGAGGTCACGATCGACGTGAAGGCAGCCCCGATAATCACACCTGTGGAAAGATCAACGACATTGCCTTTGAAAATAAATTTCTTAAATTCTTCGATCATGACTTCTCCCGTTGAATCAATTTCTCTGTGACTTTGGAGGGATTGGGCTCCCAGCCTTTTTTTTCACCGACTAAAATAAAAGGACATACCCACTCACACCGCCTATGCCCCTCACTATGAAGCTTTTTGCGATCTCCTCCTGTCTTTGCATGGCATACCTTGTGAGTGGCTGTGCATCATTCAACACGCCACCCCCCGAATGGAACATCAAGGAGATCAAAACAACCACCTACGTCAATCGTGTCAATCGATCTTCAGATTACCAGGCATTAAAACGTAATCTTTCTATAAAAGGACTGGTACTCTCAATTCTGGAACAAGATGCCGACTCGGCTCGTGGCGCCCTTGCAGGAATATATGCCGACGGTCTTTACTACAACTTTACCGATGAAGACACCGCACGACACATCAGAGAGCGCACCGGAAGTCTGATGCGGGAAATCCTGGGCAATTTTGTGGGCCCTTCGGATTGGGTCCTTGGCTATTGCATAGATTTCTCGAACGGCATCGCCAACGTGGATATGAGCACGATCAAGGCCGATCTTTATTACACGCTTTCCAAAATGAGCTCATCGCAACTGGCTTCCCGCCCACATAACCTCAAATCCTGCAACGAGGATGCCGGCATAACACCAATTTATCGTGGGCAAGTCCGGCTTATTGCTACATTCGATGGCTCCAAAACGGGATATACCGTCAACAATCCGGCAAAGCCGCTACGCGAAATTGAGCGCTTTGATCTCACGTTGACCGATCTCACCTATCAGGCGGCCGAAGCCATTTTAACGGACCGAAAATTAGGGGATGCCCTTCAGAACGCAACAGCGAATCTGCCTGACAGTCATTTCCCTTCGATGAGAAAAGACGTCAAAAGCGTGTGTTCACAGCTTAAGCTGGATGTGGAATCACCGGCTTATAAGGAGTGCGTCAAAAAACTCGGGGGAACCTGAGTAGACTCACTGAATTATTGGTTCTGAAAAAAACCAATGACTTGATCTTCCAACCAGTACCGGGGACTCCAAGGGCTTTGGCCCTGAATAAAACCCACGTGCCCCCCTCTGCGGGTTGCACTGACCTTCACCCGACAGCCAACCTCTTCAGGCTTTGGCAACACATCGACCGTAAGAAAGGGATCATCCAGCGACTGAATGATCAGTGTTGCGCATTCAATCGCTCTGAGGTACCCAAAACTGCTCGACTGTGCATAGTAGTCTGCGGCATCTCTAAACCCATACAGCCGAGCCACGACCCGATCATCGTATTCCCAAAAAGAAGAGACCGAATCAAGAGGACCCAAGGCGTCGAGCCGGTCAGCATCTTCATCGCAGCCGATCTGTCGCAGAAATTGTGATTTGACGACCAGATACTCCTTGAGCTCCTTGATCAATTGATTACGGTAAAGCCGTGAAAGCCCTCTATCCAGGCGAGATGAGCAGGAGGCCAACTTGATCGGAGCCGAGATGGAGACTGCGGCCTCAAGATGTGAGCGATCACCCTCTTCACCCAAGTACTTTAAAAGAACGTTGCCCCCGAGTGAGAATCCTACAGCCCGTAAACCCACATCGGGCGCCTTGGACCTGAGCCACTGAATCAGGTAACGAAGATCCTGGGTATCCCCTGAGTGATAGGCTTTCCATGTTCTATTGGGGGTTCCGCCACAACCCCTGAAATTCAAAGCCACGCTACGATAACCATTCAGCTCCAAGGCCGACTGCATCCCGACGATATATGGCGATCGCGTCGAGCCCGTTAAGCCGTGGAGAAGGATTACCAAGGGTCGATGGTGCTCTCCATGCCAGTCAAGATCCAGAAAGTCGCCATCCGCTGTTTCTATCCGTTCCCTGCGAACCTGAATTGCCGGGACTTTCCTAATGAGAGGCTGCCAGAGTGTCTGCAGATGCGGCCCGGGAAGCCACCAGGGTGATTCAAACATGGATTTTTTTTGGGCTAATTGAAGGACTCCCTTAAAAGTCAGCGAATGTGGCCAGGACCAGGGGGTTTCTTTCGAGGTGGGCGCTTATTTGTTGCGTGGTGGCGTCGACGCTGGCTGATCAATCCATAGATGACTATGGTGATTAAAACCGCAAGGCTGATTTCCATCAGCAGGAACATCGCGATCTTGAAATACGCAAACCTCGGATCCACAAAGCGAACAAGCCACCCTGCCCCCTCATCCCCGATGGCTCCCAAATAAACTGCGACACTCAGACCAATCTTGATGCGATCTGGGAGGGGCGCAAAGAGCAACAGATGAGTAAGAGTGACCGCAAGCATTCCCATCGAGAATAGGTGTGCATGAGATACCTCAAGGAGACTTTGATAGCTTCTCGGCTCGGTAAAGCGGGCGGCCGATCCGAGATAGTACTCCTGAACAGAGACCGCTGTGAGCTCCATACGATGGAAATACATCAGTCCAAGACTGATCCAAAGCACCACCATGTAGATAAGAAACAGAAGAACGATGGTGTTCAATACCATCTGCCGATTCTGTTCTCCTGAAATAAAGAATCGCATTTATTTAAGTGTTGGTGCCATCGCGATCTGAAAGACCGCCAGCGCCTTTCGTATTCCCTCAAGCGAGGCCTTGACGCTCAAGGTTGCACCAGAAATGCCATCGACTCCCTGATTCTGTCGGAGGTCTTTGACCGGCTTTCCGACCAGCGTGTCAAACCAGGCTGAGGAAGGCTTGTACTCCGGGGGTTCATGGAAGGCGAGAATCTCAGATTTCATGAGTTCACCCTTCGGGGAAAGGGCGATCAACATCGTCTCGGGCTGCGTTCTCACGGTGTGAGATTCAATGACGGCGTAACCTAATATCTGTCCGTTGCGGCGTGCTTCGAAAAACGTGTAAAGCTGCGAATCTAGCTTGGTTTTTGCAAGCTGTTCGATCTGTGCCGTCTGCTCATCCGTCAAAAAGACCTGATGATCAACGATTTCAGCTTCTTTACCAAAAGCCAGTTCAAAAGCTTCTTCTTTGCTGTAGAACACCGTTGCATCTACAAACCCGCTGGTCATAGAAACGCAAAGAAAAACCGCAGCGAATTTCAGGATTCCTTTCATGCTCGACTAAGTTGACGTGAGGTGGGCACCAGAAGATAAGACCCACAGCCAGAGGGCTCAAGCCGAAGAATACCACAGGCCGCCCCGGTTAAAACCAGGTTGCAGACAAGATAATAATTGCCCTGAATCGGACGGAGATATTTTGCTGACAGCCAGAAAACAAAAGGCTTGCTAAAGAGCAAGCCTTTTATCCTACTTGGCGTCCCCAAGGGGATTCGAACCCCTGTCGTCGCCGTGAAAGGGCGATGTCCTAGGCCTCTAGACGATGGGGACAAAACACATTTTCGTCGAGCTTGGTGGAGCCAGCGAGGATCGAACTCGCGACCTCTACAATGCCATTGTAGCGCTCTCCCAGCTGAGCTATGGCCCCTCGACGTCAAGCCATAAATTATAGGTCGGATCTTTGGGTGTGTCTAGATCTCGCCCACATATTTTTGAGACGCTCCAAGATTGATCAACCAATCCACGCGATCGCCGACTTAATCCGCTCTAGCGTTTTTTCCTTGCCCAGAATTTCGATTGTGAGGTCAATGGGAGGGGAAACGGTCGTTCCACTCACCGCCACACGAAGCGGTTGAGCGACAGCACCCATCTTTTGACCCAGGGCTTCGGCGGTAGCCGAAATCAAATCATGAAGACTCTCCCGACGCCATGGTGAGAGTGCTGTGAGATTCTCTTCCAGAAGCCTCAGCCCCCCTAGCGATGCCTCCGTCAGATGTTTTGAAGCTGCCTTGTCGTCATAGCCTTCAAAATCCCTGAAGAAAAACAGACTTGCCTGCGCCATCTCAACTAACGTTTTGTTTCGTTCTCGCTGGGCCTTCACTACCTCGATCAAATCCGGTCCGACCGAAGGATCGACCCCCAGCTGACCCAGATGCCAGCGTAAATGATGGGCCACATGCCCAGGATCACTGTGCATCAAGTAATGATGATTCAACCAAAGCAGCTTCTCTGTATTGAATGTGGAGGCTGAGTGATTGATATCGGGAATATCAAACGCATTGACCATTTCATCGATCGAGAAGATCTCTTGGTCACCATGAGACCATCCAAGCCTCACCAGATAATTGAGTAGCGCTTCAGGGAGGTAACCATCATCACGATATTGAAGAACACTGACGGCACCGTGGCGCTTTGAAAGACGCGCACCATCCGATCCTAGGATCATAGGAACATGGGCATATTCCGGTAGCTTGGCCCCTAAGGCCTTCAGAATATTGATCTGTCGGGGCGTATTGTTGACATGATCGTCCCCCCGAATGACATGGGTGATGTTCATATCAAGATCATCGACAACTACGGTGAAGTTATAGGTCGGTGAGCCATCAGAACGAGCGATGATGAGGTCATCCAGTTCTGTATTACGAACCACAATTTTCCCTTTAACCAGATCATTGATGACTACCTCACCATCATCCGGGTTGAGGAATCTGACCACAGGGTTCAGACCTTGGGGAATTGCTTGCCGCTGCCGGCAGCGGCCGTCATAGCGCGGTTTTTCCTTGCGTGCCATTTGTTCAGCACGCATGTCATCGAGCTCTTCGCGACTACAGTAGCAGTGGTAGGCCTTCCCTTCATCAAGAAGTTGCTGAATTAACGCCTTGTAACGATCGAAACGGTGCGTCTGGAAGAAGGGTCCCTCATCATAGCCCAGCCCCAACCAAGCCATACCCTCGAGAATGGCATTCACTGACTCTTCCGTCGAACGCTCAAGATCCGTATCTTCGATTCGTAAAACGAAGGTGCCCCCATGCTTACGCGCATAGAGCCAGGAGAAGAGTGCCGTTCGTGCACCCCCTACGTGAAGGTAACCGGTAGGACTTGGAGCAAAACGAGTTCGGATTGTCATGGATATTTCTTGGAAAAATAAAGGCGCCCTTCGGGACGCCAAACGTCGGGGCATCAAAGCAAGAGCTTTGCCGCTAATTTATAGCTGCCTCATCCCTTGGGCGAAGGATTCCTTTGCTGTCTCGAAGGACTGGCAAAGCAGTTTTCAACCGACAGCAACCCAAGTCGACGGGCTGACTCGGAATTCGGTCTTGTTTACTCTAGTTCAGGATGAGAGAACTTTAGCGCCATCCTACCCCGCCGTAAACCGCTGGAGCCGTGACGAAATCGACCCAACAAGGTCCTATCAAGCCGCTTTTCGGGAAGCGGGGGTTGCGCGCGTCTGGGACCACTGTCGAAGGTGTTTGATCTGCTCCTCCATGGTCCTCGACAACGGCACCATCCGCGCAGACGTGTAAGTAATGTCTTTTTCATCAAACAATCGACCCTCCTGAAAGGCATGGATGCGAGCAGCCTTTACCGCCTGTTCGATTTCGGCCCCACTCCAGTCCTTGGTCAGGATGGACAAAAGGTTCATGTTAAAGGTATCCGGATCTGCACCATACGCCGTGATGTGAATTCGGAAAATTGCCCTTCGTTCCTCGTCTGAGGGTAGGTCGAGGAAGAACAATTGGTCGAAACGTCCTTTTCGAATGACCTCGGCAGGCAACCGTTCGATGCGGTTAGCGGTTGCTACCACAAAAACCTGCGGTGGCTTTTCTTGGAGCCAGGTCAGGAAGGTCGAAAAGATACTGTTGTTCCCGCCGGACGAATTGCCGTCATAACCGAAGCTATTCTCCATTTCATCGATCCAAAGGACCAATGGCGAGATATTTTCTGCGGTTCGTAGTGCGTGATCAAATGCAAACTCCGGCGTGCCATAGGCTCCTGACATGACCAGGTTCATGTCCAGACGGACCAAGGGCAAATTCCACGCACCGGCAATGACTTTTGCGGCCAGACTTTTGCCGCAGCCGCTAATTCCCATAAAAAGGATCCCTGCGGGCATCGGGACCCCTTCCTGAAATGACTGCCGGCTGAAGAGGCTTTTACGACTGAGCACCCACTCCTTCAGATTTTCAAGCCCGCCGACATCTTCAACACGAAGATTCTTCGGCATGAACTGAAGGCAACCCTCCTTCTGGAGTGATGCAGTTTTATTGGCATACACATCTTCAAGAATGGAGAGAAGCTCAAATCGATTCTCTGTGTTCCAACCAAAGAAGAGATGAGTAATTTCCTCAAGGCCGAGTCCTTTCATTGCAGTGACGGCCTGAAGGATCCAATTTTCATCCACTTCGCTCAGGCGCTTGTAACGGACCAGAAGCTCGTTTAGATGAGTCTCGATTTCCTTGGCATCCGGCATACCCAGATCGACAAACCAGGCCTGTCCCCGAAGCTCCTCCGGAAGCAGAAAACCAGGGTGACTCAGAAAAACAAAGCGCTCTGTCCCCAAAAGGCATTCATAAAGGTCTCGCAAAGCGCGAACCAAAACCGGATTTGCATCAAAGAGGGAGGGCATGTCCTTAAGCACGTAAAGGGCATCCTCCTTTGAGGCTCTGATATGGCGGATCACTGCCAAAGGATCTGCGAGGGACACATCACCATCGAGCCCTTCACTGCATGTCCAGATACGCACAGCACGGGCATCGCCATAGTGAGCTTTGGATAGCGCCTCCAACTGCTTAACCAAGCGTCGTTCTTCCCTGCTTTTGACATAGGACAACGGATAACGATTGGTGAGCCCCAGAGCAAGTCGCGGATTGAAAAAATCAGTCATGGGTGAGATGCCTTCTGGCGTTGAAGCTTGTATATATAGCAAGTAAGTGAGCCATTATAAGTCTCGTTGGCTGATGCAAGTGAACTAAGCGCCATCCCCATGACATCGATCGATGCTTTAGAACCTTTCGATCTCAAGAGTTTCCTGGACACATTGACCCAGCGCCCAGGGGTTTACCGCATGTTGGACCATCGCGGGGAGGTGATCTATGTCGGGAAAGCGAAAAACCTCAAAAAAAGAGTGGGCAGCTATTTCCAATCAAGAGAGTCATCACCCAAACAACAGGCAATGGTGGCCCGGATTCATTCCATTGATGTTCGAGTCACGCACAGTGAAGCTGAAGCCCTTCTCCTCGAGAGTCAGCTCATCAAAAGGTACCGGCCTCGTTACAACATTACCCTTAGAGATGACAAGAGCTACCCTGCAATTTATGTCTCGACGCATCAGACTTTCCCTCGACTCAGTTTTCATCGAGGCGCTAAGCAACGCCAGGGCCGATACTTTGGGCCCTACCCTAGCGCAAATGCTGTAAGGGAAAGCCTAAAACTTCTCCAAAAGGTCTTTCCCGTCAGACAATGTCGTGACTCCTTTTTTGAAAATCGCTCCAGACCTTGTCTTGAATATCAGATAGAACGCTGCACGGCGCCCTGTGTGGGCCTGATCAGCCCGGCGGATTACGCTGTGGATGTCAAAGATACGCTCATGTTTCTGGAGGGTGATGGCAGCCATCTTATCGACGCCTTGGCAAAACGCATGGAAAAGGCCTCCTCTGAACTCGAATTTGAGAGAGCGGCTCGTTACCGAGATCAGATCGCAACGCTTAGAACCGTGCTTGAAAAGCAGTCAGTTCACGGGGAGCAGGGGGATCTTGACATTATCGCCTGTACCACTGAGGGACTCACAGCATGCGTGCAGATGACTTTCATCCGTCATGGCCAGCAAATTGGTGATCGCAATTATTTCCCCGTAATTCATGAAGTCACAGAACTTGGAGCGATTCTTCAAACGTTCATTGCTCAATACTACGTTGGGAAACCTGTTCCCAAAGAAATCCTGGTCAATTTTCCACCCGATGAGACCCACCTCATCGAGGAAGCACTGTCAAAACAGGCTGGACACACAATCCGTATCGTCAGTAATCCAAGGGGTGAGCGCGCCCGAAGAGTGCAATTGGCACTGACCAATGCTGAAAATGCGCTATCAACCCGCCTATCCAGCCGTCAGTCGCTTTTCGAACGCTACTTGGATCTTGGTGAGTCCTTGCATCTTTCAACCACTCCGCGGCGACTTGAATGTTTTGACATCAGTCACACTCAAGGAGAGCTGACGGTTGCATCGTGCGTGGTATTCGACCATCAGGGTCCACTTAAATCGGCTTACAGGCGATTCAACATCGAGGGGATTCAAGGCGGTGATGACTATGCCGCACTCAAACAAGCCGTCACGCGCCGTTACCAACGAATTCGAGCGGGCGAATTCGAATCTCCCGACATTCTTTTCATTGATGGCGGACGTGGCCAGGTCAGTGTGGTTAGAGAATCTCTAGTAGCACTGGGAATGAGTGATGTCCAAATTATTGGAATCGCCAAGGGCCCTGATCGTAAGCCAGGCCAGGAGGTGCTAATTTCAGGAGAATCCGGCCACACATTCATGCTACCCTCTCACTCCCCGGCCCTATTGCTGATCCAGCAGATCCGAGATGAGGCGCACCGCTTTGCCATTACAGGGCATCGACAAAGGAGAGCAAAAGCAAGGACACAGTCTTCGCTTGACGGTATCTCAGGTCTTGGCCCAAAGCGCCGACAACAACTCCTTCGGCAATTTGGTGGCTTCAAGGAACTTGAGCGTGCCAGCATTGAGGCAATAGCCCAGGTCGATGGAATAAGCCAACAATTGGCGGAACGAATTTACGAGCACTTCCATGATCAAGAGTGATAGCGTGAAAGCTCTAGCCAAACATTCGGTCCCTTGGGATCAGCAAAGACCGTAAACTGACTTGAGATGAAGCTCAACATTCCTACTTACCTGACTTTTCTCAGGATATTACTCATTCCTGTGTTAGTCGGTGTTTTTTATCTTCCTTGGCCTAGCGCACACCTGCTGTGCGGCCTGATTTTCGTCATAGCGGGCGTGACCGATTGGTTAGATGGCTATCTGGCAAGAAGGCTCAGCATGGCCACCCGATTTGGTGCCTTTCTAGACCCAGTGGCTGACAAGCTGATGGTTGCGGTGACCTTGGTACTCATCGTTCAAGCCGATCCAAGCCCACTTGTAGCAACGGCATCCGCCATCATCATTGGGCGCGAGATTACCATCGCATCGTTACGTGAATGGATGGCTGAAATCGGTGAGAGAAAAAAAGTCGCCGTATCTGAGCTTGGGAAGTGGAAAACCACCGTTCAGATGCTCTCCATCACCATGCTTTTATTCGGGCTCGACATCTACCAAGATCAATTACGTCCAACAGGCCAGCTTTTGTTACTTCTTGCGGCCGCCCTAACACTCTGGTCCATGATCATTTACCTGAGGGCCGCAGTACCCACTTTTTCACGGGAAGATTAACAGGCTGAACTGTCGTGAAGATCCGTCGTTCTGTTGACAACCAAGGGCCGGCGATTTAAAATTTCCAAATCAAATCGATGCGGGAATAGCTCAGTTGGTAGAGCACAACCTTGCCAAGGTTGGGGTCGCGAGTTCGAGTCTCGTTTCCCGCTCCAAATTCTCATACCGCTCTTCAGCGGTTTCGGTCAAGTCCGAATCTCGAATGTGAACTGGGATAGTCCTTATCCAGCGTTAAGGTTCACTGACTCATTGGCGCGTTAGCAAAGCGGTTATGCAGTGGATTGCAAATCCATCTAGGGCGGTTCGACTCCGCCACGCGCCTCCATAACTCTTTGATTTAGCGCGGGTTTGCCTCTTCGGTTTTCAGTCCGTTGTATACGCGACGGCTAACAGACCAAGAGAGAGCAAAATGAACGCTCTAAACCAGTGCGTTGAATAAGGAAAGCAATCAGATGTTGCCGCATCGGTTGGTACTTAATCAGCTACACCAAGTGTAGCCGCCCCCAACATGAGCCAAGAGCAGATGGCCACCTTGTTCGCTAGGTTTTTGGCGCAGATGGCACAACAGCAACCAACCCCCCACCTCCCCCGCCACCAGAACTTTCAGCGGTTAGTCTCAAGCATCCCGGTTTTTTCAGGACACAAGACCCCCACAACCTCCTAAAGTCATTTGTAAACTGTCTGTGCTCTTTTAGGATCAGCCCCATATCCATGTTGGGATGGAGAATATTTGTCCACCTGCATGCAATGACAGCATTGCCGACAAGGAGGAGCATCCTCCATGGCTACCCTGACCATACGAAAGGTCGATGAAGACCTGAAGGCCACTCTTCGATTCCGTGCAGCCATACATGGCCAGTCCATGGAGGAGGAGCTGCGATCTATTTTGCGTCAGGCTCTGCTTCAACCTCCAAAAGAGGGGGGGTTGGGGAAGCGTCTGGCGAAACGCTTTGAATCTGTTGGGCAAGATCACTAGTGTCCGGTTAACCGGCGGTTGAAAAGTCTGTATCCCATGAGCTGCAGGGCCTCCAGAGTAAAAATAGTTGGTGTCGATTTGAATTTTCCGCAAGCTTCCCACTTTTGCCAGGAAGCTGACCATGAACTCTGGAAAGACACTCTTCGCACAGTTGATGGCGTACCTTCCATGGACCACGTTTTCAAGAATCGTCACCAAATATCGAGGCAATCACCGCGTTCGGGTATTTCCCTGCACCGAGCATTACCGTGTGATGGCCTTTGCTCAACTGACATACCGGGAAAGCCTCAGAGACATCGAAGCCAGTCTATCGGCGCACTCCCACAACCTTTATCACATGGGTTTCCGCGAAACCGTTCGGCGATCAACTCTGGCCGATGCCAACGAGAATCGCGATTGGCGCATTTATGCCGAATTCGCACAACGGCTCATCACTCAGGCTCGGAAGCTCTATTCCACCGAGAGCCTTGGTCTCGATCTCAGCAACACCGTCTACGCGCTGGACTCGACGACCATCGACCTTTGCATGTCGCTCTTCCCATGGGCGTCTTTCCGGTCGACCAAGTCAGCTGTCAAAATGCACACTTTGCTGGACCTCAGGGGCAATATCCCCAGTTTCATCCATATCTCCAACGGCAAGCTCCACGACGTTCATGCACTGGATTTCCTATTGCCAGAGCCTGGAGCGATCTATGTGATGGATCGTGGATACGTCGATTTTTCACGTCTCCACAACCTACACCGCGCCGGAAGCTTCTTCGTGACCCGCGCAAAATCGAATCTGGACGCCCATCGGGTCTATTCTCGGCCGGTGGACCGCTCCACCGGTCTGATCTGCGATCAAACCATCGCCTTGGATGGATACAACACCTCCAAGGACTATCCGGATCACCTCAGAAGGATCCGATTCAGGGATCCAGAAACCGACAAATCCTTGGTGTTCCTAAGCAATCAGTTCGATCTGGATCCGGCAACAATCTGCTCGCTGTATCAGAGCCGTTGGCAGGTGGAGCTGTTCTTCAAATGGATCAAGCAACACCTTCGCATCAAACAGTTCTATGGGACCTCAGAGAACGCGGTGAAGACCCAGATCTGGATTGCCGTCTCGGTTTATGTGTTGGTCGCGATCATGAAAAAACAGCTCCAACTCGAGGCCTCGCTCTACACTTTGCTACAGATCCTTTCCGTCACTTTGTTCGAGAAAATCCCTTTAAATCAGGCCTTGGCGGTCACAGAAAACAAAAAGGAGGCGCCCGTGCAGCCTAACCAATTGGATTTGTTCACTTTATTAACCGGACACTAGTGAAGTACGATCGCAAATAGATCTTAAGTCTGAGACTCGTACCAATGAAGCTCTATTGACGTCGAGCCCGTAACTCGACTGTAACAATTGAGGGGTATTTTCAGGAAGTTCAAAAACTTAAACAGGAAATTCGATGAACTCTCCAATCCGCCTTGGTTATGCCATCACTTTGGCGCTGGTGTCTCTCACCGCTCAAGGTGCGAACGATACTGTCGCGTTCGAAAAGGCATGGACATACAAACACACGTTTACGGGACAGCTTTCCGAAATTCCAGCCTATGATGCCAAAACGAAGACCCTCTGGGTCGCGGGGGTCGTAGGCGTCGACATCCTGAGCGCAAGGTCCGGTGCATTGCTGGATCATATTGATGTCACTGGCGATGGATTCATCAATAGCATATCCATTCATAATGGCATTGCCGCTCTCGCGGTAGAAGCCAAAGGTGATCGTCGAAAGCCCGGTAATGTTCTTCTTTACAGCACTAAAACCCGCGCGCCGCTTTCCGGTGTTAATAGAATTGAGGTGGGCTCGCTTCCAGACATGCTCACATTCACCCCGGATGGAAAGACTATTTTGGTTGCTAATGAAGCAACGCCCAACGCAGTCGCAGACACCCCTTATGCCAGCCCAGACCCACTGGGTACCGTTAGTGTAATCAACGTTGCCAAACGGTCTGTAGTTGCCACCCCGAATCCGAATGTTGCCCCATTCACGGGAAGTAACCTTAGAACTAATACCGGTATGGACTTCGAGCCTGAGTATATTGCGGTAGCCAAAAACAACAAAACTGCATTTGTTACGCTTCAGGAAGCGAATGGTCTGGGTATCCTGAACCTTAAAACTAACCAGTTTGAAAAAGTGGTAGGTCTCGGCGTCAAGGATTTCAGCCTAAACGATAACGGTTTTGGCGGAAGCAACTACATTGACCCAAACGATAAGGACAGCAAGATTGAATTACGTTCTGCTTCGGTCAAAGGCCTTTATCAACCTGACTCCGTAGCTTCTTACGAATTTGCTGGCAAGACCTACCTGGTCATGGCCAATGAAGGCGACACCAGAGAAGACGATGGGGATAAAGTCAGAGCTTCCACCATCCCAGGATCACCGAAGGATCTTGAACGCCTAAATGTCTCAAAAACTGACTCAGCGCCCGGTTCATTGGTTACCTTTGGTGGTCGGTCCTTTACGATTCGCGACAACCAAGGCAATGTAATTTTTGACAGCGGAAACAAGCTTGAACAGGAAGCTATCAAGCTCAACATCTACGACGATACGAGAAGTGACGATAAGGGTGTAGAACCCGAAGGAGTCACTCTTCTTAAATATCTCGGAAAGACGTTCGCCTTCATTGGACTTGAGAGAACCACCAAGGCTGCTGTTGCCATCTACGATGTCACAAATCCGATGGCGCCAAAATATCTGGATATGATCGTTACTTCTGAGGATGTATCCCCAGAGGGACTAACCACGTTTGTGTTGGGCGCCAGGCCCTATCTTGCTATTTCTAATGAAATATCGAATACAACCACGGCTTACCGTCTAGGAAAAGTAGGCAATTAAGTCATCTGCAGTCGGACAAGGACGTCCGACGAATGATGGAGTCGTCAGTGTCTTTTCTTATTACCTGACATCAAGACATCTGGTTTCATCCTCTCGAGAAAAAGGGGCCACCGGCCTGAAAATCTTTTAACCGGAGATGCCGATGAATCAGATATTCATGATTGTGTTGTTCGCGATGATGGCGCAATCCCCATCCGCCGAAGAATCATCCAAGATTCAGAAAAATGCTGAAAGCGAATGCATGAGCGAATCTGAAAACGTCATGCCCATCGAGAAATCACTCGAAAACCTTGAGAAAAAGCTCCAACTGACTGAACAACAAAAGCCACTCTGGACGACGTGGTCCACCCAACTTTTAGCTGCCCATCACACCAAGGATGAGTTCAACCGGACTGCGGTTGAAAGGCGAAAGCTCCCTGCACCCGAAAGGCAGGAAAAGTGGATGACTTCGGTCGAGACTCACGTCAAAGCCATGAGAGACTCACTTCCTGCGCTAAAAGCCTTCTACGGAAGCTTGAATGATCAGCAGAGAGCAACTTTCGACAGTGAAGTGCCGTTCAAACATCATGGGTCCGGAATGATGAGTCAAAGACCATCGAAAGAACGATAACTATGGCACCCATTTTTTGGGATTTAAGGACAACCGACCCAGTGCTTGAGAGAGATTTTCGCGTGGAGCAACCCCTATTTTCAAAATTATTGAATCTATTTTGGGGAATTGCTTTGTATTGAGACTTATTTGTGCAATGATCACACCTGCTTAAGTTCGAGAAACTCTGCCAGCCCGTCAATCCGCTAGTGCCTTTGGTCTCTCGCCCCCGAGCATCTTTAGATTACACTCCCCTTGTTTAACACCCGGATTTTTATGAGCATTAATATCTACGTAGGTAACCTTAGCTTTAGCGTTGACAGCAGCGAGCTTCAGTCTTTGTTTGGGCCTTATGGCACTGTCAAGTCAGCAAACGTGATCATGGATCGCGAAACTGGCCGTTCAAAGGGTTTTGGTTTTGTCGAAATGTCTAACGACCAGGAAGCAAAAGCCGCTATCACTGCCTTGAATGGTAAGGAGCACAGTGGTCGTAGCATCACCGTAAACGAAGCGCGTCCCCGCGAAGACAACCGCAGCGGCGGTGGCGGCGGTCGTGGCGGCTTCGGCGGTGGCCGTCGTTACTAAGAAGAATTGACGGATAACGTTTTTTATCCGTCGACTCCCCTGCCCCGAGCGGGGATTTCTTCTTGAAAAAACCGGCGGGTGACCCAACCTGGATCACCCGCCGGTACCCCCATCCCCTATTTGTGAGAGCTCAATCTCTCATCTCTCGTTTTTTGATTTCAGCTTTCGCCTCCCGAATATGGCTGATACCCTCTCCGCATGCCACGAATGTGACCTTCTTCAGGTCCTACCTGATCCCCACCATCGCTTAATGCGAGTCCAATGCTCCCGATGCGGTGCAGAGTTGCATCAACATCATGCCCAAGAGCACGAAAAACCTCTCGCGCTGATGCTTGCGGTCACCATCCTTTTCATTCTCGCCAACAGCTTTCCGATCATCGGAATTGAAAGCGCAGGACTTGAACAATCTGCAACAATTCTTGGTGCCGTTGAAAGCTTGTGGAAAGAGCACATGAAGCTAGTTGCAGGACTTGTCCTGTTTACTACCCTCATTGCACCAGGACTCGAGATCTTGGCTCTGACAACGATTCTTGCCTGTCTTCAATTTCGATGGCGCCCTCCTGGGTTAAGAACCCTGATGCGAATCGCGGTCAGATCCCGCCCCTGGAGCATGGTCGAAGTCTTTGTCATGGGCGTTCTGGTGTCTGTCGTGAAGCTCTCTCACCTGGCCACCATTTATACGGGCATTGCACTTTGGAGCTATGGCATTCTGATCTTGCTGTTCGCTGGAGCCATGTCGATGCTCAATCCCCAGGCGTTATGGGGAGAAATCAGACCGAATGAGTAAAAAGATCTTTAGCCCAGAAACAGCGGCAGCTCATGGATTTGCATGCTGCACAACCTGCGGCCAACTGAGCCAAATGCCAGATTCGTCGATTTCTGTGGCATGCCCACGCTGCAAAAGTCCGCTTCAGTTTCGAAAGCCACAATCGATCGAACGTTCATGGGCATACCTCCTCTCTGCGTATCTTCTCTTTGGTCCGGCCATGATGCTACCTATCATGGAAACAGGATCCCTTTTTGGTGAGCAAAAAGATACGATCATGAGCGGTATTGTCTTCCTGTTCACATCGGGTTCATGGGCCCTTGCGGCAATCGTCTTTATTGCCAGCATTTTTGTTCCTCTGGCGAAGTTGATCTGCCTCACATATCTATTGATGACCATCAAACGCCGAAAAACCTCTAAGCGCCTCAATCGAACGCGACTCTACCGAATATTAGAATTTGTGGGTCGCTGGTCCATGCTCGATGTCTACGTTGTCACTCTCCTCTCCGTATTGGTTCAACTCAAAGGCCTTGCCAATATTTACCCCATGCCTGGCGCCATGGCCTTTGGCGCTGTGGTGGTACTAACAATGATGGCAACCATCTCTTTCGATCCCCGATTAATTTGGGACGCGGCCTCGAATCGTTCGAATAAAACTCCCGATTTACAGTAATCAGAAACGCCATGCATCAAAAAAAGCCTCTGGATCAAATACCCATGGCCACCGCCGTTCAAGAGCGCCTGAGCAGCCTTCCGGCGATTTGGCTCGTCCCGATCATCGCTGCAAGCCTGGGAATATGGCTCGCGACGCAGGCGGTCATGAAATCAGGGCCGACAGTGATGCTGACATTTGAATCTGCAGAGGGACTTGAGGCGGGCAAAACAAAGATTCGCTACAAAAATGTTGATATCGGAGATGTAAAGGATATTGCTCTTTCAAAAGATCGCACCAAGGTCATCGTGACTGCCGAGTTTGTTAAAGATGCCGAAGATTTTCTTGTTGAAGATACTCAATTCTGGGTCGTAAGACCCAGAATATCTGCAGGCGAGGTCTCTGGCATTGGCACTCTCTTCTCAGGTTCCTACATTTCACTGAAGGTCGGTGAATCCAAGACCCTCAGCGATCAGTTCACTGGCCTTGAAGCAGCCCCAATTCTCACTTCAAAGCTGGCGGGCCAGGAATTCTTGCTCTCAGCTTCGGATATGGGCTCTCTCGACATTGGGTCTCCTGTCTACTACAGACACATCCGAGTCGGGGAGGTCGTCGCTTATGACATTGATCCAAACGGACACGATATCCATGTTCGGATCTTCGTTCATGCGCCTTTTCACAATTACGTCAATCGCAACACCCGTTTCTGGAATGCGAGCGGAGTTGATGCCAGCATGGATAGCAAGGGCGTTCAAGTCGAAACTGAATCCTTGATTTCAATCTTGGCGGGGGGCATCGCTTTTGAAGGGCCCGGCAATGAAACAGATGCTGACCTCGCAGCCGAGGATCAGGTCTTCCCTCTGTTCAAGGACAGAGCAAGTGCCATGAAGACCCCCAGTGGCAATCCTCAGAAATACGTCATGTATTTCAATGAGTCCTTAAGAGGTCTGGTGCCGGGCTCCACTGTGGAGTTCCAAGGCATTCCGGTCGGCCAGGTCAGCTCTGTTGAAATCCGCTTTGATGAACAGAATAAAAGCTTTTCATTCCCAGTAACCGTCGCGATCTATGAAGACGAACTGGGATTACCTGAAATGTATATGCCTGACAAAGTCAAAAAGGAGGAGCGTCGGCTCTTACTGGAGTCATTAATCAATCGAGGCTTGAGAGCTCAACTTCGATCAGGAAGCCTGATTACAGGTCAGCTTTACATCGCCCTCGAATTTTTTCCTGATTCTTCCCCTGCCCGGATCAACTGGAGCAATGTCCCGCTGGAGCTTCCAACCACGCCAGGGACGGTTCAAGCCGTCGAGCAAAGTGTCACATCGATTTTGAAAAAAATTGACCGAATGCCCCTTAACGATATTGGGCTTCAAACACGCAACTCACTAACAGCACTTAACGAGACGACTCAAAACCTCAATAAATTTATTGAGCGTCTCAACAAGGACATTGCACCTGAAGCCCAAGGCTCCCTGAGCGAATTAAAGAAAACGCTCGCGGAACTTAAAGAGGCACTTGAACCCAATTCTCCATTGCAGCGAGACCTACGAAAGACGCTGAAAGAAACCACGCGCTCGGCCCAAACCATTCGTGATTTGGCCGACACCCTTGAAGCCGAACCTGAATCACTCATCAAAGGTAAAAAATCAGGAGATTCCCAGTGAAGTCTTACGTATTGACTCTGATTGTTCTTCTCCTGGGAATCCTGACGGGTTGCGCACGATCGCCGGACCGCCAGTACTACACCCTCAGACCAGCGAATTCAGCCACACCTTCGGGAAAATTAAGTCAACCGAAAGAAACCATTGCCATCACGGCACTGACGGTTCCAGAAACCGTGGACACGAACAAAATGGTGACCCGCGTGACTGGAAGCCCTCGCCTTGAAATCAGCGAAACACATCGCTGGGCTGAATCACTGCCGGCAGAGATCGCCTCAGCGCTAGCCGATGATCTTAGCCAGCAGTATCAAAAGGCACTCGTGACGACACCTGGGCAAACCGCGGCAATTTCTCATGCGGACCATCAGCTCGATATCGACATTACTCGTTTCGAGGGGACTTTAGGGGTTGGAATTGACCTTGAAGCGATTTGGACCATTCGAGGCCAAAAGGAAGCCTCCGTTCGGCATGGTCATGCCCGACTGAGCGAGGGGGCCAATGGCACGGATTACGAATCGCTCGCCCACGCCTATACAGCTGCACTCCATCGCCTCGCAATCCTGATCCGCAATAGTCTTGAACAAAAGAGCTAACCAATCCTATTTGACCTTGGATTCAGATCGAACGGGGCTGAAGCGCCCCGGTCGAAGGGAAATATCTGCGTTTACGGTGACTTGGGTAGTGTCAAACGGATGGGGCCCTTAAGTTGCTCCGCCGTATTTCCTTCAACCACAATGGTCTGGGGAAACAGAGGAATCAAAAAGTCCGTCAGAAAAGTAATGACTCCGTCCGAGATGCGATCTTCGGTGCGAACCCGGACTTCGACAAGCTTTTCCTCGCGAATCAGTTCGGGGATATCGTGACGATAAATTGGCAGCAGCCCACCAAAGAGATACCAATCTTTGTATTCATTTTGGTAGGCAGCCTTTTCATTTTCAGCCATGATCCGCACCGGCATGTGATCCGGAGCACTCAAACTGGTTGTGAAACATCCCGACAAGAGTGAACTTAAAATCAGCAGGGTCAATGACTTCATTTGCCCCCCCGACACTCAAAGGCTCCTGTCCAAGCGAACCCTGTCGCGCCTCATCCACCAAGGCACCGTCAGGGGTATGCAGAACCCGGTTCCCCTCGACGATCAACGTTCTTCTTGGGAAACCAAATATCCCTGGAATGATTGAATAAATACCGTCAACAAAGGTATTCGTCATCTGGATTCTAGCTTCCTTCAATCCTTGTTCCTTGATGAGGGTTGAAGCGTTCACATCTTCAGGGTTAATCGGCTCCCCCCCCCAATATTTGAACCATGCATGTCGCTCGACCTTGATTTCAGCCTTTTCGCCTTTCGACATAAGCCTCACATGGCTTTGGGGAGGCGCATTCAGATGCATGACGCCACACCCCGAGAGCTGTAAACACAGCACCACTGCCAAAATTACACGGCAGTGGACAGTCGAAACAGACTGATCTTTCAATCCTATGGAATAAACACACTGACCGGTTCTGAAACGCACGGATTCCTCACTTTGTGATGCATGCATGGATGTACTTTTGACGATTGAATGCTTGCCTTTGCGAAGCCTATGGTCGTTTTTTGCTTTCGGCCTGTTCCAGTGCCGCCCGGGGATCCCCGGAAAGATCCGCATTCAAGAATGACGAACTCTCGGGAAGAACCAGCTTCAGTTGGTATTCATGATCAATGGCGACATCGACTGAAGATGCAGCTAGATCCAAGACATGCCCCCCATGGGCTCGATCGCGGCTAATGAAATGCAGGTGGTATCCGGGCACATTGATTGTGTGTGCATAATCGGGGGTAAAAAAGCCGACCAGCGTTCCCTCAATCTGCTCGAAACAGAACTCAGCCTGATGTTCGGTCGCCGACACGAGGTCCGTTCCAGACTTCGCCTTGCAGGCCACTCGATACTGAATACGCGAGAAGATTCCATCGATTCGAATGGCAGCAAAAATATTGTCCGAGGACCGAAGGGTATCCAATCGACATAAAAGATCTTCCCAATCTCTAATTTGATCGAATGTCGCATCAACATCCGCTTTAAAGTGCGTTTCAACCCAAAACGGCGCGAGGTGATCAGGATCCGCAGGATGCACGGTCCCATCGGAAAGCGCCTGATAGCAGGCTCCATCCAACATGATCCCCTCACCATCAAGGCCATGAAAGGTCCCCAAGCCAAAATCGCCTTGCTTGAGGATTTCCTTGACACGAACGCAGCCCTGATAAATCCCTTCGACCAGGGCACCCGAAGTCGAAACTTGATAGATCGTATGATGTTCGAGATCCAGAAAATCAGCCAAAGCCCGAAGGATCACATGGTCGAATGAATCCCCCGTTCTTTTGCAGTGAGCGACAAGCGCTAGCTCTAACGCTTCGGGTAAGTCAAGCGTAATGGAATTCATGCAGGAGACCTCAGCCCAGAAAATCCTGACGCACATTTTGCATCAACTGTGGATTATCAGAGTAATCGATGGGGATATCGATAAGAACTGGTACCGGCGATGCCAGCGCTTTTTTCAGGACAGAGCACAATTGATTGGGATCGGTGATCCGATAACCCTGACATCCAAAACTTTCCGCATACGCCACAACGTCATAGCTTCCTAGCTCAACACCCGAAGTTTCACCGTAATGAGCTTCTTCTTGAAAGGCCACCATGTCGTAGGATGCGCTATTCCAAATCAGGTGGACAAATCGAGAGCCGACTCGTTTGGCGGTCTCAAGCTCCATGGCACTAAAAAGGAATCCCCCGTCACCCGAGATGGAAATGACGGGGCAATGGGGCCGAGCTAGCCCTGCCGCAATAGCCCAAGGTAGCGCAACACCTAAGGTTTGCTGGCCATTACTGACCAAAACCTGTCTCGCTCTGTTAGCAGGAAAATAACGGTTCATCCAGATGTAATGGGATCCCACATCCAAAGCGATGGTCGTATCAGCCGTCACCACCTTGCGAATTTCGTCAATCACGCGCAATGGATGCACGGGAAACTGTTCAAACGCGGGTCCGTCTGCCACTGTCTTAGCAAGCTCCGAAGCCGACTCAGCAACCAGACCATCAAAATAGGGGTCTTCATTCCGCTGGATCTTGGGTGCCAGCGCTTGAAGACTGAGACCGATGTCAGCAATCAATTCGGCCGCAGGCAGGAAGTAGCGATCCTGATCCGATGGAACCGTATCGATCACGATTAATGGCCGAGACTTTTCTTTATTCCAAATGGAAGCGTCATATTCAATAGGGTCATAGCCCACCGTTACCACACAATCTGCCGCCGCCAAGAGGCGATCAGCCGGTTGGTTACTAAAAAGACCGACCCTCCCGGCATATTGCCTCCCTCTGCGTGGCTCAGCCCAAGCTCCAGCGCCCTGGAAGGTGGAAACAAACGGAAGGCCGGTCTGATCGAGAAATTCTCTCAGGAATTCTGCATAACAAGGTTCTGAGGATTGCAGCCCCAGCAATAGCAGGGGTCTTTGAGCCTGATTGATGAGATCGCTTGCAATCGAAACCTCCCGCGAATCAGGATGTCCGAGCCAAATCCGCCGTCCGACACCCAACTGGGCCACAATGTCTGTAGGTGCCAGTCCCACATCCTTGGGCAATCCAATAAAGACAGCACCCGGACGCCCACTTTCGGCGGCTCGGACAGCATTTCCAAAGACTTCGGGAATCATCTCGACATTAAGTGGTTCCGCCGCATATTTGGTGACTGGACGCATCAAATCAATACCGTTAAGCGCTTGGTGCGTGTGTTTTAGTCGATCTCGGACCATGACTTCACCGCCAATGGCGAGAACGGGGTCTCCTTCATAAGTCGCCGTTGCAAGTCCTGTGACCAGGTTGGTCACCCCTGGTCCTGAAGTAACGAGGCACACGCCCACCTTACCGGTCAGCCGGCCAAAGGCCTGCGCCATGAAAGCGGCGTTTTGTTCATGCCGACACAGGACCAGTTCAATTTTGGAATCCTTCAGGGCCATGAACACACTATCCACCTTGGCACCTGGAATGCCGAAGACATGGGTCACCCCATGCTGCTCCAGAAGCTGCACCAAAAGGTTTGCACCATTTCTTTGAGTCACCATCGATTTGCTCCTGTGCGGTCGCCTGATTTCAACTGCCCTAAGACGAGCAGTCATTGCATTTTTTAAGGTCGCGTCTGCAATGCGATCTTCGTGATGCCTGCGTGCTGAGCGATTGCCATGACTTCAGCCGCCTTCCCGTAATTGACCCGGTCATCAATTTCAAACTGGAGCGTGGCTTCAGGAGAGGATTGCTGAAGTAACAGAAGGCGCTCACCCAGTTCAGTCGCGGAGAGTTTTTGCTTATTCAGATAAATGGTTCCTTCCAGATCCACACTCACCAGATTGACTGCATTGGGGGTGGCTGGCGCTGCAGCAACAGTTTTGGGGAGATTGACGCCAATTGACTGAGTCAACAAGGGGGCCGTCACAATAAAGACCACCAGGAGAACCAGCATGACGTCGACCAGCGGCGTCACATTGATTTCGCTCATGGGCTGATCATTGTTGCGATTTCCAAAAGCCATGCTTAGCTCCTCTTCCGCATAGAGAATCCCGTTCGAATAGCGAGATGGAGAAAGTCGGTTGCGAAATTTTCAAGATCCGTTTCAAAGAGTTTGGTTTGGCGCAGGAAAAAGTTGTAGGCCAAGACCGCCGGAATAGCACACGCGATCCCTATGGCCGTAGCAATCAAAGCCTCACCAATGGGCCCAGCCACGACATCCAAACTGGCTGAACCTGCCTTGCTGATATCCTGCAGCGCATGCATGATGCCCCATACGGTCCCGAACAAACCAACAAAAGGGGCCGTGCTGCCGATGCTCGCGAGAACCATCAATCCGCGCTCAGCTGACTGCCTTTCCATCTGAATGCTTTGACGCAGGTTTCGTTCCAGAATGTCCTCTGGTTTCCCAAGAGATTCAAGGCGATCCCCCTCTCCGCCCAAACCCGACCGCAACACATCAAAGCCTGATTTTCCAATTCGGGCCATGGCACCGGGCATTCGACTCAGCTCAGCCGCCGCCGGGAGACTGGGGGATGCCCAGAACTCTGCCGAATAGCGCAGGTTGTCCTGCTTGTTTACCCGACTATCCCAGAGTTTCAGAAGAATGATTGCCCAGGAAACAACGGAAAAAGCAATCAACAGCCAAAGCGTGGCGTTGACAGCAAGACTTGAACCAAAAAGATCCATGGCGAACTACTCGTTTTTGAGATTGAAATTGATAGGCACATTGACAGAACTGTTCACGGCGGTGCCATCCCGTTTGGCCGGAACAAATTTCCAACGACGGACTGCTTCAAGAGCAGCCTCATCAAGCAAATCATGACCGCTAGTCTTTGCAATGCTCACGACACCGGCACTCCCATTCGCCAGCACTTCAACTCGAAGCACAACTCGCCCCTCCCAGCCCATACGTTTGGCCTGAACAGGGTAATCAGGTCGCGGATTATGAAGATAATCGGCATTCAGCTTAGGCCCTTCAAAATGCCCTGGTGAAGATTCACTTGAAGGGGCGCTTGACTGCGACTTTCCAGAGGCTGGTGCTGGGGCGGGAGCGCTTGCGCTGGATTCTTTTGGCGGTTCTAGGGGCCGTGTATCAGTCGCTTGAGGATAAGTTGGCTCCTCAATCGTTCGAGGGACAGGCTTGGGAGTGACTGGCCTTGGCTTGGCTTTGGGTTGGGAAGGAGGCTTCGCCTTGACTGGCTCCGGTGGGGTTTGTTCTGGCGCCCCGTTCGACTTGGATTCTGAGGTGTTGGATTTTGTTGGCGCAGGAGTCAGCGAAACCATCATCGTCTGCGAGGGATCCGTTCTGGGAACCTCTGCCACCGGAATCGCAAGCCGTATGCCCCAGAATACAAGATGCATGCCCAATGATAGAGCGAGCGCGAGAAGCCAGCGACGAGTCAGCGACTGATTACGCTGGTTGTCGCCATCTCCTTGCGGGCGGGAAAAGGAACTGAAGCTAGTTTCACTCACGGCGAAAAGTCAGGAGAAGAAAACTCTTGAACGGGCCTTGAACTGGCGAATCTGGGCATCGAAGGAGGAAACACAAAGGACAAGAGAATCAACGTGCTCTGCGACCCAAGGCCTTGCCACTGAGGGCCCTCTTAAGTCTGCAGACAGACTCAAATGTTCATTTTTCAGGCACTCAACGATTCACTCGTCATAAAGAATCATGCCCATCCCGAGGAGTCAGAGCTATTCCCTGAGGGAAAAGACCTGAAACACCGGGAAGCAGCGATTAGTTTAGTTATCGGGGCTATTGACCGGCTTACGATCTTTCATCCAGTCAGGACGGCCTTGCGGTGCGTTATTTCCAAACGGACCTTCGTCGCAACCGGACAGCATGATTGCGCCGATGATCATGAATAACAGTGAATAAAATCGAGTCATGCGGGCCTCTATGGGTCGATGTGAAATCGATGGGTCTCAAGGAGCGATCGATTGAGATTTCAACCCCTCTGGTAAAGAATCCCAAAGGTTCAGTCGTCGATCATAATCCCAACCGTGCAGAATACAACTGAGTCCATGTGATTAAGGAACATTGCGACCCCATGTCGAGCGCTCAAGGGTGAGGATAGAGTCGTTTAAGCTTTTGCAATAAAGGGCTAATCTTTGCCGGATCGTGCAGGATTTCAAAGTATTGGGCATCACTTACCGGGGTGGCCCTTCGGTATCGTGAATAGTCTCCTAACAGAGTATTCCAACAATCATCCTCTTGCCCAAGCGCCTCCTTACACCACTCGATCTGTGCATTGGCTTGGTCGAGGCACTCCTGGCGGTCCCAAGGGACGCTGTAGCTGCAAATCAGAGATTTCTGCTCTGGAGTGAGCTCGGTCTTGTAAAAGGATTTTGAACAGCCGTTGAGCAAAAGCCCGCTCGAAAGGAGGACTAAACAAACAAGAAGCCGGATAAACCCCGAGTCAATTGCCATGGATGTTCCCTAGGTGAGATCGTCACTGGAGTCTAAACCACCAGAAGCCCTTCGGTCACAAATACAAACCGTGGCAGGTCGCTATTCCAAATGGTACGATTTAAAGCCGTAAGCCCTCCGGTAGCAGCCTTTTATTGCTTAAAAGAGTGCACCATAAGAATCATATCGAGACCATTGAGACCGAGGAGATTGTCATATGAGCGTCGAACTGAAAGATCTTCTAAAGCGTGAATACAACGTGGGCCGCAAGGACCAGCAAATTCGCCTGGCCGCAAGCATTGGCATTATGGTCATTGCCGCCATCGAGGAGAATGGCATCCTCATGCTAATCGGGGTTGCAGTTGCCGCACTCGCCGTTCTCCAGTGGTGTCCGACATACACCTTCCTCGGCAAGAGCTCTGTTGAAAAAGGCGAGAAGCCTCCGATCTTCTGAGGACTACGCGACTTCATTGGGCCTGATCCCTGAGAAGCAAAAAACTTTAGGTTTAGGCCCAGATACACCTGATTATCAAGAGTACCCACATGGCATCAATCCCCTCCGATCTTCGTTACACCGACGCCCACCAATGGGCACGACGGGATTCGGATGGGAGAGTGACGGTAGGGATCACCGATTATGCCCAGGAGGCCTTGGGCGATGTGGTGTTCATTGATCTTCCTGATGAGGGTAAAACGGTCATTAAAGATCGAGCCATGTTGGTCGTCGAATCGGTCAAAGCTGCATCAGATGTTTTTGCCCCCGTCAGCGGAACAATAGTCGAAGTCAATTCCGCCCTTCAAATCGAACCCGAAGTACTCAACTCATCCCCCTATGAAGCCTGGATCGTTCGCATTGCGCCGACACATCCGGAAGAATATGACACCCTCATGCTGGCTGAGGCGTATACGGCAGTGACCGCCAATGGGGCATGAATGCAGGGACTGACCATCAGGCAGCCGGATGACTGGCATCTCCACCTTCGTGATGGCCTCTACCTTCAAGATGTCGTGAACGATTCGGCGCGGCACTTTGCCCGCGCCATCATCATGCCGAACCTTCGGCCACCGGTTACTAAAGTCGCGGCGGCGCTCGCCTACCGCGATCGAATCCTCTCTGCCGTGAACCCTGGCCTTCGATTCGAGCCGCTCATGACGCTCTACCTTACCGATGAGACATCGGAAGAGGAAATTTGGGCCGCCGCTGAATCACCGTTCGTCCATGCCTTCAAACTTTATCCTGCGGGTGCAACCACTAACTCGGACTCCGGAGTACATAAACTTGTCGAGCTGGATCCGCTGTTCGCAGCCATGGAAGAGGCGGAGATTCCTCTTCTCATTCACGGCGAAGTGACGGATCCCGAAATCGATATTTTTGATCGGGAAGCCGTCTTTATCGAGCGGCATCTGACAAGAATCGTTGACCGGTTCCCCACTCTGAAGATCGTCCTCGAACACATCACCACCCAGGAGGGCGTTCAGTTTGTCGAGGCGAGTCGCGAGGGTGTCGCAGCAACGGTGACGGCTCATCATCTCCTTCTCAATCGAAATGACATGTTGGTGGGGGGGATCAAACCACATCTTTTTTGTCTTCCTGTCCTCAAGCGTGAAATTCATCGAAAAGCACTTGTGAAGGCAGCTACCAGCGGAAATCCCAAGTTCTTTCTGGGGACTGATAGCGCCCCACATGCAAAAAATACCAAGGAGGCTGCCTGTGGGTGTGCGGGCTGTTATACGGCGAGACACGCACTCTCTATGTACGCTGGCGCTTTCGATGCGGTGGGAAAGCTCGACCGACTTGAAGCTTTCGCTAGTTTTCATGGCGCTGATTTCTATGGGCTTCCGAGAAATAGCGGCACTATCACGTTGGAAAAGCGACCACTGACAGTTGAAAGCCAGCTCGAATATGGTGAGCAAACCTTGATCCCGCTATTTGCGGGTGAATCGCTTGAGTGGGGCGTTTGCCCATAAGTCTCTCGCTCCCTATGTTAAAATAGATGGTTTCCCTACCCCCATTAAGGGGCACCTTGGGACTCGCCTGATTGCACACGCCTCCATGCAAGACAACAAACTGACCCACCTCAAGCAGCTTGAGGCTGAGAGCATCCATATCATCCGAGAAGTCGCCGCCGAGTTTGACCGACCTGTCATGCTCTACTCCATCGGCAAGGACTCCGCGGTCATGCTGCATCTCGCCATGAAGGCCTTCTATCCCGGCAAGCCGCCCTTCCCCCTGCTCCACGTCGATACCACCTGGAAATTTCGCGAAATGATCAGCTTTCGCGATCAGATGGCCCAAAAGCTGGGCTTCGACCTCATCGTTCACATCAACGAGGAAGGGGTTGAACAAGGCATCGGACCCTTTAGCCATGGCAGCGAAAAACACACCGATGTGATGAAGACCGAGGGGCTCAAGCAGGCCCTGAACCACTATCAGTTCGATGCGGCCTTTGGCGGCGCTCGGCGCGATGAGGAAAAGTCACGCGCCAAGGAGAGGGTCTATTCCTTCCGTGACAAAAATCATCGCTGGGACCCCAAAAACCAACGTCCTGAACTTTGGAATGTTTACAACGGCAAGGTCAGTAAGGGCGAGAGCATCCGCGTATTTCCACTCTCAAACTGGACCGAACTTGATATCTGGCAGTACATCTACCTTGAGAACATTCCAATCGTTCCGCTTTATTTCGCAGCACCCCGCCCTGTCGTTGAAAGAGATGGCACACTCATCATGGTCGATGATGAACGCATGCCGCTCAAGCCCGGCGAAACCCCCGAGATTCGAACCGTCAGGTTCCGCACCCTGGGTTGCTATCCCCTGACGGGCGCCATCGAATCCACCGCAGCGACGCTCCCTGAAATTATTCAGGAAATGCTCCTCGCCACCACCTCTGAACGTCAGGGCCGCCTGATCGATCACGATCAGGCCGGCTCCATGGAAAAGAAAAAGAAGGAAGGCTACTTCTAATGGCCCATCAATCCGATCTCATTGCCAGCGACATCCTTGCCTACCTCGCCCAGCACGAGAAAAAGGAACTCCTGAGGTTCCTCACCTGCGGCAATGTCGATGATGGCAAGAGCACTCTCATCGGGCGCCTCCTCCATGATTCCAAGATGATCTACGAGGACCAGATTGCGGCGCTCAAGAAGGACAGTTCACGGTTTGGTACCACCGGTGATGACTTTGACCCGGCGCTCCTCATGGACGGTCTTGAGGCCGAACGTGAACAAGGCATCACCATCGACGTCGCCTACCGATACTTCTCGACGACCCGACGCAAATTCATCATCGCCGATACGCCAGGTCATGAGCAGTACACCCGCAACATGGCGACCGGTGCTTCGACCTGTGATTTGGCGATTATTCTGATCGATGCCCGCCATGGGGTGCAGACACAGACTCGTCGTCACAGCTATATCGTGTCACTGCTCGGCATCCGGCACGTCATTGTGGCCATCAACAAAATGGATCTCGTCGGTTTCGATGAAGCCATCTTCAAGAAAATTCGCGAAGACTACCTCGCCTTTGCCCAGAAGCTCCATATTCCGGATATCCGCTTCATTCCCCTCTCGGCACTTAAAGGCGACAATGTCGTCAATCCGAGTGTTCACATGCCTTGGTTCAATGATGCGCCCTTGATGACATTGCTCGACAGCATTGAAATCAGTCATGACCAGAACTTTGAAAATCCCAGATTTCCGGTCCAGTACATCAACCGACCGAATCTGGACTTTAGAGGATATAGCGGCACCGTTTCAGCAGGGGTCTTTCGCAAGGGCGATGAAGTAACGGTTCTCCCCTCGGGCAAGCACAGTTCAATCTCCTCCATTGTGACGCAGGATGGTGAGCTTGAATCGGCTTTCGTTGGCCAAGCCGTCACTCTGACCCTTAAGGATGAAATCGATATCAGTCGAGGCGATCTTTTGGTCCGAAGCGACGATCGCCCGCATATCGGAAAGAATGTCCGTGCACATGTGGTGTGGATGGCTGAACGCGAGCTCCAGCCTGCTCGCCCTTACCTTTTCAAGCAGAATAGTCATCTGGTCTCGGGATCGGTTACACGAATCAATCACCGAATCGATGTGAATACCCAGATTCATCACCCTGCTGATGTTCTGAAGCTGAATGAAATCGGTTTAATCGATATTTCCTTCAACGCTGCTTTGGCTTTTGATGCTTATGGCACCTGTAAAGCCACCGGGTCCTTCATCATTATTGATCGCCTAACCAACGCAACGATTGGAGCAGGACTCATTCAAGAGGCTCAGACTGAGCGCGTTGTCGTGAATCAGGGCCCCGTTGATCGAACGCTCCGTGAAAAACGGCTTGGCCAACGCGGTCTGACCGTTTGGATTCCTGTCTCAAAGAAAGCGCTGGCCTCCACCTTGGAGACACATCTGTTTGAGTTGGGTTACCTTCCTTATTTGCTTGATGACGCTGCATTAATCAAGTCCGCACCAACGGTGACCCGAGCACTCAACGATGCGGGCATTCTCGTCCTCGCATTAGGATCAAAGGACCTCATTCCAGACGGTTCCGACCATCTGGTGCTTCCCGAGAACCTGGAGAATATTGAGGCCATCCTGACATGGCTTGGGGATCAAGAGGCGCTCCTTCTCTAATTTGCTGCTTAATGTTTCAGTTGAGCGCATGCAACCCTAGCGGAAAAAAACGCACAATTTTTAGTTCAGCGAACTTGACATCTGCCGTTTTAATTTTCCGATACGGTGCAGTTGTGCACATGCTTCTCTAACCCACTGATTTATCGTTCAGATTTCGCACCAATCTGAAGCCTTCGATATTTTTCATATATTTCAACATGTTATGATTGTATAGAATTTGTACAATCAAACTCAGCCCTTACCACAGGGTTCTCCTAACAACCCCATGCACAGAGTTATCCACAGAAATTGTGAATAACTTCTTCGCCTTCTCAGAGAGCTTGGTCCAAATCTGTTAATCCTCATCCGCCACAGATAGTATTGCTTCGATACTGACAGGCGAAGTGGAGATAAACATCGTGGAAACATTCCAGAGATTTCTATAACAGAACGAATCGTGGGCAAGAGCACAAAAGCTCAGTGACCCAACTTTTCTGGCACGACTCGATCATCAGCAGACACCCGATGTACTCTGGATTGGATGCTCCGATAGCCGTGTTCCGGCTGAAATCATTGTCCAGGCGAAGCCTGGAGAAATGTTTGTGCATCGAAGGAGTGCACGGAAGCACGACGACCCCCGAGACGGAGAGCCATTGCGTCGCAGGGCGTTCGAGGGCATTTTCGGTATTGATCCGCACCGTTTCATCCGCAATTTATTCTCTCGTGTGAGCGCCC
>JBILGU010000031.1:0-26580 GCA_044350805.1 Methylococcaceae bacterium
GAAGGGAGCAATTCCGAGGATCTGTCAGGGGCCCGATGAAGCGCGAACCGAGAGCCTAAAATCGTCCAAGATCATGCCAACTAAGGCATGGAAGCCGAGGGCGGAATGATAGGCGCGGATTCCAAGTCGGATTGACCCTGTCTTCTGCGACATCTTGCGATAGAACCTCGATGTAGGACGCAAGTTCGATCAGAACATCGAGCACGGATCGGGTGAGAAGGGCCACCTCATGATCATTGGATCCCACGGAACCATAGACGACCGTCATTTCATCGACCTGGGGATTGAGCTTCAAAAGCGTGCGAATCTCACGGGACACGTCTGAAACCTCCGGCTTTGACGTATTCCGAATGATGAAAAGGCTGGAGAGCTTGTCATTGATCTTCTGGCTTCGAAGACCAAAGGCATTCGACAGCTGAGCGCTGCGCATGCGCTCGATCAGCCGATAAAAATCGGGATGCCCCCGCTTGATGCGCTCCTGCCCGCCATAACGATTCTCAAGACCATTGATCGAATGGACTGTCAGCCGCAAGACGAGATCAGCAGGGTATCCCGCCTGGATCAGGGATATGACCGCGCCCGGGGGAATCGGCGTCATTAGGCTACTGCGCGGGATAGACCGGTGAGGGAGCATTAAACCAGGAGCCGTTGAGATTGACCGAGCCTTGCACCTGGTATTGGCTGATGATGGAGGCCACATCAAGAAAGACTGGCGCATCGCCGTAGCGAAGCTTGACGAGATTCAGCATCATCTCCTCTTTCCAGGACTCAGAAATGGCGACGTTGTAGTCGATCCGATCCTTTCCGAGGAAACCTGGCCCCAATCCTCCGCAGCCTGAGAGAAACATCCCGAAGGCCAGAACAAACGCATCCGGCCTGAGCCTTCCGATTATCATGATTGAATCTGTCCGGAATAACCCTCAGATCATGACGTTGAAGTGGGGTGACTTGCCTTTTCGGCGTAAGCTTTCTTACCCCCCGCAAGCATTCCTTCGGGGGTGACCGTTCCAAAAAGATGCAGGGTCCTCGCGATCACACCCGTCCAGCCGGTTTGGTGACTGGCCCCGATGCCGGCACCATTGTCCCCGTGAAAATACTCGTAAAAGAGAAGGTAATCTTTCCACTCGGGATCGTTCTGAAAGCGTTCCACACCCCCAAAGACGGGTCGATGGCCGTGCTCATCCCTGAGGAAGATCCGGGCTAGGCGACGTGAGATCTCTTCGGCCACCTCGAAAAGGGTCATCATCTGCCCTGATCCCGTGGGGCATTCGACCTTGAAGGCCTCGCCGTAATAGCCAAAGTACTGGATCAGTGCCCGGATGATCAGCGCATTGACCGGCATCCAGACCGGGCCTCGCCAATTGGAGTTGCCGCCAAACATCCCCGAATCGGATTCAGCGGGAAGATACCCCACCCGGTATTCCTGCCCCGAAAGATTGACGACATAAGGATGTTCTGCGTGATACCGGGACAGGGATCGAATCCCGAAGGGACTTAAAAACTCCGATTCATCCAGCATGCGGCTCAGCACTCTTCTGAGCTTTTTTTCATTCAGAATCGATGCCAGGCGGCGGCCACCCTCCCCTTGCGTCCTCGGATCATGAATCGCTTCAAGGAGCTCGGGGCGTGCGTCCATGAAACGCTTGAATTTCAACCAGACCTTGGGATATTTGGCGATGGCCTCGCCCTCAAAGATCGTCGCCGCACAGAGCGGTAACAATCCGACAATCGATCGGACCCGCAGCCGTTCGGATCGCCCGTCAGGCATCCGAAGAACGTCGTAGAAAAATCCGTCTTCCTCATCCCAGAGGCTGGTTCCGCTGGACTCATTGGTGATGGCATCCGCAATCCAGAGGTAATGCTCGGTGAACTTGAGTGCCATATCGGTATAAGACACATCGTGGAGCGAGAGCTCGGCTGAGATCTCCAGCATGTTCTGGCAAAAAAGCGCCATCCAGGCCGTTCCATCCGCCTGCTCGAGAACGCCCCCTCCCGGAAGGTGCTGGTTTCGATCAAAGACGCCAATATTGTCGAGCCCCAGAAAGCCTCCTTCAAAAACATTCCGACCCTGAAGATCCTTCCGATTGACCCACCAGGTGAAGTTCAAAAGCAGCTTATTGAAGACGGTCTTGAGCCAGACGATGTCGCCCTCCCCCTTGATCGCCTTATCCAGTCGATAGGTAAAGATGGTGGACCAGGCCTGCACCGGTGGATTGACATCACCAAAATTCCACTCGTAAGCCGGTATCTGGCCGTTGGGGTGCATATATCGCTCCTCCAACACGAGATTTAGCTGCTCTTTCCCAAAAGCCGGATCCACCAGCGTCAGGGCGATGACATGAAAGGCCAGATCCCAGGAGGCATACCAGGGATATTCCCATTTGTCAGGCATCGACAGAACATCCCCGTTATACATGTGATGCCAATCGCGATTGCGCGGGGGTGACCCTGGGAGATTCGGTGCGACCTTGGTTTCACGATCCTCGAGCCACTGATCGACATCGTAAAAATAATATTGCTTGCTCCATAAGAGCCCCGCCAGCGCCTGCCGCATCACCAGGGCCTCATCCGTCGTGAGTCCTTTGGGGGTCAGTTGTGCATAGAAGGCATCAGCTTCTGCTTTCCTTTCCGCCAGCAGCGGGTCGAATGGATCCATCGGAAAATCAGCCGGTGCAGACGTATCAGCCATGGGAGCAAGAACCAATCTAAGGCTTCTGGAGGCTCCAGGCTCAAGTTCGATCGTGTACCGAAGCGCCACCTTGGTTCCCACCCGAGCGGGATTGATCGCCTCATCAATTCCGTGAATGAGGTAATCGTGGAACCCATCCTTGACATAGGGTGAGGCATTCGGAATCCCTTGAACCTTAAGGGTGTTGGTCTCATTTTCTGTGAACAGAGGCTCCTCGGCCTCATCCCCCCAGAGCATGTAGTTTCCAAGACGCTGATCCTTGGCTCCGATGAGAATGCCGTTCACTGATTGGTGCATCACTTCAAGGGTAGGCCTTTGATCGGGTCGCTTCCACTCTGAAAGCTTCCTGAACCAAAGGGTGGGGAGCACGACCAGGCGGGCCGGTTCAGGTCCTCGATTGTGGATCTTGATCTGGATGAAAAGGGCGTCTGGCGTTGCCTTGGCGTATTCGACAAAGACATCAAAATACCGATCCTGATCGAAAGCGCCGGTATTGATCAGCTCGTATTCAAAATCCCCTCGACCTCTGGCCCGATTGGTTTTCACCAGATCCGCATAAGGAAATTCACCCTGCGGATACTTGTAGAGGTATTTCATGTAGGAATGGGTCGGCGTGTTGTCCAGATAGTAGTAGTACTCCTTGACGTCTTCGCCGTGATTTCCCTCGCCATTGGTGAGGCCGAACAATCGTTCCTTTAGAATCGGATCACGACCATTCCAGAGGGCGAGGGCAAAACACAGCCGCTGCTGGTCATCCGAGATTCCTGCAAGACCATCCTCCCCCCATCGGTAGGCCCGAGATCTCGCCTGATCATGACTAAAATCATTCCACGCATCCCCCGAGCGGCTGAGATCCTCCCGGACCGTGCCCCACTGGCGTTCACTGAGATAGGGGCCCCACTTTTTCCATGGAAACTCACCCTGGGCTTCCTGTCTGAGTCTCAGCTCTTCCTCGTTCACGGTATCAACCTCTGTTTCTTTAGAACGCGAACCGGAGGAAACTCGCTTTGGCAGTTATTCCGGCGTTGGATGGAGGTCCTCATGTTTGCCGTTCACGCCCGACTCCACTATCAGTAGAAATCCGTACTCTTCATCTCACGAAAAGGATCACGCATCCTCTGGAAAGGGCCTTAAGGGTTGATTTTCGTAATCTTTGACCCTTGAACGCCGAGTCCCCCCATGAGGCCCTTTTGCCCCGATATGAAGGCATAAACGTCGCTTCTTCCGGTGGTTGTCGTCAGGGTTTTGGCGACACCTGCATCCACAACGACGACGCTAGGACCTACGCCCACCTCCCAACCGTGACTTTGATCGAGGTATCTCAGTGCACTGTCCTTCATAAAAAACATCACGTAGTCAAATGACTGGATGCCGGCCTGAAGGCCGTATGAGCCCGCAACAAGGTTGTAATAGCCGCTCGGCCTACCCCGTTTGATCAGTTCCCCGGTTCCGTACTGGGCACCGCCGATAAAGCCGGCTTTGACGACCCCCGGAAATACCAGAATCGCCCGGGCGTCGTGCGCGAGATTTCTGGCTGCAGGGGTCGTCGCATAAAGGTTACGAAGAGCGATATGCGCCTTGGCATCAATGCTTGCCCGGTCTTCATCATCCGATTTGCCACCCAAGCTCTGGCAACCGGCGAATAAAAGGTGACCCGACAAGAGACCCAGAATCAGTATTAGCCGCATCGTCGCATTCCCCAGTAAGTTCGATTCAAAAACCGCTCTAGCGATTCAACTCGAACGCTTGATCCTGAAGAGTGCTCCAGAAGCGCGTTCTGGGACATTTAGCCAGAGGCCTCTCAGGGAGCCACCCCGTGTGAACGCCTATCCAGTCCGTCCGAAAGAGTCCCTATTGAGGCGCTCATTCCATCGTGGCATTCCTAGGGAATTGAAAGGCGCCCATCCTCCAGCCGCCACCACCTGATGATGTGTTCAACTATTGCAAGACAACCATGCGAATCGAAAAAGCCCTATTTTCGGGACTGATCATCCTTTACGGACTTTTGAATTCGGCCTGTTCGCTCCCTGGGAGACTCCCTGCGGTCCCTCAGGGATTAACGTCGAAAGCAGAAATTACAGGTCTTCCGGGGATTCGCTATGTCATTACTTCAGGTGACATGCCCGAATTGACCGAAGAAGGGATCGAAAGTGTTCTTCGTGAAAAGGCGCTCCGAAAGGCTCAGGGGCTTCCGACCGAACCCTTACCGAAAGCGAGTTTTCTCGCTCTTTCGGGGGGCGGGGACGATGGAGCCTTTGGCGCAGGGCTCCTCAATGGATGGACCCGGGCGGGCAATCGCCCCGAATTCAAGCTGGTCACCGGCATCAGTACCGGAGCGCTCCTCGCACCCTTTGCCTTTGTCGGGCCCGGTCAGGATGAAACCTTGACCCGTGTTTACACGCAGTCCAAACCTCAGGATATTCTGGAGGAACGCAGCTTTCTCTCTGCCATCAGTGATGATGCCCTGGCCGACAACGCCCCCTTGGGCCGTTTGCTGGAACGTTATGTCACCCCGGATCTTCTGAAAAGCATTGCAAGGGAATACGCCAAAGGCCGGCTGCTCCTCATTGCAACCACCAACCTGGATTCACGTCAGGCCGTCATCTGGAACATGACCCGCATTGCTGCCAGCGGTCATCCAAAGGCACTCCCTTTGTTCCGTCAAATCATGCTGGCCTCCGCAGCCATCCCCGGCGCGTTCCCACCGGCCATGATTGATGTGGATGTCCAAGGGAAGCCCTATCAGGAGATGCATGTTGATGGGGGTGCCATGGCGCAGGTGTTTTTGTACCCGCCGGCCTTCAAACTGGGGGAAATTGGGAAGAGGATGGGTCTTGAAAGGGAGCGGGAACTCTATCTGATCCGAAATTCACGTCTGGATCCCGAATGGAGTGAGGTGCAGCGCCAGACACTCTCGATTGCCGGTAGAGCGATCAGTTCTCTGATACAGACTCAGGGCGCGGGGGATCTTTATCGTATTTATGCCATTGCTCAACGCGACACCGTGTCCTATCACCTCGCGTACATCCCAGAGTCTTTCAAGGCCGTGCATCGGGAGGAATTCGATCCTTCCTACATGAGGGCCCTGTATCAGCGGGGATTTGATATGGCCAAAAGGGGGTACCCTTGGGAATCAAAACCGCCGGATCTTTGAGAGCGATCATCCCCTCAGATGTTTCCCCCGCTCGGATCGGTCGGATTCTTCCGGTGAGACTCATCGGAGGGATTGATTCGACTGATGGCGATGTCGGCCAGCTTATAACCTTTGGCCAGGGAGGTGAGCAGGTCCATGGAGTCGCCATCGATCACAACACCAAAGCCTTGCGATCGTTCGTCCCTTGCGATCTGAAATTGAATCGTGGTGTCTTCCAGACGATCGGGCAATGCGGCTGAAACCAGCGCCCGACCAATCATTCCCAACACATTGCCTTCTTCACCTCCCCCGATCTTTTGCTTGGCCTCACTGTAGCGCTTGCTGAAATCTCCCTTGGGCTGAATCGTTGCCTGACAGATTCGTTGCCGCAATTTCATATCACTCGAAACTTCCGTGACCATCCCTATTTCCGCCAGCGTCTCGATGGCGAAAGGCTTGAGCGCCTGATCGTTTAAAAGACCTAGGGTGGTGCCACTGCCACAACCGGGAAGGTAAAGATCACACCCTGAAAGGAGCGATAGAAGACTGATCAGTATGAAAAGTGATCCTTTTTGCATGAGGGAAGTTCGCCTTCGAAATATCAAAAAAAGGGGGCTCATCCCTGAGCAATGGCAGAAAAGATCGTCTGGGCGGCCTTTCCTCCTAAAACCATCGAAACCGTCCGATAGCCTGCTCTTAAAAGTGTACGAAATGCTCTGCCCTTGAAGGAGCTATCCGAAACCAAGGTCGTGAATCTTCGATTTTTACGGACCCACGGGCCTGAGACCTGGTGTCGGTCCGCTGCATAGGCCTCAAAGTTTCCATCTCGCACGGCCTCCGCAAAGCGAATACCATCCGCGATACCCATGTTCATGCCTCGCCCCCCGATAGGCGAGTGAATATGCGATGCATCCCCGGCAATCCAGACGCGATCTTGGCCATAAGTGTCCACCTGGGCAAAATGAACCTCGAAATCACTTTCCCAGGTCGTTTTCTGAATGCGCGGGGACAGTCCCAGTTCTTCAAACGTTGCTCGCGTCGTTGCCGCAAATCGCACCCGATCCTTGCCGATGCGCATCGCCATCACAGCCCCGGAATCCAGAATCCAAATCACCAGATCGGGTTCTCCCTCCCATGCCAGAATCGCATCCTGACTATACATTTCAAGAGGCTCAGGTGTCCGGTGATGATCGATACCGAGAATTTGCCTGACCTTGCTGTGAGCGCCATCGGCACCGAGAAGATAGCGTGAGGTGAGGGTCCGGGCTCCGGAAGGACCCTCGACAACTGACTCAACTTTGGTTTCATCCTGCTGAAAGGAAATCAGCGAGAGCGGTCGCTCCACCTGAAGTCCACGCTCGGAGAGCCCCTCATTGAGACAGTGTTCGGTATCGAGTTGCGGCAGCGAAATGGGCCTGATGCCATCCGGGGAGGGATCACCCACCGCACCCGAGAGGATATCTCCCCGGAGTCCACGAATGGCCATCGAGGTGAAGGGAACTCCGGCCTTCCCGATCTTTTCATCGATTCCAAAGGGTTTCAGCGCCCGAAGTGCACTCGAATTGACCAGAATTGCGCGTGAGAAATCGAGCCCAGATTCGTGGCGGTCAATGATCATGACTTTGAATCCAAAGTCATGGAGCGCAATGGCGGCGCTCATCCCGGTCGGCCCAGCCCCGGCAATGAGAACGTCGCAGTCCAGTGAAATCGTCATGACTCAGCTCCAGTTGTCTTCGATGGATCAAAAGTTTGTCGCCAGCGATTCCCTGCTCTTCCGCACGGTAGGAATTATCGGCATCTTCACGCCCATGACGCAATGCCCGAGCGGTCTTATACTGAAGATCCTTTTTCTGTGATTTCTGCCACCCATGCGCATTGCACTCACTCTCGCCACCCTGCCCCTGATCTTTTTTCTTCATTCAAAGCATTCTTTCGCCGCAAGCTTTGACTGCGCCAAGGCAAAGCGGCCGGCCGAAATCCTGATTTGTGGTAATCCGGCCCTCTCCAAACTGGATTGCCAAATGGGGGAAATTTATCGCAAGAATCTCGCCGAACTCTCGCCGAACGCCGCCCAACCCTACAAGGACGGTCAACGCGACTGGCTGATCTATTGGCCTGGTCTTTGTGTCAACGATGCAGGAAAGCTTGAACCCAAATCCCCCGAGACACTGCAGTGCGCCAAAACCGAATACGCAGCCCGCGTGGCAACACTCAAACTCCAAAAACGCACCATCGAAGGGCTCCTCGCTTACCCCGTCAGCCATTACCGTATTTTGAAGTCCACGGCAGGACTCGACTTCATCAAGAACGCCCATCACACTGAAACCCGGATGGCCATCGATAGTGAAGCGGCACCGCCGGAACAAAAGGAATTGGCGAACGCCCTCAATCACTGGCTCGGATCTGCTCCGATCGAGAACTCAAACACCAATGGTGAAGACGAAACCACCAGCGATACCGAAAACCAGTTGTCATTCAAAGATGCAGCCTCCCCGTTGATTCTCTCTGCCCAGCGAACCGGGTTCCTGATGGGGCATGGTGCAGCACATCCCCTGAGTACAGCCTCTCAGCGCCATTTCAATCTGCTTTCAAAGCGGCCCCTTCGTGCCGATGACATCTTTCAAGGCAAGGACTGGGAAGAGATGCTGACGCGCCTTGCAGAAAAGGCCCTCAAAAAACAACTCGGCGACAACTACAGCGTCGACAAGAGTGAAGCCCTCAAGGCTCTGGTCATTCAGCCCGATCACTGGGTTTTCGACAAAAAGGGTTTGTCGCTAACATTCAATCCTTATGAGGTGGCTCCCTATGTCGCCGGCGCCCCGGAGGTCATGATCCCATGGTCATCCCTGACCAGCGGATTGAACCCCGTTTTCTCAGCGTCACTCCCTAAGGCCGCCGCATCCCGTCGGTAAAGAAGAGAGAGGTTCCCGCAGAGAACGCCCCAAAAGCTGTCATTGACGACTTCATTGCCCATCATCTTCAGATTGCCTTCGTCGGAGTTCGACCCCATGCATTCCAGACATCCCTTACGCATTCAACAGGCGCTCCTGGTTTTCTCCCTGCTGCCTCTTTTGAGCCTTGCGAACGAGGCGGATCAACCCGTTGTGGCCGATCCTCACGCACCCCATCATGAGGCCACACCTCAAACGCCCCCCCCAGCACCGGCCACCCCCCCGGCAGCAGCCAAGACGGAGGGTGAAGCCCCCAAGACCGAAGAATCCTCCGGGAAAGGTCTCGTCGTTCATCGTGCACCCGACTTTTGCATGAAGAAGGATCCCCCTCCCCACTGCAGCGAGTAGTTTTTGTGGCCTTCGATATCGACCAGTTCGACAAGTATTCAAGAATCCTGGTTGGCTGGATTTCGATCATTGCGTCCCTGACGGGCGGATTTATTGCGCTCAACACCTACCTTCAGAGCGCCGAATCCGAACGGGCCAAGGAAGCCCTCAAATACCGGGAACGCTTCGATCTTCCGCGCTACGTCGTGCCGATCAAAAAGATCGAGGAAAGCCTCAAGACCCGTGAAACGGACCTGACCCGCGCAATTGAAAAGGGGGATGAGGCAGCGACCCGCTATGTCTCGGGGCTGATTCGGGATGAGAAGATCGATATCGATTCAGTCGTCGATATCTACGAAGAAATTTATCTTTGTATCGAAGCCAGACTCTGCGATCGGGAGATTGCCGTTCGCTTCTTTGGAAAACGTGCTTACGAAATGTATGGCCCGATCGGGTACTACATCAAGGATGTCCGCGAAGATGCTGGCGATAGCCGCTATGGGCGAGGCCTGCAGTATTTCTTCAGAGAATGGAAGAAGCTGAAGAAAGCCGAAGGGGAAAAACAAGGTTAAACGAACCTGTCCCGGCTTCAACCCCTACTTTCTAGCGCAGTACATGCCCCCTTCGGACTGTGGGCGACACTCAAAGGCCTCGGGTTTCTCAATCGGTTCATTGGTATAGCTCTGGGTCGATTCGCTCCCTGAAAGATTCGAAATCAGGATGGATTTGAGCCAATATTCCACCGAATGGCAGCGATAATGGCCCGGGGCCGCGACCGGGGTACAGCGCTTGAGGCCATGGACCGCCTCCTCCCGCGTCATGCACTTGTTGTCCTGGGCCTCCTCGGTAAGAAGGCTGGCGCAATAGAGAATCTCGGTCGCTTCTCCCTGATGCTCGGGCGCAAACTTCAGATTGGGTCGTCCCAGAGTCTGCCAGCGACCTGGCTCAATACACCGGTAACCGCCATCCGAAAGCGTCACGCAGCGACCCCGCTGAAGGTCCAGGGACGTCAGGCCCAATCCGTTGCTCTTTTCCGAGACCGTATCGCCATTCTGGGGAACCTGTGCAGTCGATGGCTCGTTTCCGGGAGATGAAGACGAAGAGGGATTCAAAGCGGCCAATTCAAGAATGACCGAGGATTTTCCTTCCTCACAGCCAGCAAGACAGAAATCACCCACCAAAGAGGAGCTTTCCCAGGGGATCTGTCGGGGGTTGGTCTTGAGAACATCCTCTCGGACCTTTTTGAAGACATCCTCGATCTTGAGCCCCTTTCGGATCATGTGCTTTTTCAGAAAATGGGTATAGAGCCCATTGCCGCCTCGGGCATTGTCATCGGCAATGGCCCCGGGGGCCGTCGCAAAGGCGATAATTGTTCCTTTGGTAGCCGTCATGGTGGCCAGTCCCCCGGAACTCCCGCGATGGGAGAGGAAGGGGTTATTCCGACAGGCATCGAGAACCAGGATATTGACATCACTTTTAGCCTCGGCCATCTCGGCAAGAATGATGTCGGCATCGTAGGCCCGTGCCTTGAGTTCCCCACTGCTCTGGATATCGGCACCGACCGGAATCAGATAATTGATGCCGTCCGCCTGCGCGCCATGCCCCGAGTAATAGACCATGGCCACGCCACCCTCCTGAATTCTCTCTTTGAATTCTCGGACAGCGGTAGTCATTGCCGTCACATCGGCATTTTCTCGATATATGACCTCGAAGCCGACACTGAGGAGTGCATCGCGTATATCGGATGCATCGTGAAGTGGGTTTTTGAGTGGCGCCTGCGCGTAGTCCTTGTTACCAAGCACCAAGGCAATCCGTGGACTTTTGGCCAAGGGAGCTGATGGAGTCTCGGCGTGGCCGGAAAGCCCCTCGTGGGAGCTTTCGGATTGAGATGCCGTCGAAGGCTGCGTTACAGAACTCTCCTGGGATACCGGTCCGCCTGTCGGCGTGTCTGCCGCCAGCGTGGGCCCGAGGGTCATGAGCATCCCAACAAGAAGTTGAATGGCAAACCATACCCTGCCCGGGCGGAGGCCCATCAAGAGCAGCTGCAAGATTTTAAGGTGAGAGCGAGTCAAAGGGAGCATCCCGAAGATTCACTTGCAAAAGTAGTCCCACTCTCTTTGAGCGAGGCTGTCAGGTTCGAGGTTTTCCCACCCTCTAGGATCAATGGCTGCGGCCACAATCTCCCCTTCGCCCATTGGATTTTCATGTGCGACACGCATCATCAGTCGAAACTGATGTGTCTTGCAGTTGTATTCGGTCTGAACCCGCTCTGACTTGAAGATGTAACCATCGAGATCCTTAGGGGTATGGTAGTTCCAGACCTTCCAGGCGATGACACCCTGAGGCAGAATCTCACGGGATCGAAGATCGATATAGATCGTGATGCCCTTCTCTTCATGAAATCGCTCAAAGTGGCTCTGAACGTGAACCTTCTCAACCGGCTCGTGGTAATGCTTGGGCTTTGAATCCACGGATTCAACAGTCAAAGCCAAAAGCACCAGCAACAATCGCTTCATTGTATCCTCGGGTATTCAGAACGCCCTTCAAGTGGTCGGCGTCGGCTGAGAATCTCCATCATACCTCCGACTGATTGCATCGACTGAAACCATGGGTATGACTTGCGTATTTCTTGGACCGTAAGGGAGAATTGGGCATCCATTTTTCCAACCTCGATCCAACGCATCCCGGTGATATCGAAAAAACATCATTGCGTCTTTGTGCACATACCCAAGTGCGCGGGTCAAAGCATTGAAATGGCCTTCCTGAAGGATCTGGGCCTGAGCTGGGAGGACAGATCATCTTTACTTTTGATGAAGAACGAGGATCCTCGGAATGGGCCACCTTTCTTAAGTCACCTCACCTACTGTGACTACACCCGATACGGGTACCTCACTGAGAAGGAAATGCACTCCTCTCATGTATTCGCCGTAGTTAGAAACCCGTTCAAAAGGATCGAGTCATTCTATCGATTCCTTGGCTACGATTGCGCGGTGACCTTCGATTATTTTGTGCACCATGTGGTCCCGAAAAAGCTTAGATCCAATGATCGGTGCCATTACTTCTTTCGTCCACAGATTGATTATTTGAAAGATGGCCAAGGCAACATGGCTGTCGACAAATGCCTGAAGCTCGAGGACAAGGACACACTGGTTCAGCACCTCAAATCACTCGGAATCCATGAACTTCCCCACGTCAACAAGAGCGTCAAGCGGGGCTGGTTCCGAAGGGCGCTCGTAAGACTTAAATTTTTGATTCAAGGGCATTATGACTGGCGTTTCGTCCATGGACGTAAAATCCAATGGACAACGGATCTTGCATCCAAGATTACCGCGCTTTATGCCGAGGATTTTTCGATTCTCAACTACGCCTTGGTCCCGGAATTCAACATTGTGGGCCGCCCTCTGACCAACGAGCAGGCGCCACCGCAGCCATCAACGATAGCCATGTATCCAGAAAACGAGGGCCCGGTTTCAGAATAAATAATCGAGACTGGCCGGTCTTTGTGACCCCACTATGAGTGGCTTAGCAAGAATCGGGGCGTCGGTCTTGTAGACGTCTTTCAACCCCTATCGAAAGTCTGGCCCCAGTGAACGTGACATACCCTCTCGTGATTGACCTCGATCCTTATTCGCAGGCAGCCTTAGATCTTCTCAACGCCAGCGACGCCTACCTCAGTGAACTTTATCCCCCTGAAAGCAATCACCTGAGCAGTTCAGCGGACCTCGCGCAGCCCCATGTGAAATTCCTGGGATATCAAGACGGTTTGAATGTCGTGGGCTGTGTTGCCGTCAAGAGGCTGGAAGATACGACAGGCCCTTATGGGGAGATCAAACGGCTCTTTGTGCGATCAGATTTCCGTGGCCGAGGGATTTCCAAGGCCCTGATAGAGGCACTAGAAGCGCATCTCATCGACCAGAACATTGGGCTTGTTCGGCTTGAAACCGGGATTTATCAGCCGGAAGCCCTCGGACTCTATCGACGATTAGGTTATATCGAACGTCCTCCCTACGGGAGCTATAACGAGGATCCATTCAGTGTCTTTATGGAAAAAAAACTAATCATTTAAATCGCTGATGAAACGGTCACCACCGCATTGGGGATGAACCAGAGCGACTGTTGCCCCATGCAAACCGTTGCCCCCTGGACGTGATCGACGATCTCCTCGCGAAGATCCGGTGCCAGTTCCTCAAACTCCAGCTGAAGACAGAAGCTCATCAGCTCCGAAAGCTCCTTTTCTCGCCCCAAATCGAAAAGGCCGGTCATGTCCAAGGGTGTCGGCATCATCTGACATTTGGGTTTTAGACCCCGCGCGCGCAGCCCGGCAAGCAATTCATGGCTGCTAAAGGTGTTGTTCTGCAGCATCGGAGTCAAGCGTTCAAAACGCTTTTCAAAAAGACCAAGCAAGGTATGGACCCCATAGGGGCCCTGAAGAATGCCCATGACAGTGCCCCCGGACTTGAGCAGACCAATGGCATGATCAAAAACCCGCGCAGGATCGTCCATCCAGTAAAGACTGTGCGAAAAAAGGACGAAATCAAAGCGCGAATCCAGACACGTATCAGCATCAAAGGGATCCGGGCGGAGGTCAAAAGCGGCAAGGTCCAGCGCACGGATGGTCCCTGAGAGCGCCTTAAAGTGTGCCGTGTTAGGCTCGAAGGCGACATAAAGAGAAGGTACAAGGAGGGCCGACTGGACCAAGGCATGGATCACCTCTCCGGTGCCAGCACCAATATCCAGCATGTCAAAACCCTGGGGCAGGCCTTGAACCACTGATCGAATGGCTGAAAGGATCTGATCATATTCCAGCGAGTGGCGAACAAAGACGTCGAAGGTCTCCGCGTATCGAGTCATGTTCAACGAAGAAACCCGCGATGGGGTCAGGCTCATTCGGGAGCCTCACCTTCATCACAGCACGCATTAATGCATTGCCACAAGAATCCGATGCCCCCTGAAACGAAGGCCAGAACGGAGAGCATTTTAAGGAAATAGAATCCCGAGACGCCGCCCGCAAAAAGAAGCGGCAAGCTGACGAGCATCAGTTTGGCAGGAATACGCACGGTCTTGACCCAAAGTGGCTAAGAATGATCTCAGTATAGGATCGGCAGGCACCTATGGGGAACCCGTTGACCGGAATGATCTAAGATCTTGACTTCGAAAACCTCAATCCAGAATATTGGTCATGAATCCATTACGAATCCCCGTCTCGGTAGGTCCCGATCAGACGGTCAGTTCCATCTGGTCAGTTCCCGAAAACTTTGTGCCAGGTCAAAGCGATGCGGTGATTTTGGCGCATGGGGCGGGAAATGACATGGATCATGTCTTCATGAAGACCTATCACGAGGGCCTCGCCAACGCCGGTCTTTTGAGCATCAAATTTAATTTCCTTTTCAAGGAGCACGGACGGAAGGCTCCGGATCGTCCTGCCCTCCTCCATACGACCTTGAAGGCCGTTGTACAGAAACTCAAGGATCATCCCACTCTAACACCCCGACGACTTTTCCTTGGCGGGAAGAGCATGGGAGGGCGGATCGCCTCCATGGCGGTGGCAGAGGGTCTCCCCTGCGCGGGCCTGATCTTTCTGGGCTACCCGCTGCATCCCCCCAAACAGCCCGAAAAAGCGCGCACAGATCACTGGCCTCAGATTCAATGCCCGAGCCTATTCATCGAAGGAACCCGCGATTCGCTATGCGATCTCGATCGTCTTCGAAAAACGCGGCCCCTTCTGGGAGGACCTTCCACCCTGATCACTCTTGAAGGCGGCGATCATTCGTTTAAAGTCTCCAAGACCATGAACCCTGATCCCGACGCCCTACATTGCGATGTCATCCGAAGAATCACCGAATGGATAGGGACCCTTCCTATCAGCTGAACTAATCACCCCCACGATACGTCATAGCTTTTATTCCCCACTCACGAATCCCAACAAGCCGCATGACCAGAAAAATTGAATTAATGGCAGCTCTTACGTTGCTTCCCCTGTCGATGGCCCCCCTGTGTGCAGGAGCAGATGAATCCGCCTCAACGGAACCTATGAGCCGTCAGATGCTCATGAAGCGGGAAATCCAGACACCCCCAGGCTCCGCCGAAACGCGGGTCATTCGGGTGACCTTTCCACCGGGGTTCAAGACACCGCTTCATACCCATGATGGTCAAGGCCCCCGCTACATCCTGAAGGGGAAACTGCGGGTGGAAGACAACGGCCAATCGCAAGTCTATGGGGCCGGGGATGTCTTCTGGGAAACGGGGTCTGCCATGACGATTGAAAACGTCAGCGGGAGTGATTCCGAAATGGTGATCTTCGAGATTGCCCCAGCGCATTGAGGCATTTAAGGCATTTGAAACTCCGGAGCGAATCATCGATACACCCTGGTTTGTTTTGGATGCATACTATAGGGAGAACCCAATAAATTCGGGTTCTCCACGTGGCAGAGAACCCGCAGCGCAATCGGGGCAATGACCCTTGATCCCAGCGTTGCCGGATACCCGATCTGCCCATCCTAAAAAAGAAAAAGAATATATGGATGGAGAACGATGCACGGCCGAAGGTTTTTGAGTTTATCTTTTTCGCCGTCGAGATCTCTCCATTCCTTCGTCTCAGGCATTGGAGAAGCCTCAAGCCCCAAGGGGATCTTCAGATTCCTGATCCTTTTTTTTGTTTCAAGCCCCCTCTTTGCGCATGAGCGCTGGATTCTGACCGACAGTCAGATCGCCGAATGGAGTGCCAAACCATTGCCTGAGCTCTGGCTCCAATGGTCCTGGATCAATGCGGTTCTGATCGGGGGATTCGTCGCATTCACCGCCGGATGGATCCGTCTGGGGTACACCGGCGCACGGGAGCTTTTTCCTGACCTTCAGGCCCGTCTGTCCTCCTACGGCCATCTGGTCGCCCCGGTCATCCGATTCTGCCTGGGCTGGGTCCTGATCTCGTCGTCGTTTGGACTTGAACCCCGCTATGGGGTCTTGCCCATGTCGTCTCCGACCCTGTTTGCACCCGACCTTGAACTGACACTCTGCTACCCCCCGATGCCCTGGCTTCGTTGGTTCGAATTTACTCTCGGGCTTGGGATGCTGCTTGGCGTTTATGTTCGCGTCTTGGCCGCTGCGCTTTTGGTATTGACGTTATTTGCAACCGTCGCCTATCAGTCGGCGATTTATGCCTACGCTGGCGCACTGGTCGGCGTATCCATTTATCTCCTTTATCAGGGGCCAGGCAGCTTTTTCTTGCCGCTTCCAACGCATCCGGACTGGACCGAGTTGCAGGAACGACTGGCTGCCTTCCCCAGATCACGTGCCCAGGCCATCATGCGGATCCTGACTGGGGTCAACATTTTTTACCTTGCGGTGACTTACAAGGTCTTTCAGCCCAATCTCACCATTGGCATCCTGACCCTCCATGACATTTCCCTGATGGGTCTTCCCCCGGAAGTAAGTACCCTGCTGATGGCCTTGGTGGAGTTCACCGCAGGCATCCTGATTATCGCGGGAATACTTCTTCGACCCTTAGCTCTCTTTTTCCTCGGCGCGTTCCTGATGTTTGCGGCCATGCTCCCCGAAAGCTTCATGTCACACGCCCTTTTCTACAGCGTCATGCTGTCATTTCTTTTCAACGGAGCAGGACATTTCGCCATGCCTGAAGCCAAAGACAAAAAAGCCCGCATTGTCATTCTCGGTGGGACCGTAGGGGGCATTCATGCTGCCATGAAGATCGAACGGCTCATAGGCCAGTTCAGTCACGTGGACGTCACATTGATCAGTGATCAGCCGAATGTCCTTTTCTATCCGCTCTTGCCGGAGGTCATCGGCGGCACCATGCAACCCGGGAATGCCGTTAACCCCATTCGAAGAATCTTGCAAAGGACGAAGGTCATTTTGGCAGATGTCCGGGCGGTGGATACCCAGAATCGGCAGGTGATGATCCATACCACGGATGACCGGGACCGACTGATTGATTACGACGAATTGATCCTGGCTCAGTTTCTGGTCCCTAATCTCACCCGCTATCCAGGCCTGATGGCCCACACCAGCCCCATCAATTCCGTGGGGGATGCCCTTCATATCCGAAAACAAATCATGAATCGGGTCGAAATGGCCGAGATTGAGGAGTCAGCCGAAAAACGTCAGAAACTGCTGACCTTCGCGGTGATCGGATCCGGTCAAAGGGCCTGCGGTACTGCTGAAGAAATCTGCGCGATGCTCGAGACAGCAAAACCCTCCTACCCTATCCTTCAGACGGAGGATTGGAGAGTGAATCTCTACGAGGACATCAAGATACCCTTCAGCGATTTTGAAGCCGACATCCGTCCCAAGGTCGAAGCGGCCCTCGCCAAGGCCGGCGTCCGGATCGAAAGAGCGCGGGAAGTCGCCGCGGTGACGCAGGACAGTGTTGTCTTTGCCAACGGAGAACGGGATCAAGCCAGCTTTATCGTCAACAGTTGTTTCATGATGCCGACACTTTCGGTCGATGATCACATGCTGACCTGGCCATTGAAGAGTGACCTGACACTCAAGGTCGACGGCTATGAAAATTTCTGGGCGGCCTTTCCGCCTCAAGCACTGACGGAAGTCGCCACAGGTCGTCGTCGTTACACCACCACATCGGATTGGATGGATCTTGGTCAGCATGCCGGTGAGAATGCCTGGGCGGCCTCTCAAGGTTATACACCACGTGCCTTTACGTTCAAGCAACGTCTGGTGATGGCTTTCAACATGGGAAGACACTCGCTGGCCCGGCTGTTCGGCGTCATGGCCTCTGGCCTCCCGGCCTGGTTCTTCTCGCGCATGAGCAACCTTGCGACCATGCCGGGCCTTGAGCGCAACCTTCGAATACTGATCGACTGGACTTTGGACGTCCCCTTCAGGGCCGATATCGCCGTTCTGGCGCCGGAGATTTCAAGCCGTCTTCAATCCCTTCACTTTGAAGCTGGGGATGAAGTCATCCGCCAGGGAGACGTCGCCGATACCGCCTATGTTGTTCGGAGTGGCGAACTCGAGGTCCTTCGAAGCGGCAAGCCGGTTGGAACCTTGGGGCCCGGTGATTTCTTCGGTGAGGTCGCATTGATGAAAGGCTCCGTTCGAACAGCCACCGTTCGCTGCGTGACAACCTGTGAGCTGACGGTATTTGCTCGTGAGGACTTTGATGCCCTTTCGATCGGATCCAGTAGTCTTGCCCGCGCCATCCGCGCCCAAGCCAGTGAGCGGAGCAAACCCAAACGGAGAACCAGCAAAAGCACTGCAAGCCATGAATCCGAGATGTCCTGAGATTGAACTTTCGAAAGACCTGACACTCTGATTTTCATGTACACAAAAGGATCCAGTGTGCACGAATGGATGGAACGTCAGCCACGATGAGAAGCGGGGCCCACCCGGCGGCAGCTGAGGTAAACACCATGAAGCGCTTAATGTATATCAGCACGACGACCCGTAAGCTCACCGCTAGCGAGGTCGACGAGATTGCGGAGAAGTCTGTCATTAACAACAGCCGGGACCTCGTGACTGGCGTCCTCATTTCCGCACACGAATTTTTCTTTCAGACCCTTGAGGGGGAACCTGAAGCTGTTGATCGGGTTCTCACCCGCATCCGAAACGATGTGCGACATCGCGATATTCTGATTCTGAAGGTCGAACCTAACGTCAAAGAGCGGATCTTCGGCGAATGGTCGATGAAAACCGTACGGCTCGAGGGCACCGGGGATCTTCTGATCGAAGCGATACGAATCATGCTTGAAAACATCACCGAATCCCACCGGATCATTGAGCGCTATACCCAACCCGCGGTGCTCGCCTTCATGACCGAGGGCATCAATCCCCTGACCGTTCCGGTCAAAAAAACCGAGTCGGTCATCCTGTTCGCGGACATTGTCGCTTTTTCCTACTTCTCCTCACTTTATCCAGTGGAAGAAGTCAGCGAACTGGTCAATCTCTTTCTGGATATCAGTTCCAAGATCATCGTTGAACATGGAGGTCAGGTCACCAAATATGTTGGCGACTGCGTGGTGGCTTATTTTCCAGAAGATGGGACCGATGACGCCCTTCGGGCATCGCTTGCGATTCTTGAATCCGTGCGGACCTTGCGAACCTCCGCCGGCGACTGCCGTCTCCAGAGTTTTCTCTATTGCGGGATAGGTCTGAGCAAAGGCTCGGTGATCGAAGGAAACATCGGATCGAGCACCAAACTCGATTACACGGTGCTTGGGGACATCGTGAATCTGGCTGCGCGCTTAGAAACCCTGACCCGAAGTGTCGGGAAGGCTCTGGCCCTGAGTGATGCGGTCCGCATAGCGGCAAAAGAAAACTGGGCCTTTGTTAACGCGGGTGAATTCCATCTGAAGGGCCAGGCGGATGCGCAATCCATCCATTCGATCGTCCATGACGCAGTCGACGATTTCCCTTCCTACAAGGCCATCATCGAACGCGCGTCAGGTCTTTGCGAAATCAAGCCTCAAAGCGAGGTGACTATCGCCCCAACGTCTGCAAAAAAGGGCGGTACGGCCGCCCCAGGGAACATCTAATGAGCGGAAATGGACTTGCCTTACTCACTGACGACAACAGACTACTGCAATCGCTCCAAAAGGCCGCTGAAAAGCGGGATGAGGTCACGTTTCGGTCAGCCAGCGAGATGGCGTCATTTCAATCCCTTGCGGCATCTTCCGACACCAGCGCCATTCTGCTGGATGCCCTGAGTCTTGGGTCCGACCCACTTGGCACGATTCGGGCACTCGCCATTGATGCACAGAGACGGGATATCCCGATCATCCTCATGGAAGATGGTCGGCTGGATTTTGACGACGCCGAAGCGATCGATGCCGGCGTTTCAGAATTCGCCTCTCGAAACGCACGGCTCCCCTCTCTTTTAAAGACGATCGCGCTATTCCGCCGATTTGAGCTTTACTTCTGGGGGGTTCGTGGGACGCTTCCGGTTTCAGGACGACATACCCTAAAGTACGGTGGCAGCACCTCCTCCATCAGTCTCAGAATGGGGGCCGATCGACATTTTATTTTTGATGCGGGAACAGGGCTTCGCAATCTTTCCCGCCATGTGATGAAAAAAGAATCCGGCCACTTTAATGGCCGTCTCTTCATCACCCACCCCCATTGGGATCACCTCAATTGCATTCCTTTCTTTGAGCCCCTTTACGACCCCAAGAACAAGATCTTTTTGATGGGACCGGCTCATGAAGGTATTTCATTTCAGAAACTATTAGAAGGTCAAATGAATGGGGTCTACTTCCCCATCAAACCCGATCATTTTCAGGCCCAAGTGACCTACGTCGATACCGATGCCGGTAGCTTTCGCTACGACGGCATCAAGGTGGAGGCTTTCCGTCTTGATCACCCGGGATGTTGCCTCGGGTACCGAATTGAACATGCGGGGGCCTCAATCGCCTACATCACCGACAATGAACTGCGCGAAGAGGATAGAAACCTTGCGAACTGGCATGCGCTTGTCGATTTTCTCAAAGATGTCGATTTTCTCATTCATGATGCGTCCTACTTTGATGATGAATACAGCGCGCGAATTCATTGGGGGCACTCCTCAGTGGGACAAGTCGTCGAACTCGCTCTGGCCGCATCTGTGAAACAGCTTTTCCTTTTTCATCATGACCCCGAACACGGCGATTCCGATATCGATGCCAAATTGGTAGAAGCTGAACGCCATGTTGCTCTTGCTGGCGGGCATCTGGTCTGCCACAACGCCCGCGAGGGAGAAATCTGGGATCTGGTCGCCGCTCGGCGAAAAGGCTCCCTTCGATGAACCGGGACAGGGGAATGGCGTGAGTCCAAGCCCCGAACCATTTTTCTATACATAGGAGAAACGCCATGAAGACCATAATCGGAATGACCCTTTTGATGTCTCTGACAGCCATCAGTGGAACCACCACGGCTGACGAAGCTCTGGCAAGAAGCAAAGGCTGCCTTGGATGCCATGGCATCGAAAAGGGCATCGTCGGACCTGCTTACAAGGATGTCGCGAAGAAGTATGCAGGCCAAAATGTTGCAGACCAGTTGGCTCAGAAGGTCATGAAAGGCGGTGGCGGCGTGTGGGGCGGAATGGCGATGCCACCCAACAATGTCACTCCCGAAGAGGCTAAAAAGCTGGTCGATTGGGTGCTGAGCCAAAAATAGCTCTGAAGCAACAAGGGGTCGGTGGCCTCCCGCACGGGATCCATCGGCCACTTGGGGACTTTACCCCTCAATCTTGGATCCATGGCCCTTCCCTCAGTGCCATCCCCCTTTGGGCAGCGAATCGCGTATGCTCTGCCCATAAACCTCTACCCTCGGCCAAGATCCGTCACCTCAGGGTGTGTTCGAAAACCAGACGTCTCCCATGCCGACTGCGCAAAATACCCAGCGTACCGCCCTGATTTCAGGGCTGATCCCGATTGTCGGACGTGACTGGGTTCTGGATGATCCCGAGGAAACCCAGACCTACGCCAGCGATGCCCTGACCGTTTATCGTGCCATTCCTGAGGTCGTGGTTCTTCCAGAGCGAGAGGATCAGGTGGTTGCCATCGTCGAACTCTGCAAGAAACTGAAAGTCCCCATCGTGCCAAGGGGTTCTGGAACCGGACTTGCGGGTGGCGTAAGGCCTATCGCGGGAGGCCTTGTCGTCTCTCTGGCGCGGATGAATCGCATTCTGAAGCTTGATCCTCAGACTGGAACGGCCATCCTTGAGCCCGGTGTACGGAATCTCGCCATCAGTGAGGCTGCATCGTCCTATGGGCTTTTTTACGCACCGGATCCCTCCTCCCAGATTGCCTGCAGCATCGGTGGCAATGTCAGTGAAAATTCAGGCGGTGTGCATTGCCTGAAGTACGGCCTGACACTCCACAATGTCCTGAGGATCCGTGGCGTGCTCTCGAGCGGAGAGATCATCGACATCGGCGGGGGATTTCCGGATGCACCCGGGCTTGATCTATTACCCCTGATGATCGGCAGTGAGGGCATGTTACTGATCGTGACCGAAGTGACCGTCCGCCTCATTCCAAAACCTGCTTGCGCAAAAGTGGCCATGGCCAGCTTCGACACCATCGAAGCCTGTGCAAATTCCGTTGCCGCCATCATTTCAGCCGGGATCATCCCGGCAGGTCTTGAAATGATGGATCAGGCGGCAACCCGAGCTGTGGAAGATTTCATTCACGCAGGCTATGACACTCAGGCCGCTGCCCTCCTCCTGGTGGAATCGGACGGAACGGAAACCGAAGTTCGCGAAGAAATGGAGCACATCGCCAAGGTTCTTAAGGCTTCAGGGGTTCGCTCTATTGTGGTTTCAAGCGATGAAGCCGAACGACAAAGAATCTGGAGCGGACGAAAAAATGCCTTTCCGGCCGCGGGTCGCGTGGCGCCTGAATACTATTGCATGGACGGAACGGTCCCCAGACGTCAGATGGCCCCGCTGCTCAGTTATATCTCAACCCTCGAACACCAGTATGGGCTTCGTTGCATGAATGTCTTTCATGCCGGTGATGGCAACATGCATCCCCTGATCCTGTTCGATGGCAAGATTCCGGGCGAATGGTCGCGCGCTGAGGCCTTCGGAAATGCCATCCTCGAAAAGTGCATTGCGCTTGGCGGCACGGTCACCGGTGAACATGGGGTCGGCGTTGAGAAACTGGACAGCCTTTGCGTGCAGTTCTCGGATGATGAAAGGGATGTGTTTCATGCCCTCAAGGCGGTTTTTGACCCCCTTCAGATCCTCAATCCGGACAAGGGAATACCCACACTGCGTCGCTGCGTGGAACATGGACGCAAGAGAATGGATGCACGTTCAGAACCAGTGTCCGGGCTGGAGCAGTTCTGATGGAATCGCTCCGGCGCGCCTACACCGAGGTCATCCAGGAGGCCTCTACGAAAGGAACCTCTCTGCGCATCCGTGGCCAGGACACCCGCGCCTTCCTGTTATCCCCATCGGATAGCGAAATCATCGATACCCAGGCCTATCAGGGCATCATCACCTATGAACCGGATGAATTATTTATCACCGCTCGCGCCGGAACCCCTTTGCAGGAGCTTGAAGAGACCCTCAAAGGCAAGGGCCAGCATCTTTGTTTTGAACCCCCTTCGTGGGGCAGCGGTGGTACGGTGGGTGGCATGGTGGCTTCTGGCTTTGCAGGTCCCCGCAGAATGCGCTCAGGCCCTCTTCGCGATCATCTTCTGGGCGTTCGGGTCCTGGATGGACAAGGTCGGGATCTCCATTTTGGCGGTACCGTCATCAAGAATGTCGCCGGATACGACGTTTCCCGTCTTTTTGCAGGCTCCTGGGGACAACTCGGGCTGTTGCTGGATGTGACCCTGAAGGTCTTACCGAAGCCGACCTTTCGTCTGACACTGGCCATGGACATGGAACAATCCGAGGCTTTGCGGTGGTTGGGTCTTGCCCGAACCCGCCCTTGGCCGCTCACTGCCAGTCAATTTAAAGGATCCCAATCGGGACGACTTTGGGTGCGACTCGAAGGAGGCCCCGCGGCCGTTCACGAGTCGGCGCTTGAGATCCAAAAGCGCATCCCGATGAGGGAGGTTGACCCTCAAAATGCCGATGCACTCTGGAAGAGCCTTCAAGCGCAGCCCCATCATGAATTCAGTCAGGCTGAAAGCTCATACTCAACCCTCTGGCGAATCTCCTTGCCCCCAACCACCCCGCCTCTGCCACTTGAGGGCGATACGGTCATTGAGTGGGAGGGCGGATTACGCTGGTGGCGGAGCAAGGACGATGACACGTCTATCAACCCACTCCTCGGCGAATATAAAGGTTGGGCAACCCCCTTTGATAGCCGCTATCAAACGGCAAGACTTCCGATGGTGACCTTTCCATCGGAAATTGTTCGGGCACGCATTCAATCCGGGGTCCAGTCGGTATTTGACCCAGCCGGTATTTTCCGATCGCCATGATAAATAGCCACGATCCAATACAGGCCCCACAGGACCTGAATGATCTGATTTCCCGGTGCGTGCACTGTGGATTTTGCAATGCCACCTGCCCGACCTATCTTGCGACAGGCCTTGAACTGGAGGGCCCCCGGGGCCGCATCGAATTGATTCGATCCATGCGGGACCGACAGCCCGTGACGGATAAAACCCGCGGTCACCTCGATCACTGTCTGACCTGCCTTGCCTGTGAGACCACCTGCCCGAGTGGGGTGGAATATCGCCATATCATTGACGGGGGGCGTCAATGGCTTGAAGCGACGCAACCCAGAAGCCTGACCTCACGACTGCCTCGGCTTCTCCTGACAAAGGCCATGAATCACCCTCGATGGCTGAGCCTCGGGTTCAAGGTAGGAAGACAATTGAGGATCCTTCTTCCTCGCCTTTTTGACGCCTACCTCAAGATGCCACGTCAAGGACCGCGATCAGACCTTAAGACCCATGGGACAGGACGAAAGGTTCTCATCCCCGGCGGCTGTGTTCAGCGGGCGTTAGCCCCAGCAATCGACGATGCCCTTACAACGATTCTGGGAAGACTCGGGTATCAGGTGATCCGGATCACGAGCACCGATTGTTGTGGCGCACTGGGCTATCACCTGGGTGAAATTCAGAGTGCAAGAGCCCAGGCCCAAAAGACCTTACATGCCCTGGAGCCTTACCTCAACCCGGCCGGAGAGGCACATCCTTTCATTCTCATGAGCAGCTCCGCCTGCGGTCTGATGCTGAAGGATTACCGAACCGTTTTAAAGGGTGACACCGGATGGGAGCAAAAGGCCGAGCAGATCCTTCCATGGCTCCTGGATCCACTGGAGCTGCTGGAAAGACATGTGGAAGACCTTAAACAACACATGAACGTTAACGCCACGCAGGGGATCCCCCTCAGGCTCCATGAACCTTGTACCTTTCAGCATGGACTTCGTCTTCGGGGTCGGCTGACGATACTCTTTCGTGAATTGGGTTTTAACGTGGCAGAAGCGCCCTCCTCTCAGATCTGTTGCGGCGCCGGAGGGATTCATCCCCTTTTAAATCCAGGTGTAGCAAAAACCCTGCGGTCTCAGAAGCGAAATGCACTGGGCCTCGATTCCGGCAATACAGATCTAGCCCTTACGGCCAACATCGGCTGCATGCTTCACCTTGATAAAGCGGGCGATGTCCGACACTGGATTGAATTCCTGGGTTCAAAGCTCGGCTAAACTGATCACACACGCGGGACGAAATTAGCCGGCGCAGCAGCCTTTCTGCTCCTGAATCGGCGGACATTTCACGGAACCAAAGGAACAAAAGACACAGCAATCGCCGGGAAGCGGTTTCAATATCGCACCACACCCCTCGCAGTCATAGAAAAACTGGCAGGCATCCCTTGGCATCACTTCAAGTTCCTCGTGGCCACATTGCGGACAGCGAATCATCGATTGCAGAATAGTTTTTGCCATACTGATAATGGGATTCTTCTTGAGGGCTAGGTAGCATGGAGCTTCCACCTCGATAAGGATCCCTAAAAAAATTCCAAATGAAAAGAGATCTTTTTAACTGGGCCCCACTCCAAGGGGTTCTTCTTCTCCTGTCACTCAGCTCGGTTTGCCGCGCAGAATCTCCGATTTTGCCCAATCCGCGGCTGACTCCCGGCGCTATCTTGTCGACCGATCCCGATGAGATCTGTGTCCCCGGGTATTCAAAGCGAACCCGCAATGTGTCCCGGGAAACCAAGGAGCTAGCCTATCGTCTTTACGGCATCACTTCACGGGCGCCGGGTGAATATGAGGTCGACCATCTCATCAGTCTGGAACTTGGGGGATCTAACGCCATACAGAATCTTTGGCCGGAATCCTTTCTGACCCGGCCCTTGAATGCGCACGTCAAGGATGAACTGGAAAACAAGCTCCACGCCCTGGTCTGCGATGGAAAGGTTCCTTTGGAAGAAGCCCAGAAGGCGATTGCGACGAACTGGGTTCAGGCCTATGAAACCTATATCGGCCATCGCCCAGACCTTGCATCAGAGGCAGCAGCCAAGGATTCCACATCCGAATCCACGAGTATCATGCCACCTGTCGCGGGATGTCCCACCGAAACACCGATCAAACTCTCAAAATCCGGAATCCTCCATCGACCAGAAGATCCCAATTACTCCCGGACCAAACCCGTCCAGTGCTTCTCGACCATTGAAGAGGGAATCGCCCGAGGATTCCGGCTCCCGAGAGGGTAATTTTGACGTCGAAGGAGTGCACGGAAGCACGACGCCCCCCGAGACGGAGAGCCATTCCGTCGCAGGGCGTTCGAGGGCATTTTCGGTATTGATCCGCGCCGTTTCATCCGCAATTTATTCTCTCGTGTGAGCGCCCAACCTATGGTTGGGACGGGGATGACGTTTGGGGTGTATTTCTCACCATTCCGATGAAAAGGCACGTGTTTTAACGCAGTTGAGTGATTGACGGAGCATGATTGCAGACGCTAAATTAGCGCCTGTGAACACAGTCCATCGCGCCTTCAAAATCAGAGGCTATCCGACCCAGGATCAGAAGCGCCTTTTTGCCCGAACGGAGGGCGCCTGCCGGTTTGTC
>JBILGU010000013.1:0-78326 GCA_044350805.1 Methylococcaceae bacterium
GCCTTTACGGCCTGCTGACGCATCACCTGCAGCGCATGATGATCGTGAACTCTAGCGTCCGAATCCCTTTTGCATTTCATGCCACCATTTTATCATGATATGGCATTACTATCTGGACGCTCTGTAACAGATTCATCAAAACACTAAGTCATGAAATGGTCAATTCAAGATCGTGCACCTGTTAAGGCTGATTAATTTTCATCACTCTGGCTCCGCATCGGGTCCAGCGTATGGCGGTAGGCGGTTGCCCCATAGCTTGAAGATTTCAGCAGCAGCCCTGAGCCTAACCGCAGCGTTATGGTCATCCAAGAGGCTCATCAACGTATCGAACCCCTTCCATTTCAAATTTACGACATTTAGATCCTGATCAACATAGGACGGGTCTTCTGCAGCGGTCAGGGCATCTTGGAAGGCTGGTAGCTGCCGCCAGCGGCTTACAGTCTCTGGGCGGACTCCCAGCTGCTTGGCGACAGCTCCGCCAGATTGGTTCTGACGAAGAAGGTTAAGGGCTTGGATCTGTTTAGGCGAAAGCGGCATAAATAATCCTCATGATGGACGTGATTCAATTTTGGAGGCAGACGCTAGAAAATGGAGGTGGTCCCCATTACCCGTGCTGAGGCTTCCTGGGGAGGACCCTTTAGCCTTTATGGCCCTTCAATTTCAACTTATCCCTAGCTGTATAAAGTCGAGTGTCATCAGGTCTTAGAAGTAGCAATTCGTCGATCTGGTTTTGGTATCTCTCAAGATCAGATGGCGAGTCATCAAAGATTACGTTTTTGCCAAACCACGGAACCCCATCGACCGCTCGGGTAACGTCATTTAAAACGGCATCAATGCGATCTTCGATTACCTGTTTTTCGGCTCCTTCTGAAAGCTCGTAGACCCTCACAAACATAGGCAGTTGATTAGGGCGTTTCTCCTTTCTCCGTGATACGACAACAAGTCCAGCCCCCAGAAGGTCATTCATAGTCCGGTGAATCTGCTGGGGGGTCTTTGGTTTATCCAGTTGTTGCTCGTACAAGTAACCGATGTTGCTGGCACTGTAAGGTGGGACTCCGCAATCGAGGTCCCGCATTTTGAGAATCTGAATTACTTCTTGCCGGTGGATAGTCATTCTCATAGTTGTTTAATCTCGTGAATCAACATCGGCTCCGATGGGGCGAAGGCCGCCCGATGACTTTTTCTCAATTTGACTAAAAGTAATCACGTCCGCTTCTGCGAGGCGATCTGGTTTTGACAGTCTGTTACCGATAGATCGGTAACGTATCGGTAACAGCCTAAAACCCTTACACGGTGCGGGTTTCACTCCACCCAGGGGGGGGTTGTTCCGCTGTTACCGATAAATTCCTTACTAATTGGTCTGCGTGTTTTTCTGTTCCTGCTTTTGACTTGTTGGCCATGCTCACTCACTTATCTCTTACTTTCTTAGATCTATCGGTAACTTACCAATCTAGAGGGATTACTTCGTGCGAAAGGAAACCATCGCGTATTGCTCCATCCTTCTGAAGAGTGGGGTTCACTCGTAGTCCCTTCAAGACCGATATCACGAGTTGATAAGCTATACTTTCACCTATGCCGCCTTGACCTTTCCATTCAACCAATAACAATTAAATTAAGAGATGAGTTATGGCAAGTAAAAACGCTGATGATGTTGAAGATCAGGTTAACAATACTGATAACTCCGGTTCGGAAGGCCTAAAAAGAAGAAGTTTCTTAAAAGGCGTAGCATCCTCGGCGGCGCTGATTCCTCTGTTAGGAGTGGAAAGTGTAAATGCTGACGTTACGCAATTTTCCGCAAGCGCTAAAACACCCGCTTTTTTTGGGGCCCGGTACTCTGTTGAAGGTCCTTGCAGCATCGGGTGTGCGCGCGGGATCCCTGACAAATACAGTTGGCAATGAACTAGTAACGACAGCACGTAAACCCTTTGCGACCAGCGATGCATATGCAGACCCAGGATACTGGTACTTCTTTTATGAGCGTACCGATCTGGTGGCCGCCGCACGGATATTTACAACACGCACTAGTGGAAAGAAAGTGGCATTTGCAGTGCTTGGTCAACGATCCAAGACAGGACCTGAACTCATCAGTAGCATGGGAACACAGGTTTTCGAGCGATCAGGGTCTCGTTATTTTTGTCGTTTACAAGCAGCGAATTATTTCGCTCAAAAAGCAGAGGCGGTGAGCACCGGGCAGCATTCAAGCCCGTACTTTGTATCTACCCAACAGCTCGCTAAGGTGAACAAGAACACAATCGATCAAGATTCCAAGGCACGCATCAATGCTGCTATCAGCGAGGCCGTTATTCAGTTGGGACTTCCTGAAAATGCGGTCAACTATTTGTGAGTTAATCTTGATCCTAGGAGTGGCTGAATAGTCCACAAATTGCATGGTCTCCTTCACGATGATCAGTATCGCCAGAGCAAGCAATTTAAAGAGGCGCTAGGCTCATCAATTGAGTCCAAGCAACGCGTTGAGATAGGCATCCCAAGTTATGGACGAGATCTATCTCTGGACGAAGAGAATCAGTTCGGTGGAGAAAAGCGGAACCCCATAAAGGTCTTTATGGGGCGTCCTTGAACGAATGATTTATAAAAAGTCCTTATAAATCAATGACTTATATGGTGGAGGTGGCGTCTACCGAACTGACGTTCAACGTCTTTTAAAATCAGAGACTTAAAAACGCCACAAAAAAAGTTGCCCCCAAAATTGCCCCCAAAAATGTTCGCTTGGTGAGGACGTTCTGTATCGTCCCAGAACGTTCGTTTTTCGCGAAGAGCAACAGTTGTCCTTTCTCACTCACGAATTTCAAAACTCAGCGGATTCTCTTTGTCCGCTGATTAGACATCCATGAAAAGGGGAGGGCAACTCAGGGCAAAATCAGATTGGAGACGTCATCGGTTGGACTGTTAATCTGCGAGCTAATTGGACATGCCATCGTCCGATCTGAAAGGTAGGGGGGAATTACCCTAACCCCATTAATAGCGGCTAGAAATTCGGAAGGGGTTGTCGACCTTGGTCCGTAGGCTTCCTCATTTAATTCCATGAAATGGTTTCTTAAATCCTTTCTAGCCAAGTTCTTTGATTTAAATAAAAAACCCCGCGCCAACATCTTAATGTCAAGGTGCGGGGAGGTCTGTGTAACGCATGTACAAAAATCATGCGCAGGTAAATTCTTTTTTGGACAAGCCTGCCGTTAAGTTTAAAAACGGCAGGCTTGTGGCTTTCAGGACAGTAGATCTTACTTTGCTCGCTGGAGTTGCTTATTCACTTCGTTCTTGGATTCTTGAATAGCACCGTTGTCCCAGCCGCTGACCTCGTTTTCTCTAGCCTTAAGTAGGAAAACACCAATGACAGCACTAATGATGACAGCGCCGATCCACAGCCAAAAGTTATCTTTTTCTTCTTCCATTTTTATTCTCCTCAGCATACTTCAGGTTTTATAGCCGAAAAGTTAAGACTTTCGGCTTCTTACGAAGCCACCTCTATGGGTGACTTGTCGCCGACGATCAGGGCAGATCCCCTACTGCCGAACGCGAACTAATCTTAGTTCGGGAAATAAACAATTTCAATACCCAAACTTGACATTTCTTGGTTATGTAATGGCCTGATTTATGCTTATTAAAAAGTCTTATCTTTGCGGTCGCATTACTCAGTCGTGCAGAATGAAGAGTTGGAAAGTGATGGGTGTCGCCTATGGCTAGATATCAAAGGCATCTCCATCCGATATGGTCTTCGGAGGAGATGCCGATGTGATTGTTGAAACGCTGGACCGCTACGGAAGGACTGTCGGTAGGGTGATACACAAGGGTAATGACATTAATCTGGAGCAGGTTCGTCAGGGAATGGCGTGGGTCTACCGAAAATATTCGATAGATCCCAAGTATCTTGAAACTGAGGCCGAGGCGCGCACCACCCATCGTGGTCTGTGGCTTGATGAGGATCCCACTCCCCCTTGGGTACACCGCCATGGTGAGTCCGAAGAACGGCTTGATCACGCCACCCTAAGAAATCCTTATGATTTGTATGGGTAATAGTTATTGGTCCGAAACCATCTCTTCGATTACGATTTGCGTCTTCTTAAGCTGCGAGAGTAAAGATGAAGGACGCCTTGAAACAGTTCGATTTCCTTGATCGTGGGACCGACATTCGGGTCCACAAGATTTACCGTATTGGAAAGGATTTCCTGGTTTCTTTTGACGTCGCATCTCCCGCCAACGAAGCAAATTACGACCGTCGTGAATGCTTCAGTTATCACCTTTACGATCTTGACGATCGGGTCTTTGAAACCGGCATTCGCTTTGAAACCCTTGAGGGTGCCAAGCAGGATGCTCTTGCTCGCATGAGCCGCTTCTAAAACATTTAGAAACCGATAACGTGCGCTTCTTGGGGCTTCGATTTTTCCACCTTGCGAGCACTTCTCTTCTCATCCGAATTGGGGCAGACTTCGCTGCGATCGGATGACCGTCGTTCCGAATTCATGCGATTAGCGCCCTAATGGAGACCCAAGGACATTGGGGCGTTCTTGATTTAATCCTTTCTGCCGCGTAATTCCGGTTCTCTTTGTGTAAGAACCGAGCCGATCATTTGAGGGATTGGATGCGATGAGCTTATTGGATTCCCTTTTTCGACGAAAGAACCCGAAACCAGTCTCGCCATCGAGCGATTGGCAGACCTACTGTGGGTTCTCTCTTGCCGAACGACTTGATCAGCTAACGCACGACCAAGTCGTCTACCTCAAGCAACTTCGCTTTTCAGAACAGCGCGATGAGACGTTGGGGGCACTTTTAAAGTTGGCTACAGGGGAGGTCCTTCATCCTGGAGTGACTTTTGAGGCGGCCATCCTTCAGATTCTTGATCCGCTCAATGCTAAGGCACCTCATGAGCCCGGGAATCTCAGGCGCGAGTTCCGAAAGCTTTTGGCTGAACATGCAGCACGCAATGGTCTGTCATAACGTCGAGTCTATGTAACATCCTCTTCATCCAGATGACGGTCCGTCGCAATGGCCGCGATTGGCCAGCCGGCTTAAAGATAGTTTTCAAGTACGGCCGGGGTAAGACCCTGTTTTTGAATTTTAGCGACCCATTCCGGACGGCCAGGTGCTGTTTGGTCTTTTTAACAATCAAAACGCACTAGATATCTGGTGCGAATACTTCGCGAGCAGGTTTGGCTTTAGCGAACCATTGGGCGTCGAGTTCAACATCCGAGCGTGGAGAATCAGTTTGGTCAGGGAAAATGGAACCCCATGAAGGTCTTCATGGGGCGTCCTTGAACGAATGATTTATAAAAGAACGTTATAAATCAATAACATAGGATATGGAGGTGGCGGGAATTGAACCCGCGTCCGCAAATCCTCCGCCTTCGGCTCTACATGCTTATCCGTGTCATTGGTTTTAGCCGAGCACTTCCCGACAGGAAGGAAAGAGAGCAGCGATTCCGTTAGGTTTTAGCGATTTGGCCCCGGACATGCCTCCTCGCGAGCTTATGCTTGAGTTATCCCCGAAAGACAGCGTCCAATAAGCAGACCCTGCTCAGAGACTGGCCTTAAGCGGCCAGAGCGTAGTTGTCGTCGTTGGCAACTAACTTAGTTGCAGATAGTTTTACGAGGGAAACTGCACCTCGGCATGCACCTTGGGTTTTGCGATCCACGTCGAAGCCATGTCACCCCCAAAGTAAGCTGACAATTATAAAGATTTTCCAGCTTGCTTACATAGTGAGGGCAAGCACTCAGGATATCAAGGGCCTTTGCGCTATCATTGAGACATAGATGCGTACTCGACCGTCCTCAATTTCCTAGCCCAAACTAAACTGACATGTCTGATAGCACACCTGCGAAGTCAAATCCCAAATTCCCCCCGGTGCTCCCGGGTGCCAAGCCGTTTGTTGGCCACATACTTGAATTTGGAAAAAATCCACACGAATTCATGATGCGACTTCGGGAAAAGCTTGGCGATGTGGCTGAGTTTAAGATGTTTCATCAGGACATGGTCTTGCTCACGGGTGAAAAGGCATCAGAGGCCTTCTACAGGGCCGCTGATGAGGTGCTCGATCAAGGAGCAGCCTACAAGATCATGACGCCTATCTTCGGTCATGGTGTTGTTTTTGATGCGCCCATCAAGCGAAAAAATCAGCAACTTCAGATGTTGATGCCCGCGCTTCGTGATAAACCCATGCGAACCTACTCGGACCTCATCGTCGAAGAGGTTGAAGGTCTAATCTCCGCCTGGGGAGACGAGGGGGAAATTGATCTTCTCGAATTTACGAAAGAACTGACCATCTATACTTCCAGTCATTGTCTTCTGGGTCCTGAGTTTCGCCATGAGCTCAATAAAGAGTTTGCGGAGATTTATCATGACCTTGAGCGTGGCATTCAGCCAATCGCGTATGTATTCCCAAACCTTCCCTTGCCAGTCTTTAGACGGAGAGATAAGGCACGCGCTCGCCTTCAGTCATTAGTGACGGAGATCATGGAAACGCGCTCAAAAGAGCGTTCGGAGAGCCCTAATGTTTTCCAGACCCTTATTGATGCAAGCTACGAAGATGGCACGAAACTCACGCCACACGAAATCACTGGAATGCTGGTAGCTACAATTTTTGCAGGCCATCACACCAGTTCTGGCACGACTGCTTGGGTTTTAATCGAGCTTTTGCGGCATCCGGAATGGATGAAAAAAGTGGTCGATGAATTGGATCAGTTATTCGGTAAAGATGGTGCTGTGACCTTCGAATCACTTCGTCAAATCCCAAATCTTGAGAGTGTCCTTAAGGAGGTTCTGAGACTGCATCCACCTTTGATCATCCTGATGCGAAAAGTCTTGGAGGACTTTACGGTGGAGGACACCCTGATTCCTGCGGGGAAATTTGTGTGCGCAGCACCTGCGATTACTCATCGCATTGAGTCCCTTTTTCCGAATCCAGAGCAATTCGATCCCGATCGGTATTCGCCTGAACGAGGAGAGGACAAGAACCTTTACGCTTGGCAGGCGTTTGGCGGAGGTCGCCATAAGTGTTCTGGCAATGCCTTTGCCCTTTTTCAAATCAAGGCAATTTTCTGCATTCTGCTCAGACGTTATGAGTTTGAGCTAGTCGAGACACCAGAAACCTACCGTGATGATTACACCAAGATGGTTGTTGAACCTGCGTCACCCTGCCGAATTCGCTATCGAAAGCGGAAGACAGTCATGGAGGAGGCTGAAATAACATCAACTGGACTGTCTTCGGAAACAGTCGCTGACGTTCCCACACAAGTCCAGATTGTCGTGGATATGGATCTGTGCAAAGGCCATGCAACCTGTCAGGGTGAGGCGCCTGAACTCTTCAAAGTGGATGAGAATGGGCGTCTGACAGTCCTTAATCCTTACCCTGATTCCGAGGTTATCGAGAAGGCTCGCAAGGCGGCAAGGTATTGCCCAACACAGGCCATTCAAATACTTGGAGATCGGGAATCGACTTAGCCCAGTCTTGAATGAAGGTTTAAACGGTAGCGGCGACCGCGCCAGTTCACTTCGCGACGAATCCAGATTTGGGCATAGATCATTGGCGCAGCAAGCCAAATTATCATAGATCCCCACGCAAATCGCCATGGAATGGGCTGCTTTGACATTCTGAAGTGAAGGTTGTTGATAGTCATGGGTACAGACAGGGCTGTCACCAGTCCCATGAGGCTTACGTTGAGTATGCCGTGATAGAGCCCGAATCCGGTCGCAATAATTCCGCACCAAAGTGCAATTCCGGTTAAGGCGTGCGGGAGCTTGGTCGTCCAGAACGGTAGTCCAGACATCGAAAAAGCGATCCATCGGACCAAAATACCAACAAACTCCTCGAATGAGCAGTCCTGCTGGATGATCGATACGGGTTTGGGAGAAAGGAGATTTCGATATCCTTCCTCAACCATCCGCTTACCAAGATACATGTCGTCGACGAGTTGGCCTTCAGCTGTTTCAAGTCCTCCGATGGCTTCAATCGCTTCGCGACGAAGAACCATCATATGTCCCATGATGAACGGAAGGGTGCCCTTGGCGCGTTGTGCGGTGGCTAAAGCGGAAGGTTCATAAAGACCATTGACCATCACGGCGTATCCGACGTCGCCGAGCGTGTGTGGCTTTGCGGAAGAGACGACCGTCGGAAACGCGGATCCTGCTCCATCATCGGCCAAAAGCGTTGCGACCAGTCGACTGAGGTCGCCCGGCGTCTGGCGGATATCTGAGTCAACAAAGGCGATTAGAGAGTGGTGGGCGCCGGCCATGGCTTGGATCATGGCATTGAGCTTCCCTGTGCGATTGCGGGGGGGCTGCCCTGAAAAAAGAATCTTTGCTTCTGCATGAAGTCCTTGAGATGTTCTCTCCTGGATGACATCGCGCACGATACGAACAGCGGGATCCTCGTCATCATCAAAGACAAAAAGTGTTTCAAGCGCTCCGGGGTAATGATCTTCAAATCCGGCGATCACGTTTTCTCTAAGACCGCTATCAATCCCTTTGATCGGACGAATGACCGTGAGCGAAGGATAGGTCTTCGGAGGCTCGGGATCGATTTGTTGGCGAATCGCAATACGTTGCATGGCATAGAAGGTCCATACCCACGCGAGAAGGAGTCCTAGGATAATTAGGATGGGAATCGTGATAGGCATGGGAGATCGTTTGCTTATTTGCCGATAGCGTTTAGGAACTGATTATAGAAGCCTTGGCTTTCGCCTTTTCCTTCGCGCGCATTTTTCAAGGAGACTTTCAGCTCCTCCTTGAGCTTCATGTCGGATAAGCGCGACAGGGCTCTGACGGGGGCTTTATCGGCCTTTTCAAGGTAAGGAAGCGCGGCGGTCGCATCTCCCTCGTCGAGCAGAAAGTCGCCATAAAAATAATTAGTATCCAGTCCGTCGGGATAAAGGCGAATGGCGGTTTCGAGATAGCTGCGAGCAACCTTATTGTCACCAAACGAGATTGGCCAACCAGGGAGTCGATAATAGAGGTTCCCCAGGATGACATAGCCACTTCCATCCATGGCAAGAGGATCCTTCGTCATGGATTGCTGCACAAACTGTCTCGCTTTCTTCACGCGGCCTAAGGCGCTAAATCCACCCTCATTGGCGGCAAGCGAACACTGGATAAGGCCGGCAACCAAGTAAGGCTCAGCCGCATCAGGATATCTTTGGATCAGGGTATCCGCCTTCATGCTCAAGGTCTTAAGGATAGCTTCCTGCTGATCTTGAGGCAGGGTATAGAAGGCTGTCTCCCATTCGTCCTTGACCTCCTGAATGATTTTGAGATCAGAGGCAGGCAAAGCGCTTACATGCGGAGCTAGCGCTGTACACAGAGCGAGAAAGCCAATTTTGAAGAGTGAGGAAGCGCGCATGGTATCGGGAGAGGGTAGTGGTCCGATCCAAGCATATTGCTCGACCGAGGTCTGAGGAGTTAACCCATCAGGATTGTATTTGGTCCATTTTATAATCGTTCCGGCGCTAATGGAATTTACTTACCGTGCATCCGCGAACAAAAGCGGGCTCTGATCTAAAGGGCATAAAAAACCCATGCGACGCATGGGTTTTGATGATTGGAACCGACGATCACTTGGCCAGAGCGTTTTGCTCTTGAATCCAGTGTTGAAGAGCCGTCTGTGGGATGCTCAGACTCTTGTGAGCGAGCTTCAATATGGAAATGAACCAGCGTAGGCCGCTACCTTTCCTGATCTCGCTCGGCAGCAATCGGAACGCCTGGAGGACCACAATCACAAACTGCATACCCATGGAGACAATGCTGCTGTCGAGGGTGGATAGCAGTGCCAGCGAGTGTGCACGACCCTTCGGATTGCTCTTCCAGTATTCGAAGATACACCGATTCAAAAGAACCGATTCAGGCGTATGTGAAAGGAATGCTTCACGGAGCTCTTCGGACAAAGTCCTTCGGGTCAGTTGAACGCGACCTGCAGCAATAGCGTAATCGCGGAGGGCATGGTCTACGTTAAGCTCATGTTTGATGAGGGCTTCCCGGAGGCTCAGCGCATCTTTGACTGCGGTGGTGATTCCTGAAGCAGTCAAGGGATGACAGCAACCGCGAGCATCACCGAGCAACGCAACATTCATCTTGATGTTGCTCTTTGGAACGATCCGGTAATTTGCCGCTGCCAGAGGCTTATCGATGGCCATGGCCGCTTCAATATCCTCTCGGAACTTCTTGGGGAAGGATTTAAGGTGTTCACGAACTGATTCCTTGGAATCATCTCCACGAAGCACTTCAAACATGACGCGAGCACGACCTTTTGTCACACTGTAGGCGTAGGAAATGCCCAGGGGATTAAGGAAAATGTTGCCATGTTCGGCCTTCGGCAAGTGCCGGTCATCAACCTCGACACCCAGCATGCCCGAGTAGCGATGGGTTTCGTGGGAAATTCCAGTCAGCTTTCGAACTTGTGACATCGGACCGTCTGCGCCAATGATTAGCTTGGCGTTGATTCGGATGTCGCCTGACTCGGTCGAAACCACGGCGCTTGCGGTTTTGCCTTGGGCGTCGGGCTCAATGGCAATGACGCGGGCGCCCATCCAGACATCTACACCATCGAATGACTTAATCTTTGCAAGAAGGTGTTCCTTCAGCGATTGATGCTCAATCGCCATTCCCCCATGATCCAGTCCTTCGACTTCGCTGTAGGGGAGCATGATGCTGTCATCGTATTCTGAACCTTCCTTGAACGGGAAAATCGAGAACCCGCGAATGGGCGATCCGATTTCTGGCTGATCCTCAAGCAGTCCAAGCTGCTTAAGTCCATCAATGCCTGGAGGGTGAATCAACTCACCTGCAAGTCGCCGTCCGTGGGAGGATTTGGGTTCAATAACGAGTATTTTGAGGCCAAGTGGGGAAAGCGCTGCAGCGGCGGCAGAGCCTGCTACGCCTCCGCCCGCGATCAGGACGTCAACGTCCATCTGTGTGTTCGCGTTAATTTCCATCATCAATCTGTTTGGACCCTTGGGAGATTGAGTTAGGGCAAGAACAACCATTCCATCGAGGCCCTATTATTAGAGCGCCTCGACCATGTTGGCAACAATAATGCAACATTAGTTGCAGCTTGACAACATTAAACCCCTTTTATGATGTGATTATAGCGCGTAATAGCCCAAACGGGGAAATACGTGTGGTAAAGACGGTAATCGAGCATGGCTGCTCCGAAAAAAACACCATTTACTGATTGGTTCGGCCAGCTACCATCCGGATTTTGTTTGCTTAAAAGCCACAGAAGACCGCGCGCAATGGCTGGATCGTTGGCTGGAAGAATCTCCAGGAGGCCTAACAATGCCCAGCTGGTCATGACAACCTGAGTTTCGGGTTGTTCTATGTAGCGCTCTTCAAGGCAGCTGGTGTAGTGCTCGCTCCAACCACCATCTGCTCTCTGGTGTGATTTAAGAAATGTTGCAGCGCGCTGCAGAGCCTCATCGTGAGCGTCAACACCTGCAAGCCGGAGAGATCGGGAAACGTGGAAGGTTGCATAGGTGTAATTGATGCCCCAAAAGCCCTGCCAGGATCCATCCTGTTTTTGTTGCCCCTTCAGAAGGGCGATGGCACGTTGAGAGACTGCTTCCAGTCGCTCAGGCTCAAATTCAGGGTCGAGATGCCGAACATGACTGATAGCAGCCAGCGAGGAGGCGGTGCACTCGATGTAAGACAGCTCCGTCATGCATTGCCCGAACATCTCGGAAGGATTGATCAACTCAAGGAGCTTTCCTGCCCGCCGACGTTCATAAGTTCCAAATCCACCATCGGCATTCTGCCGAGAGAGAATGAATCGAATACCATCCCTCAGTCGCTCTGGCTCAAGCCGAGGGACAGATGAAAATCCCGGGTGCTCATAGAGGGAAGCGAGTCCACTCAAGGCCTCTGCAGTGCAGTCGCTGACAGGCCAGCGGTGTGCGCCGTCCGAAAAGCACCACCCTCCCAGGGCGGGATCGCGCCAATAATGCGCGAAGTCCCGGGTTTCCTCGGTCATCTGGGCGTGGTCCAGGAACTGGACTGCCTTGGTCATGGCAGTAACTATTCGGTTTTCTGGGCTTGAAACTTCCGAAATGGCCTGAAGAACGAAACCGGTATCCCAGGTATTCGACCGGGCGCCCACATATCGAAGCCCTTCCTTTTCATCCTCCCAGCGCCAGGCTTCGACACCGGCAAGACTCGCTTCAAGTTCGGGATGCGAGGGGTTTTCAATGTACAGCGCCAGAGTGTTTAAAAGTCCGTTAACTGGCGAAATTCCCTGGTGCCGTGTTGTCGTCTGTTCATATTCGATACGCTCAATGCAGACACGAAGCGCTTTTTCCCGAAGTTTTTTTCCATGCCAGCGCTCAAAAATGGCTAATCCGTCATAGATCAGACGAAGAACAGGCGTAATCGGAACATAAACGTCCCCTCGGGCCAGTGTATGTCGGAGCTTTTCAAAGCGAATGTTCTTGTAGGGTGTCGTGTAGAGTTCGCTTTGGAGATCCGCGACCAGGCCCTCAGGAAGCGACGCAACAAAACGTTTTCCAGAGATATAAGCCAATCCGAGATAAATCAGCCGCGTGTGGCAGTAAAAGCGCCTGGGGTGAAACGGAAGCCACTCGGGGAGGAGAAATAGCTCGGGAGGAATCGCATTCAGACCCTTGTATTCATAAAGCCCAAGGATGGCGAGCCAGAATTTTCCCCAGGTGGGGATGCCCTCGACGCCGACCGGTTGCTGATGAAGCCAGCGTCGTGCTCGCTGCGCCATGGCATCCTTGGAGCTCACATTAAGAAGCCGAAGTGCAACATAGGCGAGGGTGGTAAAAAAGACATATCCAGGAGATTCGGGATGCATGCCCCATGAACCGTCACTGGCCTGAGTCACTTCAAAGTGCCGCAAGATTTGACGACGATCCTGAGCATCGTAAGGTCGGCCCAAAATGGTTCTGACGATGACGGCTTGAGCCAGAATCATCGTGCACCAGACCATCTCACCCTCAAAATCGCCCGTTGGTTTTTGCTGATAGAGCAGGTAGTCCAGCGCTCTCTGTTCAGCCTGGATGAGGTGATCGGTATCGCGCTCGACAGATGTCTCTGACATTTGGGTGGTCTGAAAAATTAACGTGGCGCTTTAGCTACTTCGGTGATGACGTCGGCAAATTCCTTCTGCCATATCACTCGGTTATTTCCCCAAGGGCCATTTGCAAGAAGAAGCTGTCCTTTCTTGATTTCTGCCTGAGCCTCAGCGATTTTTTCGTCGACTTCAAACAAGGCTTCAGCATAAAAAAGATGATTGAGAGGATGTTCTCCAAACTGATCGACAGATTCTTTGAGTAACGACAGGGCTTTGTCCCCATCACCAATTCCGGTAGGCCATGGCGGTGCCTTGAGGTAAAGCATGCCCAGAAGACGGAGGGGTCCCCCTTGATCGACCGATTTGGAGAGCTTGACCGCAAGCGTGAGCTCATCCTCCAGTCGATGCAGGTTTTCTGCTGCCTGAACGGGGTGATCATTGATGGCAAGCCCCAAATTAGCCGCCAGATAGTAGTGGACAGCCGCGTCTTGTTTTCCGCCTGCGGCCAGAGAACGCTCGGCCAATTTGACTCCCTCGGCAGCCAATGCCTCGCGGTCAGCGCCGGGGGGTTGTCTCTCGGCAAGGTGGAGCGCTATCTCAGAGGAAAGTGATGATTTCACGAAGGTCGGTGTCGTTGCATGGCGGGCAACGTTGATGGCGCATTGCAGTTCATCGTTCGATGTCATGGCCCCAAGGGTTTCCTGACTCGCTAAGAGAGATTCCTCACTGAGACCGGAGCAGCCTGCTACAGGACCAAACAGAACAATTCGGTTCGGAAGGGCGCCGCATCCACTCAGGACGAAGGCCAGAAATAGGATGAGAGCATGGACTCTAGCGTGCATGATTATCGGCCCCTGTCCCAGAGGCCAATAGCAGGCTGGATAGCCGCTTGTGAGGCTGGGACAAACGCGTCGATTGCAAAAAGTTCACACAGCTTCTTTCCATCGGGGTCTTTGCACATATCGCTCAATGCCTTTGCAAACCGGGTACGATCCTCATTGCTGCTGGCCTCCTGATTTGCGACCAGTCCCATAAGCGGTATCGGCGCGGATGTGAAAACCGAGTCGAGTTCATGGGTCAGAGGAAGAGAAGCCAATGCAGCAAACTGCTGGCCGTTCAGTAAAACGGCATCCAGCTCTCCCTTGTCCAGAGCTCTCAGTGCACGGATTGCCTGCTTACTTGGCTTGAGCGAAAAATCCTTCTGTGGATCCAGTTTTCCTGCAAAGACGATGCGTCGAATAAACTCTGCTTCCTCAAATACGGTGCCTCCGACCTGTTTGCCCTTGACCTCATCAAGCGAACCAAAGTGGCCTTTCACTGCGACCAGATGAAATTGCTCGGTTGATGCGCCCCGCATCCTCGGTTGAACTATGGGCTCCAGATGCAAGCTCTGACGCTGGTCCAGAAAGATGCCCAGCGAGGTGATTGCAAATGCGGGCTGCTTCTCCTTCAGCAAGGTCTTGCAGCCTTCCACGTCGGAAGAAAAAGCGCTGCTGAAAGTATGCGATGGCCATCCCCCCACTTTCTCAACCACACCCAACATGGCCGACATCGCCTTGTTTGCGTCATCCTCACTGACAGGGCCGCCGGGATAGCAGACGACAACAGGCGATGGTTCTGAAGCAGCAAGGCTGGAAACAAAAATAAATGCCAAGGCTGCGGTGAGCCGATGTGAAGAAAGGCGCATGTGTTTATTTTTTCCTGGAGGAGCTGAGGATCAGGCCAATAGCAGGCGCAATGAAGAGCGTAGAGGCGAGGCATGTCATCAGGCCAATGGTGATGTCGATCCCCAAACCGGAAACCCCCCGATAGCTGGCAAGGGTGATCGCACCTAGACCCGCAAGTTCAGTGCCCGCGGCGAGCAAGATGACGCGGCCTGCATCTTTGGTGATCGCAATCGGATCCTCGCCCTTCATGGCCATCCACCGATGGCTTAGCCATACACCATAGTCAACAGCCAAAGCGATGACCAGAGGTAGGGCAATGATGTTCGCATAATTATAGTGAAGCCCGGCCAATTTCATGATGCCGAGCATCCAGCCTCCGCCAATGACAAGGGGGAGTGTCGCGAGCAGTATTCCTCTGGGGGAGCGAATGATGAACGCAAGCCACGCGAGGCAGACGAGAATCGCGGCCTTGGTGCCCTGGCTGAAGCTGCTGACCACCGCTTTGGAAAATACTTGGTGAGTGGTCGGGAATCCCGTTGCCTCGGGTGAAACCTGATAGACCTCCGTCATCAGCTCATCCAGATTGACAGGATCGTAGACGCTTTTGGCAGGGTAAGCGTAAGCGGCCAAAGTCCCATCGCCTGCCACAAATCGTTCACGTAAGCCGTTCGGAAGGTCTGTTGGTGAAATGGCCCGGGCGGATGTCCAATCACGGACTTGCTCCACACCGTCTGTGGCGACCGCGAGCAGGGCTCGCAGTAAGGCCTCAGAACGAAGTCTCGCGGTTTCTGGATCTTTTTCGAGGGATGCCTGCAAGCTTTCAATTCCGGATCTGAGCTCCTCGAGTCCCTGCACCAGCGGCTGATTACCTGAGCTGAAGGCTTGCTCCTCGTAGGCTTCGATTTTCTCAAGGGATTGTTGCAAGAGCCGCTGTATCGACCGGAAGGATTTTCCATCAAGTCCTTGCTGATTGAGCCCGGCTATGTTTTGCACGAGGGCAGGCTGCATCGCCAGATGAGCCATGCGCTGGGCTGCATCAACCCGCTGTGCTGCATCGATCGGGAAAAAGCTACTGATGGATTGAACCTTGGCAATGGATGGTTTCTTCTGTGCCTCTTCGGATATCCGTCGGATCTCATCCAGTGTGTGCGCAGTAAAAATCACGATTTCGGATTGATAGTCCGTCTCGGTCACCATTTTTCGCTGATACTCTGCCGCCTTTGAATCACGCGGGAGCAAGGCAAGAACGTCATAGTCAAATCCCATCTCGAGGCCCGAGCGAATGCCAAGGGCGGCAGCACTGCCAGCGAGGATCACGACAATCAGTGCAAGCCAGCGGGGGATTTTTCGATTGGATTTTATGGTCTTGGATAAAGTTTTTTTTGCCCTGATCTTGGGTGGAATCAAGGCATAAATGGCTGGTTGAACGATCCAGGTGCTCACCAAAATGAGAAGGACGCCCCCTGCAGCAATGATGCCCAATTCCGCAAATCCGGGAAAAGCCACGGTCGATAGCGTCCCGAAGATCAGAAGGGAGGCGCCGCCGGCTGTGAGGACGGCGGAAAAAGAGTCCCGAATCCCGGAACCAATCGCTTCAATGAGCGGCTTGCCGGACCGGCGCGCCTCAGCAATCTGGGATGTGGTGAAAATGCCATAGTCGGCCCCAAGGCCGAACAGGATGGCGAGAAAGCTGGAGGTGATAATGGTCAGGTGGCCAACCGCAACATAGGCAAAGCCGAGGCTCCAGACTGCACCGAGACCCATCGGAATGAAAATGGCTAGTGCCCATGGGATGCTTCGAACGACCAGAAAAATGAGGGCGCCGATGAGCCCTGCGGCCGTCCAGATGACAAGTTTGATATCACGCTCGATATCGATGTATTCCTCATACTCGATCGCTGGAAGCCCTGTCAGAACGACATGAGGGGCCGTGAGTCCTCGCTCCAGGTATTCTTTCGAAAGTTCAGCAGCGACCTGAGTGATGCGTTGATTGAAAGGGGCCAGGGTTTCAAAATCTTCACCCGTCGCCTTGGCGTGGACAAAGAGCAGCAGCATTTTGCCGTCATGGGAGCTGAAATAGCCCTTGCCTAGCTGTTCGGCGCCAACGGTCTTTAGTATTGGATCGAAATCGATCTCGGCAGGTGCATCTTTTTCATCCAGCCACCGCTGCCATTCTCGAACAAAAGCGCTGGCCCCCTTAATACCGATCAGGGCCTTTTGAAGATCAACCTCGCCGGATGGCTTCTCGCTTGTCGAAGCAGAAGCCGCGGAGCTAAGGAGACCTTCAAGGCTGATCTTTGGCATTTTGACGGCTGCAGAAAGCCCTTGCTCCAGTTGCGCCAACTGATCGGGAGGCAGAATCAGGTAAAGGTGGTCATGCAGGAATCCCGTATCAATGCGATCGGTGGCCTGAGCGATTTCCGGCTGCGTACGAAGTCGATTTGCCAGTTCATGGGCAAAGGACTCCAGCACTGGCCTCGGAGCGCTCTCGAGGACAACCACGAGGTCTGAGGAGGCGCCAAAGGTTTCAAGATAACGATTCAAGCGATGGGCGACCTCCGTATCTTGGGGTAGCAGCGCTTGCCGAGAGGTATAAACCGGTAGGTGGATTGAAGCGAAAATGGCCAGAGCAGTGATGACAGAGGCCGCCAGAAGAACCCACCAGGGATGGCGTGCAGAACGGATGCTCAGACGATAAATGAGAGATTTAAGCATGCGGTGATTAGGGACTCTGGTCCGTCTCGAGAAGTTCAGGGAATTTCTTGGCTCTTTGCCGTCTAACTGACAGTCTGGGGGAACATGATTCCGCTGTCATCTGGATTAGATTGGGAGAATAACTATGCCTGAGATTAATGGAAGAGCCCTGGTCAGGGGCATCGGTCTCTTTCTTATTCTGTACATCATTCATGTGGTCTTCTTGCCGCAACTGGTCGGTGAACAAGCAGTCACGGGTGAGTATCAGGGTCTATTGTATGGGATCAATCAGGCTCTTGGGCTGGCAACCTGCTTGATCCCCGGTTTTGTGGCGGCAAAAATTGCAGGACATCACGGTTTTGTCCATGGTGGTTTGGTTGGGGGAATCAGTACGATCCTCACTGCACTCATCGCGATGATCTGGGCTATTGCAACAGGCGCAAAGTTTTTTGGTCTGGAAACTTTGCCCTTTTGGTTGGTCATCAACATGTTTCTGAGTGCCTTCGCGGGATTGTTAGCAACCAACATGGAGGAATCCTCAGAAGAGGAGGTCTAGGACCCGATTTTCAGTGTCAGCCCCTCGATGGTGGAATTTCCCTTCATGGGTGGGGGATAATCGCTTTCTCACTCCGCATCGAGGCACCGCATGAAACAAGACTATGACGTACTCATCGTTGGGGGAGGCATGGTCGGCGCCACCTTGGCATGTGCCTTGGGAGATAGTCAGCTTCGTGTGGGGCTGCTTGAGGACTCTCCTCCTGCTGAATTTGCCAACGAACAGCCCCATGACCTGCGGGTTTCAGCTGTCAGTATCGCCTCTGCGAACATTCTTAAAACCATCGGCGCTTGGTCTGGGATTACCAGCCGACGCATGTGTCCCTATCGCAGAATGCGGGTCTGGGAGGATATCGGTGACGTAGAGTTCTGCAGTGATGAAATCAACGAGCCTGTCCTTGGACACATTGTGGAGAACCGGATTATTCAGCTGGCGGTTCTGGACCGGGCGCGTCAATTTGGGAACGTCGAGCTGATATCGGGCGTTAAGACCCAAGCCGTGCGTTATGCCCCGGAGACATCCTCAGTGACCCTTGAGGATGGCCGCATTCTCAAAAGCCGGTTGATTGTGGCGGCCGACGGCGGGTTTTCTCGCGTACGCCAGTCGGCAGGCATGGGAGTCAGTGGGTGGGACTACGAGCAACATGCCCTTGTTCTGACCGTTGATACCGCCTGTGGCCAACAGGACATCACATGGCAACGCTTTACACCCGAAGGACCTCAGGCGCTCTTGCCTCTGGACGGTCCCCACGCGTCCCTGGTGTGGTACAGCACGCCAGAGGAAGTGGCGCGATTGAAAACTCTTCCGGATGATGCGCTAATGGCCGCATTGGAAAGCGAATTCCCCGCCTGTCTTGGCGACGTCACTCGCATCACGGCCCGGGGCAGCTTTCCCTTGCGTCGACAGCATGCCCTTCGGTATGTCAAAGAAGGTGTAGCTCTCATTGGCGATGCAGCACACATGATTCACCCGCTGGCAGGTCAGGGCGTGAATATCGGTCTGCTTGATGCGGCGGCACTCGCAGAAGTGCTTGTTGCAGCCCAAAGGGCGGGGGAGGATATTGGATCGCAGATGGTGCTTGGACGTTATGAGCGAATGCGGAGAAAAAACAACCTTCTGATGATGACAGTCATGGATGCCTTCTATCGGACTTTTGGGAACTCACATGGCCCCGTCCGCTTCCTCAGGAACCTCGGCTTGGGACTTGCGGAGCGACTGAAGCCCGCAAAAAAGCTCGCGATGAGCTATGCCATGGGGCTCAATGGTTCTTTACCCCGACTGGCCCAAGGCGAAGCGTTACTTGGGTAAACGGTTGGGCATTGATCGAACTTAGTTTTAGTTAGGGAGAATTAACAATGCAGAAGATTCCATTCATTTTGATGGCTGTCCTTTTCTCTGGCTGCGCCAGCTATTCCAACTGGCAACCGGTCGCGGATCCCTCAAATGACCGAAATGCAGCTAATCTGGGGGTTGATACCGAGCAGTGCCGTCAACTGGCTTCACAAGCGGGTTCCGTGGGTACTGAGACGGCCAAAGGGGTGGCGGTCGGTGGTCTCCTGGGTGCTGCCGCAGGTGCGGCCATCGGGGCTGTGGCGGGGGATCCTGGCGGTGGCGCAGCGATTGGCGCAGCTGCTGGAGGCATTGGTGGGGGCACCGCCACAGGAGTCAGCGCGGATGATCAGTACAAACGGTCCTATATCAACTGCATGCGTGGCCGAGGCCATAACATCATCAACTGATCTGTCGTTTTCGGGATACCGTGCGTGTTATCGCCTTTATTAGAGCGGATTGATCTTGCAGCGAGCCAATTTGCCGAGCACCCTGCAGTGCTTTGCGACAGCGGAAAGTTCTCGCACCGGGAGCTTAAAGCACTGTCCAGTCAGGTCGCTGCTACCTTGGCAAGTTTTGGGGTCAGCAAGGGAGACCGGATTGCCCTTTACGCGCAGAATGGGCTCGAGTTCGTCGTTCTGTATCTTGGAATTGTTCGCGCAGGCGCGGTGGTGGTCCCGGTCAACCTTCTCATCAACACGCCAGAAATCGCCCATGTGTTGGGGGATGCCGCAGTCCTTGGCGTTCTGACTCAGGTCTCCATCGTTCCCCGGATTGAATCTGCCCTGGCGATTTCACAGTTATCAGCCTTTGTTGTGGAAATTGCTGAGACGGCGAGCCCGCTCGAAAATCTTGCTCCGCTCCTCAAGGGGGGAGGGGATATGGCACCGACCATTGATTTTTCTCCTGCCGAAGATCTCGTTGCAATTCTCTACACCTCAGGAACAACCGGGTTTCCCAAGGGAGCGATGCTGACCCATCGAAACCTTGCGGCAAACACCCAGAGTGTCCATCTCGCGATGCAATGGCGATCAGGCCTTGATCGCGTTTTGGTTGTCCTTCCCATGTTTCACGCGTTTGCAGCAACCGTCGGTTTGTTGACGCCTCTCACGAATGGTTCTGCGCTGATCCCCTTGAACCGGTTTGAGCCGGATGGCGTAGCGGCCATCATAGATCGGTATCAGGCAACGATCTTTTTGGGGGTTCCGAGCATGTACGCGGTGCTCCTGCGCCTCCCAGCAGAGAAGATCTCCCTGTTTCGGAGCCTGCGATTTGGGATTTCCGGGGGGGCTGCGATGCCCGCCAAGGTTCTTGAGAGCTTCGAGGCCAAGTTCAATCTGCGTATTTACGAGGGGGATGGTCCTACCGAATGTTCACCAGTAACCTGCGTGAATCCCATAGGTGGTATTCAGAAGCCCGGGAGCGTTGGCTTGCCTGTCCCTGGAGTTGAAATGCGGATCGTTGATCCGGAGGGTCGAACCTGCTCTGATGGAGAGGTTGGCGAAATCGCGGTGCGTGGTGAGAATGTGATGAAGGGCTATTGGAACCAGCCAGAAGCAACATCCGAAGTCATGCGAGAGGAGTGGTTGCTGACGGGGGATCTTGGAACCCGGGATGCCGATGGCTATTTCAGTATCGTGGACCGGAAAAAAGATCTCATCATTGTCAATGGAATGAACGTCTATCCGCGAATGATCGAAGAGGCCATTCATGGCCTTTCCTCAGTGCGGGAAGTTGCGGTCGTTGGGGAGCCGGATGCATTGCATGGCGAAGTCCCTGTCGCTTATCTGGCCTGTGATCCTGGGAGCACACTCGATGAGAAATCGCTTCGGCTGCACTGCCGGACTCATTTGGGACGACATCAGGTACCCAAGCGTTTCGTTTTTATGACCGCTTTGCCACGCAATGCGGCTGGCAAGATTCTCAAGCGAGAACTGCGTCTAGATGGCGAGCGTGAGCGCGGAATAGTGGCCGACTCGCTCTAAGATTGGATTGTCATTCAAAAGGGGGAATCCTTTTCCTTTTCCTTGTTTTCGCGTTGTTCGTTTCGAATGGTCTCAATCCGTTCATCCAGGATGGAATTGAGGTAATAGTTTCCGCCCGCGGCATTTTTAGCGAGCTGTAATTGCAATAAGGCCTCTTGGGTTTGACCCAGGAGGTAATAGCCTTCTGCATAGTAGCGGTGGTACTCGGCCTCATCGCCGAGCTTGCTGTAGCTCTCCGCCAGCAACTCATAAAGATCGGGATCGGGAGTGTGATGTCTCAAGTAGTCATGCAGAGTTTGGCGAGCCTTTGCCTGCTGATGAGTGTTGAGGAGCGCTCGGGCGTAGTTCATCGTCATGGCGCCGTTTTGTGGAAAACGCTGCAGCCCCAGCTCATAGATTTGAGCCGCCTTGACAAAATTTTTGCCATCCATTTCTGCTTCGGCCAGTGCATTCATAAACTGGGGCTGGTTGGGATAGCGTTGCACCAGTTTCTGCAGAATGGCCTTTGCCATTTCGGTCTCCCTCGCACGCGAGTGAATGAGGGCAATGCCGTATTCGGCGACATCCTGCTGTTGCTGGGTGCCGCGATTTTCATGGTTTTTGAAATGCTCAAGCGCCGATTTGGGATTTGGTGAAGACTGAACCCGAAGCTTCGCCTTGATGATTTGATAGGTCAGCGAATCCGGATATTGACGAAACGGAAAATGCTCAGCCCGATCCCGGGTGTCTGAAATACGGGAAGTCGTGACGGGGTGGGTTAGCAGAAACTCGGGTATTTTTCCGCCAACAAAACGTGTGCTTTGTTGCATCCTTTCAAAGAATTCAGGCATTGCGCGGGGATCAAACTCCGATTTGGAGAGAACCTGCATCCCGACGCGATCCGCCTCCGCCTCGTTGTCGCGGGTAAAGTTGATCTGATATTGCGCATTCATCCCTTGCGCGGCCATGATGCCGGCGAGTGCTCCATTTCCTCCGGCTTTAGCGCCAACAACGGCGGCGAGAAGCATTCCAATGGCCATCGGTATGGCCATTCTTGATGCGGCCTGAAAGGTCTGAAAAAGATGCCTTTGGGTGACGTGCGAGATTTCGTGCGCCATGACGGAGGCGAGTTCACTTTCTTGCTCGGTCAGGAGGATCAGCCCCGAATTTACCCCAATAAAGCCACCGGGCCCTGCGAATGCATTGATCACAGGCTCCATGACGACAAAAAACGTGTAAGGCTGGGACGGATTATCGCTGTTGATGGTCAGTCGATTGCCGAGCGACTGGATGTAGTCCCTGATTTCAGGGTCTGTCGAGATTTTCACCTGGCTATGAAGGCTTCGGTAGAATGCTTCCCCAAGCTCCTGTTCCTGCAGATTGGTCATGATGCCATGTGTCGGGTCACCAATTTCCGGTAGCTCGATGTTGGGCATGGCAGCCCCTGCCGGAGAGGGCAGTATGGCTATCTCAAACAAGATGAGCACAACGGTTGCAACGAATTTGGATCGAATCATCAGTTCGGGCTTGATGAGGGTAGAGCCTAAGATATGAGGTTAAAACCTCATGGGATCAAGAGGATCATGCGCTACGCGATTAAGGTAAACCAGTCGGAACGGTGCTCGAACGTTCCTCGCATGGCAATCGATTTTATCAGAGCCCTTGCCTCCGAAGGTCATGGGGTCATTCGCGTTTTCTTCTACCATGATGGGGTCTATGAGGGATTTGCGCAGTCAAGATCTGAGTGGGTGACATTGGCCCATGAAGGCCAGTTTGATCTGATTCTCTGCTCTCAGGCTCTTGACCATCGGGGCTTGTCCTTGGAGGTTCAGGCGCCCTTTATCGTGGGGGGGCTGGGGCTTTGGGTGGATGCGAACCTCAAGGCGGATCGAGTGCTTAGTTTCGGCGTGCCGTCCTGTGAGGGGTGAATATCTTTTCGTTGTCAGGGTTGATCCAGTGGCGAGACAGCTAGCCATCGAGGTCCTTTCTGAAATCATGTCCTTTGCTGCATTTGATGTCTCCTTAAGTCTTCTTTTTCTCGACCGGGGAGCGTATCTGCTCTCACCTGAGATTGATGCGGAGATCGCGGGCATGATGGCGGCATTACCTCTTTATGGCGTCACGGAGCTCTATGTCGAGAAAGAGTCGCTTGAAGCACTGGCGCTCACTCCGTTCACTTTGGCTGATCGGGTGATTAGCCTGCCACGTGCTGAGATTTGCCAATGGATCCTCCAATATCAGGGGGTGTTGGGTGCCTGAAGGCTTGTTGCATCTGGTGTTTAGTTCCTCGGGGCTTGCCTCGCTATGGCCCCGGATTGGTGATGCAGATTGTGTTGTCCTGATGTCACAGGATATTGACGCAATAACACACCTGCCATGGCCTTGTGGGGTCAGAGTGTGTGTTCTTGCTCCAGGTGACGGCTTTTTTTGCGGGGCTGAATTGATTGGTTATCGTGAACTCGTCGCTTTAACATCCGACCGTTCGCTGATCGTCTCCTGGTAAGTGAGTCATCCTGGAGAGGAGGAAGTTGTAATGTTGCCGGATCAAACGGAGGATGGTTTTCTTCTCGATGCTTCCAAATGGGAAGAGTCGATGGCGCAGGCACTTCTGAAACGAACCCCTATTGTTGTCGATGAAAGACATCTTGAGATTATTCGTTTTATTCGTAGTTACCATGCCAGCTACCACCACCTGCCGAATAACCGCATGTTCATCAAAGCGGTTAAAGTTTCTTTGGGGGCTGATAAAGGAGCGTCCCACTACCTAAATTTGCTCTTCGATGGAAATCCGGTTCGCAATGCCTGTCTGGCAGCAGGGCTTCCCAAACCTCCCGGATGCCTTTGAAATAAGCGCGTCCAGTCTTGACGATAGGGCTTATGGCGAGTAATTTACACAGTCTTTTTTCTTCGGATTGGGTCCTGTTTGTAAAGGGATCCGATTCTTCACTTTAGGTGAGATCTCGTGGAGCTCAGCGGCGCTGAAATCGTTGTCCAGTGTCTGAAGGACGAGGGAGTCGAATATATTTTCGGTTACCCGGGTGGATCTGTCCTTCACATCTATGACGCCATATTCAAACAGGATGACGTGCGTCATATCCTGGTTCGTCACGAACAAGGGGCTACCCATGCGGCGGACGGCTATGCGCGTTCGACCGGAAAGCCCGGCGTGGTATTGGTGACCTCAGGTCCAGGAGCGACGAATGCCGTGACCGGTATCGCTACGGCCTTTATGGATTCCATCCCGTTGGTGGTCCTCACCGGCCAGGTTCCAACCCCGGTCATCGGCAGCGATGCCTTTCAGGAATGTGACACCATTGGGATTACCCGTCCCTGTGTGAAGCACAATTTCCTCGTCAAGGACCTTTCGAAATTGGCCGAGACCATCAAGAAGGCATTCTTTATTGCGACGACGGGTCGTCCAGGGCCTGTCGTGGTCGATATCCCGAAGGACATCACCGACCCGAATATCAAGATTCCGTACGACTACCCGGAGACGGTCTCGATTCGGAGCTATAACCCACAGGTCAAAGGCCATCGCTGGCAGATCAAAAAGGCCGTCGAGTTGCTTGCGACCGCCCGTCAACCCATGATTTACACCGGCGGCGGGGTGGTGCTTGGCAATGCTTCAGATGCCCTGGTTCAGTTGACCCGTCGCCTGGGTTTTCCAATTACCAATACCCTCATGGGGTTGGGATCCTTTCCATCCACGGATCGCCAGTTCGTGGGCATGCTAGGCATGCATGGGACCTATGAAGCCAATATGGCCATGCATGAGTGCGATGTGCTTTTGGCGATCGGTGCCCGATTTGATGACCGGGTTACCGGGAAGCTTGCGCAGTTCTGTCCTGACGCCAAGATCATTCACATTGACGTGGATCCGGCTTCCATTTCGAAAACGGTTCGCGTGGATGTTCCCATCGTCGGCGATGTGGGACCCGTGATGTATGAAATGATCGAACTGATGGAAAGCCCCGACTTCAAGTTGAATGTTGAGGCACTCAAGGATTGGTGGGTCAGGATTGAACGGTGGCGTCAGGTTGAATGTTTATCTTTCGACCGCCAAAGCCCCAAAATTAAGCCGCAGTTTGTGATTGAGCAGCTTTGGGAAGTGACCAAGGGTGATGCCTTTGTGACGTCGGATGTTGGCCAGCACCAGATGTGGGCCGCCCAGTTCTATCGGTTTGATAAGCCTAGGCGCTGGATTAATTCCGGAGGGCTTGGGACTATGGGGTTTGGCCTACCTGCAGCCATCGGGGTGAAATTGGGCCACCCAGATGCCGATGTGGCTTGCGTGACCGGTGAAGCCAGTATCCAGATGTGCATACAGGAGTTGGCCACTGCACTTCAGTATCGGACCGGTATCAAGATTATCAATCTGAACAACGGTTACATGGGTATGGTGCGGCAATGGCAGGAGTTCAGCTACGAAAGCCGCTATTCCCAGTCCTACCTCGAGACAATTCCGGACTTTGTTCGTCTGGCAGAGGCCTACGGGCATGTCGGTCTTCGTATTGAAGATCCCAAGGATGTTCGCGGGGCACTTGAAGAGGCGTTTAGCATGAAGGATCGAACGGTCTTCTTGGATTTCCTTACGGACCCTTCAGAGAACGTTTATCCAATGATCGAAGCAGGGAAGGCGCAACACGAAATGCGACTTGCACCCGGCGTCTCCGTTGACCGGGAGCTCGCATGAAGCGGCATATCATCTCGATCCTCATTGAAAATGAGGCGGGGGCCCTCTCGCGAGTCGCCGGCCTTTTTTCCGCGCGAGGCTACAACATTGAGACCTTGACTGTAGCGCCTACAGAAGATGCATCCATGTCGAGGATGACCATCGTGACCTGGGGAAGCGATGAGATCGTTGAGCAGATCACAAAGCAACTGAATAAGCTGGTGGATATCGTGCGCTTGATCGATATCTCCGAATCCGAACACATCGAGCGTGAACTGATGTTGGTCAAGGTCACCACTCACGGCACGATGCGTGATGAAGTGGTTCGCCTCTGCGATATTTTCAGAGGTCGGATTCTTGATGTCACGCCGACCAGCTATGTCATTGAAGTTACTGGCGAAAAGACCAAGCTTGACGCTGTGCTTCGTGCCCTCGGGGAAGAGAACATCATAGAAGTTGTCCGTTCCGGGACGACGGGCATTCTTCGTGGCGATCGCGGGCTTTCCGCCTGATCCTAATCCTATTAACTGAATATCCCTTTTACTGAGGAATTAACATGCAGGTTTACTACGACAAAGACGCGGACCTTTCGATTATCCGTGGCAAGAAGGTTGCGATCGTGGGCTATGGCTCACAGGGTCACGCTCATGCCAACAACCTGAAGGATTCCGGAGTTTCCGTCGTCGTTGCATTACGTCCGGGCTCTGAATCTGCAGTGAAGGCGCAGAACGCAGGGCTTGACGTTGCTGCCATCGCGGATGCCGTCAAGGCGGCCGACGTCGTTATGATTTTGGCTCCCGACGAACATCAGGCCCGTCTTTACAGTGAAGTCATCGAACCCAATATCAAGAAAGGCGCGGCTTTGGCCTTTGCCCATGGGTTCAATGTTCACTATGAACAGATCCTGCCACGCAAGGATCTTGATGTCATCATGATCGCTCCGAAAGGACCGGGTCATCTGGTTCGTTCGACCTACACTCAGGGCGGTGGTGTTCCGAGCCTGATCGCGGTTTATCAGGATGCCTCAGGCCAGGCCAAGCAGATCGCACTGTCCTATGCCTCAGCCAATGGGGGTGGCCGCGCTGGGATCATCGAAACCAATTTCCGTGAAGAGACCGAAACGGATCTGTTCGGCGAGCAGGCGGTTCTTTGTGGCGGGGCCACCGCGCTGGTTCAGGCCGGTTTTGAAACACTGGTTGAAGCCGGTTATGCACCGGAAATGGCTTACTTTGAGTGCTTGCATGAGCTCAAGCTCATCGTTGATCTGATGTATGAAGGCGGTATTGCCAACATGCGTTATTCCATCTCCAACACAGCGGAGTATGGGGATCTGACACGTGGTCCTCGCGTGATCACCGAAGAAACCAAGTACGAAATGGCTCAAATTCTCAAGGAAATTCAAAACGGCGAATTTGCCCGTGAATTCATCCTGGAAAATCAGGCAGGTGCAGCAACCTTGAAGGCAAAGCGTCGTCTGGGCCGTGAGCATCAAATTGAAGAGGTGGGTGCACGTCTTCGTGACATGATGCCCTGGATCAAGGCCAACAAGATCGTCGACAAGGCCAAGAACTGATCATTCATCGGCAATTGAAGCAAAGGGTGGGCTTGGTCTCACCCTTTCTTGTTTTGGCCGGGTGATATGCAATCCGGAATTGACCGCTGGATAAGTGTCGCTTAATCCTTCAGGATAGGCGCTGAATCAGCCAACCTGTAGCACAAAGTACCATCTGATGGACACCAACCAACCCAAGAGAAATCGACGCAGGGGCATCTACTTGCTCCCGAATCTCTTCACCACCGGGGCCCTATTCTCCGGGTTTTATGCCATTACAGCGGCGATGAACGGCCTGTTTGAGGTCGCTGCCATCGCGATTTTTATCGCTATGGTGCTCGACGGTCTTGATGGGCGCGTTGCGCGTCTGACCAATACGCAGAGTGCGTTTGGTGCTGAATACGACAGCATGGCGGACATGATTTCCTTTGGCGCGGCACCCGCGCTGGTCATGTATGCCTGGTCTTTGTCCGCATTGGGCAAGGCCGGTTGGGTCGCGGCCTTCGTTCACGCGGCCGGTGCCGCGCTGAGGCTGGCTCGTTTCAATACCCAATTGGGGACGCAGGATAAGCGCTATTTCCAGGGGCTCCCGAGTCCAGCGGCTGCGGCCATTCCCGCTGGATTCATCTGGGTGGCAGTCAAGTATGAGATCCCGCTTGAAAGCATTCAGTACATTGGCCTTGGAATGGCCGTCTGTACGGGTTTGCTGATGGTCAGTAATTTTCGCTACTACAGCTTCAAGGATATCGACCTTCACGGACGAGTATCCTTTCTTTGGGCGATATTGGTCATGTTGCTGTTTGCGCTGCTTTATACCAACACGCCGCTGGTCCTTTTCACCATTTTTACGCTTTACGCCCTGTCAGGACCGATTCTGACGCTCGGGCGGAGGCGTCGCATGCGCTCGGAACGCCGATCCTGACAGGATCCGACTTGAAGAGGATTGAATCGAATCCTATAGTGTAGTCATGAGGATGACTGATGCTATGGTGGATTTCGAATTATTCTGGCAAGTGACTGCCATCCTGCGTCCGTTGCTTCCCGCCGCGGTACTGCGCGTGTGGCTGCCCTGAGGGGCAGACACACGATGCATCCAAGACCTCCATTCTTCTTAATTTATGTCGAAGCTAACGACGAGAGCTGATTTATGAGCGAAAAACTCATTATTTTTGATACCACGTTGCGTGATGGGGAGCAAAGCCCGGGTGCGTCGATGACGCGAGATGAAAAGGTTCGGATTGCGAAGGCCCTTGAGCGGATGCGTGTGGATGTTATTGAAGCCGGATTTCCAGCGGCAAGCCCGGGCGACTTTGAAGGGGTTCAGGCCGTCGCACGTTCGATTAAGGACAGCGTGGTCTGCGGTCTTGCTAGGGCGCTAGACCGGGACATCGATCAGGCAGGGGAGGCGCTGAAGGATGCCGAGAGATCGAGAATCCATACCTTTATTGCGACCTCTCCAATTCACATGCAGCTTAAGCTCAGAATGGCGCCGGAGCAGGTTATTGAACATGCGGTCAAGGCGGTTCAGCGTGCCCGTCGATATACCGACAATGTCGAGTTTTCTCCCGAAGATGCCGGCCGTTCGGAAGAGGACTTCCTCTGCCGGATTCTCGAAGCAGTCATTGATGCCGGAGCGACCACGCTGAATATCCCCGACACCGTGGGATACAGCATGCCGGACATCTTTGGTCGAACGATTCGTCGTCTGCGTGAACGCATCCCCAATGCGGATAAGGCCATCTTCTCTGTGCACTGTCATAACGACCTTGGACTGGCTGTTGCCAATTCCTTGTCGGCGGTGATGAATGGGGCACGACAGGTTGAATGCACCATCAATGGACTTGGCGAGCGGGCAGGAAATGCGGCACTGGAAGAAGTCGTCATGGCGATCAAGACCCGCAAGGATGTGTTTCCATGCCACGTCGATATAGATACCCGTGAAATTGTCGCGTGCTCTAAGCTGGTGTCCAATATCACCGGTTTTCCAGTCCAGCCTAATAAGGCGATTGTTGGTGCAAATGCCTTTGCGCATGAATCCGGAATTCATCAGGATGGCGTCCTGAAGCATCGGGAAACCTACGAAATCATGTGTGCAGAGGACGTTGGCTGGAGTGCCAATCGAATGGTTCTTGGCAAGCATTCCGGGCGCAATGCATTCAGAACTCGCATGGCTGAGTTGGGAATTGAATTTCCCTCCGAAGTTGAGCTCAACGAGGCATTTGCGAGGTTCAAAGACCTTGCTGACAAAAAACATGAGATCTTTGATGAAGATCTTCAGGCGCTGATCACGGATGCTGGCGACATGGCTGATGATGAGGGGGTTCGTCTGGTCTCGCTCAAAGCGTCCAGTGAAACCGGTGAGCAGCCTACAGCGCGAGTCACGGTGCGTGTTGATCAGGATGAATTGACGGCGACAGCGACCGGAGGCGGAGTGGTTGATGCCAGCCTCAAGGCGATAGAAGCCGTCCTGAAAACGGAGGCTCAGCTCCTGCTTTATTCGGTGAACAATATCACCACGGGAACGGATGCCCAGGGCGAGGTGACCGTGAGGCTTGAGAAGGGTGGGCGTATTGTGAACGGGCAGGGTGCCGACACCGACATCGTCATTGCCTCGGCCAAAGCCTATCTGAATGCGGTCAACAAGCTCAGAATGCCCCAATCGCGGATGCATCCTCAAGCCGCCGCAGATGTTTAAGTCCGAGTGACGGAAGTGGAGTCGCGCGATCCTTATCTTCAAGCTATGGGGATACAGGAATATGCCCCCAGGAAAAAGGATTCCAACGGAGTGCATTCTGCCCCGGGGGGCAGTTCTGTCCTGACGCCTGACTGGGAAGCACTTCAACGTGAGGTCTCGGTCTGCACGCGATGCTCCCTTCATGAAACGCGGACCCAGACTGTTTTCGGCATTGGTAATCCTGATGCCGACTGGTTGTTCATCGGTGAAGCACCCGGTGAGCAGGAAGACCTTCGGGGGGAGCCTTTCGTTGGCCGAGCCGGTCAGCTGCTCGACGAAATGATTCGTGCACTGGGTCTTGAGCGAGAAAATGTCTTCATTGCGAATGTCCTTAAGTGCCGGCCGCCTAAGAATCGAGATCCTTCGCCTGAGGAAGCCTTGGCGTGTGAACCCTTTTTGATCCAACAGGTCAGAAAGGTGGGGCCGAAGATCATTGTGGCTGTTGGGCGAATTGCAGCCCAAAATCTTCTCAAAACGCAGGTACCCATCGGCAAGCTACGGGGTGAGGTCCATCGCTATGAGGGGACTCCGGTTGTGGTGACCTATCATCCGGCCTATCTTCTGAGATCCCAGACCGAAAAACGTCGTGCTTGGGAAGATCTCAAGCTTGCTCGTAGGACGCTTTCTTTGAGCTAATCGCATGTGGGATCTTGTTCTGGACAGTTTTGACCGACTCCGTCGCGTTGTTCGCTATGACGCACAGGTCGATTTCTATTACCGCCATTTTCCGAGTCTTGTGGAAAACGCAGAATGCATCATGCGCCCCATGGTGCGCACCGACATCCCCTTAGTCCATGCGATCGAGACCTCAGCCTATGAGTTTCCATGGGAGCTTGAAACCTTTCGCTCCTGTTTCAAAGTGGGATACCACTGCTGGATTGCCGAAAGAGCTCGCGAGGTGGTCGGCTATGGCATCCTGACGATCGGCGCTGGTGAGAGCCACGTCCTTAACGTCTGTGTGTCCCCGAAGTTTCAGGGAAAAGGATATGGTCGTTTCATTTTCAACCAACTCATTCAAGAAGCGCGACGCTTCAAGGTTGAGACGATGTTTCTTGAGGTAAGGCCATCAAACCCAAAGGCAACCAAGTTGTATCGTTCGATTGGATTCAATGAGATTGGGACGCGGCGCGCATACTACCCCGCCAAAAACGGTCGTGAAGATGCCATCGTCATGGCGCTAGCCGTGATCTGAATGCAGTAAGTCCAGTCTAGGGCTTGTGCTTCGGAGGCGTTTCCGTCGATTCCAGAAGGTGAATTCCCACCAGACGAGCGATTACGATCCCTACATACATTTGACCAATAATCGCTTCGAGCGCTGCGATCATTGCCGCAATCGGTTGAATGGGAGTGATGTCGCCATAGCCCACGGTCGCCATGGTGATCAAACTGAAGTAGAGATGGGTGCCAGAGCGGAAGACGGTTTCGCCATGAGGGCACAGTTCAGAAGAGCACCCAAAAGACTGCGGTGAGATCTCTTCGATCATCAGGTAAATGTCCCCAAAGGCAGCAGCCATCAGAAGATAGATGCAGATGGCGCCATAAAGACGGCTTGTGGCATCGACGCGCCGGGTTACGAAAACATCCTTTCCAACCAGGAAGATGAAACGGATGAAAAAGAACATCAAAAGGCCTTGGCGGATCAGTCCCAACATCACTTGATCCGGAAAGACCAGTTCAGCGATCCAGCTCAAGACCAGAATTCCAAGGACAACCAAGACGATTTTTTGTCTGTTTTTGTGCTCGGGAACTACGCGGATACCGGTGGCCAGAATCCCAAGTCCAAAGAGGGCTTCGAAGGTTCGACCTATCAAGCCCTCATCGACCAGGAGGGGGTAGCCTAGCAAGAACAGGCAGATTGCGATCAGAAGGTTCTGAAAAATACTGCTACGTTTGCTCATAGGGGTGGGTCACATTAAACATTCAGAAGCAGGCGGGACGGATCTTCCAACAGTTCCTTAATGGTAAAAAGGAACGAAACGGCTTCCCGACCATCGATGATCCGGTGATCATAGGAGACGGCCAGATAGATGATCGGCCTGATGACAATCTCGCCGTCCTCAACCACAGGACGCTCCTTAATCGCGTGCATCCCAAGGATTGCGCTTTGTGGGGGGTTCAAGATGGGCGTCGAGAGCATGGAACCAAAGATGCCGCCATTGGTGATGGTGAACGTTCCACCGGTCAGTTCTTCATATCGCAGTTGTCCATCGCGTCCTCGAACCGAGTAATCGACGATGGCCTTCTCGATATCGGCAAAACCGAGGCGATCGGCATTTCTCAGGACTGGAACGACGAGCCCGCGTTCAGTAGTCACCGCAATGCCAATGTCAAAATAGTCGTGATAGACGATATCCTGATCCACAATGGATGCATTCATGATCGGGAACCGCTTGAGTGCCTCGACCGATGCCTTGATGAAAAAAGACATCAAACCGAGCTTGACGCCATGCGCCTGCTCAAAACGGTTTCGATGCTCGTTCCTGAGTTGAAAGACCTTCTCGAGATTGACCTCATTGAACGTGGTAAGGGTCGCTGTTGATCGTTGCGCCTCAATCATTCGTTCTGCGATTCGGGATCGAATGCGGCTCATCGGCACTCTACGATCTCCAGTGCGGTCAACGGCCTGAGTGGTTCGGGTGACAGGAACGCTCTGGGCTAGGGGCGTTGAAGCTACTGATTGGCCGCGTTGTTCGATGACGTTCAGAACATCCTGCTTGGAAATTCGGCCCGTGACTGGAATATCAGCGACCGTCAGCTGATGTTCGTTAAGCAAGCGCCTGACGGCGGGGCTCACAGGCTGCTGCGGAGGCCTTGGGGTCAGTGTGGCAGGGGGTTCGGGACTCAGCGTGGTAACCTCGGGCAGAGCCACTGGGCTGGAAGGGATGGCCTTGGGGGCGGGCGCTTTGCCGGGTGCTTCTGCCAGCTCAGTATCAATGACCGCCAGGACGTCCCCGGGCAATACGACGTCACCGATGTCACGGCGCACTTCGATTAATCTACCGTTTTGTGGCACGGGAACTTCAAGAATGACCTTGTCTGTCTCAAGGTCGATCAAGGAGGCGTCCTTTTGGACGGTTTCACCATTTTGATGATGCCAGCCGGCTACGGTTGCGTCGGAAACGGATTCCGGAAGGTTCGGGACCACAACTTCAATTCGCATGAGATCGTTCTCGTACAAGCAATGGGAACAGTCTATCCCACCTTTAATAATCAGTCTTGAGCTCAGTGACTCTGTGGGTTGACGTGAAGTCCTGTGAGGGCGTTTTCGATCAGTGCGCGCTGCTCTGAAAGATGACGGTGATATTGTCCAACGGCAGGTGCTGCACAAACCGGGCGTGCCGCAAAAGACAGAGGGATGGTGGCCGAAATACACTGGCTTATGGCGTCGCGAATCTGATGCCAGGCGCCCTGATTTTCAGGCTCCTCCTGACACCAGACCACCGTAGTTATGTTGGGATACCGCGCAATGGCCTGCTGAAGTTCTGACTCCGGGAAGGGGTAAAGCTGCTCGATCCTGATGATCGCAGTGGTCGAGAGTCTTTCCTTGCGGCGCGCCTCAAGCAGGTCGAAGTAAACCTTCCCGCTGCAGATCACAATGCGGTCAACGTGATCGGAAGGGATATCATCGATCTCACGAATCACATTTTCAAAGCGACCTTCAGAGAGGTCGTCGAGGCTTGAAACGGCCAGACGATGCCGAAGCAGGCTTTTCGGCGTCATGACGATCAAGGGCTTGCGGTAGGGTCGAATGATCTGCCGTCGCAACAAGTGGAAAATCTGTGATGGAGTTGTCGGGACGACAACCTGCATATTATCTTCGGCACAGAGCTGAAGGTAGCGCTCAATCCGGGCAGAAGAATGTTCAGGTCCCTGTCCTTCATAACCATGGGGCAGGAAGAGTGTCAGGCCACACAGGCGCCCCCATTTGGATTCACCTGAAGCAATGAACTGGTCGATGACGACCTGGGCATTGTTCGCAAAATCGCCGAATTGTGCTTCCCAGATTACCAGTACTTCAGGGGCTGAACTGCTGTATCCGTACTCGAATCCGAGCGCTCCTTCTTCTGACAGTAATGAGTCGTAGATTTGGAATTCCGCGGCCTTCTTTCCGAGTTGCTGAAGTGGTGTGTAGGTTTTTCCGGTGGCCTGATCATGCAGGGTTGCGTGGCGGTGAAAAAAGGTGCCACGACCTACGTCCTGTCCACTCAGCCGGATGGGTACCCCGGCTTTCAGGAGGGATGCATACGCCAGCGTCTCGGCGAATCCCCAGTCGATGGGCTGGGTTCCCCTGCTCATGGCCCTGCGACCCTCGAGAATCGCCTGGGTTCTGGGGTGAAGAACAAACCCTTCGGGTAGCTCGAGAATCTGATCGGATAGCGCCTGGATCTCTTCTCTTGGAAGGCCTGAATGGTAAGGGGTCGTCCAGTGTTTGCCGTGGTAAGGGGACCAGCTGGGCTTGGGATATATGGCCTCACCATCGATCAACGGCCGAGACACAATATCGTTTCGTGCCAGGGCTTCCTGATAGGCCTCGACCAGCCGATCGGTCTCTTCGATGTCCATGATCCCAGCCGTCACAAGCTGCTCGGCGTAGAGTTCCCTGACCGTCGGATGTTCTCGAATCATCCGATACATCATCGGTTGAGTCACTGCCGGTTCATCGGCTTCATTGTGGCCATGTCTGCGATAACAGAGAAGATCGATGACGACATCCCGGTTGAATTTCATGCGGTAATCGACCGCGAGGCGGGTGACAAAGAGAACCGCCTCCGGATCATCGCCGTTCACATGAAAGACGGGCGCCTGAATCATGTTGGCAACGTCGGTGCAATAAAGGGTAGAGCGAGCATCAAACGGGGCGCTGGTCGTGAACCCAATCTGGTTGTTGATCACGATATGAATGGTTCCCCCCGTGGTATAGGCCCGGGTCTCCGACATGTTGAGGGTTTCCATGACCACCCCCTGTCCGGCAAAAGCCGCATCCCCGTGGATCAGGACCGCCATGACTTCCTCTTCACCATTGCCCGACCTTCGATCCTGGCGGGCTCGAACGGATCCCTCCGCGACGGGGTCAATGATTTCAAGATGCGACGGATTGAAAGCCAGTGCGGTGTGGACCGGACCATGACGGGTCAGGATGTTGGACGAAAATCCACTGTGATACTTCACATCCCCTGCACTGGCCATGGGCGTCATCTTGGCCGTTCCTTCAAACTCTTCGAACAGCGCCCCCGGAAGCTTGCCAAGAACGTTGACTAGAACGTTCAGTCGTCCCCGATGGGCCATCCCGACCACCAATTCCTTAATTCCTTTTTCACTGGCGTGTTCAATCAATTCATCAAGCAGGGGTATCAGGCTCTCCGCCCCTTCCAGTGAAAATCGCTTTTGTCCGACATATTTGCGGTGGAGGTAGCGCTCAATGCCCTCCGCAGCTGTCAGCGCTCGCAGAATGGCCTTGCGACTTTCAGGATCAGGGAGGCCTCGGCTCCTCGTATTCTCAAGACGATACTGAATCCATTGGCGGATTTCGCTATCGACAATGTGGAGGTACTCCGCGCCGACATGTTCGCAGTAGGTCTGTTTGAGATAGCTCAGTATTTCCCTGAGGGGAAGTTTCCTCTGAGAGTCGAGAACGTCGATGTAAAAGAGGGTTTCAAGGTCCTGGGGGCTCAGACCATAGTGGGAGGGCTCAAGATCTCGAAGACGGGCGGGGGTCCCGAGTTTAAGGGGATTGTTATCAGCAACCTGATGGCCGCGCATGCGATATTGACTGATCAGGCGCTCGACAGCCGCCTGACGCCGAATACGAAGTTCAGTGTCACCCTCCGAGGCTAGAGGTTCCGTGGGGGTGGCCATAAAGCTCTGCGCATACCCGTTATCGGGAAGGGCGGAAAACTTGGTCCGCCAACTGGCATCCACGGATTCAGGATCACGCAGAAATCGCTGGTAAAGATCCTCCAGAAAACCGAGATTGTCCTCGGCGATCGCACCCGAACCCTCAAAAAGATCTTTGAGCTCACTCATAATCGCATTCTACCGGTTCAAGCCATGTGTGGAAGGTTTTTAAAGAAAATCCGACTAAACAACTATGTTTTTGTTGGAGCCGAAACAAGGGCGTGTGAGAATGTAGACATGATCAGTAGAGTGGCATCCGCACCCTTAGTTCCAGAGCGTTCCCGGCTCATCGACTCGTTTGGACGTGAGGTCACTTATGTGCGTTTGTCGATCACGGATCGTTGCGATTTCAGATGTGTCTATTGCATGTCTGAAAAGATGGAGTTTCTGCCGCGCAGCGAGATCCTGAGCCTTGAGGAAATCTCACTGGTCGCTCGAGCCTTTGTTGAATTGGGTGTCAGTAAGATACGCCTGACCGGTGGCGAGCCGCTGGTCCGAAAAGGGGTCTTGGATCTGGCCCGAAGCATCGGCGGGATTCAGGGTCTTGATGCACTCGTCATGACCACCAACGGTTCCAGGCTGGCGCCTATCGCCGAGGATTTGAGAGCCGCAGGGGTTCGAAGGATCAATATCAGTCTGGACAGTCTTGATCCGGAGCGATTTCGAAAGCTGACCCGTGTCGGGGAGCTTGAGGATGTTCTTGTGGGTATTGAGGCAGCCCGTCAGGCCGGTTTTGACTCGGTGAAGCTGAATGCGGTGGTTCTGAAAAATCGCAACCACGATGAGGTCGTCGATCTGGTTCGATTTGCTGTTGAGCGTGAACTGGATATCAGCTTCATTGAGGAAATGCCGCTGGGTGTTGTGGGTGAGAGACTCCGTGGCGAAGAATTCTACCCGAGTGACGCCATTCGCCAGGATCTGTCCGCAGCTTTTGAATTGCTCCCTTCGACTTACGTATCAGGCGGACCTGCGCGCTATTGGCACCTTTCGGGGCATCCCACTCGGATCGGTTTCATTTCCCCCCATAGTCATAACTTTTGCGCCTCCTGCAATCGTGTCCGAGTCACTGCGGAGGGGCGGCTATTACTTTGTCTTGGAAATGAGCACTCCGTGGATCTGCGTCCTGTGCTTCGAGGGGAAGGATCGATTGTTGCCCTCAAGGCGGCGATTTGCGATGCGATGACGCTGAAGCCAGAACGACATCACTTCAATCTGAATGAAGCCCCGGTCATCTTCCGGCACATGAATCTTACGGGCGGATAGATTATTGCTCCTTGAGCCTCGGAATCAGCTCAACCAGATTGCAGGGGCGCGTGCGATAGTCGAGTTGATGGCGGATGATATTTTCCCATCCCAGTCGGCACGCACCTAAAGAGCCTGGAAGACAAAAAATATAGGTCCCATTGGCGACGCCGGCCAAAGCACGAGACTGAATCGTCGAACTCCCAATTTCTTCGTAGGACAACAGTCGAAAGGTCTCCCCAAAACCGTCCAGTGTCTTGTCAAAGAGCACGCGTGCGGCCTCAGGCGTTCCATCGCGCCCGGTCACGCCGGTTCCACCGGTGGAGATAATGACGTCCACTTCGGGCCGTGCAATCCAGTCGGATAGAACGGCGCGGATGGCATAGGTGTTGTCCGTCACAATCTCACGGAGCGGAGGGAGATGCCCCGACTCCCGAATACTGTTCTCAAGAAGCTGACCCGAACCATCATTTTCCAGCGTTCGGGTATCCGAAACCGTCAATATGGCGATCTTCAGGGGCAGGAAGCTGCGTTCGGTCATCAGATGTCTCGCGAGAAACCCCGTCCTTCAGGGAGGGGAGTAGTTCAAATCACCTCGCAAGCGGTTGCGGGCGTGGCTATAATGCCTCCTCATTGTAACCAATGTAACAGCTGAATCCTGAGAATTCGATGGCGACAGTCAGGCGCTCGGGCCATACCGAGGGGACCCTCCGATGGTCCTTGGTCATTGGGAGCATGGGTGTCGTTTTCGGTGAGATCGCGACAAGCCCACTTTATGCGTTGCGAATCGTTTTCGCAGGGCGTAACGGGATTACCCCCACACCGGATCATGTCCTCGGCATCTTATCGCTGGTCTTCTGGATCCTCGGTCTGATCGTCGGGATCAAATACGCCCTCCTGGTGATGCGTGCCGATAACAAGGGTGACGGCGGCATCATGGCACTCCTCTCTTTGGTCCAAAGAAGTGTTCATGATCGAACACACCTTCGACGTCTGGTTCTGGCGACAGGGCTTTTGGGTGCGTCACTCTTTTTTGGGGATGCGGTCATCGCCCCTGCCATTTCCGTCATGGGAGCGCTTGAGGGTCTCAAGGTCGGGGCCCCCGGTCTTAAGGTGCTTATCGTCCCCATCACCCTTGCAATTCTCCTGGGACTTTTTCTGCTTCAGTACAGGGGAACGGCTTTCATCAGCGGGCTCTTCAGTCCGGTCATGGTCTGCTGGCTGATCTTGATTGCGTTCTTGGGTGCGGTGAGCGTCTATGAAACACCGATGATTCTGAAAGCCTTAGATCCTGGCTATGGGATTCGTTTTCTGATGGAAACCCGGATTCAGTCGCTGGTGGTATTGGGTGCAGTGGTCTTGGTTGTGACGGGGGTTGAAGCGTTTTATGCGGACATGGGCCACTTTGGGATTCAGCCCATCCGTGTGGCCTGGTTCACCTTTGTTTTTCCAACCCTGGCGATCAATTACCTCGGGCAAGGGGCTCTTCTTCTTCGTGACCCTGCGGCGGCAAGTAACCCCTTTTACCTACTGGCACCCAGTTGGGGTTTCATCCCGTTACTGGCCATCGCGACATTGACGACGATTATTGCGGCTCAAGGTGTGATTTCTGGTGCCTTTTCGCTTGCAGCCCAAGCGGTGCGGATGCGCTATCTGCCACGACTTGCGGTTCGACATACCTCGCTGGGCCATTCAGGTCAGATTTACGTTCCGGCCGTCAATTGGATTCTGGCTGTCGGGACAGCGGCGCTGGTGATCGGTTTTGGATCCAGCAGCAAACTGGCCACGGCCTATGGCCTTTCGGTAACAGGCAGCATGGTGGTAACTACACTCCTTGCTTTTGGCCTGCTGAGGCGAATCTGGCGGGTACCGATCCTTGTGACCGGTGTTCTATTTTCAGGTTTTCTCTTCATCGATCTTGGGTTTCTGGTCGCTAACCTGCCCAAGCTTTGGCAGGGCGGCTGGGTCTCGATTGCCATCAGCGGCAGCGTCTTTATCTTTTTAACCACCTGGGTGCGTGGTAGGGAGCTTTTGGTCCAGAGGCTCAATGCGAAGGCGATTCCGATCGAGGAATTAGTTGCTAAGGTCGCCCATTCGGGTCTTCCTCGGGTTACAGGGACGGCGGTTTATCTCACCGCAAGCCGATTCGGAGCGCCCTTGTCGCTTCTCCATAACATGGCCATGAATCAGGTCGTGCATGAGAAGGTGATTATCCTCACGGTAGTGACCCGGGATGAACCCTCTATCCCTCTGGAACACCGTCTAAAGATTCGTCACTACGGGGGAGAGATTTACCGGGTCCGCATCTACTATGGCTACAATCAGGAGCCGAATGTGCCCGAAGCCCTGGCCTTCTGTCGGAGTGAGGGACTTGAGATCGATCTCGACCAGACGTCCTTTTTCCTGACACGCGAGCACATGATCTCGTCGACGTCGAACGGAGTTGCGACCTGGCGCGAGCGCTTGTTCATCCGAATGGCCATGAATGCCGAAAATGCGATGCGATTCTGGCACATCCCGCCCGAGCGAGTGGTCGAGCTCGGCTTGATGGTTGCGCTTTAGGCGAACGAATTAGAGGAGAGGTGTCACTGCACCTGAGGATCTGAATCGGAGATAGTCTTCCAGCACTTTGGCATGGTCGAAGGCCAAAGGTGAAGGAAGGTTCTGAACGTCAACGACGACGGCGGCTTTGGCATCATCATCCGCCTGAGGTAAGCCTACGGCTTTAGCAACATACACTGCCGTCACGGTATGTCCCCGGGCGTCGCGCGACGGATCGGAATAAAGCCCGAGCAGGGCGGTCAACTCGACTTTCAACCCGACTTCTTCCAAAGCTTCCCTTCGGGCGGCGTTTTCGACGGTTTCACCCACATCGACAAATCCACCCGGAATGGCCCATCCGTGGGGCTCATAGAGCCTTTCGATAAGGACGATCGGTCTTCCAGGCTGGTCAATCAGCTCAATGATGATATCGGCAGCAATTTCAGGGGTAGTCGGTCGGGGCATGGGCGTGATGAAAATCCTGCAAGGGAACTCCAAGCGTTTATGGTGGCTTGGTTGATCTGTTATTCTATTGGGTTTAAACCTATTGTAAATCACTCCGTTACCTCGGGTGCCTTCTCATTTTTCACATTGCGAGTTCGCCTCCAGCCTGCTGGGGTACTCCCTTGATTGTCCTCGTGAACCATGAACCATCTCGATTCCGCTTTCAGCAGTTCCTATCTGGTTGCTTTTCTTATGGGGCTTTTCAGCGCCATGCATTGTCTGGGTATGTGTGGCTCGATCATTGGAACCCTGACCTTAAGCCTCAAGCGGGAGATTCGCGAAAACAAGTCTCTCTTGTTGCCTTTTGTTGCTTGCTACAACGGGGGGCGGGTCTTGAGCTATACCGTTGGTGGCTTCATCGCAGGGATTCTCGAACATGTCCTGACGCTGCCTTTTGGCGAAGGACATGGTCACCGAATTCTGCAGATTTTGGGTGCCTTGGTGATGCTGGGGGCCGGTTTACATGTTGCTGGCTGGTTCCCAAGGTTTGCGTATATCGAAAAAGTCGGCGGACTGGCTTGGCGTCACATCGAGCCTTATGGTCGGCGTCTGATTCCCGTTGAAACACGCCAGCGCGCTTTTTTCTTTGGGATGGTCTGGGGCTGGTTACCCTGTGGTCTGGTTTATACAGCTTTGGCACTTGCTGCGACCACTGGGGAGGTGATCCGCAGTGGCCTCACAATGTTCTTCTTTGGTCTTGGCACCATACCCGCCGTCATGGGTGTCGGCGTGATGACCTCCTGGATGGTGCACTTCACGCAAATGACTCGTTTTCGTCAGGCCGCCGGTGTGACCCTGATTCTCCTTGCGTTGATGGCCGCTTTCCCAGGCCTCAACCCTCTGGTGCAACACCCCGTTGGCCATTAGACCCCACGCATCATGACTATGTTTGATCGTTTGATCGGTCAGTCTCCGAACTTTGAGAGCATGCTTCGCAGCGCCCGCATGGTGGCTGCCACGGATGTCACCGTGCTGATCATTGGTGAAACGGGCACGGGCAAGGAAGTTCTGGCAAATGCGCTGCAGCAACAAAGCCCTCGCGCCGAAAAGCCCTTCATCACCATCAACTGTGCAGCGCTTCCCGAGGCTTTGGCTGAGTCGGAACTCTTCGGCCACAAAAAAGGCTCGTTTACCGGTGCGGTCTCCAATCAGCAGGGTCGTCTGCAGGCAGCAAACAGTGGCACGGTTTTTCTCGACGAGGTGGACTCTTTGCCCATTGCGCTTCAGGCAAAGCTGCTTCGGTTCCTCGAGACTGGGGAAATTCAGCCGGTGGGGGAGACTTCCACTCAGGTAGTGGATGTCAGGATTATCGCTGCCACGAATGCGGATCTTCATGATCGCATCACCCGAGGTGAATTCCGCAGAGACCTTTACTATCGCCTGAATGTGGTGCCGCTCGAAATCCCGGCCTTACGGGATCGAATGGGGGATATTCAGGTGCTGATTCTCCATTTCATGCAGCAGTTCACTAAAACCCACGGGCTTCCCAATGCGACAATCAGCAAAGCGGCACTGCAGAGACTGACCCATTATCCTTGGCCAGGAAATGTCAGGGAGCTACGCAATGTCTGTGAGCGATTGTGCATTTTGCTCGCGGGAAAGACCATTGAGGAGCATAATCTGCCTCCTGAAATCGTTTCGGGTAAACCGTCCGAATCACGGGAAATTCTTCTGCCTGAAGCGGGTATCAATCTGGAAGAGGTTGAAATTGACCTCATTCGCCAGGCGCTTGAACGGACTCGTGGTAATCGGAGCCAAGCGGCAAGACTGCTCGGTATCTCGAGAGACACCCTTCTTTACCGCATGCAAAAGCACGGCATCAACTGACGAGCCGGCGACGATCGCAGCTTGATGGGCTCTTGTGTCTCATTCGGGCGGATCAAGAATAATGAGGAGAATGAATCATGTGCTGGAGTGGAGAGGCATCGGCCGTCCTTGCGACGGTCGGTTTTGGAACAGCTGCCTATGTGGCCTGGAAGGGTGAATCGAAGGAGCTTTGGATTCCTCTGACCTATTTTGCCTGCATGGAGCTTTTGCAGGCAGCAACCTATGTCTATATCAATCTCTGTGACTCACCGCCTAATCAGATATTGACGTATTTCGGATACATCCACATTGCGTTCCAGCCTTTCTTCGCCAACATGGTGGCGATGTATTTTATTCCTGAAGCGGTAAAGAAAAAGATCGCGACCACCGTTTATACGATTTGCGCGATGGGTGCCCTGGCCATGCTGGTCAAGATGTATCCCTTTGACTGGGCAGGCCACTGTATTGTGGGTATTGAAGGCTTCTGTGGGACTCAGGCCTGCTCGGTCTCCGGGGATTGGCACATCGCCTGGAAACTGCCACTGAATGGGCTGATGTCAGACTATCCTGGAAATCCCTTTGCCTTTCGCTACGGTCTGCATGCCTTTGTCTATATTGTGGTCGCTTTCTGGATGCCGATTCTCTATGGGTCCTGGCGTTTTGTTGGATTCCATTACCTGATCGGTCCATTGATCTCGGATATCCTGACGACAGATCCTAATGAGTACGCGGCCGTCTGGTGCCTTTTCTCGATTGCTCTTTGCGTTTCCGTCATCAAGACGCCGGTTCGAAAATACCTCCATGTCACGCGCTGGATTGGTTACCCCAAGCCCGCTATGGCCTAAGGCGGATGCTTTCAGTGAAGAGTCTGACACTCCTTGTTATTGCCGTAATGCTGCAGTCCTGTGCCGTAACCGCCGGTAACGTCAGGGGAGAGGTGGTTGAGCTGGTCGCTGCGGATCATGACCGTGAGGTTGATGTCAAAATCGGCCAAACGGTGACAGTCCGTCTGGATGCCAATCGGACGACGGGTTACACCTGGCTTCTTCCCTCAGGGGAGGTCGCTCACGGCGTGATTCAACCCCTCCATCCGGAGTCGCGCTACGACCAGAAAATCGATGGCATCTACTCGATGGGGGTGGGAGCAATTGAAATCTGGGAGTTTAAGGCCGTCCGCGTTGGGGAGGGTACTTTGCGACTCGAATATCGTCGACCCTTCGAAAAGGGGATTTATCCTTTGCGGATCGTGGACTTTCCCTTGCGGGTGACTGCCCCTTAAACTGAGGAACTTGCTGGCACCCTCGACTGGATGCCAGCAAGTTTTTGTGTCAGACGGTGAACTTCAGACCTTTCTTGGCTGCAATGCGCATTCTGAGGGCGTTGAGCTTGATAAAGCCCTCGGCATCCTTCTGGTTGTAGGCGCCCTTGTCATCTTCAAAGGTGGCGATGTTCATATCAAAGAGGCTGTTGTGCTCGGACTTTCTGCCGACCACAATGACATTTCCCTTGTAGAGTTTGACCCTGACCTCGCCATTGACCGTCGCCTGCGAGGAATCAATCATCTCCTGAAGCAGCAGTCGTTCGGGGCTCCACCAATAGCCGTTATAGATCAGGCTGGCGTAGCGGGGCATCAGTTCATCCTTCAGATGGGCGACTTCACGATCCAGTGTCAATGATTCAATGGCGCGATGTGCACGGAGCATGATTGTGCCGCCCGGGGTTTCGTAGCAACCTCTTGATTTCATCCCGACATAGCGGTTTTCGACGATGTCGAGTCGGCCAATGCCGTTGGCTCCGCCCAGTTCATTGAGCTTAGCCAGGACCTTCGCGGGGCTCATGCGAAGCCCATCGATGGCGACGATGTCGCCATGCTCATAAGTCAAGTCAATAAAAGTTGCCTGATCCGGGGCTATTTCCGGTGAAACGGACCATCGCCACATGTCTTCTTCAGGTCCCGACCAAGGATCTTCAAGAACACCGCCTTCATAGGAGATGTGGAGTAAATTGGCATCCATGGAGTAGGGTGAAGCCTTGCCCCGTTTCATCTCGATCGGGATTTGGTGCTTTTCGGCATAAGCCAAAAGGGTTTCACGAGAGGTCAGATCCCATTCGCGCCAGGGGGCAATGACCTTGATGTCAGGCTTCAGTGCATAGGCACCGAGCTCGAATCGAACCTGATCGTTTCCCTTCCCGGTCGCGCCGTGGCAAATGGCATCGCAACCGGTTTCATTGACAATTTCGATCAGTCTCTTTGCGATCAGGGGGCGGGCGATGGAGGTGCCGAGAAGATACTCTCCCTCGTAGATCGTATTGGCGCGGAACATCGGGAAGACGAAGTCTCTTGCGAATTCTTCGGTCAGGTCATCGATATAGATTTCCTTGATCCCCATCGCCTGAGCTTTGCTTCGGGCGGGCTCTACTTCTTCGCCCTGACCAATATCTGCCGTAAACGTCACGATTTCGCAGTGGTAGGTTTCTCGAAGCCACTGGAGGATGACAGAGGTGTCGAGGCCGCCGGAATACGCTAAAGCGACTTTCTTGACGATAGGTTGGGTCATGGATATTTATCCTGAGAGTAGAACAAACGAGGGATTATAATTGCCACAAGCCCCTCTGTCCCGCTCTGGCTGCACCCATTTCACTGCTTCGAGGCCTTAATCATCATGTCTGAATCAAAACCCAATCGGGGAATTCCTTCTCAACGGGGTCTTTTGATTCGCTTCATCGGCATCATCGGTTTGCTCATGACGACCATGATGGTCATGCGTTATCACATCGCCAACCATCCGCCGAGCGAATTTAATGAACACCTCAGCCCGCTTCCTGCCCCCAATGATCCCGACCAGACGGTTGAAACAGGGCTGTATGTCCATAACATCTATGCATTTGAAGCCGATAAGAAGATCTTTGATGCCGATGGATGGATCTGGCTCAAATACTCCAAAGCACTCAATGATTACATACTGTCGCAGGGCATTCTGCCGGCCAATCTGATCCATTTCGTCAATCAGGTGGATGATTACGATTTTTCACTGGATCCTTCCATTGATCAGCCCATCTTGATGCCGGATGGTCGCTACTATCAGAAGTTCCGATTCTCTGGCCATTTTTACGTTGATGAACTGGATTTTCGTAAGTTTCCTTTTCAAACCATCTCACTACCGGTAATTGTAGAAATTCGCGGCCAGCGACTCCATCGCGATGCTTCCCCAGTGCAATTGGTCGTCGACAAGAACGATTCAGGGATCGGTGCTTATATTGATGTCAGTGGTTATGAAACCAAGGGTTTTTCGATTGAAGGCGCGACTGAACATTTCATGAGCCGCATGGGCAATCCTCTGGCCGATGAAAAGGGCTCTAAATCCGAACTGCGACTGACCGTCCATTATCAGAAGGCCCTGAATTCAACGTTCCTGAAATTTATCATGCCCCTGATTACCGTGATGCTGCTAACGCTTTTTTCTCCCTCCATCGCGCCGATGGGTTGGGAGGTTCGGGTCGGGATCCCCTCGACCAGTCTTTTGACGCTCATATTTCTTCAGCAAACCTATCAGTCCAGTATTCCGGACTTTCATTACCTGACATTCCTCGACAGTATTTACAACCTCTGTTACATGGTCGACTTAATTCTTTTCGCGCTATTTCTTTGGGCGGCCAAGATCTATCATGCGGCGGCTGAAGAGGACCATAAGATCGTGGCGGCCTACATCGAGAAAATTGATCATCGATTTCAAGTGGTCCTGACCCTCGGTCTGATCTTCGGCGTAGTGGGAGATTGGTGGTTCCATTTTCTCTGATGGCACAGGAAATCATCCACAAGCAGTCGTCTTATCCTTTTCCTTCGCAGGGCCTGTATGTGATCACGAGAGATCCTCAAGAGGATCGGACCCCCCTCCTGAAGGAGGTGAAAGCGGCAATTCGTGGGGGTGCCGTTGTGGTTCAGTACCGGGCTAAAGACGGGCGAGGCTCAGAGGATGAGGCGCGTCAACTACTGGCCGTTTGTCGGGCATCCTGCGTTCCTCTGATCATCAATGATGATGTGGCACTGGCCTTGGCGATTGGAGCGGACGGAGTTCATCTGGGGCGAGAAGACGAGAAATTAGCCCCAGTACGTGACGCTCTTGGACCCAAAGGGATCATTGGGGTTTCATGTTACGACGATTTGCCGCGAGCCATGGCGGCTCAGAGGGACGGAGCCACCTATGTGGCTTTCGGTCGATTCTTTCCATCGATGACCAAACCGAATGCACCTTGTGCGAGCCTTGAGACGCTTCGGCAAGCCCGGCTGCAATTACACATACCCATTGTTGCCATTGGCGGCATCACACGAGAGAACGCAGAGACATTGATTTCGGCTGGAGCCGGTGTCCTCGCAGTGATTGAGGGAGTATTTGGGGAACAAAGCCCTGAAGCGGCAGCACGCTGCTTCAGGGCTTTGTGGGGATAGGGATCAGTCCCAGTTAAGGGCGCCGCCGGTCTGATACTCGGTAACGCGGGTTTCAAAAAAGTTCTTTTCCTTCTTGAGATCCAGGATTTCGCTCATCCAGGGGAAGGGGTTTTGAGCGCCCAGATATTGATCCGGAAGACCGATCTGGTTGCAGCGGCGGTTCGCAATGTACTTGAGGTATTCCTCGAACATATTGGCATTCAATCCCAATACGCCGCGTGCCATGGTGTCATGCGCATACTGGATTTCGATCTCGACCGCATCCTTGATGAGCGTGATGATCTCTTCCTGGAATGCACTCCCCCAGAGGTGAGGATTCTCGATCTTGATCTGATTAATCACGTCGATGCCGAAATTCATATGCATTGATTCGTCGCGGAGGATGTACTGGAACTGCTCTGCGGTTCCGGTCATTTTGTTGCGACGGCCCATAGACAGAATCTGGGTGAAGCCGACGTAGAAGAAGATACCCTCAAAAATCACGTAGAAAGCGATCAGATCTCGGAGGAGACGCTGGTCAGATTCAGGTGTTCCCGTGCAGAAGGTTGGGTCCCCCAGTGACTGGGTGAAGGGCAGGGCCCATTCTGCTTTGCGTGAGACTGCGGGCAGCTCACGGTACATATTGAAGACCTCTCCTTCATCCATGCCCAGTGATTCGACCACGTATTGATAGGCATGGGTGTGCAGCGCCTCCTCAAAGGCCTGACGTAAAAGATACTGACGGCATTCCGGGTTGGTGATGTGCCGGTAGACTGCAAGCACCAGATTGTTGGCAACTAACGAATCTGCGGTGGAAAAGAAACCGAGATTTCGCTTGATAATGATGCGCTCATCTTCGGTCAGGCCATCCGTGCTCTTCCAAAGCGCAATGTCCGCATTCATGTTGATTTCTTGCGGCATCCAATGGTTTGCGCAAGCGTCGATATATTTCTGCCAAGCCCAACGATATTTGAAAGGAACCAGCTGGTTAAGGTCGGCACGACAGTTAATGATCTTCTTGTCGTCGACCTGAATGCGCTTTGCCCCCATTTCGATGGCTTCAAGGCCTGTGGCGCCGTGATGAAGACCCGCAATGTCCGACGGTACGGATGATGGGGTATCGACGCTAGCGAAGGCGTGAGTTCCCGACACTGCTTCGTCTTCGGATACCACCGTTTGCGGGGGAGCAATACGGGGGTTTGAAGGCGAGAGTCCCATCAGTGGATCATCCCAGTTCAGCATTTTCCGTACTCCATGTAGAAAACCAAAGAAAAGAAAGGCCGCAAATCATGCGATGGATCGATTATAGAACAAGATCTATATGTTGTGTCCAATTAGATTGCTATCACTAGATATAGTATGAAATGGTGTGTTTCCCCAAGGCATAAAAAAGCCCGGCAAGCCGGGCTTTTGGGGGCCTTTCTCGAGAATTTAGCGCGGTAGCTCGCTGCTACCCATCAGGAATTCATCGACCGAACGGGCGCATTGACGGCCCTCACGGATAGCCCAAACCACCAGAGACTGTCCTCGTCGCATATCCCCAGCCGTAAAGACCTTATCGACGGAGGTCCGGTAGTTGTCAGTTGATGCGCGAACATTCTGGCGCTCATCGAGCTCAACGCCAAGCTCTTCGAGCATGCCGTTACGAATGGGATGAACAAAGCCCATCGCCAAAAACACTGCATCGGCCTTCAAGCTGAATTCGGAACCGGGGACGCGGTTCATGACCCACCGACCATTGTCTTGAGTCCATTCAACCTTAACGCAATTGATCTGGGTGACCTTGCCGTTTTGACCTTCAAAGGAGAGCGTATCGACACTCCACATTCGGTCACAGCCCTCTTCATGTGAACTTGAGGTTCTGAGCTTGTTGGGCCAGTTGGGCCAAGTCAGTGCCTTGTTTTCCTTTTCAGGCGGCTTGGGCATGATCTCAAGCTGGGTGATGCTGGCTGCGCCATGGCGACGGGAGGTACCGATGCAATCCGATCCGGTGTCCCCACCGCCGATGACGATCACGTTCTTACCTGTCGCAAGAATACTGCTTGCTTCGGGCAGGGTATCACCGGCATTACGCTTGTTTTGCTGGGGAAGGAAATCCATTGCGTAATGAACACCATCCAGTTCACGCCCTGGGACTTGTAAATCACGAGGATGTTCTGAACCGCCGGCAAGAATGACTGCGTCAAAATCCTTGGCCAGCTGGCTGGCCGAAATGTCTTTTCCAATGTGCCAATTAGGGCGGAAGATAACGCCTTCGGCCTGCATTTGGGCAATGCGTCGGTCGATCAGCTGTTTTTCCATCTTGAAATCCGGAATGCCGTATCGGAGTAATCCCCCGATGCGATCATTTTTTTCAAATACAGTGACTTCGTGGCCTGCACGTGCCAACTGTTGGGCGGCAGCGAGACCTGCAGGACCAGAGCCAACAACAGCAATGCGCTTTCCGGTCTTGTGCGGTGCAATCTGAGGCAGGATCCATCCCATTTCCCACCCCTTGTCGACGATGGCACACTCAATGGATTTGATGGTCACTGACTCATCGGTCAGATTCAGTGTGCAGGCGGCTTCGCAGGGGGCGGGACAAATTCTGCCGGTAAATTCGGGGAAGTTGTTGGTGCTGTGTAGGACCTCAATCGCAGCTTCCCAGTTCTGCTGGTAAACCAGATCATTCCAGTCGGGAATAATGTTGTTGACCGGGCATCCATTGTGGCAATACGGGATTCCGCAATCCATGCAGCGTGATCCCTGACGGGTCAACTCCTCCACGGACAGGGGAACAACAAACTCCTTATAGTTCTGGATACGGTCAGCCACCATCGTGTAACGACGGTCCTGACGCGAAACTTCCATGAAACCGGTGGGTTTACCCATGTTGATTTAACCTCTATGTGACGCCGTCTTCGGCATCGGTGGAACGCTTGTTCTCGAATCTTTGGGATTCAGTTCAAGGGCATCACTGACGATGCCCTTTGGTTTTCTATTTCCTAGTGTCTTGCGCCAGCCCGCTCCTGGGCTGCATGCATTTTTTCAAGTGCCAAACGATAGTCGACAGGCATGACCTTCACGAACTTTGGCAGATAGCTATCCCAAGCATCCAGAATTCGCCGGGCCTTCGTGCTTCCTGTGTACTGGCTATGTCGGGTGATCAGTGTCCAAAGTCGCTTCTCATCATCTCGGGTCATGTTGTGAAGTACATCAACCAGACCATGACTTTCCAGATCGCCACCTTGATGCGCTCTTTGCTCCAGGGCTCCGGCTTCAGCTGGAATGGGCTGGAGTTCGACCATGGACAGATTGCAGCGGTGCGTGAAATCACCAGATTCGTCCAGGACATAGGCCACACCGCCGGACATGCCGGCTGCGAAATTTCTGCCAGTTTCTCCAAGGACGACCACGACGCCCCCGGTCATGTACTCGCATCCATGGTCGCCGACACCTTCGACAACAGCAATTGCGCCAGAGTTTCTAACGGCAAATCGCTCACCGGCAACGCCTCGGAAGTAACACTCTCCCTGGATCCCACCGTAAAGAACCGTATTGCCGACGATGATGTTTTGGTCAGCAACGATGGGCGATTCTTGCGGCGGATAGATCACGATTCGGCCGCCAGAGAGTCCTTTGCCCACGTAATCATTCCCTTCGCCGGATAACTCCAGCGTGATGCCGCTGGCAAGGAATGCGCCGAAACTCTGACCGGCTGTGCCGTGTAGTTTCACGTGAATGGTGTCGTCATTCAGTCCGGTATGCCCATATCGCTTGGCCACTTGGCCCGAGAGCATGGCGCCAACCGTGCGGTTGAAGTTCCGGATTGGAAGTTCAAACTGGACCGGGGTCCTTGATTCCAAGGCCGGTTTGGCATGAGCGATGAGCTGATGATCCAGCGCCTTTTCAAGTTCGTGATCCTGTTTTTCGGTGTTCAGGATGGAAACCCCTTCACCTGGGGTTGGTTTGAACAGGAGGCGGGATAGGTCGATCTTAGAGGCCTTCCAGTGGGCGACAGCCTTGCGCATATCCAGACGGTCGGTCTGACCAATCATTTCATTGAATGAGCGGTAGCCCAGTTTGGCCATGATCTGGCGAACTTCTTCGGCAATGAAGAAGAAGAAATTCACGACATGTTCTGGCTGGCCCGTGAACCGCTTGCGAAGTTCCGGATCTTGAGTCGCAACACCGACGGGGCAGGTATTCAGGTGGCATTTACGCATCATGATGCAGCCTTCCACGATCAGAGGTGCCGTGGCAAAACCGAATTCATCAGCACCCAGCAGGGCCGCCATGACCACATCGCGGCCCGTTCGAAGTCCCCCGTCAGCCTGAACGCAGACACGACCTCGCAGCTTGTTCAGTACCAAGGTCTGATGCGTTTCAGCCAAGCCGATTTCCCAAGGCAGGCCGGCATGCTTGATTGAGGTGATCGGGCTCGCTCCGGTGCCACCATCGTAGCCGGCGATCGTGATGTGGTCGGCATGTGCCTTTGCAACACCCGCCGCAACCGTTCCAACGCCCACTTCAGACACCAGCTTGACGCTGATGCGGGCCTCCGGATTGACGTTCTTGAGGTCGTGGATGAGCTGACCCAAGTCTTCAATCGAGTAGATGTCATGGTGAGGTGGAGGTGAAATCAGGCCTACACCCGGGGTCGAGTGACGGACTCGGGCAATGGTCGCATCCACCTTGTGCCCTGGGAGCTGACCGCCTTCACCCGGCTTTGCACCCTGACTGATTTTGATCTGAATATCATCGGCATTGACGAGATATTCGGTCGTCACGCCAAAACGGCCAGAAGCGACCTGTTTGATCGCTGAGCGCATGGAGTCGCCGTTCGCAAGCGGTTTGAACCGCTCTGAAAGTTCACCACCTTCGCCTGTGTTGGACTTGCCTCCGATCCGGTTCATGGCAATGGCCAGCGTCGTATGCGCTTCATAAGAGATTGAGCCAAAGCTCATCGCACCTGTCGCAAAGCGCTTGACGATGTCCTTGGCCGGCTCGACCTCATCAAGTGGAACCTCAGGACGGCTATAGTCAAAGTCGAGAAGACCTCGAAGGGTGATCAACCGTTCGTTTTGCTCGTTGATGGAACGCGTATATTCGACGTAAGTCGACCAGTTGTTCGTGCGGGTCGCGTGCTGGAGTTTCGAGATCGTCTCCGGCGTCCAGACATGATCTTCACCCCGAACGCGGTAAGCGTACTCGCCACCAACATCCAGTGCGTTGCGATAAATCGGCGCGTCGCCAAAGGCGGCCCGATGTCTTTTGACGGTTTCTTCGGCAATTTCGAGGAGACCTGCACCATCGGTGGTTGCACTGATCCCCGGAAAATAGCGGGCGAGGAAGGCATCACTGAGGCCTACCGCATTGAAGATCTGGGCACCGCAGTAGGACTGATAGGTTGAAATGCCCATCTTGGACATGATTTTCAGCAGGGCCTTGCCAACTGCCTTGATGTAGCGCTTGTGCGCCTCATCAGAAGTGATTTTTTCAGGAATGTCTTGGATCAGGGATGACAGGGAGTCGAATGCCAGATACGGATTGATCGCTTCGGCACCGAATCCTGCAAGTAGTGCGAAGTGATGAACCTCTCGGGCTTCCCCGGTTTCAACCACCAGACCGACCTCGGTCCGATGGCCTGTCTTGATCAGGTGAAAGTGGACCGTTGCCGTCGCCAAAAGGGCCGGAATGGCCACATGCTCGGCATCCATTTTTCGGTCCGAAATGATCAGAATGTTATTACCCGCAGCAACAGCCCGCTCGGCTTCCGAACAGAGGCTATCCAGAGCACGCTCCATTCCGGGAGCACCTGAATCTGCTGGGTAGCAAATGCTGAGGGTGGTGGTTTTGAAAACGCCACTGGTTTTGGCTTCGATTCTGCGGATCTTTTCAAGATCCTTGTTGCTCAGAATCGGCTGATGGGCTTCCAGGCGCTTGTGCGTCCCCCCATTCTTCAGATCGAGAAGGTTGGGGCGCGGGCCGATGTGGGTGACCAGCGACATGACCAGTTCTTCACGAATCGGGTCGATCGCAGGATTGGTGACCTGAGCGAAGGCCTGCTTGAAATAGTCATAAAGCATGCGTGACTTGGATGACAGAACCGCCAAGGTCGCATCCGTTCCCATCGAGCCCACGGGTTCCTGGCCGGTCAGTGCCATCGGTGTCAGGAAGAACTTGATATCTTCCTGGGTGTAGCCGAAGGCCTGTTGGCGATCCAGCAGTGTCTTATCGTCAGGCGGCATAGCCGAGATTTCGGACGGGAGCTTTTCCAGCTGAATCTGGGTGTCCGAGAGCCATTGCTGATAAGGCGCTTTCTCTGCGAGTTCCGCCTTGATTTCGGCATCATCAATGATGCGGCCTTGCTCCATATCGATCAGGAACATCTTGCCTGGCTGGAGACGCCACTTCTTGATGATCTTATGTTCAGGAATTGTCAGGACACCCATTTCCGATGCCATGACAACATGGTCATCATCGGTGATCAGGTAACGAGCCGGGCGCAGACCATTCCGGTCGAGTGTCGCACCGATCTGGCGCCCATCCGTAAAGGCGACGGCAGCAGGTCCATCCCATGGTTCCATGAGTGCAGAGTGGTATTCGTAGAACGCGCGACGCTTTTCATCCATCAACGGATTGCCCGCCCAGGCTTCCGGAATGAGCAACATCATTGCGTGTGCCAGCGAATAGCCCCCCATGACCAGCAGTTCGAGGGCGTTATCGAAACTCGCGGAGTCGGACTTTCCTTCCCCGATCAATGGCCAGATCTTGTCGAGGTCAGAGCCGAGAATCTCGGATGACATGGAGTGACGACGCGCCGCCATCCAGTTGATGTTCCCGCGGACGGTGTTGATCTCACCGTTGTGAGCGATCATGCGGAACGGATGGGCAAGATCCCAGGTCGGGAAGGTGTTGGTTGAGAAGCGCTGGTGAACCAGCGCAAGGGCAGAAATGACCCGTTCATCCTCAAGATCCAGATAGTAGACCCCGACCTGATCGGCCAGCAGCATGCCTTTGTAAACGAGGGTGCTGGAGGAGAAGGATGGGATGTAGAACATCTTGCCTTCTTCGAGCTTCAGATCTCGAATGCGGTTATCAATTTGCTTGCGAATCACGAACAGCTTGCGTTCGAACGCTGCCTGATCCCGGCAGTTCTCCCCTTGACCAACAAATATTTGTCGAATCCGTGGCTCGATCTTCTTAACGGACACGCCAAGGCCTGTGCTGTCGACAGGAACGTCCCGCCATCCGAGCAAATGTTGCCCTTCCGACTTGATGAATTCCTCGATGATGGCCTCGCAGGTCGCATGATGCGCCGGGTTTTGCGGCAAAAAGACCATGCCGACACCATAGGCACCAGCCGCCGGTAACGTGATCCCCAGCTTTTGGGTTTCTTCACGCAGGAAGGCATCAGGGATTTGAATGAGGATGCCTGCTCCGTCTCCGGCCAGGGGGTCAGCGCCCACAGCCCCGCGATGCGTGATGTTGCGGAGGATTTCTAACCCTCGGCTCACGATGTCGTGGCTTTTCTTCCCCTTAATATGGGCGATGAAGCCGACACCGCAGGCATCGTGTTCGTTGCGGGGGTCATAGAGACCCTGTTGGTCCGGGATGGCGTTAAAACTCATTAAATACCTCGGTCAGGAATCTGTAGTCCCTTGAGCTCAGGCTGCGGCGATGTCCGGGTTTAACCCAACAATCGCATCAGGGCGGTGGCTTGGCCCGCCCGGTTATCATCAGCGACACGGGAGCCGGCCATCGAGCGACACAACGAAGTGCCGAGCAAATGGCTCGAAAATATACTGTTTTAGCCCCTTTCTTTCAAGGGATGGTCAAGCAAATCGGGGGTTGGCTGCAAAAAAACGATCCAACTGCAACCGCACGCGGCCTTACTTCTGTCCACAGGAAAAGGGTATATCATCGGGGAGGTCTTGGCTGATCCCGATTATTTCAAATGAGGAAATTAAGGATGCAATTACTGAGCGACATTGTTCGCGATACGGATGAAAACTTCGGTCTCGGGAACAGAGCCGCAGTGCTGGTATCAGAGGCAGCAAAGTGTCTCTTCGAGTCAGGACGTGGGGGCTTGAAGGGCTTTTTGGAGCGGCTTGAGTCCGAGGGATTAGCCTCGGACCTTGCCAACTGGCGTAATTCATCCCAGGAGATCCGGTTCCCAGAGGGGATATGGGTCGACAACGTACTCGGGGTGGAGACGATCACCCGGATTGGCCGGGATCTTGGCATGGCAAATGCGCGCGTCAGAACGGCGCTGGCTTATGTGATCCCCCATCTAATCCGCTATTTTGCCAGTGGCGCAACCCTTCCTGATCAACTTCCGTCCGCAGTCGAAGAGTATCTCGGTGCCGGAAAGCCCGAACATCTTGCCCCCCGCAGTCGCGGCATCAAAAAAACCGCGCGCAAAAAAAAGCGTTCAACCCCTCCCCCCGGGGGCACCGGAAAATTTCTCTGGGGCGGCGGTGTGATTGTGCTTCTGATCAGCGGGTTCATTTTGGGTCGTGACGTCATGACGCGGAGCCAGCCAGCCCCATCGACAATTCCGGCAAAGGTTGAGTTGCCGCCAACAGCGCCCAAGGCGTCAGACGCAAAGGCCGAAAAAACGCCAGAGCCCCAGCCTCCAGAATCCCGGAGTCCTGGATCGAAGCTGGTCATCCGAAGCTATGGTAATCAGATCGAGTACCTGGGCTTCGTGAACTCACCAGAGGTTCGCTTGCAATTAAGCGAAAAACTTCAAAAGTCGTTTGGCGCTCCGAGATTGCAAGGGGAGATCGTAGTTGATGCCGAGAGGGCAGAACCCCTCTGGATGGGACAGCTCGATCGACTGTTGCCCTTGGTCAGCGTGCCGGGACTGGATATTCGGCTTGAGGGCAACACCGTCCGGGTAGGTGGATGGTTGGCGGAAGAGGATAGAACCAGTGTTCTCAATAACCTCATGAGCGCGTTGGGATCAAATTACCGATTTGGCTACCTCCGAGAAGAGGAGATTGAGCGTAGCCAGGATTCACGTCAATTCATTCTTGCCGCTCTGGCGCATGCTCCGCCCGAGATCAAGCCGCAGGATTTGTGCCTGATCATGAACCACTGGTTGATCGGATTTTCCGAGGGTTCAGCCGTTTTTCCAGATGATTCAAAAGACATTCTGAATCGGGTTGCCGAGGTCTTGAAATCCGCAAAGCCCCAATCCATTATTGAAATTCAGGGGCACGTAGATGCGGAAGGAAGTTCGGGTGCTGCGCAGAAGCTCTCGCTTGAGCGTGCGAACGCCGTTCGCGATGCTCTGATCAAGGCCGGTATTCCCAGTGGATTGCTGCGCACCAAAGGCTACGGAAGTGAAAAACGGTTGTCGAGTGGAGGGGCCGCATTTGATCACCTTCGGAATCAGCGCATTGAGTTCCGAGTGATACAAGTCTGCGATGCCTATTTCCCTTGCGAATCCTCTGCACCCCCGAAGAGGATCACTGCGCCGGATCCCAATCTGCCAGAACCTGAGGTTTCTGCACCCGCAGTAAGAGTGATTGAGCCTGCTTCTCCGGCGGCCGGGGCACCGGCAAGGTCGGTGCTGCGACCCGTTGAGTCATCCGATCCAACACCTTCTACAGGTTCGGCGCCGTCCCGGGCAGCGGAGTCCGAGGACTCCGGTAGCTCTGAGGTGGGTTCCTCTCAAGCATCAGGTTCCAAGCTGAAGGCGCTTTCAGAGGAGCTTCCTCCTCCTCCCAAGCCCAGGCCCAAACCAGTTCCTACACCGAAACCCCCGGCGGCTAAACCCCCCGAGTGGTACGACCCGTTGGGACTCTTCTGAGGATGGCCTAGTCCTTGGAAAAGTCGACGTTTGGATCCTCGCCGGCCTTGAGCTTACGCATCTCAACCGGCGAGATCCTCCCCTTTGAAGAAATCTTGTCGTAAATCTCCCCGAAAGCCTGTTTGCAGTAGGGGAGGTTATCGCGGAGTCGGTCGTAGGCCGAATGATCGAACATTTTGCGAAAGTTCTCCTCGCTCAGCAGGGTCTTCGCATAAAGGGCCTGATAGCCCTGATGATCGATCACGAATTCTTCCAAAAGGGGCAATGCTTTTCGACCATCGAAATTGGCCTTCTTCGGCGTTCCATAGGCGCCGATGTCGACATACATGGGATCCCGCTCACCGCTGGGCGTGTTGAAGGGATGAACAAGTCCCAGGTGGGCGGCATTGTCGAAAACGGCCATGGGCGAAAGCCAAAGAGGGTAAAGGTCAAAGTGGTCGTCGAAATATTCAAGGGACTTCTTGAGAAGTGCCATCGGCATCAGCATATCCTGGACGACATGATGCTTTTCCCGAAGTCTTCGTGTGGTCTCGGTTTCGGTATATTTCAGAAGTTCAATCCGTGGGGGCAGAGCCCAGCCCAGGAGAAACCGGAAGAGGGGGTTGTTCCCGAAGGTAATGATTTCTTCCATGGCCCAGAAGTAGCTTCGGGTATGGCGATGGAGGTAGTGCCTGAGCGGGATGTATTCAACGACGTCCTTCCCCCGGTTCAGAATGTCCTCGACATGTTTGTAAAACCAGGGTTTGTACCAGCGACCAATCGGGTTGACAGGTCCGTCTGCACCGGGGTCGTCGGCAAGGTTGCCAATCATGACAACGCCCTGATGCCGGCTGTATGTCAGGGCTTCGACATATTCGTTGTCCTCCGTGTTGCGCGAGGCTGAATCGAAGGCTTCGATCAGGTCATCGAGCTGGGTCTTGGGATAGTAGGCGACCTTGACGTACTTCTTGGCGGGAATAATCTTCAATTCAGCGGCAACCAGGAAGCCCAGTGTGCCGTGACTCCAGGGGATCAGGTGGAAAAGCTCCGTGTTTTCAGTCGCAGAGCAGTGCAGGAGTGTTCCCTCTGCCGTAACGAGGTCGAAAGAGACGCAGATGTATTGAAAAAGACCATGTTTGTGGCTACTGGTCTCGACGCCAAAACCCATGATCAGTCCGCCGACGGTCAAGTCATCCAGTTCTGGGACGACAGGCAAGATCCAGCCGCGGGCAATGAGGGATCTGGAGATTTGTCCCATGCTGGCGAGGGGTTCAACACGAACGGTCTGGCCTTCTTCGTCAATCGATAGAATGTCGTACATCCCGATGAAGATATTGCGCCGAGAGAGCTTGTATTTAGGCACCATCTCACTCATGGATTGCCAGCCGGATCTCGCGGTGCACAGCTTTTGTTGTGCCCCATCGGCTTGCCAGTCCTTGATTTGTTGAATCACCGATTGCACCCGCTGCTCATGTCTTTGGGGTGCCGAGCGCAGACGGAAAAGGATGTGGTTGCGAACAAACACATAAACGCTGTAAAGGCAGGACACCGGGAGCAGGCAAACTGTGGCAAAGAGTCCACGGTGATGCGTCAGGATGTATTCGAAGATCTGACCGGAATCTGGCAATTTCTGGGACATGAGGCTGATGTAATGGATCGGAAGTGGAAGGTGTTCGGGTTCGTCTTCAACGGCATAACCCGATCATCGAAATTTAGCGCCGCATGTTACCATTCCAAGTTCATGTACGATCAATTCAAGACCAAATGAGTTCTACTCCGATCCTGGTTACCGGGGGTACCGGCCATCTCGGTGCCAATCTCATCCGCAGACTTCTTGACGAGGGACATACGGTCAGGGCGTTGGTTCGTCCAGGCCGAAATAATGGAGCCTTTGATGGCCTCGATCTCGAGGTATTCGAAGCTGATCTCAGGGATCCTGAGGCCCTCCGCAACGCGGTTGCCGGTTGCCGAAAGATTTATCACTGTGCTGCGCATGTATCGACTATTGAAGGGGATGCAGCCCATCGTCGGGAAATCTTTGACACCAATGTCATTGGGACCATGAACCTTCTGGATGCCGCCCGTGATGCTGGCATCGAAAAAGTGGTGGTCTCTGGATCGCTGAGCGCGACCGGTTATGAAAGAGATATTCCGAGCGATGAGTCGGCGCCTTTCTATCCCTTCGACCGTCATCTGCCCTATGGCTTTACCAAACACCTCGTGGAGCATCATTGCCTGAGGGCTCACGCTGAGGGCCTTGATGTCGTGGTGGCTGTTTCCTGTGCCATCATTGGGCCAAACGATTTTGTCCCGTCGCGGTTTGGACAGGTTCTGATTGATTTCGCACATGGCCAGTTACGCGCTTACATCCCCGGTGGATTTGAGTTTGTCTCCACTCGAGACATCGTCGAAGGACATATCCTCGCCATGGAGAAGGGGCGATCGGGTCAAAAGTACCTGATCAGCACGACCTATTCGACGGTGGACGATTTAATGACGCTTTTTTCGAAGGTCACGGGGAAGCCAAAACCCAGACTCAGGCTGCCTATACCGGTTATGGCGATGATTGCCGATATTGCTGACAAGACCTGGTTTCGGCTTTACCCGAACCGGCCCCGCCGGTTCACGCCCGCGGCCGTGCGGTTACTCAGCATGCATCGAAGGGTAGATAACACAAAGGCACGCAACGAGTTGGGTTTTCAGCCGACTTCGCTCGAAGATGCCGTCCGTGATGCGTACGATGATTTTGTAAGGCGTGGCCTGATTCGGCCCGAGTAATGGACCCCTCAAAGAGGGATCGGTCCTGTGACCCACTTTAATTCTTGATGTTATGGAGTACCCCATGAGGGATCCCCTGGATGACCGCGAACTGACACCCCCTCCTTCCTTTTATGAGGCTCGGAGCACCCGACAGAAAGCCAGAGCCGCCGGCTTAGATCCGGATCGATGGTATGCCGTTGAATATGACCGGGAAATAAAAAACGGTGAGGTCAAGGAGGTTCAGTTCTGGAATCTTTCGATGGCATTATTCCGTGGCGATGATGGCGTTCTGGCTGCTGTCCAGAATCGTTGTCCTCATCGCCATCTCAAGCTGACCCATGGTGCGGTCGAAAAGTGTCAACTCCGTTGTGCCTACCACGGCTGGTCATTCAACCGGGAGGGTTTGCTGACTGACTACTCCCATGACAGTTTTGGCAAGCCACTGATTAAAAGCCGCCTTCGAACCTTTCCGGTAGACGTTCGTTATGGCTTGATCTGGGTTTTTCCGGGGAATCCGGAACTGGCCACGGTCCAGAAGATTCCGGAAATTCCGGAATTGATGACGGAAAATCCTTGGGCTGGCTTCACCGTCGATTACACCTGGAAAACGCATCATTCCATGGTCATCGACAACATCTGCGATTTTGCTCACGCGTTCCTTCATCGTAAATACCAGCCGTTTGTCGATGCCAAGCTGACGCATTACGAGTCTGATGATGACAAGGTGTACATGACGTATGACACCTATATGGCAGAAGGGAAGTTTTCAAAATATTTCGTCAATCGCAAGCGGGTGAACACCCGCTCGATCGAGATCTGCTACGAGTATCCCTATCAGTGGTCCAACACAGGGGATAGCATCAAGCACTGGTGTTTCCTTTTGCCGATTGATGAGAGGACCACGCGCGTCTTTTTCATCTTTTATTTTGACAGCGTCAAAATACCCCTTATCCCTATGAATACCCCGAAATGGCTGACGCAAATAGTTCTGAACGCATCGGTGCCCCTGCTGTTCAGGCCTTTGCTGGCAGAAGATGGCGTGGCGCTGGAGGCAGAGCAAATTGGCTATGAAAGCCACTGGAACGCGCCGCCTATCGAGTTGAATCCGATCGTTCCTTTGCTGCAGAAACTCACGGCACAGAAATGGCAGGGCTATGTCGATCGAAGTGTGAGGTCCGAGCAGGCCGCTCCTGTTGCTGAAGCAGAGCCCGAGGCCGCGGTAGTCTAGATCACAAAATAATAAGAGGCCCCGATGAGTTCGAGGTCTTTTACGCGAGCGGTCCGATATTTAAGGGGCTTGCAGGCATGATCAAGGTGGACAGTTGAACAATTTCTGGAATGAATTCTGGAAAGCTCTCAAGGCTATGATTGCCACCTTCCTTCATCGTGATCCGCGCCCCTTCATATGTTTCAACCGCAACGCGGTAGTCAAGCACCTCATCGCCTGTTTCAAGGAGAACCCAGAATCGCTTCGGATTCCTCAGCGGGCTCACTCTTAACGCGCGCAATTCATCGATATGCTTAGGCGTTAAATCGAATCTCTCGCCGGTATAAAGGTTCGTATGTGGACCGATCCAGGGCTCCAACAGATCAGCCGCCCTGCACGCCGGATTAATAAGAACTCCCCTAAGGTCAAATCGTTCGGCAAGAAAGGTCGCGTAATACCCCCCTAACGAACTGCCGACAATCAAGGGTGGGGTAGGACTTCGCTCGATGACCGTTGAAACCCAATCGATAGCCTCTTGCGGCGAATTCGGGAGATCTTCACACCAGAACTGATGGACTCGTTGAGGTTCCGCGAGATACTGGCGCAGCTGCCTTGCCTTGATCGAGCGAGCTGAGGACCGAAATCCGTGAAGATAGATGATCATTGTTGATGTATGCAGCCTGAGATCATGCCCGATGGGGAATTAGGGCAAGCCTAAACCATAGGCTGTTGAGGCGATTATGTCACCTCACAGTGAGAAGTCGAGGAGGGAACAAGTCTTGAATCAGGCTGCGCGCTGAGTGCCCTGAGGATTGGGCTTATGGACGCAACTTTTGATCAGGTTTCTGGCATCCGTGGCACATTTTCCGCATTGACGGCACGCTCCGGTAGCGCGACCGAGCGATCGAACCGTTTTGACGCCTTCTTCCTGAACTTGTCGAAGGATTTCCTTCTCTGTCACGGCTTCGCAAATACAAATGTACATAACTCGGTTCCTGTCGGTGTTAACAGGAATTTAATACAAACAAGAACGATTATCAAGTGCAACCGTTTCGCGTCGACCTGGCCGGCGGCTCCTCCTGAGAGCGTATACTATTGGGCCTTGTATGAAGGCATTTTCTCAACCATCCACCAACCGTCAGACCGACCTATTACCATGACAGAGATCCAGTACACCCTCCGTGAAAAAGACCTGTTGGTCTTCAACGACCATCAGTTCTGCCAGTCACCGGCCGTACAGAAGACGTTCCGTCGCCACCAAGCGACCATCCCGGCTTTTCTGGGGCTCATGGTGATCTTTGTCTGGTTCTACTATCAGGACACCCTGACCGCAATGTGGATGGCCATCGCGGCGGTAAGCTGGGGATTCGGGGCGCCGTGGCTGCTCCGGTGGAACGCTAAGCGCCGGGCATTGGCACTCTACACGATAGATGATCTGAAGCGCATTCTGGGGACCTATACCCTCCGTATCGAAGATAACGATCTTGTTGAAATGGGCGCTGCTGGGGAATTTCGAATCAGCTGGAAGGATGTTCTTCGGATCGAGCCGGCAAAAAACTATGCCTTCATCTTTGTCTCGGTGGATTCGGCCATCATCATTCCCCGAAAGGCTGTGATCAAGGGTGATCTCCTGGCCTTTTATAAGGAGGTTGAAGCTCATATTGAAAAGGCAGCCTAACTGATTAACAGACAGACCCTATGATCAGTGCGCGTAACCTGGCTCTCCGTCGAGGGCCGCGGGTTCTCTTTGAGGGAGCCTCATTCACCCTGAATCGGGGTGATCGAATTGGTATTACAGGTGCCAACGGAGCCGGTAAGTCGAGTTTCTTTGAGCTGATGTTGGGCACCCTCCACGCCGATCAGGGTGAGCTGGATGTGGCCCAGGGTCTCGAAATCGCCCATGTGGCCCAAGAAACGCCAGCGCTGGATACGCCGGCTATCGACTATGTTCTGGATGGCGACCGGGCTTTACGCGAAATCGAGGCGCGTATTGCGGCCGCAGAGATCAGCGGTGACGGCATGGAACTGGCCCATCTCCATGAGGACTACCTCCATGCCGGAGGTTATGAGTCCCGTGCGAAAGCGGCGAGACTCCTCAATGGACTGGGATTTGCTCCAGGATCTGAAGCAAAGTCAGTCGCTGAATTTTCTGGCGGATGGCGTGTTCGCCTGAATGTTGCTCAGGCGTTGATGTGTCGATCCGATGTTCTTTTGCTGGACGAACCGACCAATCACTTGGATCTCGATGCGGTGATCTGGCTCCAAGACTGGCTTTCAAGCTATCCGGGAACATTGCTACTGGTCTCGCATGATCGGGATTTTCTGGATGATCTGGCAACACACATTCTTCATATCGAGCACGGCAAGGTCCAACTGCACACCGGCAACTATTCGGACTTTGAGACCCGCCGGGCTGAGATGCTTGCTCAGCAGCAGTCTTCCTACCTGAGACAGCAACGCGAGTTACAGCGTATTCAGAGTTTTGTGGATCGGTTCAGGGCCCAGGCAACGAAGGCGCGTCAGGTGCAAAGTCGCCTCAAGGCCTTGGATCGGATGAGTTTGATCGCAATGGCGCAAGCCGATGGAGAAGTCTCGTTTAGCTTTGAGGCCCCGGAAAAATATCCCACCCCCTTGCTCCGTCTGGATGGGATCAGTGCAGGCTATGGAGATGTTTCCATCCTCTCTGAGATTTCATTAACGGTTAGCCCCGGGGATCGTATCGGGTTGCTGGGTCCCAATGGGGCCGGAAAGTCCACGCTGATCAAGATGCTTGCGGGTGTAATCAAGGCTTCATCCGGAGAGCGAATTCCTGCGCAGGATCTTAAGATTGGATACTTTGCCCAGCATCAGCTGGAGCAGCTCAATCCCGACCAGAGCGCACTCTGGCACCTTCAGAAGCTAAACCCAAAGTCACTGGAGCGAGATCTTCGCAACTACCTTGGTGGTTTTGGTTTCCAGGGAGAGCGGGCGCTTTCTCCAGTCGGGCCCTTCTCAGGGGGAGAAAAATCCCGTTTAGTGCTTGCCATGCTGATCCGGCAACGCCCGAATCTTCTTCTTCTCGATGAACCGACCAACCATCTTGATCTTCCGACACGGGATGCTTTGAGCATGGCCCTTCAGGAATTCGAAGGGGCGCTGGTCCTGGTCTCCCATGATCGCTACCTTCTTCGGTCTGTTGCGGATGAGTTTTATCTCATCGCTGATGGTGGCGTAGAGCCCTATCAGGGTGACCTTGATGAATATCGCCGCTGGTTGTCAGATCGCAGGCAACGGCAAAGAGCGCTCCTGCAAGATACGCCGCCGACCCCATCAAAACCAAGAACGCAGCAGTTGAGCCGGCAGGAAGAGGCAGAGAACCGGAAGCGGCAAAAATCCCTGACAACCACGATGGAACGTGCCGAGCGACAGATGAACCAGACCGGGGATGCCTTGCGTCTGATCGAAGAGAAGTTGGCCAGCGAGGATCTCTATCTCCCTGAATCAAGATCGACACTCGAGCGTTTGGTCGCAGAGCGTGACTCGCTGGCAGGTCAGCTGAAGGCTGCGGAGCATCTTTGGCTTGAAAGCAGTGAAGCCCTTGAGGCCCTTGAGGCCCTCTCAGCATGATGGTTCTCTGGCGACTTTTCCTGGATATCGTGCTCTTCAAGAAGGGCCCGCAGGATGTTCCTGATTCGCCGGTTCTTTTTGCTTTGGTGCTCCTGGCGGACGTCGTCATATCAACCGTGGTCGGTGCGCTCGAGGGTGACGTCTCGGGTGCTCTTGTTCAGGCTTTTGTGGCATCCGTCTTGCTGCTGGCGTTTGTTGCGCTCATCTTGCTCCTGACTTCGCATCGGGAAAGGTTTCAAAAAACCGCAACAGCGGTTCTCGGATGTGACGCTCTAATGACTTTGGCAGCGCTTCCCGTATCCTTGCTTTCTGACGTGCTCAGTGGTCTTGGTCTTTTGATCATGGGCATCTTGTTCTGGAATCTTCTGGTCTTCGCGCACATCCTCAAGCATGCGTTAGGGATTGGCTATGCGCTTTCAGTGGCGCTAGCTCTGATATTTACCCTGACTAGCCTTGATTTGATGGCGCGCATCTTCGCTTAGTAGAGTTCCTCTTGAGCCGTCTGAGGCTCGGTGTTAGCGTGAGATTCGAAATGGAATCAGCGAGAGGAGCACCTAATGATCTACAAAACCATACTGGTTGCCCACGACTTTTCTGAGAGTGGAGTCAAGGCCTTTCATCGGGCCTTGGCACTGGCGAAGGAGTTTGATGCGAAGCTTCAGCTGCTTCACGTGGTTGAATATATCGTGCCGATTGACGCCAGCTTTGGCGCGATTTCACCCTTTGATGGTGATCTTACGGATCAACTCCTGACTTCGGCACGAAAAAGGCTTTTGCACCTGGGTGAAAAGCATGGCATTACCGCAGAACATTGCCGCGTCGAACTTGGAAGCCCCAAGATTGAAATCATCAGGATCGCCGAGTTGATCAAGGCGGATCTCATCATTTTGGGATGTCACGGACGCCATGGCTTGGGGCTGTTACTGGGATCCACTGCGGCGAGCGTGGTCAACCATGCCGCCTGTGACGTACTCTCCGTGCGCCACGACTGAAGAGCGTTCCTAGCGCTTGTCGCGAAACCGAATGCCAAGGGAGTTCAGCTTACGGTACAGATGTGTCCGTTCCAGTCCAATGGCGGTTGAAAGGCGTGCAACGCTGCCTGCGTATTTGTCGAGATGGTATTCGAGATAGGCTTTCTCGAAGTGTTCTCGGGCCTCCTTGAGCGGAAGGTCGTAGAAGTCGGGTTGTCTCATCTGATCCTGGGGTGCTTCGACGACAGCCTCACCGACCGCAGCCTTTACTTCCTCAAGCTCGACATCTTCACCACTTCCGAGAATCAAAATGCGTTGCACAAGATTTTTAAGTTCTCGAATGTTGCCGTACCAAGGGTAGTTCCTGAGGAAGTTTTGAACTGATACAGGAAAGCGACGGAACGGAAGTTTTTCTCGGCTGACGAAATATTCGACATAGAAGTTAAGCAGATCAGGGATGTCCTCGCTATGATCCCTCAGTGGCGGAACCTTGAGTGAGACTACATTCAGGAGATAGTAAAGCTCGGCCCTGAATCGACCCGCCCGCACTTCATCCTCCAGTGACCGGCAGGTCGAGGCAATGATGCGAACATCGACGTGAACGAGTTCGCTCCCGCCGATACGTGAGAAGGAATTGGATTCAAGGGCGCTCATCAGCCGAACCTGCGTTTCAGGTTCCATGTGTGCAACCTCGTCCAGGAAAAGCGTCCCACCATTGGCTTGCTCCAGCAGGCCATGTTGAATCTGGTCGCCATCAACGCGCCCAAAAAATTCAACCGCAGAATTGCTGCTGGCAATGGTCCCGACTCCGACATCAACGAAGGGAGCTTCCCGGCGGCCACTGCTGTGGTGGAGATAACGCGCCAGCGTTTCTTTACCTGAGCCAGGTTCACCGATGAGAAGGACCCGAGTATCGTGCTGGGCAAGGCGCTTCACCTGATCCCTTAGCTTTTCCATCACCAGACTCTTTCCGATCGGTTCGACCGGACTCTCCATACGGCGCTTCAGTCCGATATTTTCTTTTCTCAGTTTGGCTGCTTCGAGGGCCCTTTCAACCGTGACGATGAGTTTCGCCATGGACAAGGGCTTTTCCAGAAAATCGTACGCGCCCAGTCGGGTAGCTTCGACTGCAGTCTCAACGGTTCCATGCCCAGACATCATGATCACAGGGCACAAACCATCTTCGCGAAGCCAGTCTTTGAGGAGACTGATGCCATCCTCATCGGGCATCCAGATATCCAGCAGGATCAGTTCAATCCGGTGGGCAAGGCGCATTTCTCTGGCCGATGCGGCATTCTCTGCAACCAGAACCTCATAGCCTTCATCGACCAGAATCTCTTTGAGCAGTTCGCGGATGTCGGGTTCGTCGTCGACAACCAGAATGGTTTTCTTGGTCAGGTTCATGGTGCTTTGGGCTGAGATTCGGTCGCTACAGGGAGGGTGATGACAAAGCTTGCGCCATTATGGTAATGGCTGTCTAGCCTGATCTTCCCTCCAAATTCCTCAACAATGCGTTTAACGATGGCAAGTCCCAGCCCAGTCCCCTTTGATTTAGTCGTGACATAGGGCTCAAAAATGCGGCTGGATTGCTCGGCGGGTATGCCGGGCCCATTGTCGGAAATGCGAACCTCAACCTGGTCACTGTCGACATTCTGAATCCCTCGGACACCCAGAATCACCTTTCCTGCGTGGCCTTGAGGCATCGCCTCTTGCGCATTTTTGATGAGATTGTGGACAACCTGCCGCAATTTGACAGGGTCTGCCAGAATGAGGGGAACAGCGTCCTGATGAGAAAATTCAAAGGCCAGGCCGGATGAGGGAGGGTAAAGCGCCACAATTTCTTCAAGAAGGGGCCCTATGGCAATAGGGCAGAGTTGCACAATCGTGGGCTTGGCATATTCGGCAAAGGCATTCACCATGCTTTTCATGGCTTCGACCTGTTGAACGATGGTTCGGGTGGATTTCTCGAGCATTTCAAGATCACTGTCGATTAGCACCTTAGAAAGCTTGTGGCGGAGTCGCTCGGCGGAGAGCTGGATTGGTGTCAGGGGGTTCTTGATTTCATGGGCAAGTCGTCGAGCAACCTCACTCCATGCTGAATTGCGCTGCGCCTGAATCAGCGCAGTGACATCATCAATGACAAGGACATGTCCCCGCCCTTCATTGCTGACTCCCTCGATGGTCGTTCCGCGACAAAATAATTCCTGACGCCCCCCAGGGCCCTGAAGCCCCACTTCCAGCGTCCAGGTCTTTTTATCGCCCTCAATGTGAGGGCCAACAGCATCCATCAGTTCAGCAATGTGAGGGTAGGCGCCGGACAAAACGGCGAGCGGCCACCCGAGGTATTGCGAAAAGTCGGCATGAAGGATTGTGTTCGCAGCCTGATTGGCCGTCAGCACGGTGCCTTTTGAATCCAGGCTAAGTACAGCAGAAGAGAGGCTCGCAAGAAGCGTTTCAAGGTATGTGTGTTGGGCCTGAAGTTCCCGCTGGGATCTTTCTGCCTGATCACGTGACTGGGCAATCTTACTCGTCATGGTATTGAAGGATTCCACGAGGAATCCCAATTCACCGCGATCTTTGACGGGTAGCCGCTTCTCGTAATCGCCTTCGGCAATTGATCGGGTGCCGATTGCCAGCAACCGGACCGGTTCGACAATTCTTCGAATGCTCAGGAATGCAGACCAAACCGCGGCCAGCAGGCTAAGAAGCAGAATCAGGGAGAGGGTCAGCGAGAAGGTGAACTTCAGTGAGCCCCGAAGGAAGGTCATTTCCTTGTAGTGAAGGTAGGCAGACTCCACGGTATCGGTCAGCTGAGCAAGGTGGCTCGGAATCGGATAGATAGCCTGAAGGTAGAGTGAATCTTCACCGATGATCGGGGCGACAGCCCGAATCTGAAGTCCTCCGGCCCCGACGCCTTCGAGACCCACATAGGGTTTTCCCCTTCGGACCTGAATCATCACGTTGATATCAGGAAGCGCAGGAACGAATGACTCTGTGTGAGTGCCACTGTAGGAAATGACATGCCCTTGTCGGGTAAAGAGCGTGAGTTCGGCATCCTCGAGTTCGTTAAGCTCATTGAGGCGGACCCCCATGAGCGAAACGGGTGAGGTGGCCAGCTTCTCTGCGGTTTGCTCGAGCTCCTTGCTGACGTTGCGCATGCGCTCATCCAGAGCCGTCTGTCCAAGCTCCAGCGCATCCTCCATGGCATGGTCAATCTTGACGTCAAACCAGCTATCTATGCTTCGATCCAGGAACTGCATGGAATAAAAGAAAACGATTGCGGCCGGAGCCATCGTCAGTAAGCTGAACAGGAAGATCATCCGCGAGGTCAGATTCGACCCGGCGGCTTTTCGTCGCAGTTCCCGAATCAGCCAGTAAATATTGACGCCAACCAAGGTCAGAAGAAGGAGGCCCGCTAGGGCATTGGTCAGAACGAGCGTCGAGTAGAGTTCACCCAGGGCCGAAGCATCCTGAGTAGCCGAACTCATCAGATGCAGTGATCCGAGGATGGCCAGGAACAGCAGGATAATGCTGAGCGTCAGAGGGGGTCTTAGTGAGCGATTGGCCATCGGTACGGCGGAGTATCCATAGTCCAGTCGGGAGATAAATAGGCTACCAGCCTGAGTGGCAAGGGTAGGGATTCCACGTCAAAGTCAAAGCTCAAGGTTGCTTCGCGCTGCTCATCCTCATCAAAGGGCGGCAGGACAGGAATACTCCATCCGCGAAGATGGCTCAAAGTGTCGAGAACGCTTGTAAGGCTGGCATAGTGGAGAACGGCCCCACTGCGAAGGTCAGAGACCTGAAAGGATTTCGCTAAAGGCTGATACCTAAGCTGAATCATTCGCTCATCCTGAACCAAGTTCTCCGGCCATCCCCATGACCTCAGTCGATCAATACGAAGCTTGACTCGAAAGGTCAAGGGAATGCCTTCATCCAGGGCACGAAGGGCCACAGGCGGGAAGCGATATTCAATGTCCGCAGTAACGATCTGAAGGTTGTCCTTGATATCCAGTTGGGCTCGCTGAATGAAAATCCCTGGTTCTGAAGCCTTGACAGATGCAGGGGAGCTGGCGAGGAACGCCAGAGCCAATGTGGCGAGTTGCCATTTAGCCTTGGTTTTTTTCAAGTCGGGCATAAAAAAAACCATCCATACCATCGACTCCCGGCAGGATTTGCCGTCCATGCGGCTCTGCAAGTCCGAACCAGTTAGGGAGAAGCTTTTCACTGGCGTCAGGGTGGGAAGCAAGAAACCCTGAGATCACTTCAGAATTCTCCTGACGAAGAACTGAGCAGGTAGCGTAAACAAGTGTTCCCCCCGGCGTCAGAAGGGCCCATGCGGCCTCCAGAATGGATCGTTGTGTCTCGGCAAGTCGAGCAATATCCTGAGGCTTTCGAAGCACTTTAATATCGGGATGGCGGCGGATCACGCCAGTGGCCGAGCAGGGAGCATCGACAAGAATGCGGTCAAACGGCTTTCCATCCCACCAGAGTTCAGGATGTTTTGCATCACCCGTCACCAGCGTTGCTGAAAGACCTCCTCGGGTCAGGTTCGACTGGACTCGTTCAAGGCGGCTGGCATCCACATCCAATGCGACAACTTCAGCAAGTTCGCCACAGGTCTCCAGAATATGGCAAGTCTTGCCCCCCGGCGCAGCACAAAGATCCAGAACCCGTTGACCCGGCGCAAGATCCAAGAGTGTTGCTGCGATTTGAGCGGCTGCATCCTGCACGGAGAGCTCTCCGGATTTAAATCCGGGAATCATTTCGGTAGAGGTTGCTTCTTCCAGCACGATCGCTGTGGGAACATGTTCCAGAGAGAAAGACGTCATGCCGGCGTCTCGCATGCGCTGCTGGAATTGCTCGCGTGACCCTTTGTTCAGGTTGGCCCGCAAAGTGAGGGGAGGGTGAGCATTGTTGGCCTGCAAGATGTTTTCGACCTGATCTGGCCAGTCGCGCCGAATCTTGTCGTAAAGCCATTGCGGATGGGCCAAGGCGCTAGTGGGGGAGGTATCGAGTTGCGCCTCCAGTTCCTCGCGATTCCTTTGATAGTTGCGCAGGATGGCGTTGATCAAGGGCTTTGCCCAAGCGTCATATTGAACGGCCTCGACCGTCTCGGATACGGCTGCATGGGGTGCAACACGCATGTGACCGATCTGGTAAAAGCCGATCAAGGCGATCATCCGAATGCGGTCATCTTTGATCGGTTTGCGGGTTAGTAGGCCGAGTAGGGGGTTCAGGCGCCAGTACCAGCGCAGGACCCCATAGCAGACAGCCTGGATAAATGTTCTGTCCTTGGAGGAAAACTCGTTAGCGAATGCTTGCTCCAGTGCGCTCGTCAAAGAGCGACCTTCGCGGACAACTTCAACCAGGATATCCGCCGCTGCGGCACGAGTATTCAAGTGCCCCCCAGAGGGGTGGGTAGCCCGGGTCGTGTATTGGTGAAATCACGGGCGCTGATCCGTCGTCCCCCAGGTAACTGAAGCTCGAGAATCTTCAAGGATCCTTGGCCGGTCGAGATCAGAAGATCGTTTCCATGCATATGCAGGATGCCGGGCGGGTGATCAGAAGGCTCGCTTGTGGCGTCTGCTCGCCAGATCCTCAGCGGATTTCCCTGATAGCGTGTTTCAGCGACGGGCCAGGCATTAAACGCACGAACCCTTCGGGCAAGCGATTCAGCGGGCTGGGTGAAGTCCAGAAGTCCTTCCTCCTTGCTGATCTTTGCGGCATAAGTGACCTTCGCCTCATCCTGTAACTCAGCCCGAACGTTACCGCCATCAATGGCCGGGAGAGACTTCATCAGTGTTTCAGCACCGATCACTGACAAGCGATCATGCAGTTCGCTGGCTGTTTCGTCCAGACCGATCGGTGTTGTGGCCTTGAGTATCATCGGGCCCGCATCGAGCTTGGGCTCGATATACATGATGGTCACCCCAGTCTCCCTATCGCCCTCGAGAATAGAGCGTTGGATCGGCGCCGCCCCTCGCCAGCGAGGAAGCAGAGAGGCGTGGATGTTGATGCATCCTTTCGGCGGAATATCAATGACATCCTTGGGCAGGATTAGGCCATAGGCGACAACCACCATGAGATCCGGCGCGAGAGATCGAAGTTGTTCGATGGCACCATCTACCTTGAAGGATAACGGCTGGTAGACCGGAATACCGGCCGCTTCGGCGAGACACTTCACTGGTGTTCCAGTGACCTTGCGGCCCCGCCCCTGAGGGCGATCCGGTTGAGTGTACGCTGCAATCACCTCGTGCCCCGATGCGATCAGTGCTTTGAGGGGCGGGACTGCGAATTCGGGAGTACCGGCGAAAACAATCCTCACGATAGGCGGCCTTTATCGGCGCCAGAGGGGCTGGTTCGGCCGCGTTGTTCCTTCTTGACCTTTCTGCGCGCCAACTGACGCTTGAGTGGAGAGAGATAGTCCACAAAGAGCTTTCCTTCCAGGTGGTCCATCTCGTGCTGGATGCAAACGGCGAGTAGCCCATTGGCCTCGAGTGTGATGGGTTGACCTTCACGATCAAGTCCGCGGACTTCCACGGATTCGGCCCGGGTGACTTTTTCATAGAATCCAGGGACAGAGAGGCAACCCTCTTCGGATTCCTCAGTGCCGGCTTTCTTCACCAATTCAGGGTTGATGAGGACCAACGGCTCATCCTTATTCTCGGATAGATCCATCACAAGGATCCGAAGCTGAACATTGACCTGAGTGGCCGCAAGACCGATACCAGGGGCTGCATACATGGTCTCCAGCATATCATCGACTAGCTGAGTGATCTCCGGTGTCACCGCTTCAACGGGGTGGGCTTTTTTTCGGAGCCGTTCGTCGGGAAATTCAAGGATAGGAAGAAGTGCCATTCGGAATCATTAACTACTTGTTGATCCTTGCATTTTAGCGAAAAGACGCAGGGCTCGATACTGAATCCTTATGCACTTCACTGGGGATGAGTCGGGGGAGTAATGAATTAAATCGATTGCACAACCGGGGGCGTGTGTGGATACTTCACGCCTAGTCTTCCTCGAAAGCCGTCGCTTGAACTGTCTGTTGACAGAGAGTATCAAGTGCCTCGAACAGACGCGGATCGGGTTCCAATGACCCATTTCGAAGCGCAATTTCCCCGGACACAGACTTCCACGACTCGCGATCAATGAAAGAAAACGTATTCGATGTCCTGATTTACCTCTTTGAGAAATTCATGGATGGCGAGGATGATGAAAGACCAGATACGGATGCCGTCAGAACCGATCTCATGGAAGCAGGTTTTCCGCCCGCCGAAATATCCAAGGCGCTGAATTGGCTCGATTCCTTGAGTCAGTTACCGGATATGAGTCAGGTCTCACTGCCCGCATTTCGAGTCTTTTCAGCCGCTGAGGAAGCCAAGCTGGATATCGAGGGCAGAGGGCTTTTGATGTTCCTCGAGCAGACAGGGATCTTGGTTCCGGAGAGCCGAGAACTGGTCATCGATCGGGTCATGGCCCTTGACGAGGACCATTTGTCACTTGATAACCTAAAATGGATGATCCTGATGGTTCTATTTAGCCGGCCTGATGAGGATCTGGCATTTGCGCGTATGGAGCACCTTGTCTACGGTAGTCTTCCTGCAACCCTTCACTAGGATTGGACCGGCCTGAATGTAGGGCCAACTTTTCCTGTCTAACGAGTTATCGATGGGCCAAAATCTCGTCATCGTCGAATCACCGGCCAAGGCCAAGACCATCGAAAAGTACCTGGGCAAGGACTTTCGTGTTCTGGCGTCCTATGGCCATGTGCGTGACCTTGTCCCCAAGGAGGGCGCGGTTGATCCTGAGCATGACTTTGCGATGCGTTATGAAATCATCGATCGCAATGAAAAGCATGTTTCCGAAATTGCCAAGGCTGCGAAGTCGGCCGATGCCCTTTATCTCGCGACCGACCCTGATCGCGAGGGTGAGGCCATTTCATGGCACATCCATGAAATTCTCAAACAGAAGAAGCTGATTGGGAGCAAACCGGTTCATCGCGTGGTATTTCACGAAATCACCAAGCGAGCGGTCACCGAGGCGATTGAGAATCCAAAGGTGCTCTCGGAAGATCTGATCAACGCCCAGCAAGCACGTCGTGCCCTGGATTACTTGGTCGGTTTCAAACTTTCACCTTTGCTCTGGAAAAAAATTCGTCGCGGATTATCTGCTGGCCGAGTTCAGAGTCCTGCGCTTCGCATGATCGTTGAGCGCGAGATCGAAATTGAAAAATTTGAGCGCCGCGAATACTGGAGCGTGACAGCGGAGCTCACTGCAAAAGCTCAAGCCTTCAAGGCCAGATTGACCCATCTTCGAGGGGAAAAACTCGAGCAATTTAGCATCGTAGATGAGACCACCGCACTGGATGCGCAAAAGCTTTTAAAGCAAGCGGCTGCCGGAAGCCTGAGCGTCCAACGTGTGGAGGAAAAGGAACGCAAGCGCAATCCGGCAGCGCCTTTCACCACCTCGACTCTGCAACAGGAAGCCTCGCGAAAGCTCGGTTTCACAACACGACGGACCATGACCGTCGCGCAGCAGCTTTATGAAGGTATCGATCTGGGTGGGGAGACCGTGGGTCTCATTACCTACATGCGAACTGATTCTGTATCCCTTGCGAATGAGGCAGTCGCCGAGCTTCGGGAATTGATAGCTAAACGTTTTGGTCCCCAAAGTGTTCCGGAGTCGCCGCCGGTCTACCGTACTAAAAGCAAAAATGCCCAAGAGGCACATGAAGCTGTAAGACCGACGTCTGCAATGCGGTCGCCCGAGGACGTGCGTGGCCATCTGAGCCCTGATCAATTCAAGCTCTATAGCCTGATCTGGAAGCGTGCAGTCGCATCGCAAATGATTCATGCGACGATCAATACAGTCGCCGTTGATCTGGTTTGTGGTTCCCACGGCGAGGGGATGTTCAGGGCGAACGGCTCGACAGTCGCAGTCCCAGGATTCATGAGCGTCTACCTTGAGGGCAAAGATGATGGCGGTCCTCAGGAAGAAGAGGAGGGATTCCTTCCTGGACTGTCTGAAGGGCAAAAAGTCGACCTTTTAGACGTTGTGCCTACCCAGCACTTCACCGAGCCACCTCCGCGCTACACCGAAGCAAGTCTGGTCAAGACCCTCGAAGAGTACGGCATTGGTCGTCCTTCGACTTATGCTTCGATTATCTCGACGCTCCAGCAAAGGAAATACGTGGAGCTCGAGAGCAAGCGCTTTACTCCGACAGATGTCGGGCGAATCGTAAATAAATTCTTGACGGAGCATTTCACGCAGTACGTCGATTACAACTTTACGGCGCTGCTTGAGGATGATCTTGATGCCGTCTCGCGTGGCGAGAAGGACTGGGTGCCATTATTAAGGGATTTTTGGAGCCCCTTCATTCACCTCATCGGAGAAAAGGATGAGGGCCTCAAGCGCGCCGATGTAACGCATGAAGAGATGGATGAAGACTGCCCTGACTGTGGAAGCAAGCTTTCTATCCGTCTGGGCCGTAATGGTCGTTTTGTGGGGTGTACGAATTACCCGACCTGTAAGTACACACGAAATCTGAATGATGATGGCCCGCAGGCACCCCCGGAAGTCGTTGAGGGACGCGAATGTCCCAAGTGCCAGTCCCCCTTGATCATCAAGACGGGCCGGTATGGGAAATTCATTGGGTGTAGTGGTTATCCGACATGCAAGTTCATTGAGCCGCTCGAAAAACCCGAGGACAGTGGCATTGAATGCCCTGAATGTCATAAGGAGACTCTCATTAAGCGAAAGTCTCGCTTTGGCAAGATCTTTTATTCGTGCTCTGGATATCCTTCCTGCAAGTATGCGGTCTGGAATCCGCCGATCCTTGAACCCTGTCCTTCTTGCCAGTGGCCCTTGTTGACGGTCAAGGTGACCAAGCGTCGTGGTGCCGAGAAAGTCTGTCCACAGAAGGAATGTGGCTACACCACACCTTGTGAGGGAGAGGTGAATGAAAGCGGTCAACCGGTGTAGTGTTTACGCTGATGACGCTATCTAGGCCGATGCCTTTTATCCCAATGACCTTAATAGCGCCCACGCTAACGGCATTTTCCTTATAATCCTAACGGTTGCCCCGAGAGGTAGCCGTCAATCCCCCCACAGCGTCATGATCGCACCGGAAACATCCCCCAAACCGATTGATTTTGCCACGATCCGTCAAATGGTTGAGGCGGAAATGCACGGGGTCGACCAGCTCATTGTCAAGGAGTTGGAGTCAGACGTCGTTCTGATTAATCAAATCGGCCATTACATCGTCAATAGTGGCGGGAAGCGTTTAAGGCCCATCCTCCTCTTGCTCGCAGCAAAGGCACTTAAATGTGAGGATGAAGACGCCATTACGCTTGCGGCGGTGGTCGAGTTCATCCATACGGCAACCCTGCTGCATGATGATGTGGTTGATGAATCCACGCTAAGACGCGGACGGGATACGGCAAACTCCCTCTGGGGCAATTCAGCCAGTGTGCTGGTCGGTGATTATCTTTATTCACGCTCTTTCGAGCTCATGGTTCGGGTGCAAAACCTGAGGATCATGGACATTCTTTCCCACACCACTACGGCGATTGCTGAAGGGGAAGTGCTCCAACTCCTTAATTGCAATAACCCTGCAACCACTGAAGACCGTTATCTTGAGGTCATTTCACGCAAGACGGCCATTCTTTTTTCGGCTGCAGTTCAGCTGGCTGCAGTACTTGCAGGGTCAGCCACGAATGTTGAGGCCTCCCTTGCCAAGTATGGACTCCATCTGGGTATTGCCTTTCAGTTGATCGATGACGCTTTGGACTACAGCTCGAAGCCGGAGGAGCTGGGTAAAAACCTCGGCGATGATCTGGCTGATGGAAAGCCGACATTGCCTCTTATTTATGCTTTGGCAAAAGGTAACGATAGCCAACGACTCATCCTTCAAAAAGCCATTGAAGAGGGTGATAGAGATGCCTTCTTGAGTGTGTATCAGATCGTTCAGGAAACCGATGCAATCACTTACACCATGCAACGCGCTTACGAAGAGGCAGACAAAGCCATTGCGGCGTTGAATGTGCTCGAAGACACAACCTTCCGTAAGGCCCTGACGGATCTCGCCCATTTCTCTGTGAACCGCAGTTACTGACCTTCTTTCGATTGAGTCTTAGTCTTGGCATGGCTATAATGAACGACTGGATAGGGGTTGCATGGCCTCTGCCGAACGCACATCGGGGTGTAGCTCAGCTTGGTAGAGCGCTACCTTCGGGAGGTAGAAGTCGAAGGTTCGAATCCTTTCACCCCGACCAAATTCCCGCAATAAATCAGCAGCTTACGTGGCTGCTTTTTTATGTCTGTCGGAAAAGTAGTACACCTTTAGCCGTACTACAATTCTTTGGTTTACACGGTCGTTCCCAGTACCGTTTTCCAACTATACTCAACAGTAAATATCTGATTGGACTGGGTTATGGCAGCATTGTTCGAAGACTTAACGGACGATGAAATTCTCAAGCTCGTGGAGCCCATTATGGACAACATGATGGAGGGCTCAACGGAAATCAATCACGCCAAGCATACCCGCGACTTTACTGAGAGGTTGCTTTGTATAGTTACACCCGATCATTTGCGCTGGGTTTGCGATGACTATCAGGCGAAGTGGGGTTTTTTTGAGCGGCGAGAGTTCGTTGCGTTATTCAGACGCTCCGACTCTATAGCCATTATTTGGCGGCAATTCAGTAGTCGAAGCTCGGATGTGCGTGTTGCTGAAGCTGTCTTTCTGTCTGATGGTGATCGAATATTGATCGATCATGCCATGGTGTTTTAGTTAGAGGGAGTGCGGGTTGCTGCGATGAGTAACAACGCAAACAAGCAGACAGAAGAGACTTTAGGCCAATTGAAGGGTCAGGGACAATTCAGGGGAGTGGATGAATTATCAATGCGGGTGTACTCGCCAAGCCTAACGGCGCCGTCCACGAGCTTCAAATAGGGCATCACTTGACCGTTATCAACGATCACGCCAAGGAAGGCGGGCTCCCCCTGGTCGAGCAGTTCAAAGGTGCAATCCTCTGAAACCCTGTACTTCAATGGCCCCTCTGCCTCTGAAAAATGGGTGCCTTGTTTGATGGATTCCTTGTAGACAGAGCACCCTTTGCCATCAAATCGTTCATCGCCGATCTTGCCTATAGGTGCCCACTGAACATTTGTTCCAGTTCCTACTCGATCGAAGCCTTGAGAGATGTAGGTGAATGTTCCCTTGAGGGTGTTGTTACTGCACCGCCTGAGAAGGCGAGGCCGCATGGTCCCGCTAGCAACGATCGGCTGTGCCGATTGGATCGCTGTCACAAAGATTTCTTTTCCTCGCTCGGCGATTTGACCTTTGAGAACAAATCCGAGGTCTACGCCACTTCCAGCGAGGTTTAATTCGCAATCCACCACGCTCACTGTTCCAAGAATAGTTCTCTTGATGATAGAACCCGCTTCGCTGGCCGTTAGATGGAGGGTGAAAATTGATTGATGGATGGAGGCCGAACCCACGGCTGCATAGGGTTTTCCATCGACCAGACTGCCCTGAAGCTGAATCCCATAAGGCCCCTCTGGAGCTTGAATATGGGGGCAACTCCCAGCCTTTGCATTTGCGCCCACCAAAACAGAGAGAGCAAACAGGATGACTTTGAATGGATGTGGCAACATGGCTGAGTTCTCCTAGCGTACCTTTTGCATGGTTCCTAAGCGGTAGGAACCTTTGGCAAGGTCCATGTAGAGCGCGCGATGGCCTCGCTCCACAATAACCCCTGCGAACCCCCCTTGGCCAAGATCAATAAGGCAAGACTCTAAGGTTTCGAAAGGGATTTGCGTCGGGGGCGTTTTGGTTATAACCCCATTGGTATTCACCCACTCGATGGGTTGTTCAAGATGAGTGCCCTCTGCAATAAACCACCCCAATCGCGATTCTGGGACTAAGGTTAGAGGATCATTGTTTAAACGGACTTGTCCTTGTGAGAGAAAGCCATACCGCCCAATGAATCGATTCCTGTTACATCGTTTGAGGCCCACAGGTCGCATGACGCCGAGGGAGACATCCGCGTTGTTTGGCTGTGTCTGAAGAACATTGACGACCTTGTTGATAGGATTGATCCGCCCCTTCAATGCATAGAGGGTTCCCCCGGAATCTTTGACCTCAAGGGTCAGTTGACAATCGGCTGACACCGAGAAGTTGCCGGTCGCTGTCGACTTCCAGCTCGCGCCCCCCGTGTTTTGGAATCCGCGCCTATCATTCCGCCCTCGGCTTCCATGCCTTAGCTGGCATGATCTTGGACGATTTTAGGCTCTCGGTTCGCGCTTCATCGGGCCCCTGACAGATCCTCGGAATTGCTCCCTTCGGGGTCGGGTGGATTTGGCCCTCCACGCGCATAACATCCGGCGTTTCC
>JBILGU010000055.1:0-8674 GCA_044350805.1 Methylococcaceae bacterium
CCTGGGTCTTGATGTTGGTGCTCTTAGGTTGTGGGTCATGGAGTACGGTCGGCCTTCCGCCCCGTCGGCATTAATCCCGGTTCGGATTCTCGATGGGCGCGCAGATCGCCAGAGATTCGATGAACTCCATTCTGGTGAATATAGGAAGCCAGACGTTCATTTTTCCTGTGAGCTTGGGTCCCATTGGATTCCTGTCGTCATCCAGGAGCGGCCATGATTCAGTTTCAAGGCGCAATCTGGATGTCTCCGGAACCCACCGATATGCGCAAGGGAATCGATGGGCTTTCGCATCAGGTCCGCGCTAGTCTCGGGCATAACCCCTGTGCGGGAGATGCGTTCCTTTTCCGCAATCGCGCAGGAAATCGCATCAAGATTTTGTTGTGGGATGGCACCGGCGTTTGGCTTTGTCAGCGACGACTTCATCGGGGTACGTTCACTTGGGCTGCTCCACCGGATACGATGACAACTGCGCGATTGGACAACTGTTCACCGCATGTGTCTGATCAGTGTAACGGCTGGGCCCTTACGATGATCCAAAGAACCAAACCCGTTAGAGCTAATCTTATTAACCACGCTTCAGAAGATCAGCAAGGAGCTGGAGCATTCTCTGATTGATTACACTTTGCGGGACATCTTCTAGGGACATCGCCATGTGTATATCTGCGAAAGAATCCACAATACTATTCTGCTCTACTGATGGATTCACATATCCAAACTCTGTCCTATAACTTTGCTTGATGTCGTCGGCGGAGGGAAGAGATCCCTTTGCGGCAATCTTGTTGTATTCATCAGTAAAGAGTTTGGTTGTATTATCATCTTTACCTTGTTCGGCGTCATAAGCCTCTTTGTAACCTTCAAGAAAGAGGGTGCAAAGATGGTCAGCCTGCAAATAAGTGTTTCCCGTTTCTATATATAAAGATTCATATAAACCTTCAAGCCGCTTAAAAATAAAATCACTTAAATTCGAGCTGCAAGTTTTATTTGTAGGCATTAAACCGAGCAGAAAATCCGTTGTCTCTTTACGATTAGAATTTGAACCCCAACCGTAGTCAGGATCCTCAAGAAAATTCTCCACCCTTTTTCTTTCCAATCTAAGAATATTTTTTAAGTCTTCTCTTGCGGCTTTCGCAGTGTCTGGATCTAGCCCTCCATTAGGAACAGCAAGCTTTGAAATTTTATCCGCATCAAAAGAATCAATAGCGTTAAGCATATCAACTTCACCGGTTGTTGATGTTTTTATTATAGTCACCTGCTTAGGCTTTTGAGATTTAAGCTGTGCGAATGCATTTTGGAAAATCTGTTGATTGGCCCCCATGTTTTTCCAAGCACGCTCTGGATTAAAATAAGCATTAATATAAGGAAGGGCTTTCAATTGACTTGAGCTGAACATGCAGCTGTCTGCGCATTCAGAAGTGGGGGAAATTTTGCCTGTCACACTTCGAGCCGCATAGGCATCTGAAACGATCCAAAACTGTGTCAGAAGCGCATCAATGAGCGCTCTTCTAACCGCTTTATCAATCTCATTGTTCTCGCCAAAGGGAGGCAAAGAAGAAAGGTTATACGTTCCAAGATGCGCTCTCAGAACGCCATGGAAAGCATAGCTTCCAATTGCCCAGCGTTTCCTGTATTCACTCCAACCAATTCTTTCCGTAATTCCCGTAGCAGAGGGGTAGGTCCAACTGCCCCCCGTTGAGGTGAAGATATCAGGAAGCAGATTATTTGAGCCAATTGCCGTTCTGAACTGGTCACCAAACGATGCTTTCAATGCAGCTATATAGTCGTCCATGTATGCGATTGTTCGCGCTTTAAAAAGGCAAACCCCGGTAATCATGGAGGCGCGCATTTGTGTCTTCGATTTAACCTCCTTGCCACCACCCGCCGGGTCAATCTGAGGAATCCAAGCCTCGTAACTGAGGCTTGCACCGCTTTTGTATTTCTTAAAGCGATCTTCCAGTCGGGATCCACGCGTAATAAGTCGGAGGGTTGTTCGATTTAGCGCTGCTAATCCCTGCTTGACTTCATCAACACTTTTTAGTGCCAACTTACCATAATCATCTTCACGGATATCGTCGCTTTCAAACTCTTTCGCCGTAGTGGCTGCCCCCGTATCTAACATGAGGTTACCTCTACCACCCACCTTAAGATCTGAGATAAAGGAAAAAAGGGCTAGGTATATGAGTTTTACTTCTTCTTCGCTATCCACCCAAGCCATGCTGTCAGAAATAGTCTGTTGCGATTTCTTTAACTTAAAGTTAACAACTTCTTTGGTGACTGGAACATCAATTTTGCCATTACCCCCCGCTTGACGGAAACTGCTGGAGTTCGCAAGGGAAGCCAAAGAAAGGCCACTAGAGGCTATACCACCTATACCCGACTGCATATTATATGAAAGAGTAGCTCCTGGCACGGGGCTTGAAGTCAAGCCTGAACCACCCAATAAAGATGCAACGTTAACCCCTCCTTTTGCACCTGAAGAAGTAAATAGTGCGGCATTGAAAGTTGCAGCTGAAATAACACCATCGACAAGGGCTCCGCTCCATGTTGTAGAGCTTGACTTAATAACCCCAGAAACCCCAGCGTAAATCATGGGTCCAGCAACAGGTATGAAAGTAAGTGCGGAGGCAGCGAAGTTGGCTACAGCCTGCCCTACCGCAAGATTTGTTTTATAATGAAGCTTATCGAGACCAATATAGCCAGATATTTTTGATTTGTATTGCTCAACCTTGATACTGAGATGCTTCTCTCGCGACTTAACAGTTTCCTTGTAACTATTGAGAATTTGACTCGTCTGCATCTCGGCTAAAAGTTTTTCTCTGGGCTGATTCATTAGATTTACCTCGGGAAACGTGGGCTAAATAGCAAACTTCGGAAACAATAGGCTTTCGGACGATAATTTGTCTGAAAGTACTTTTTAAAAAGACATAAAACCAGATAATACGATCATAAATCGGTAATTCAGGATTTCTTTTTTTAATGACGCTACTGAAAGTAATCTCACCACGCGCTCGGAGGTAAGGTCGATGCCGACAAACCGTGCCAGCACAGGCATGTCATATAGGGCATCTTCAGTTCCTTCGTCGGAAAAGTTATACCAGAGCTGCACGAAATAGAGGCGCAGCATTCGAGCAGCGCCCTGCAGAGATACCGTAACGAAAGACGGCACCGACATTCTCCCGAGCACGCAAGACGGTATCCGCGATTCCTCGCTTCTCCATGCGGTGCAGCACCTTTAGCACCATTGCGGCGTTGATGCTGTTTATCGGCATGGCGCCAAGGTGCGGAAAGATATCCACTTCAAAACGGCGAAGGGTCCGATCGGTATGGCCCTCGCTCCATCCTGATGCCTTCTTTGAGATCAGCTCCCGGGCAACCGCCTCAAAAGTATCGGATGATGAGGGCTGATCAGGTTTTTGCTTTTTCAGGGCAGGGTCTCTGCCATCCCGGAGGACATCCCGTGCGGCATCCCGAATGCTTCTGGCTTCCCTGAGCGAAACCCGGGGATATATGCCGATCGCCAACGTTTTGCGCTTGCCTTGGAATCGATAGTCATAGCGCCAGCACTTAGCACCTTTGATGGTGATCAAGAGATAAAGGCCATTGCTGTCTGCCAGCTTGAATGGCTTGTCCTGAGCCTGTGCATTCCTAACCCCTGTGTCCGTCAGCATGAAACCCCCGGGCCGTATGGCCTTGCGCAGTGGATACCGTCAAAATTGACGGGATCGAACCTGGATATCGTCAAGATACCGTCAACGATACCGCCAGATTTTTTGGCTGTAAACGGACTAACAAGGACAACTTCGGCCTAATGAAGGGCATAAAAAAACCCGCAAAGCCTTGTGAGGCGCGGGTCTCTGGATCTTCTTGGATTACACTGAATGCTTTAGTGGTGCCGGAGGTCGGCACCACAACCCTAAGCATATAGGGTCTTCCACAGCCTTGTGGGGAATTTTTGGGGAGAGCTAATGGAGGGCTCTGTCGACCTCACTGGTCGTGATCATACCGCACTTGTTTAATTTCAGCGCACCGGCGCTGATCATCTTCCTCACTGTGTGTCTGCTTAGGCCCAACATTTCTGCTGCCTGTTGCTGAGTTACTTGAACTGGTCTGGGATGCGTTTCCGCATAAAGCCGCACGGCTTTGATGGCTATTTCGAGTTCGCTCATTTTGATACTCCTAGCGTTGGTTCTCGTTCGCATGATCGCCATCCACCAACGGGGCTGCAACGCCGATATTCGAACATTTTCCTCTGATCAAGCTCGGATGATTCAGGCGTCCCTCTGTATCGCGCAAAGATTGTAGCCCCAGAAAAGTGTTGGGAGAATGTGTCTATCGTAATCACCGGTAAGGACAAAACACATGATTTCTCAGATCCGAGACATCAACCTTGATTCATTGCCCAGATCGAGGCTTTTGAAGTCTGATCAGGTCGCCGAGATCCTTGGTACGACAGTGGCATCCCTGAGCGTGGCCCGTTGCACGGGTCGAGTAACTCCGCCCTTTGTTCAATTTGGGAGAACAATTCGCTATCGAGCCGGGGACCTCATTGATTTTATCGAGGCCCACACGCGGCGAACGACCTAAAAAACAAGTAGCGCCGTACGGGCGTGAAGCTAACAGAGCAGGGCCGTACAACCCATCCCTGCGCAAAAATCGAGTACCAGGCGCACAACCACCCTGTGGGAAGGGAGGTTACTGGGAAACTGCAAGACGGACGCCCAGTGCGGTAATAGGCGGTTCGTAGACTCGCGTTGAGTCGCCCTCGCTGAAGGCGGGGTTTTCACGCCTAGTGCGGGAAAAGCAAGGCCCACCCCTTATGAGTTGGCGCTCTGGGATGGGCTTAAAGGATGCAGTGACTCGATGAGTGTAGTGCCAGTTCAAAGGGGCTGGCCAGTTGTTCGTGAGCCCGCAACCAAGCTTTCCTGTCTGGGATTAGCTTGACCTCAAATAGGGCTCAATAATGAAAACCCCATTTTGTTTTTCTGAATTTAATGCTGTCGGCGTCCGAATTGATTCATGTGATCAGGCGAGAGAGCTGATCAAGGCTTATCGAACGGCATACCTCTATAACGAGCAGACTGATCGTACCGTTCTGGTTTTCAGATCGCCGGCAAACGATTGCAGATTTGTTCCCGGCATCCAAGTTCTTAAGGCCGAGATTTATCCTCCACAGGATGAATTGCCCGATACTCAAGTTATGGGCGATATCCACGCGCTCGTCGATTTTCCAGCTGAGTGGATCGACTCCAGTATTGCCACTGTCTCAGTAGGCGAAGAGATTGATCAACAGCAGTTGCATTATTCTGGAGCGACGTTTCTTGAATCGTTGTTTGGGGGTTCGATCTCGCTCGTCACTAGCTTTGAGCCAGACGGAGGCCCCAGAGATTCATGTCTAGTTGATCCAAGCTCGTATTCGACTCTGGCTGAATTCCTCGACGAGCAAGCATCTCTTTCGAGGAATCTTTACTTTGGACTCAACGGACTGGAGAAGGAGGGTTTTAAAGACCTTGGCCGCCCGAAAGCGAAGAAGGAGGACATTGTCGAGATACTGGGATTACACAGCGATTTGGACCCCATTTATGGTGCTGCGACAGATGCCATTCGTGAGGATAAGGAACTCTTCCTTACGCTCATTCCTGAATCGGTTCGGCCGAGTATTGTCATCGACTCAGGTAACGGTCTTCAGCCGATCTGGCTCCTTGAGCATCCTTTGGATCTTCGTGGAAGCAATGATAGGGATTCACTTATTCAGCGTGTGGAGGACGTGAATAAAGCGCTGTCCCTCATTCTGGCTGCAAATCTGAATTCACTGAAAGCGGACCATGTCCAGAATATCGACCGTATCCTAAGGGTGCCCGGGACAATTAACTTTCCTAACGCGAAGAAGCGAGCAGCAGGGAGAATCGCTGTACCCGCCAGTCTTGTTTTCTTTGATAAAGATCGACGTTTTGCGCTTGAAGACCTAGAGCTACTCATCCGAGACGAGTTTCCTGCTTATGGATTCATTGGGAATCAAACGTCGAAATCTAACAGAACATCTTCCCCGACCAGTGTGGTCAACACGCTGGACCTTAGACGAAGAGCCACTGCATATCTCAACGCCAACGCATCAAGCGCCGATGCTCATTCGTCTGAAACCCTAGCAAACGATCTGGCGTTGATTGAATGGCACCTTGCATCCGCGAGCAAAGGAGACGGACGAAGTCACAGTAGTCAGAAGATTCGGCGTTTGTGGAAAGGTGACTTCTCTGAATATCCCGGAAACTCTGAGGGGATGATGGCCCTTTTGGCCATTTTGGCTGCAGAGTTGCCAGGACTAGTCACAGTAGATCGGCTCTATCAACTTGCCACTCACGCTAAGGATGCTGTATCCGCATATAACCAGTTCCATTCAGCAGATAAATGGGCGCGCAGGGGTCAGGAAGATTGCGCTAAGGCCATCGGGTTTCGTCATGCCGCCTTGGAGCAGAAGGTCAAGCTCAAGCAGGAAGCAGAAGAGATCGGTGAGGAAATCTATCTAGCGGCTGTTGGTTCTGGCCATGGCGGTGAAGCCGTTGTGTGTGATGATCAAATTCCCCGGCATCAGATTGATGCGACAGATCGGTTCACTGACTTGGCCAATGCTCAACGTCTTGTTCATCACTACGGTGACGATCTTCTATTCCTTGATGGAAAAACTCCACTTCAGTGGGACGGGCGGTGTTGGGCGAAGGACGCGTCAGATTTAATCGGGGATATTTCAACGACCATCCCAATGAAGCTCAGTCGATTGATTGAGGATCACGAGATATCTCTATTGCGTTCTCAGATCATGGAAACTGAGCGGACGGGATCAGGCAATATCCGAGAACTGGAAAATCTTCTTGAAGATTATGAGGAGTGGCAGAAGGAGTCTGAGTCACGCAAGCATATCGATGCCGCGGCAAAACTTTTCCAGAAACTGCTGACCGTACCCTCTGACAGGATTAACAAGAACTGGATGACCCTCGTCTGTGAGAACGGAACCGTAGAGCTTGAAACGGGGGAATTTCGACCTTCACGGAGGAAGGACTTGGATACTCGAATGGTTGCTGTTCAGTTTGATCCTGAGGCATCTTGTCCAAGATTTTTGAAATTCATGGATGAAGTTTTTGTAGGAGATTCAGAGCTTGTCCGTTACGTGCAGCAGATATTCGGATATGCGCTTCTCGGTGAGGTTCGTGAACACATCCTCCCAATTTTTTATGGCGAAGGTCGAAATGGGAAAGGGACGCTACTTGGTCTTTTTCAGCGAATTTTGGGTCCTTACGGAACAACCATTCCAGCGGAGGCGCTAGTTTCTTCAAAGAAAGGCTCAACGGATTCAGAGCGAGCCAATGTCAGTCTTCACGGTAAGCGAGTGGCCATTGCTCAGGAAACAGAGAGCTGCGCCTATCTCGATGAGTCTTGGATCAAGACCGTTACTGGGGGGGATCGATTGGCTGCGCGGAAACTCTACGCGGAGGCATTCGATTTTGTTCCTCAACATACCTTGTTCTTAGCCTCAAATCATCGACCTCAGATCCACGGCAAGGATGATGGGGTTTGGGGACGAGTCAGGTTAATCCCTTTTCGCGCTCAGTTCATGAAAGACAAGGAGGGTGCCAATGCGCCGGATCCAAATTTGGGGGAGAAGCTGTGGGGCGAGAGAGATGGGATCTTCATCTGGCTACTAGAGGGGCTTAAGGACTATCTTGAAAACGGATTAGTAACTCCAGAGGAAGTACTCGGAGCCACGGCTGAGTATCGCGAGGATGAGGATCGCATGATTCTTTTCCTTCAGGAATGGATGCGGCCAAATCCTGTAAGTACTATTCCTATCAGTGACGTTTTCAAGGAATTCAAGAGGTGGAGTGAGAGCGAGGAGGGGGCCCGCCTCACGATGAAAAGGAAGGCTTTTGTTGAGGCTATAACCCGAACCCTTCGTAACTCTCGTCATTCGGGGGAGGTCAAGCGTTGTTCCCATTTGAATCAGAAGGTTCTTATAGGTTGGGCGTTCAACACGGATCGCTTCAAGACACTTGGGGGCGGGGGTTTACCCTCAGGGATTTAGTTTTCCGCAACTCCGCAAACCCCATCGGCTGAAACCCACGGCTGGCGTGGCTTGCGGAAAAGCGGAAATTTAAACAGCGTTTTGAAAAGTTTTCTTCTATAGAGTCGTGGGGTGGGGTGCCCATGCACAAGGGGGTGTTTCTCTCCCCACCCCATTTCCCTATATAGAAACTTTTAACCAAGAAATTTTTCCGCTTTTCCGCAATATCCAGTATTTACAGGGGTTGCAGAGCTTTTGTGTGCGGAATAACGGCGGAAAATCGCGAAGATTTGCGGAAAAACGACTAGGGAGTAGCAGAGAAAAAAACCGCTAAACCTTTAGAGGCATCGGACCTCCTCAAGGCAAGTCTCTGTATCAGATGTGAAACATCCGGTTAAACTTTTGGAACATGCCATTTTGGAGGCTTTCAAGGGTCAGCTAAGCAGATTGTGCGCATCCGCGCATCAAAAGCCCATACAACACTACGTTTTTAAGAAACTGAGGGCACCTAAATGGCGTACCTCCCCTTAGGGAATCACGGATTAATGAGGTTATGACTCACGCCTGAGTCCCAAAACCTGATTTTTTGAAAAAACATGGATTCAATGATCATGAATCACGCTCGAT
>JBILGU010000003.1:0-189992 GCA_044350805.1 Methylococcaceae bacterium
CAGCGAACTGTTCCATCGGGTTGCGGACCACTTCGATAACACGTTCATCGACCAGATCATGCGAGCAAACCGAAAGTCATTCATGATGGGAGTGAATCCGGAACGCCCTTGGGAGCCTCTGAAATAAGGACAATCATCCCGCGCTGATCTGGGGTTCAAACCAGAGGGATCGGTGCGGGATCGTCCCTAAAATCCCACCTCAAATAGGGCGAGACATCAGCCCTCGATCAGACCGGGACGTAACACTGGGGCTGTTTGGGATGAAAACGATCGGATACGGTTTTCTTGTGGGCTTAGCGGCGGTGGCTTCATCCATGCTCATGCGACACATTTTGCCAAAGCTTTCCCACGATCTCTTCTCGCGAATTGGATTTTCAGCGATGGTGCTGATTGGGATCATGATGCTCAATAGCGCACTCCTTCATATCAGAATGTCTGCTGATCCTAATTTGAGGCTGAACCATCTTGCAGGAGAGTTGGAGGCTACCCTGACATGGAATAAGTTGGTTTATTCATTGGAATTTAACTACGGTGAGGGGCCGTCGTATGAGACGGTGATACCGCTTTCTTCGCTGTCGAGAGAGCAACAAGAGCACCTGATTTCGATGGTGAAAGACTATGACTCCATCCTTGTTGAGAAGGTCTACTCCTTCGAGGGATTGTCATATGAGGCCAACTTTTTTGGCGCAGATCACAAATTGATCAAGAAAGTTGAATTTGATTGATCATGCCCCCGGTAAATGCAGGATCCAATGTTTTTTTCCTGTGGCAGTTGGGCTTGGCACAGCAAACAAGATAAATTTTTTTGTGTTCTTTAAAGGAAGGGGAAGGTCTTAAGTGAAAACTTACCTGTTTATTTTCAGTTTTCTGGCGGTGGCTTTGATCCCATTCAAAGCGGCTCAAGCAGTGACTTCAGACAAATGGTCTTGGCTTGCGGGGACTTATTGGTATGTGCCGACGAAAAATCTTCCTGCCTACAGCTATAGCCCGATCACGAACACAGTGACAAAAGTTTCAGACCAAACAATGTTCCACATTACCCACTACGCAAACGGCTACTTCTCGGGCAATGTGGTAGGTCAGTTGGGTTCAAACAGCCCCGACTGTCTGTCTTTGGTGGGGTCGGTGACGCCTGAAGGGAAGGTCTATTTGACCTTCAATAGTCTTCCATTTTCTCCAACCAGTTCCCCAACGATTGGTATTGGCGCCATGGTGCGTAAGGGGGGGGCGTGGACGATGGAGAATCAAATGTCCTCTGGGCCCACTGAGAGCCAGGTTGGGCATTGGGCCTATATGGAATTAACAAGGCCTGGTGTCCCGAGTTGGTCGTCTTTGCCGGGGGTCAGTGTTTCTGTTCAGCAGTTCTTAAGTCAGTGTCCAGCAAATGCCCCGGTCTCTGTAAACTAGACGGATTGATCCGCTTGATCTGTCTTTAGATTGAGGAAACGGCACAATCCGATCGCTGATTGCGTGGCTTCTTTCAGAATTCCTGGAGCACTTCAGAGGGGTCTAATGCGGCGAGTAGGTAACAAATCCATGCATGACGCTAGGGGGTAATTACATGTTTAATCAGCAGAAATGGACCCGGGTCCGCGTCCAGGCCTTCTGGATGCTGCCTTTTTTCGTCCTTATCTTTTTGAGCGGGTGTAGCTTGCTTGGTTCTTCGTCCACCAAGAAAATAACGGGGGGCGTCAATGTCACCAATGAAAGGCACGTTGCTGTTTCAGTGGGTGGTCCATCGAAGATCTATGTCCAAGATTTTTCCCTGGATGTCAGCGACCTTAAAACCGATTCCGGCGTTGGAGGCTTAACGGATCAGGTCTCAGGGTCAAGTGGCATATTGGGACGATTGAGTCAGCGCATGTCGCGGGGATCGATTTCAGGAGATCCTGAAACGCAGGTTCCCAAGATCATCACGGCAATGTCAGAGGATTTGGTTTCAGGATTCAGAAAAAATGGGGTTCCTGCAGAGCGCATCAGGCAAGGGGCTTCAGGATTCTCCGGAGATGGGTGGTTGGTCAGGGGGCGCTTTGTGGATGTGGATGAGGGCAATCGGGCTCAGCGGGCTGCCGTGGGTTTTGGTATGGGCGCTACCCAGATGGATGCTCAGGTTGAGGTTTTGGATCTCGGTAGTAAAAACCCAGATCAGCCGTTCTTGGTCTTTGGCACCAACAAAGAGGCCGGAATGAAACCTGGGGGCTTCAATCCCTACGTGATCGCCGCCAAGTTCCATATGGAAAAGAAGGCGACAGTCGAAGATATTCAGAAAACCGCAGACGAAATTGTCGGGGAGATCTTAAAAAGCAGGGGCCAGGCCAAGTAGGGGTGCCCCTATTCTGCCCGCTGTTGGTCGCAAGCTTTCTATCCCATCTCAAAGGATCTTCCTTCCATGCATGCGATGAATAGTCGTTTTATCGAATGTGCATTGGACTCTCTTAAGGGGCAGTCTTATCTTGGCATTCGATTTCACATGTCTTGTTGGATTCAGTTTGGATCCTTCGTCTAAAAGACACGGATTTCGTTTTTTGATGATCCCACTTTGGACCATCCACTTTTATGTTCTAACTCTTATGGAGGTGAACAATGGCCGGAAAGAATTTCATCATCGCAATGTTGCTTCGGTTCTTTTCCCTGATTTGCTAAAGGCCGGTGAAGCTTGACGCTTCCAATGAATGAAAATCAAAGGGCGCCGAGGGCGCCCTTGCCTTTTTTAAGTGTGACAAATCAAGGCGGTGCGTAAATCATAGGGGAGGAGTAAACTCGCCAAAAAATTTCCTTTTCGCTCATTTGAAGGGAAAGTGTCATTCATTTTCAGCCAACTGAATGGGGTTCGAACTGTGTCCAAGGCAAATGCATCAAAAACGGCCCAAGGATCGGGAAAAATGTCCCACTTGATGAAGGGGATGGGCATGGGCGCATCGGTGTTTTTTTCGATTATCGCCAATGGCGTTGAGGCGCCTACGGGCTATGACGGGAAAACCAATGGGTATCTTTCGCAATCGGCTTATGACGAAGGTCTCGCTGAGTTCAATAAGGCGGAAACCCCCGCAGACGGCTTGGGACCGGTTTTCAATGATGTTTCCTGTCAGGCCTGTCACAGGGGACCCATTGACGGGGGTGCCAGTCAGGAGAAGGTTCAGCGTGCCGGCTATTTCGATGGAGTTAATTTCATTGATCCCCCGGGTGGATCGCTGATCCCAGCGAAAGCAATTGATCCCTCGATTCAGGCGCATGTACCTAAAGATGCCTCGGTGAGGACTTTCCGAACCTCGCTCAGTACGCTTGGGGATGGCTATGTGGAGGCGATTCCGGATAGCGCTATCATCCAGATTGCATCCGATCAGCCCAAGCTTTCGAGAGGACAGATCAAGGGTCAATATATATTGGTCGATCTTCTGGAAGCCCCAGGCAAAACGGCTGTGGGAAAGTTTGGCTGGAAAGCGCAGCACGCGAGTCTGGTTTCTTTCTCTGCGGATGCATATCGGAACGAAATGGGCATCACGACGCCCCTTTTTCCCTCTGAGCCCACATCGAATGGTCGATCGGTCGAGAGCTTCGATCGGGGGGGAAGACCGAATGACACCACCGAGGCAGTGATTCTTTCCGCCGATTTTATTCGTTCGACCAAGGCGCCCGCCCGAACACCGGGATCTCCTGATCCGGGCAATCGAAATCCCCAAAGAGGGCGAACTTCTCGTCAGGTCACACTAGATCAAGGGGAGCAGGTCTTTGCGAACACGGGGTGTGCGATCTGTCATACGCCTTCATTTGTGACAGCTCAGGCCGGTACCCTGATCCATGGGGGAGCCTATGCGGTCCCTGCAGCTCTGGGGGGGGTCACCATTCATCCTTACAGTGACTTCCTTTTACATGATGTCGGCACGGGCGATGGCATTGTGCAAAACGGCGGACAGGCGACGCGTAACAAAATCCGAACCATGCCACTTTGGGGTTTGAGCAAGCGCCGAATCTTCCTTCATGATGGCAGCGCAAATTCTATTCCTGATGCGATCAATACGCATTCCGGAGAGGCTGCTGCTGTGATTTCATCGTTCAAAAAGCTCTCACCTCAGGCCAATCAGGACTTGATGAACTTCCTGAATAGCCTTTAACCCCAGTAGGGCCCTCATTTGGGGGTTTGAGGGCTTCGAGATCGAAAACCTCAAACCCTCAGGCTCTGGTGTTATTGGCACTGCCAGACATAGGGATGGCAGAACTCAAGCCAAGTTCGTCCACAAGCTGCTGGTGTCGCCGGGATAGGAACCTTGGTTGGATTTTTTCCAGGTGGGCAGAAACCTGTCGTTACGGAACGTGATCCCAGTGCAAGAACATACCCAAGCCCGCTATAGCCTGGTGGGGGGACTGCTGTGTCTCGATGGGATTGCGCGGGAGTGCTAATAGCAATCGTGTAACGACCGGGTTTTGTTGTGGGCATCACAAACCCGAAGGTATTGGCGCACAGCGCTTCGGTGATGGTGTAGCTCGCCTGGAGTCCTGCGGGCGAAAAAATGCGGATCAGGTATCCAGGGATCAAAGACGGCGAAGAGCCCTGACTGTTCGTGCACTGAAAATAGCCGTTTAGACTTCTCGGCCCTCCTGTGGGGGCCTGATAAATAAAGTAGTCTTGATCTAGCTCGCTATAAAGTTGGCCGTAGATCGGTTGCTTTAAAGGCAAGGCATTCGCCTCAATCGCACTTTCGTTTGGTTCGACCTCTGAGAGTGCCGCCGCCACAGAAAGTGAAAAGCTCAAGCCCAGCAAGGTCAATCCCCCAAGACACGAGATCAGTAAGGGCTTTCTTGCGATTGCTGCATCAACCTCTGGTTTCATGATCTTTCCTGTTCTCTGCATGGGTTTCTCTGTTGGGTATCCGACGGGCAAAAGGATTGAGTAGACTCAAAATGACCGGATCGGATAGAACAAATAGCCATGCGATGATGCAGGGCCTTGAGCGCTCTTTTCCCCCATGAAGACGGTCGTTCCATTGGCCTGCACTTGTCCCATCGGCAGCGGAAGAGAGCTCCAGATCCAAAGGCTCGTGGCGCTGGTCTCTGAGGAGGTCCAGTAGAGGGCTTGGGTGTCCTTGACCTGACTGATCAATAGCGCCATTTCATCACGTGAGGGCACATACCAGTCGCGATATCCTCCCTGGCTGAATACACTCGCCATCGCCGTGGGGGAGTTGCTGATCGTGCATTGCAAAGCGTTACCCCGAGACTCGATCAATGCCGTGTTGGATGCGCCAGAGCCCAGAGTCGTTGAGGTGACTCCAAGGTAGGTGGCGTCACATCCCCAGTTGGCTGAGGAAAGAGGGGGCGCCGCCTCCAATCCGTGCTGTCCGTCAGGAGTCACATAAAAGATCAACCCGCCCCCGGGGCCAACGCCTCCGAGCACATAGCCATCCAGATTATCCATTCCGGGATTTGGCGCATTGAAGAGAGCGCCGTCCAATTTTGCACCGGTCAAATTGGCATCAGTGAGGCGTGTTTCTGTCAGATTGCTCTGGATCAGATTCGCCCTTATGAGGCTGGATCTGCTCAGGTCAGCCCCATACAACGATGCGCGTGAGGCATTACTGAAATTGAGGGTGGTGGAAACCAAATCGGTAAAGGCTAAATTGGCCTGCTGTAGATTGGCGTGCTTGAAATCGCTCGCTGTCAGGATCGATTGTTGGAGGTTGGTGGCCATAAGGATCGAACGCGTAAAGAGCGCGTGGTTGAAGTTTCCGCCACGAAGATCCGCGTTGCTGAGATTGCTCCATCGAAAACTGGTGCCCTGCGCGCTGACTTTGAGCAAACTCGAAGCCTCAAGTCGCACATGCGCAAAGTTAGCTCCGTCCAAAATCGCGTTTTCAAGGTTGATGGCCCTGAGGTTGGCGTTCATGAGATTGGCCTGAGACAGGTTTGCCCCTCCCGCCGAGACCGCGACTAGGACAGTTCCTGTGAGGTTTGCTCCGCTCAATTGCGCTCCGGTGAGATCGGCTCCACTCAGGTTTGCTCCCCGAAGGTCGGCGCCAATGAGGCTGGCTTGGCTCAAGTTGGCCCCGTTGAGATCGGCTCCATTGAGTGCGGCGCCGCCCAGATTGACTCCACTCAGATCGACGTTTGGGCAACGGGTTTTTGGCGCGATCAGGCAACCATGAATGACTTGTCCGAAGGCGGTGGAGGTGGCGAAAGCCGCTAAGAGCAGCAGGAGGCATGCAAATCGAGCCATACGAGGAGGAACTCATGGGAATAGTTCAGGGTGACGATGATCCTAAGTCATTGATCCCTCAAACGGCAAATTCAAAAACGATAAAGCAGGGATTCATCTCATCAATGACGGAACGGTACGAAGACGAGGCGCCTCAATGGGGCACTTACCAGCGCCCAGAGGTCAGGAACCAGAGAAGAGTGCTGATGCTGATAAAGGAGAGAACCGTTGTCACAACCAGGATGGCTGAGGCAAGGCTTTCTTGACCATAGCGCTGCCCTAACAAGGGATAGATGGTGGCCATCGGCATGGCGGCATTGAGTATCGCGGCCTTCGTGGCCTCGGCGTCATGGATGGGAAATAAAACGAAAGCCAAAAGGACACTCACCGGATGCAGAATGAGCTTGCTGAAGGTGATCAGGCCAATATCATAACTCAGGCCTTTGAGCTTTAAGCCTGCCAGAGAGCAGCCAATATAAAAGAGGGCGGTGGGCGCTGAAGCCTCCGAAAGAAGGTTGATGGTTCGAGCGGGCGCGCCCAAGAGCGGGATGTGATGGGTCGAAAAAATCACACCTGCGGTCATGGCTAGTACGAGTGGGTTCTTGAATAGGCGCGAAGGAATGTCATAAAAAAGTCTCAACCAATGTCCGCCCTGCTTGGAATCCAGTTCGGCGATGACCAGCAGGAGGGGGACAAGAATGAGGTTTTCAACGAACACATAGACAGCCAATAGGCCTGCGGCGTCGGCTCCAAAGAGTTCCTCTGCGATGGGGAAGCCCATGAAAGCGCTATTGGAGAGCGATGTGCCAACGGCCAGGGCAGTCGCTTTTTGCGAACTATGCCGCCTCAACATCACCAAGTTGATCAAGAGAAATACCATGACGGATCCGGCACCGTAGCGGGTAACGAGGGACAACTCTAAGAGTTGCGCCGAGGGTCTGTGGGCCAAGGCCTTAAAAAGAAGGGCGGGGAGCGCGAAATGGATCACAAAAGCGCCCAGGCCCCGGGCATGCTCTGAGCGCAGAAGTTGGGCTTTGACGGCCACAAAGCCCAGAAAAATGATGAAGAAAATGGGCCCTGATATGGCTATAACGTTAAGCACGTTGCGCGGGATCCTGAGATGCGGGGTTTGTCGAGGGGGCGCCGTTCACTTTGGGCTTCCCTGGCTTTATCGCCTGAGCGTCGCATTCAGGCAGACGACGCCGTGGAGATCGATGCGTTCCTCCAGACGATTCAAGATGGCCTCTACTCGCTCTGGCGTATCAAAAAACTCAAGTATCAGGGGTAAGTCGAGGGAAAGGTCCAGCAGTGAGGCATCATGCATGATGCCGTCAAGGCTGAATCCCTGAACTCCCCGAACGATGGTGGCCCCCATCACCCGATCCTCGTCGTGAAGGATTTTCAAAAGCTTTTGAAGGCGGTGTTCTTTTTCCCGGGAGTAAACCCTGGCTAGGGTGATAGGTATTGTTTGCATATCCAGTTTCCGAGTTGGGTGGCCGTCCAGATAGCGGAGCCGGCAAAAAGGCCATTCAGAGAAAAAAGAGTAAAGAGCTCGCCCAGTTCGCTATCCATCGAGGTGAGCTTGAAGGTCATCCACAGCGTCGCGATGACTGTGGTTAAGCCCAGGAGCGAGACATGGGCCACGCGTTGAACGTTAGATGGCCACCCTGTAAGGGTTGCGATAAGCGAAATGCCGATAGCAAGAATGAACACACAAGCCCATCCCATAACCAGTGTGACATACGCTTGCTCATGGGTGGTCAGGCTGATTTGACTCCCATCAAAGAACGTTCTGGCCCAAATCAGTCCGATCCAAACGGCTCCTACACAGAGGACGACGCTCAAGAATGCGTTTGCCAACGCCTTGAAATAAGCCCCCTGGTCGATGAGAAAGTAGGTCTCCAGTGCAAAGCTTGAAAACGTGGTGTAGGCCCCTAAAAAGCCGATCAGGATAGCGGCGCGATATTCCACCGCGATGGGGAGGCGTTGAATCAATAGCTCGGTCAGGAAGCCCATGAGGAAGGAGCCCGACACGTTAATGAAGAGTGTGCCATGAGGGAATTCGCGGCCAAATATCCCGTAGATACTATTGGCCACCCAGAAGCGGCTGATTGCGCCAAGCGAGCCTCCGAGAGCAATCACAAGTAACTGGTTCATGGGGACAGTTCTTTTAGATAACGGCTTTCAGGATGAAAGTGAGACAATCCACGCAATGTCAGGCCGACACCAGATCCAGCGTTCGGCGATGCCCGGGTTCGGAACCGCTCTGGACCTCGGCGTGTTCATGCCAGATCCAGTTTTGGTCGTTAGGCCCATGAATGAGAATGCCGACAAAAAAGGCAAAATCATACTCGTTGGGTCTTGCCAGATTGCTCAGTAGCCGGTCTGTGTCCTTCAGGATAATTTTGGCGGCCAGGCGGGTCATGTTCACGAGGTCGATAGCTTCCCCATAGTGAAGATTTGAAAGCAGTTTCTGGCGAACGCAGGACTGTTCAAGATCTTCGAAGTCCATATGAAGATCAATGCGACCTGATTTCAGCTGGGAGACCACCGCATCTAGAGAACCACACGCATGAGACGCCTCCTCGATCCCCTCACGCATGACGACCCCGGGAATGCCTCTGTCAGACAGGGCGATGTGGGGCATGGCATACATAACAAAACGTCGCCGTTGATTCACGAGTGGTGCATGACTGATGCCCGTTTTGATGCCTGTTCGGCCCAGCAGAAGAAAGCCGCCAAGGCTTCTGCAGCTGAATGTTCTTCCCCAGTGTCGGACGATTTCCGTTTCAAGGGGCGATGCAATTTCATCTCTGCACGTCGCAACAATTCCCAGGGTGTTGTCATCGACAAAGCCATCGGGGATGAGCGCGGCGGTGGTTTTTTCAAAATAGTCTTCTATTCGGAGGGCCCCGGGGAAAAGTTCTTGCAGTGCCGCTTCAAACCGGGAGTTGATGGATGCGCGCAATGGGTCTTCATCTTTCATCGGTTTTTTTTACTCGGGCGTAAGAAGGGGCAGAGGCCAGAATTCTCTCGATGCGTTACTCTGGAGCTAGTGTGTCTGGATTGTCAAGATTCTGTCTCTTCCAAGATAAAAGGCTTTTTCTTCATCTTTTCTTGGGTGTTGGGCTAGAATTAGATTGCAAAGCTTGCGCGATGAGTCGCAAGTTTCACTTTTTAAAGAGCTTGAACTATGTCTGAAAAAATCGACTACTTTGCTATGGTGGAAGAGGCGTGGGCCCTCTCCGATGCTGCCCGCGCGTACGTAAAGGAAGCCAAGGAGGCAGGTCGGGAGGTGGGCATTCAGGAGATCGTGGACAAGATTTTCCTTCCGTCCGGCCAGATGGACATTCCCAAGTGCCAACAACACCAGGACAATCCGCCAAAGGTCTATTTGAACACCCCATACGGGCTTCAGTACCGGCCCGAATACAACGATTGGATCCCGTTCCGTCACGGAGACATTGATCTGTCTCAATTGGAATGATCTGAATTCGCCTTGAGGGGGAGACCTTGGCCCCCTCAAGGGGCTTCTAATGGATGAGTTATCTCGGCGCCTAGGGCGCTTTTTTTCATTCTGGAGCTCAGCTTCGCCGAACCAACTTCAGCGCAACCAGCTGTTTCTCTGGATCAGGCTATCCAGGAAATCCTCAGGAGGGAGGGCGCAGGCGGTTAGATGAGGAGAAATGAAGCGCTCGAAGCGTTTCAATTTTCCTGAGTTTTCGGAGGAGTTTTTTGTCGTTATGAAATCCTTGCGAACGCCCTCCCTCGGGTGGGCATGACCTAAAAGTAAGGCAGTTGGATTGGATTGATGACTCACCATGAGGGCCTCCGCTCAGTAGGGTCTTCGCCGGCGACCCGAATGGGTGGCCTTGCAAAGAAACTCTTTGCAGATCGCGTGCCATGTCTTAAGGGAAGGGCATCATGCGGCGAGGTGCCGGAAGTGATGTCTCGGCTCGCTTTTGGCTGGTGCGAGCCGCACCCGGATGGTGCGGGTCAGGAGCTGCAGGATAGCATCGAGCAACCGGCACGATGCCTTGCCCATTCGGGTCGTTTTTGAGCAAAGTCGTTGTTTTCGGGTTGCTCATCGTAGGGTCTTCGAAGGGTATTGAGAAGGCGCTCAAGTTTGTGCGTGCTTCCCGCCTCAATCTCATCAATGACCTCCTGGGCAAGATAATTCCGAAAGACGAATCTCGGGTTAACGCGCTGCATCAGGCGCTGACGCTCCCCGGTTAAAGGGGGCTCCTGATGAATCTCCTGTGCATAGCCGTTCAACCATGCCAGAACTTGCCTTTCTTCCGCCTGTGAGAGAGGGGTGTCGTCATACCAGGCGGTTCGGAAAAAATCGGGGATCTGATCGATTGGGGACTCGGGTCCGGGGGGCTCCCAGAAGGAGAGGCCACGGAAGAAAAGGGTAAAGTCGGTTTCCCTTAGTAGCAAAACCTGCCACAGTCTTTCGATGAGACCTTCCCGCGAGGAGCCCATCGCGTGGCCGAGTCCCAGCTTATTGCTCATGGTATCGAGCCAGAGATCGTGGAAGGTTTGATCGTAACGTTCGATGGCATCTTCAAGGGGCTGGGCCTTGCCAATCAGAGGGTAAATGGCATTCGCCAGACGAATCAGGTTCCAGCGAGCAATTCGGGGTTGCTGGCCATAGGCATAGCGTCGTCCCCCGGCATCGGTGGTGTTCGGCGTCCAAGACGGGTCGTAGCCCTCAAGCCAGCCGTAGGGACCATAATCAATGGTCAGCCCCAGAATGGAGAGGTTATCGGTATTCATGACCCCGTGAACGAAACCGACACGTTGCCAGTCCACCATGAGGCGTGCTGTTCTCTGGGCGACCTCCTCAAACCATTGGCAATACCCTTCAGCGTCGGATTTATAACGCCCGTCGAACTCCACGCGCAATGAGAAATCGACCAGCTGTTTCAGTAAGTCCAGATCTCCGCGGGCACAGGGAAGTTCGAAGTGACCGAAGCGGGTAAAGCTCGGTGCAACCCGACAGGCGATGGCGCCTGGTTCTGCCTTGGCATGTCCGTCGTAAAACATATCGCGGATGACCGAATCACCCGTCAGAATCAGGCAAAGTGAGCGAGTGGTCGGAATGCCCAGGTGGTGAACCGCCTCGCTGCACAGATACTCCCTCAGCGAAGAGCGAAGCACAGCACGCCCGTCCGCTGATCGCGAATAGGGGGTTCTGCCTGCACCTTTCAGCTGAAGGGTGAGGTGTTGACCCTCCGGGCAAAGAACTTCGCCTAAGTTGATGGCGCGACCATCGCCAAGTTGCTCCGCCCAGTGACCAAACTGGTGCCCCCCGTAGCAGGATGCATGAGGCGCCATGTTGGGATGTGTCGCATTGCCTGAAAAGACCCTGAGGAAATCGGGATGAGACGGGGCTTCATTCGGGAAGCCGAGCGCCTTGACCATTTCCGGGATGGAGCTGATGAGCCTGGGTGCACTCACCGAAGTGGGAGTGACTCTTGAATAGGCCGCGCCCTGAACGCGGCGAACAAAGTTGTCCGGAATGGGGTCTTCTGGAAGATCCCTGACAAAACGGTTCGTAAAGACCAGGGAGTCGAAAGGGCTACTAGGCATGCAAAGGTCCCTCTCTCGTGATCAGTGCTGGGCGCTCGAAGATCCAGTTAAAGCCTCGATCACGCGTTCCATTCTCATGAAACGGGAACCTTTGATCAGGAGAGTGGCTCCTTTTTCAGCCAGCGGTTGAACCGCCTCAAGCAAAGCCTCAATGGTTTCAAAGTGCTGCGCGTTTTTCGCATCAAAGGCCTCCGTTGCATTTTGCGCGAGATGCCCCAGCGTCATAAGCCCCGTGAGTCCCCTGCTTTTTGCGTATTGGCCCACTTCGGTATGAAATTCGGGACCTTTTTCACCGACCTCGCCCATGTCGCCGAGGATCAGGTAAGCAGGCTTCGGCCGATCGGCCAGGAGGTCGATGGCCGCTAGAACCGAGTCAGGGTTTGCGTTGTAACTGTCATCAATTAGCGTGGCCCCTTGGGTCGACCGCACAATGACGCCTCTCCCAGAAACCGGACGGAAGTTCTCAAGTCCTTGAAGAATTTCCGACAGAGGAATGCCTGCAGCCAATGCGGCAGACGCAGCTGCTGCCGCATTGTGTGCATTGTGGGCACCCGCGAGCGCCAGTCGTGGCTCGATCCTCCCGTCCGGGGTATCGAGGGTAAGGATCATGCCATCGGCTTCGCTTCGCCAGGCGGCCTTGATGCGGGCTTTATTCTTAAAGCCAAAATCCATGATGTCCCGATTTTTGGCGAGTGCTCTCCAGATGGGAGCGCAGGCATCGTCGGCCGGAAAAACCGCATGCCCTGAGTCTGGGAGCGCGCTGATGGCGGCGCCATTTTCATGCGCGGTGGCTTCGACGGTTCCCATGAACTCCTGATGTTCCCGTTGCGCATTATTGACCAGGGCGACCGTGGGTTGGGCAATGTCGGCGAGATGGCGAATTTCCCCGGGATGATTCATGCCGAGTTCGAGTACCGCGCGCTGATGCCCGCCATGCATGCGAAAAAGCGTCAGGGGAAGGCCAATTTCATTGTTGAGATTCCCTTGAGTGGCGAGTCTTTGCGCTTCGCCGGAGCTCGTGGCCAGAATCATGGCCAGCATCTGGGTGACGGTGGTTTTCCCGTTGCTACCGGTGACCGTGATCACCGGAATTTCAAATCGCCCGCGCCAGGCCTTGGCGGTGGCGCCGAGCGCTATTCGGGTGTCTTCGACAAGGATATGGGGAGTCTTGGGGTCCAAAGGCAGTTCAGAGACGATCGCCGTTGCGCCGGAGGCGAGTGCTTCCGGAATGAAATCATGGGCATCAAATCGATCTCCCCGAAGAGCAAAGAAAAGACATCCGGAGGGAATCTTGCGTGTATCCGTGCTGATGCCCGTGATGAGAACATCGGAAACGCCATAAAGTTGCGCTCCAGGAATGCTATCGGCGACTTCTTGGAGGGTCATCTTGAGCGGGGATACGGTCATCTGGTTTCCAAAGGCTGTGAGGCCGGGCTTTGTGGGAAATGGCTGGCTCTTCTTAAGCGGTCATGAACGGCGGCCCAGGATTCTTGGGCAGGCGGCATTTCAACCAGGATCAAATCATATTGGCCTTGATCCAGTGTCCTGAGCGTTGCATAAAGGCAAACGCCATAGTCTGCGGGATGCTGAGGCATGAGGATGCGATCAATCGAGGGGGGGATGGGAATGTCCCTAAGGCACATCATGGCCGTCCGAGGACGGGGCGATGCAACTTCGCTGGCAATTCGCTCGGAGGGAATCAGTTGTAGCCTTGTTCTTGGGGCATAGTGAGATTCAAGAAGTCCTGAGGCTCTCAGTCCTGAGGCTTTTTCTGCGCCTTCAATCGTTAACTTCAAGACGTCCTCAAGTTCAGATCGGCTGATGGCTCCCGGGCGGAGGAGACAGGGAGTGGGGCCAGAAAGGCTCAATATGGTCGATTCCAGGCCCACCTCGCAATCTCCCCCTTCAAGGATGATTTTCACTCGGTCTTCGAATTCATCCCGAACGTGGCTGGCCCGTGTCGGACTGATGCGTCCAAACCGATTGGCGGAAGGTGCGGCAATTCCCCCGCCAAACCCCTGGAGAAGCGCCTGCGCCACTGGGTGGCGGGGGGCGCGAAGGCCAACGCTGGATTGCCCACCGGTCACTTCGGGCGGCGCCTTACTCTGGGGGAGTATGAGAGTCAGTGGGCCGGGCCAGAATTGCTCAGCCAGTTGGTGGGCTGTTTTGGGAACTTCCTGGCTCCAGCGAGAGAGCTGGTCGGCGCCACTGATATGGATAATCAGGGGGTGGTCCGCTGGGCGGCCTTTAATGTCAAAGATTTGAGCGACGGCAGCAGGGTTTGAGGCATCAGCGCCGAGGCCATAAACCGTTTCTGTAGGAAAAGCCACGACACCGCCTGATGAAAGCTCCCGGATTGCGAGATCGAGATCCTTCGGGCGCGCCGTTTCCACGTCAGTGTCCGCCAGTCCCTTTTTGAATGAACTCAATCTTGTAGCCGTCGGGATCTTCAATGAAGGCAATGACCGTATCACCAAACTTCATTGGCCCGGCCTCGCGAACGACTCGCCCTCCTTTTAACCGGGTTCTTTCGCAGGCCGCGCTTGCGTCATCGACCTCAAGAGCAATGTGACCGAAGCCTGTGCCCAGGTCATAGGAGGGTGTATCCCAATTATGGGTGAGTTCAATGACCGTGTGGCTTGACTCTTCTCCATAGCCCACGAAGGCCAGAGTGAAGCGGCCATCGGCATAATCTTGTCGTCTGAGGAGTCGCATGCCCAGAACCTCCGTATAGAAGTCGATGGCGCGGTCCAGATTGCCGACACGAATCATGGTGTGAAGGATTCTCATGGTGATGTGTCTCGAAAATTGATCAGATGGCCGGGGTGTCTTTGGGTTTTACCGATGTTCAACGGTCTCGATAATGCTGTCGATGCCTTGATCCCGGAGGAACAAGCGCACCTGATTGGCATCCCTAAGGTTTCCGTAGGGCCCCAGCTTGAGCCGATACCAGGACGCGAATTCCAGAGTGATCTCCTCCATTCGGGGCTTGAGGGCTTCAAATGCATAAAGCTGATTCCTGACGGATTCGGCTATCTCACGGGTCTTGTAGGTTCCGATTAGGAGGGAAAATTCGCCCTGAGTCGCCCCCTTCCCTAGGCGAATGTTGCGTTGTTCTTCGCTGATCGTGCTCTCGGGGACCCTGTTTTCGCGATCTTCAAGTAGGCGGAAGTAGGCGAATTGAGCTTCCTCGGGACGCGCGTCCCGGGTGATAGCGGGCTCCGGAATCCCCGGAGCGGCTACCCATTTCGAAATCAAGAATGCCAGGATCCCCAGTCCTGCGATCGATAATCCCAAAAAAGACACCGGAACTCTTCGAGTCTTTCGCTTTTCTGGACGAAAAGCAGGAATTCTGTGTTTGACGTCCCTGGCCATGGTCTACATGGCTTCCGGAGCGGAAACGTCCAAGAGTTCGAGCCCATTTCGGATCACCTGCCGAACAGCGGCGATCAAATTCAGCCGCGCATTCCGAACACCTGCATCCTCCACCAGAAACTGAACCCCGTTGTAGTAGCCGTGGAGTTCTGCCGCCAGATCGCGAAGGTAATGGATCAGATGATGCGGCGCGTGCTGCATGGCAGCGTTTTCGATCGTTTCGGGGTAACGAGAAAGCGCGGTCAATAGGGAGGTTTCGTGGGGGTCGTTCAGTGATTCGAGGTGAGCCATGCCCTGTTCGATGTCCCGACTCAGACCCTTCTCGTCGAGTTGTCTGAAAACGCTGCAGACGCGGGCGTGAGCGTATTGGACGTAGTAAACGGGATTCTCATTGGTGCGGGAGGTGGCCAACTTGAGATCAAAGTCCATGTGCTGGTCAGATTTTCGCATGACATAAAAGAAGCGAGCGGCATCTTTTCCGACCTCATTCCGAAGTTGCCGCAAGGTCACGAACTCACCGGAGCGAGTCGACATTTGCACTTTCTCCTCGCCTCGATAAAGCACCGCAAATTGAACCAGCAGAACCTCAAGACGATTTTGATCTCCTCCCAGGGCCTGCATGGCCGCCCTGACTCTGGGAATGTAGCCGTGGTGATCGGCTCCCCAGATGTCAATAATCCGGTCAAAACCTCGTTCCAGCTTTTCCATGTGGTAGGCAATATCCGAAGCGAAGTAGGTCATCTGACCGTTTTCGCGAACGACGACACGATCCTTTTCATCTCCCAGTCGGCTGGAAGCAAACCAGGTGGCGCCATCCTGTCGGTAAAGGTATCCGGACTTTTCCAGCTTTTCGAGAGATCGCGCAACAGCGCTTGACTCCGTGAGGCTCCGCTCGGAATACCAGGTGTCATAACGAACGCCGAATTCGGCGAGGTCGTCTCGGATGTCCGCAAGAATGTCATTGAGTCCCGCGTCAAAGACCACGCGGTAACCCTTTTCACCCAGAAGGTCCTTGGCGCGCTGAACGATGGCGTCGATGTAAATTTCTTTGTCGCCACCTTCCGGTTCATCCGGGGGGAGATCCTTCAAAACGGCATCAACATCAATCCAAAGGTTTTGACCTTGTTTCTGGTAGAGAGATTCGGCAATCTCCCTGACATACTCTCCCCGATAGCCATTGCTGGGAAATACGAGAGTGGCACCAAGCCGCTCAAGATAACGAAGCCAGACGCTTGCGGCCAGGATGTCCATTTGCCGGCCGGCATCGTTAACGTAGTACTCCCGATGGACTTCGAAACCAATGGCCGCCAGCAGATTGGAGACTACGGCACCGTACGCAGCCCCACGACCATGTCCGACATGGAGGGGGCCAGTGGGATTCGCCGAGACGAATTCGACCTGTGCCTTTTGTCCGGCCCCTTTTTGGCTCCGTCCAAAGGCCTCCCTTGAATCAAGGATGGCCGGAATGATGCCGAACTGCGCTTTGGGATCAATAAAGAAATTGATGAACCCCGGGCCGGCAATTTCAATCTTGAGGACCGCCGGGTCGCTCGGGATGGCGGCAATCATCTTTTCAGCCAGGAGGCGGGGGTTGAGACGGGCTGGCTTAGCGAGAGCCATCGCCAGATTGCTGGCGAAATCCCCATGCAGTGCATCCCGCGCGCGCTCGACCTGACAATTGGCCTCGATATCGCGTGGAAGAACATCGGAATTGGCAAGGATGCTGACGGCTTCCTGAAGGAGAGATTCGAGGCGTTTTTTCATGATGGGCGGGGCTGGCTCTGTAGCGAACTATCCCGCCATTATCCTTAATTAGGCGTCACCCTGCCAATCGGCAGAGCCTTCGGAGTCCGGGTTCTCCGGGATATTGGCGCGATTCCGCGCAATCCGGCGGTCATCCGCCTCAAGTCGTTCACTCAGCCTTGAGATTTTGTGGCGAAGCCATTGAAGATCCTCCCGAAGACGCTGATTTTCCGGAAAATCAATGGCGAGCTTTTCGATCATCGTTCGGGCTTGAATGTAGCGCTCCAATGCGAGTCTTGGCATTTTTTCGGCTTCACGTCCTCGGCCTAACTTCATGTGAACCGCTGCAATTTCCCGGGCGCGAAGGTCTTTGAAGGCCGGACGATTTTCCGGCGCTTCCGCAATACTGAGGAATGCCTTGAAATGATGATCTGCTTCTTGAGGGTCGTCGAGGCCTGAGAGCGTGTCGCCGAGGTTGTCGTGACAAATCGCAAGGTCGCGCTGGAGCTCCGGGTGTTGCGGGTGAGCTTGGGCGAGACGCTCTGCTGCTGAAAGTGCGATCCGATATCGATTGAGTGCGCCGGTGAGATCGTCCCTTGAGTGAAGGAGATCACCAATCCGGTTATGGATTGCGCCGGGTGCGCGGGTGTAGCGCAGATCATCAGGAACCGCTTCAGCCAAGGTCTCATAGAGGGGGAGGGCCTTTTTGAGCTCCGTTAATCCTTCATCAGACTGATTGAGTTTGATGTGAAGTTCGCCGAGTTGAGCGTGGCTTGAAGCCAGATCAAACGTCACTTCATGGTTCTCAGGGTCCATTTGGGCCAGTTTGAGATGAAGCGCATGGGCCGTGTGCTGGGTTTGGAGTGAGGCTTCGATATCCCCGAGTCGACGCTGGAGTCTGGCAATTTTGATGTTGAGCCGAAGCGCATCCTGAACCGACTCTCCTGGTCCTCCTTCCTGTTTGGCCATGAAGGTCCTGATGCCCAGGCTCTTTCGGTAGTGATCCAGAGCGCCCTGGGGCTGAGTCGTCTCAACCATGAGATCACCGAGCTGCTCTTGAGCCCGGGCGAAATCTTTCTGACGCGTGCTGTTGTGTGGATCGGCTGCCATCGCCCTGACAAGGTAAGCGCTTGTGGCCCGGTAGATGGCTGTTGCGCGCGTCTTTGCGCCGTGGAGAAGATCTAAATCGGCCAAATGCAGTGCCAGTCGAATACGGCCAGTGATCTCGCCTGCATTGTCTTCCTGAGAGATCATTCGCTCGCGTAGATCGCCCACCAGCTTTCTGGCATGGGGTGCGACCGCGCTCAGGCGATCAAAGTTCTGGCTCGCGTGGGATGCCTCCGCGATGATGTAGAGCGCTTGCAAGGCGGCTTCGGCCAGCAAGCTCTGTCGGGGGGATGTGGAGGAGGCTCTTGAAAAGGCCCGAATGGTCAGCGAGGGGAGCGTCACGAAGTTCTCGCTCACCTGGCCTAAGCCCAATGCGGCGATCTGCTCGGCACCCTGAAGCACATAGGCTTCAGCCGCCTCTTGGCTCATCGGGATTTCCTCCGGTTCATTGAGAAAGATAGTGAAAAGATCCTCTTTGCGCTCATCAGCGCTCAGGCCAGCGATCACCAGGCATTCAACAATGAAAGGGATGGGGATGGGGTGGTCTTCCAGTAAAAGGGCAAGCCTCAAGATGTCACGCGCGGCTCCGCCAAGCGTCTGAATGGCGTCAAGCAGCAGATTGGCAGCGGATTTTTCGCGGCCTTCGGGAAAATCGCGGGCCCATAAGAGGGCGATCTCGGATGAAAGGCGGTTTCTGCGGCTAACCCTTTGGGCAAGGCGGCCAAGGGTGCTGCGACGGTCGTGCCGCTCGGCTTCAAGGATTCCGGCTGCGATCCCTGCGAACCTTGGATGTCTCCCGATTTCATCGGCCAGCCAATAGAGTGATTCCCTCTCATCATTGCGAAGGGGCATTTTGTTGCCCGTCAGGATCATCTGTCCTGAAACTTCACTCAGGAGAGGGAGGTGGATGGGATCTCCACGATAGTCATAGCGCTGGCTTTCGCTGATGAGAATGTTGTGTGCTCTACCGGGATTTGAGGTGGAAGAGACCGGAGCAAGCCATTGCTGAATGACGGGGCCGTTAATGCCTTCGGGAAGATCGTCGACAATCCAGAGAATATCTCCGTGAGACATGTCCATCTGATCCGCCAGTGCCGCACGAATGTTCGAGAGAGACGTTTTTTCATTGCATTCGGTCTCATCCGATAGCTGACGGAGTAGGGCGAGCAGTTGGGGTTTTAGTGGTGGATTCACAGCGAGTTGGCTGAACTTTGCTGCAGGCTCCGCACCTTTCGCTGAGATCCTGAAGATTCCGCCAGGATAAGCCGCGCCAAAGCGAAAGGCGTATTCCAGGGCAATTTGAGTTTTGCCAAAGCCGGAGCCTCCCGAGATGACAACGAAGGGAAGGTCCGCTCGAAGGCCTTCCAGGGTGCCTCTAAGGGCCCCGTGAATGTCCCAGATTTCGCGGTGCCGTCCCCCAAAGTTGAGGGGTTCCCTCTCAATGGTGTCGAAGGGACCGACACACCTTTTGTTCGCTAGCGGGAACAGTTCGCCGAGGTTGCCCGAGAGGGCTTCGCAGTGCTGATGGAGGTTGCTCGCAAGCTGCTGAAGGTCCTGCGCCTCCTGGGCGTCCGCAATGATGCGTTCCTTCAAGCAGAGAGGGTAAATGTGCCGGCTACCCGCTTCGGGGTTCACCACAAGAATTCGAGAGGGGTGGGCTTTCTGGTCTTGGGATGTTGCAATCCAAGCGATCGCAAGGTGTGCCTGACAGCCGCGGGATTCGAAAAAGCCTACATTGCCATAGATTAAAAACAACTTTGAAATCGCCAGCTTGTGACTGATTTCTGCGTTGGTGCCTCCCTCATGGGTGTGACAGGAGGCCCCTCGTGCGGCAAGCGCGCTGGCAAGGCGTTTGACGGAGGTCGCTGAGGCCTGGTCATGACAGATGAAGATGTCGTGGTGGCCGGACAAAGACTACGCTCCTGATGCCTAGGATATGCTTCAGAGTCATTCTATCGCAAAAGAGTCGTTTGTTTTGAGGCGCTTGGCCATCAGACAGGGCGGACCATTTGCTCGGTAACACCAAGCGAATCCTTATCAAGCTTGTGTATCATGAGCGTATTCATAACGTCTGCGGCGAGCGACTTGAATTTCCCAACCTGGAAGCTTCTTGACGAGGGCACCGATCGGCCAAGACTGGTTCTTTCGGGGGACTGGGCTGTGTCTGCCATGGGAGGCGGTGACAACGCTGAAATGATCGACCGGCTTGGAGACATCCGGGCAGCGCGAGTGCTGCTGATCGAGGACGGCGGAGTCGGGCATTGGGATACCCTCCTGTTGGCGACCCTGCTGGAGATCAGTCGGGTCGTTTCACGACGCAAACTCACGCTGGATGTTTCATCCATGCCTGAAGGCGTCAGGTCTCTTTTTGCCCTGGCAACAGCGGTTCCATCATCCCCCGATGCGCAACAGGATTCGGTCCCTCGGGGGTATCTTGCCGATCTAGGCGACGCCGCCATGCGTTTTTGGATAGACGCACAATACTTCAATCGTTTTTTGGGCGAGGCCGCGATTTCCATGGTGGCGTTCGTCTGCGGGCGTGCCCGGTATCGGCGCGTGGATCTATGGCTGCAAATTCAGGAGTGCGGGCCCTCAGCCGTCCCGATTGTGACAATGATCAGTCTTTTGGTGGGATTGATCCTCGCTTTTGTCGGGGCCGTTCAGCTCTCTTTGTTCGGTGCCGAGCTCTACATTGCGGATCTGGTGGCTTTGGGCATGACGCGGGAAATGGGGGCTTTGATGACGGCGATCATCATGTCCGGACGATCGGGTGCAGCCTTTGCCGCTCAGATTGGAACCATGAACGTCAATATGGAAGTCTCAGCCTTGAGGGTTATGGGATTTTCGCCAGTGGATTTTCTGGTTCTTCCGCGCTTAATCGCGCTGATTCTTGTGATGCCCTTTTTAGGTCTTTATTCCGATTTGCTGGGGATTGCCGGTGGCGCCTTGGTCAGCCTGACCTTTTTTGATATTCCCCCTTCGCAGTTTTTGCTGCGGACGTCTGAAGCTGTTGATCTTACGGACTTTTTTATAGGGCTTTTTAAATGTTCTTTGTTCGGCGTGCTAATCGCCCTTTCCGGGTGCATGCGGGGTGTGCAGTGTGGCCGGACCGCCTCGGCGGTGGGGGATGCGGCAACGTCCGCAGTCGTGACGAGCATCGTTCTGATTGTGGTGGCCGACTCCATTGTCACCTTGATTTGCAACCGTCTTGACCTATGACAGCAGTCTCTCATTTAAGCGAGAAAGAGCCCGTCATTCGCGTAGATCGGTTGACGATGGCCTATGGCTCGCATGTCATCCAGAGGGATCTCAGCTTTACCGTCAATCGCGGAGATATCTTTGTCGTCATGGGTGGAAGTGGTTGCGGCAAGAGTACGTTGCTCCTTCATATGATCGGGCTCATTCAGCCGGCGGCCGGTCAGATTTCTTATGGGGGCAAGGATCTTTGGGCTGCGGACTCTGAGGAAAAGCAGGTCCTCTTACGGAAGTTTGGCGTCCTTTTCCAAAGTGGCGCCTTGTTCAGCTCGCTCACGCTGGCTGAGAATGTTGCTCTGCCGCTGAATGAATTCACGGCCTTGTCAAAGCGTGAGGTGGCGAGCATCGTCTCCTATAAGCTTGCGTTGGTGGGTTTGGGTGGATTCGAATCGTATTACCCCTCGGAGATCAGCGGGGGGATGCAAAAGCGCGCGGGCCTGGCGCGGGCGATGGCCATGGATCCCGAAATTCTCTATTTTGATGAACCCTCTGCGGGATTGGATCCCATCAGCGCAAGGCTCCTCGATGACTTGATTCAGAGTCTGCGGGACGCTCTTGGGTCCACGATCGTCATCGTGACCCATGAATTGGCGAGTATTTTTGCCATTGGCACGAATTCGATCTTTTTAGACCCTGAATCCAAAACGGTCATTGCCAGAGGAAATCCCAATGACCTTTTGAGCAAGGGCACCGACCCCAGAGTTTTACGCTTTTTGACCCGGGATCATTCGGTCTCATCCCTTGCCACCGGAGGCTCTCCGTCATGAGTAAACCCGTAAAGCCCGAAGCCATTGGCGCCTTTCTCCTCGGCGGCATGGCGCTTTTGATCATGGCGTTGCTGACGTTTGGTGGCGGTGAGTTCTTCAAGTCAAAAATTCACTGGGTGGTCTATTTCGATAGCTCGCTAAATGGTCTGAACGTCGGGGCTCCCGTCAAGGTTCAGGGCGTTCAGGTGGGGATCGTCAAGGAGATTGAGCTTCAGCTGGATGACAACATGCAAAAGCTCATGAAGCCGGTCGTTATTGAAGTCGATCCGACGCGGCTGGTTTCGACCAAGGGCGGCCCTATTGATATTTCCAGTCTGTCGCCCTCAGATCGTGATAAACACTTTAAGACCCTCCTCGATTCTGGGCTGAGGGCACGGCTTGAGGTGCAGAGCATTCTGACCGGGCTTCTTTATGTCAATCTTGACTTCAATCGGGATCAGCCAGCACGACTGACAGGGCTGAGTTACAAGGGGCTTCTCGAGGTTCCCTCGGTGCCGCCCACCGTCGATGAGGTGCTGGCCACACTCGAAGAGGTCATGCGGAAAATTGGAAATCTGCCGATCGAAGGGCTCGTTGAAGATTTGGCGGCGATCCTCAAGGATGTCCACGCCCTTGTGGGCTCGGAAGAGGCGAAACGTTCCCAGCAGGCTCTCAGTCAGTCATTGGAGAGTGCGCAACTGCTCTTGTCGCGGCTTGAGAAGACACTGCCGGATCTGATTACGCACCTGGATGCCACGGTTCGTGAAGTCAATCTGCATGCGCGCCCCGTCTTGGACTCTACGCAGGCCACACTTGAAAACAGCCGCATCGCCGCGGGCAATATCGCTGATGTAACCGAAGCCAATTCCGAACTTTCAAGTTCGGTGAAGGAGGTGAACCGGGCGGCAGCTTCTCTGAGGGAGTTGCTGGATTCCCTCCAGCGGCATCCTGAGTCATTGCTCTTTGGAAAACCAGACTGAAATCATCGGAATCCGAATGGTCGGCCTTACCTGCGTGTTATGATCGAAAAAGGTGTTTTTTGAGCGCCAATAACCTACCTTTGACTCCCGGAGTGCCTTGCGTGCCCACCGTGTACCGACCCCTTGCTGGATGGACGAGGCCCCTCCTGTGGGCCACCCTCTGGATCACTGCTCTCATGACGGCTGGCTGCTTTCGCGGGGGCGTTCAGGACCAGTTCTACATGCTGACGCCGGTCAAGGACCAGCCACCCTCTGGAGCCAGTGCAACCAAAGGCCCTCTCGTTGGATTGGGCCCCATCAAGGTGCCGGCCTATTTGGATCGTCCTCAGATTGTGACTGCAGCTTCAGATCACGAATATCGCCTGGCAGAGAATCAGCGCTGGGCCGAGCGACTGGATGACAATATTGCGCGTGTTTCTCAGGAAAATCTCGCGGCATTGGTCCCTAGTGACCGGATCGTGATGCACCCTTGGCCAAGAGACATCAAGCCGGATGCTCAGGTCGCTGTGCAGATTCAGGAGTTGCATGTCGATTCCGAGGGAAAGGCTCGGATGGTCGCTCTCTGGTCACTTAAATCAGCCAAGGGCGAGATGATCAACCGTCGCTTTACGTGTTCGATTGGGGTTTCTACTTCCGACTATGGTCAGATCGTGGGGGCTGAGAGTGAATGCCTTGCGCGACTGAATCGTGAAATGGCACAAGGCATTCGACATCTGGGCAGCGGAGCTCCCTGAGTTCATCGGGAGATCAGGGAGATCAAGACATGAAAACGGAAGTGCGCGCGTCGCGCCCCTCTCGCTCCGCTGGAAAAAGCTACGGGATCGCCCCGGGAACGCCGCTTCAGCAAGGTGCTCATCTGGCCAGTGACGGGGTTAATTTTGCCCTTTTTAGCCGCCATGCCACCCGGGTCTGGTTGCTTCTGTTTGAGAACATTGATGCGGATCTTCCTTCTCAAACCATTGAGTTGGATCGCCAGCATCACAAGACCGGGGACATTTGGCACGTTCGCGTTCTAGGGGCTGGACGAGGCTTGGTCTATGCCTATCGGGTCGATGGCCCATTGCTTCCTGAAAAGGGGCATCGGTTTGATGCGTCAAAAATTCTTCTGGACCCCTATGCGACGGCGCTGGCGAGTCCTCGGCGTCTCGACTTTGGCAAGCTTTGTGGTCTCGATGCCCCGGTGCATGCTGGCGACAGCTGCGTTGAGAATCCAGCCATCGTGAAGTGTCTGGTTACGGAAAGCGGCTTTGATTGGGGCGATGATCGCCCTCTTCACCATGATTGGTCGGATCTGGTGATTTATGAGGCCCATGTGCGCGGGCTCACGGTTCACCCTTCGGCCGGCTCTTCGGCGCCCGGAACATTTCTGGGCCTGATCGACAAGATTCCTTACCTTCAGTCCCTTGGGATTAATGCGATCGAATTGATGCCGTTGCAGGCGTTCAATCCGGCCGAGGTCACCCTGCGAAACCCGCTGACTGGCCAGTGTCTGAGCAATTATTGGGGATACAACACCATTGCGTTCTTCGCGCCCTACGAGGGCTACGGTAGTCGCTCCTACCCGGGCTGCCAGGTGGATGAATTCAAGACGATGGTCAAGGCATTGCATGAGGCCGGCATTGAAGTCTTGTTGGATGTCGTCTTCAATCACACGGCTGAAGGCAATGAGACTGGACCCACCCTGAGTTTCCGGGGCCTCGACAACGCGGTCTACTACATCCTTGAAGAGGATCGCCGCTACTACAAGAACTACTCCGGCTGCGGCAATACCCTGAACTGCAGTCACCCGGTGGTGCGTAACTTTATCCTTGACTGCCTTCGCTATTGGGTGGTCGAAATGCATGTCGATGGTTTTAGGTTTGACCTGGCCTCGATCTTGGGGCGGGATCAGAACGGAAATTTGGTGCCGAACCCCCCGCTATTGGAGCAAATCGCGGAGGACCCCATTCTGCGCGACGTGAAGTTGATTGCGGAAGCCTGGGATGCCGGTGGCGCCTACCTTGTGGGCCGTTTTCCTGGGGAGAGATGGTCTGAGTGGAATGGCGTTTTTCGGGATGATATTCGGCGCTATTGGCGGGGCGATGCCGGCATGGCAGGTTCCTTTGCCAGCCGTCTTTGTGGAAGCGCGGATATTTACGAGCACAGTGGCAAGGCACCGTTGCACAGCATCAATTTTGTGACCTGTCATGACGGTTTTACCCTCCATGACCTGGTCAGTTATGAAGTGAAGCACAACGAGGCCAATGGCGAGGACTCTCGCGATGGCTGCAACAATAACAGTAGCTGCAATTACGGAATTGAGGGTGTCACGAGCGATCCTGCCATCCAGCAGGTCAGAGAGCGGCAGATGAAAAACTTCATCGTTTCGCTCTTTATGGCGCGGGGTGTGCCGATGCTTTTGGGTGGGGACGAATTTTGCAGGACCCAGTGGGGTAACAATAATGCTTATTGTCAGGACAATGAGATTTCATGGTTTGATTGGGCTTTGGCCGATCAGCGGGCCGATTTTGTCCGCTTTGTAAGGGAATTGATCTTGCTGCGACGGCGCTTTCCGGTGTTATCCAGCGCGAGGTTTTATCGGCCGGACGAAATCGATTGGTTTAACCCCGAAGGACATGCGCTGGATTGGGGTTCTGACCTTGCCTTAGGGGGAATGATCCATTCGCAGGATGATGGGCAGAAGCTCTGTTTACTGGCGAATCCATCGGACACCGCTATGGTTTTCAGAATACCGGAGCCTCCTAAAAATCGCCGTTGGCGTCGCCTGATTGATACATCCATCGCCTCGCCGCACGATGTCAGCCGGCCGGAAGATGCGGTTCCTGTCTTATCAGAGGGCGGCGTGCTGGTGAGGGACCGGAGTTTCCTGGTTCTTCTGGCCGGTGGGCCTTTGGCGCAAAGGTCGGCCTTATGAAATTTCGTTATCTCCCGATTTTGGTGATTGCAGGGGTCCTCTCAGGCTGTCCGATGGTTGGGCCAGATTTTGAAAAGCCCGAAAGCCAGCTTTCTGGTAAATGGATGGAGCAGGGGGATCAACGGATCAAGGCGAAGCCAGATGAGTTTCGTGAATGGTGGAAGGCTTTCAATGACCCGATACTGAATCGGCTGATTGAAATGGCTTATGCGGAGAATCTTTCTTTGCAGGCGGCGGGCGCTAAGATCCTCTCAGCAAGAGCTCAATTAGGGATTGCGATTGGCGATTTCTTTCCTCAGCAGCAAGATATTTCAGGGCTGATTTGGGATATTCACCTGCCACAGTCGGGTTTGAGCGAGCGACTACCCGCAACGAACCGTCCCGATACCAGTAGTAATAATGTTGCCGGTCTTTGGTTGGATCGTCTCGGTCCTACCGTGAACTGGGAAATCGATCTTTGGGGTAAATTTCGGCGGGCAATCGAGTCGGCTGATGCCTCGATGCTGGCCCAGATTGCAAACTACGACGCGATTCTGGTCAGCCTGACCGGGGATGTCGCCAATAACTATATTAAGGTCAGGACGTTGGAGCGGCGCCTGGATATCGCCCGCAGTAACATCGAAGTTCAAAAGGGCAGTCTTAAGATTGCTGAATCAAAATTTCGGGGTGGGAGCTCTTCGCGCCGCGATGTGGAGCAGGCCAAGACCGTCTTGGCGAGCACACAAGCACTCATCCCTAAACTGGATGCGCAATTACGTGCGACGAAAAATTCGCTCTGTTACCTTCTCGGTAAGCCGCCGCAGGAAATTGACGGATTACTCGGCGTGGATAAACGTTATGGCGAGATTCCGACCCCACCCGTCCAGGTTGCGGTTGGCATTCCCGTGGAGTTATTGAAGCGGAGACCAGACATCCGCGAGGCGGAATACAAGGCGCAATCCCAGTCGGCCCAGATCGGTATTGCAGAGGCACAGCTGTATCCCGCCCTCTCAATCAGCGGTAGCTTTGCCTTCGTTTCAAGCAGTGCTTCCGGACATAGTCTCAGTGACATGTTTGCCTGGGGCAATAATTTTCATCGATTTGGTCCAGCCTTCCAATGGAACATCATGAATTACGGCCAGATCACGAATCAGGTGCGTTACAACGATGCGATGTTCCAATCCTTGGTCATCGAATATCGGAACAAGGTGTTGAAAGCGCAGCAGGAAGTCGAAGATGGTTTGATTTTCTTCCTCAAGATGCAAGATTCAGCAGAATATTTGGCGCAAAGTACATCGGCTGCAAAGCGTTCGCTTGAGCTTGCCACCCTCCAGTACAAAGAGGGGATTGCCGACTTCACCACCGTATTGACCGCCGAGCAATCCCTGCTTCAGCAGCAGGACTCATTTGCTTCAACCTTGGGTGATGTGGCAGGGAGTCTTGTTCTGGTCTACAGGGGAATGGGGGGGGGATGGCAGATCCGCGAGGGGCACGACTTTGTGCCCGAGGATATTCGCCAGTCCATGGAAAAGCGGACCGGCTGGGGTAACTTGCTCAAATCCTTTACGCCTGAGACAGGTCCCGCACGAGGCACCATTAGGGCGCCGGAGTGGTAACCAAGAGTACGATCAAATGATGAGACTGTTTCCGGATCACGCCATGCATGACCAACGCGTCCAACGCCTTGTTCGATTTTCAGCCGTGCTTTTCTCTCTGGGACTGGCCGCGGTCGCCTGTGACAGTGGCAACAGCTACAAGCCACCGCCCGCACCCACGGTTTCGGTCAGTCATCCCAGGAGAGATCAGGTCATTGATGCGCTGGAGTTCACGGGTAATACCCAAGCGTTCTACACGGTTCAGCTGCGGGCTCGAGTTGAGGGGTATCTCGAAAAGGTTTTGTTTAAGGAGGGCGACATTGTCGAAGAGGGCAAAACCCTTTTCATCATCCAGCAGGAATCCTATGTTGCAAAAGTTAAGGAGGCTGAAGCCAACCTTCTGGCCTCCAAGGCCAAGCTCATGCATTCCGAAACGGAATACAAGAGATATCTTGGATTGATGAAGGAGGATGCCGCCGCGCAAACCGATGTCGATCGCTGGCACTATGAGAGAGATTCTGATCGCGCTTCGGTCATGGGGAATGAGGCGCAACTCGACATTGCGAAATTGAATTTGGCTTACACCACCGTGAAGGCCCCGTTTAAGGGGAAGGTCAGCCGCCGATATTCTGATCCGGGCAATGTGGTGGGGCACAGCGAAGAGACGGTTCTCGCCGAGATCAACAAGATTGATCCCCTCTATGTTTATTTCACGATCAGTGAGCGCGATCTGCTCAGGGTCCGTGAAAACCGGATCAAACAGTCCGCTGGACAGATTGTGCCGCAACCAACCCTACCCATTTTTGTCGGTCTCGCGAACGAAGAGGGCTACCCCCATCAGGCGACGCTGAACTACACCGATATTCAGATAGATACGGCAACGGGAACCTTACAGCTTAGGGCGACTCTCCCAAATCCCAACGGGGCGATCCTGCCAGGCTTGTTCGTCAGAATCAGAGCCGAGCAACCCGGGACGCGAGAGGGGCTTTTGTTGCCGGAGGATGCGGTGGCGTATGACCAGGCTGGAGCCTATGTCTTGGTGGTTGATGCGGACGGCGTCGTCAGTCGGCGGGGCGTCAGTCTTGGTCCCCTGATGGACAAGAGTCAAGTCATTGACGCAGGCTTGAATGAGGATGACTGGGTCATTGTGAATGGTCAAATGCGGGCCATTCCGGGAAAGAAGGTCACTCCGGTGCCCAGTGGAAAGTCACAAGGGTCTGACGCCTCATGATGTCAAAGTTTTTTATCGAACGGCCGATTCTCGCGAATGTCATCGCGATAATCACCATCATTCTGGGTCTCGTCAGCATGGGGTCTCTCCCTGTGGCCCAGTATCCCGAGATTGTTCCGCCGACCATCATGGTGACCACGACCTACCCGGGTGCAAGTGCAGAGGTCATTGCGAAGACGGTGGGTATCCCGATTGAAGAAGGGGTGAACGGGGTCGAAAAATCGATTTATCTCTATTCGACCAGTGGTTCGGATGGGACCTACTCATTGACCATCACCTTTGATGTTGGGACGGATCTCAATGCCGCGCTGACGCTGGTGCAAAACCTTGTTAATGGGCAGCTATCCCAACTTCCAGATGCAGTGCAAAAGCAGGGCGTCTCTGTTCGAAAGGTTTCGACCAATATTCTGATGGCCATCAGCCTCTACTCGGATGATGATCGTTTTGATGAGACCTATCTGGCCAACTACGCGCAGATCAATCTGCTTTACCCACTATGGCGAGTTCCTGGGGTTGGCCAGGTCGTTGTCAAAGGGGCTGGAAGCTATAGCATGCGGATCTGGTTGAACCCAGATCGGCTGAGGTACTTCGGGCTAACAACGACGGATGTCGCAGATGCGGTTCGAACTCAGAATAATCAGGTAGTTGCCGGTCAGCTGGGAGGTCCGCCTATTCCAGATGATCAGTCATTGCAGTTCACGATTAACGCATTGGGCAGACTCTCGGAAGTTTCCGAATTCGAGAACATCATCATCAAGAGTGTCTTGCCCGAGAATGGAAAGACCGCTCAGATCGTTCGGGTTAAAGATGTGGCTCGCGTTGAGCTCGAGCAGAAGTCTTACATTAATTTTTCTGCGGTCAGTGGTCGCAAGTCAGCACAGCTTCTGGTTTATGCGCTGCCGGGCGCTAATGCCCTTGAGGTCGGTGAAAAGGTCCGTGCCCTGACCGATGAAATGTCGCACGTTTTTCCCGAAGGGTTGAAGTACAGGATCATCTACGACACCACAGGCTTCATTAAGCAGTCCATTCATGCGGTCTATGAGACGCTTTATGAAGCGGGGTTTCTGGTCTTGGCTGTCGTTGTCCTGTTTCTTCAGAACTGGCGTGCGACTCTGGTGCCAGCGACGACGGTGCCGGTCACCATCATTGGCGCCTTTGCGGCGATGGCCGCGATGGGTTTTACCATCAACCTCATGACGCTCTTTGCGCTCATTCTTGCGATCGGTATTGTTGTCGATGATGCGATTGTCATTGTGGAAAACGCCTCGGCACATATCGAAAAGGGGATGACCCCCAAGGATGCAACCATCAAGGCAATGTCACAAATGACGGGCCCTGTGATCGGGATCACCTTGGTCCTCTCAGCGGTTTTTTTGCCTGCGGCCTTTCTGCCAGGAATTAGTGGGCAGCTGTTTCGACAGTTTGCGCTGGTGATTGCTGCGACGGCCATTATTAGCGCGATCAATGCACTCACGTTAAAGCCGGCGCAGTGTGCGCTTTACTTGAAGCCCATCCCGAAGGACTACCAACCCAATGCCTTTTATCAGGCGTTTAATCGAGTTTATGCCAAGATTGAAGCGGCCTATGTGGCGATCGTTCAATGGATGGTGCTCAGAACGAAGACCATGCTCATGGTCTTTTTCTCAGTCGTGGCGCTGGGTGGCTGGCTTTTTAGTCATCACTCCACGGGATTCCTCCCCATCGAAGATCAAGGGTATGCCATCGTTCTTGGGAAGTTGCCCGAAGGAAGCTCGCAGCCAAGAGTTCGTGCCGTAGCCCAAAAGGTCAGCGATATCTTGAAGGAAACACCAGGGATCAAGGGCTGGGTCACCATCGGAGGATTCTCGGTAGCCGATACCGCCAACCTATCCAATGCATTCACAATGTTCGTCATTTATAAAGACTGGGAAGAGCGCGGGGATGCATTGGGGCAGCCTCAGATCCTCCAAAGTCTCAAAGCGAAGTTTGATGCGATTGAGGAGGCGCGTGTTGTTGCTGTGACACCGCCTCCAATTGCGGGTCTGGGGCAGCTTGGGGGGCTCCAGATGATGATTGAAGATCGAGAGGGTCGGGGCATTAAAATGTTGCAGCCGGTCATGGGAGAGCTTCTGCGCGCGGCCCAAGCGCAAAGTGGGCTTGGCTTTTCAGCAACCACGTTCAGTGCATTAAGTCCCCAGTTATTCCTCGATATCGACCGAACGAAAGCCCAGTCTCTTGGGGTCAGTATGGATAGTGTCTTTGGCGCCCTTCAGTCTTACTTGGGGTCGAGCTATGTCAATCTTTTCACCAAGTTTGATCAGTCTTTCCAGGTCTATGTCCAAGCGGATGCGCCTTACCGAAGAGGCATTGAGGACATTCAAAACCTTTACGTCAGAAACAGTCAGAAAAATATGGTCCCGCTGGGGACGCTCTTATCTGTCAATCGCAGCGTGGGATCAGAATTGGTTTCGCGTTACAACCTGTATCCGGCTGCGCCCTTATTCGGGGCCCCGGCGCCTGGAAAAAGCGGCGGTGATGCCATGACGTTGATGGAGCAAATGGCTTCTGATGTATTGCCGCAGGGAATGAAGTTTGACTGGACGGCCGTGGCCTATCAGCAAAAATTGGTTGGAAACACAGCCTACTTGGTCTACGCGCTCTCGATTCTCCTTGTTTATCTGGTCTTGGCGGCGCAATACGAAAGTTGGATTTCGCCGCTCGGGGTGATTCTGGTCGTGCCCATGGCGCTGGTGGGCGTCATCCTCGCCTTGATCTCTCGAAACTTCGACAACAATCTCTATACGCAGGTCGGTTTGGTCCTGATGATCGCCCTGGCGAGTAAAAATGCCATTTTGGTCGTGGAGTTTGCCCGCGAGCTCAGGCATGAGGGTATGGGCATTACCGAAGCGGCTGTGGAGGCAACTCGTCGGCGTTTCCGCCCCATTCTCATGACATCCTTCGCCTTTATTCTCGGGGTCTATCCACTCCTCAAGGCGAGTGGAGCTGGGGCAGCCAGTCAGCAAGCAATCGGGACGGTTGTTTTTGGTGGGATGATTGCCTCGACCCTTCTAGCCATTCCCTTTGTGCCCGTTTTTTACGTAGTGACCGAGCAGATTTCCGAATGGCTCGCCGCTCGGAAGCAAGCTAAATCCGAGTCCTAGCGGATTCTGGTCGAGAAAAGAGGATTTTCTCGACCAGAGCCTTGGGTATTAGGGTGAAACCGTCTGTGAGGCGCTGAACTGATTGCCGAGATTGTCCTTGATCTCTGCCTTGAGCTCCCCGGCACGATCGGGTTTGAAGAAGAATCGGAAATTCGGGTCTGCGCTGACGGCAATATCACCTCTGACACCGAGAATGAGTTTCCCATCAAAGGTCACCTTGGCCTCTGTCACGAAGTGCGCAGGCTGCACAATGCGGCTGATCTGATCCATTTGCATCCCGGTGATGTTGGGGTGACTGATCAGGAGCTGAATCGGGTTGGGCTGGCCGATCACGACTTTGTCGCCCTCAAATTTGAACTTCATTTTTCCCATGCGGGCCTTGGCGGCCTCGGCATCTGTTCCAATTGGCGCTGAGCAACCGCCGCTGGCCTTTACGAAGGCCTTGGCCATGTGGAGTTTTCCGTCATTGGTCAGTGCAATGGCGCGGACATGAGTATAGGCGTTAAAGCGCATCCTTGTGGCGATGTCGGCTTTGCCGCTCTCGGGACTAAAGTCGAAGGAGGCCGAGAAAGGGGTCGGATTGTTGTCAATGATGACCGTGATGTTCCTGATGAAGTGATCCTGAGTTTGAGGGAACTTGCTGATGATCTGAATCGGAACGAGCGCAGGATCTTCTGCGCGGTAGGGCGCCGTGATCTCGATCGTGTCCTGGTCCTCATTAATGGCCTGCTCACCAAAAAACTTTGACTTAAGGGATCCCGTCCAGGCTGACTCATCCTCGCCTTCGGCCCAGACGGCCTGGGACATCACGAGGGCGCCAAGCGTGGCCAGCGCTACTGGGCGGATTAAAGAAAAAAGCTTCATCGTGGATCTCCTGGGGTTGTCTTGGGGGATTCTTCTTCCCATTCAAGTTCTGCAAAGGCCGTGGCAACATTGCGTTTGTGGAAGGCATCAAAAAGCTGCCAGTCAGTCCGGCTCTTTTGGCCCACTTCGTTCATGGCTTGCTCAATGGTTTTATTGGATTGGATGGCGGTCCTGATTTCATTCGCCAATGATTGAAGGTAATTCTCCTCTCCGGTCAGGGCCAGTGGCCAGTCGGCAGTGACCGGGCCGTGCCCCGGAATGACCTGGCTGGCGTCAATCTGCCTGAGTCGATCGATTTCCCGTAGCCAGCCCAGAAGGCTGCCATCGATCACGGGCAAATGCCCCATGAAAAGGAGGTCTGCGAGCCAGAGGGTGCGGGTCTGGGTGTCGAAAACGCTGAGGTCATTGTCGGTATGGGCCGTCGGGTGAGCCGTTAGCTTGAGGGTTCGCCCGCCAAGATCGAGATCAAGCGTGCCTTGGACCGGAAGGTCCGGGGGCACGAAATGGTCATGGCTCAGGGTCATGCCAAGATCGCGTTGGGCCATATCGCTGTAGTAAGGGGCCCTCAAGGCCATCGCCTGGGCGAGTTTATGGTGCCCAACAAAGCGAACCCCCTCATGACGGAAGCTCTTGTTGCCATAGATATGGTCCGGATGGACATGGGTATTGATGACATAGCAGATGGGAACTTGCGTTCTTTGCTCAATGGCGTCACGAAGTCGCTGACCCTGATCGGGGCTTCCTCCGCTGTCAATCACAGCGACACAGCGCTCACCGATGACAAAGCCGATATTAGCGATCTCGCCCCGATTTTTTACGTCGGGAACTTCATGAACGCCTTGATGGACAAAGATACCGGGAGCCACTTCCTTGAGGGACAGAGTTTCGGCCCGGAGGGTAGATCCCAGTCCTAGCAGGAACGAGGCCGCCACCAGCAGACGAAGAGAGTTTTTTAGGGTCATGGTCTATCAGGTTCTCCTGATGTTGTGGGTGCCATTGTCATCGGCACGCAAAGTTAAATCAACACATGATCCTTGATGTTCATTTCTTCAGTAGAATGTGTTGTTGGAGTGATGCCGGCGCGCTGTGCAGTGCAAGTCAGCCAAGGGCCTGTGGCCGTTGACTTTTCGCTTGAAATCCTTCAAGTTACGCACCCAGACGGTCGCTCGGGCTTGACCCGATTTTCTAAGAAGATTGAACCTGCTGAAAAGCTGCGGCTCGTTAAGCTTAGGTGTAAATAAGCGTTTGCAAACGTATTTTTGCCTTATCTGAGGAGGATAAACGATGAAGAACTCTTTGAAGAGTTTGCTGCTGACCACGACCGTTGCGACCGCTTTGGCCGCCCCGGGCGTCGGTTTTGCGAATGCCGAAGTAGAAAAGCTGTCCCGTGACCCGGCTAACTGGGCGACTTGGGGTGGCGATTATTTTGGCAGCCGCTTCAGCACGCTGACCCAAATTAACAAGGACAATGCGAAGAACATTCAGCCGCAGTGGACCTTCTCTACCGGTATGCTCCGTGGTCACGAAGGTGGTCCGTTGGTTGTCAACGGGCTGATCTACATCCACACCGGCTTCCCGCACAAGATCTACGCTCTGAGCCAAGACACCCACAGCGTCGTCTGGGAATACGACTATGCCCCCGATAAGGGCACTGATCCGACCCAGGTTATCGGCGTCATGTGCTGTGACGTGGTCAACCGTGGTCTCGGTTATGGTGACGGAAAGGTCTTCCTGGCGCAGGGTGATGCCACTCTGATCGCTCTGGATGCAAAGACCGGCAAGCTGGTCTGGAAGGTCAAGAATGGTGACCCGAAGGCGGGCATGACCAACACCAGCGCACCTGTCATCGTCAAGGACAAGGTCATGATCGGTATTTCTGGCGGTGAGTTTGGCGTTCGTGGCTTCATGGCTGCATACAACGTCAAGGATGGCTCGCTCGCATGGAAGGCCTACAGCATGGGTCCTGATGCCGACATGAAGATCGATCCCGATAAGACGATGACCTGGACCGACGGCAAGATGGCGCCGGTTGGCAAGGATTCTTCTCTGAAGACCTGGCAGGGTGATCAATGGAAGATCGGTGGTGGTACGACTTGGGGTTGGACCAGCTATGACGCTGAAGCCAACCTGATCTACTACGGCTCAGGCAACCCGTCGACTTGGAATCCGGTACAGCGTCCGGGCGACAACAAGTGGTCAATGACCGTTTGGGCTCGTGATGCAGACACGGGTGCGGCTAAGTGGGTTTACCAGATGACCCCGCACGACGAATGGGATTATGACGGCATCAACGAAATGACCCTGGTCGACCTTCCGATGAAGGACAAGGACGGCAAGGATCACACGAAGCTGCTGACCCACTTCGACCGTAACGGTTTCGGTTACACCCTCGACCGTATCTCAGGCGAACTGCTCGTTGCTGAAAAGTTCGACAAGATGGTCAACTGGGCATCACATGTTGATCCCAAGACCGGTCGTCCGCAGGTTCAGAGCCAGTACTCTACGCAGGCAGGTGGCGAAGACCACAACCAGAAGGGAATCTGTCCTTCCGCCATGGGCGCGAAGAACGAACCGCCGGTTGCTTACTCGCCCAAGACCAAGCTGATCTATATCCCGGGTAACCACACCTGTATGGACTATGAGCCCTTCCAGGTTGAGTACACCGCAGGTCAGCCCTACGTTGGTGCAACCCTGAACATCTATCCGGCTAAGATCAACGTCAAGACCGGTGATAAGGAAGAAAAGCTCCATATGGGCTCCTTCACCGCTTGGGATCCGACCACCGGTAAGATCGCATGGCAGATCGACGAGCCCTTCTCACTGTGGAGCGGCATGGTCTCCACCGCGAGTGATCTCGTGATCTACGGTACGCTTGAAGGTTACCTGAAGGTCCGTGATGCCAATACCGGCGCAGAACTTTATAAGTTCAAGACGCCGTCTGGCATCATCGGTAACGTCAGCACCTGGATGTACAACGGTAAGCAGTACGTCGGTGTACTGTCAGGTATCGGCGGCTGGGCTGGCGTCGGTATGGCCGCTGGTCTTGAAGGTGACAGCGAAGGTCTTGGCGCCGTTGGTGCGTACAAGAGCCTTGGCACCCACACCAAGCTGGGTGGCGTCTTCACCGTGTTCGCACTGCCGAACTAAGACGATGGTCCAAGGGATCCCTCGGGATCCCGAAAGACGCGAAGAAAGCCCCGACTGTTCGCAGTCGGGGCTTTTCTTTTGGGGAACCCTGCCGGGTGGCGGGCGTCCTATAGGGTGTTGTGTTACGACCATTGAGGTAATCGAATGAGGCTACGTCTAAGCACAGGATTGAGGGGCGTATTGTTCGCCGCCGCCTGTTTGTTACTGGCGGGAAACGCGCAGGCAGAAAAAAGTTTTAAGGTTTGTGCCGATCCGAATAATCCGCCACTCACGCAGAAGGATGGTGGAGGATACGGCAATAAAATTGCCGAGCTTTTTGCCAAGGAACTCGGTCAGAAGCTGGAATACATGTGGTTTCCGCAGCGCCTCGGATTTATTCGAAATACCCTGAAGATGAAGCCGGAGGACTCTCAGGAATATCTGTGTGACGTTGTCATTGAGGTTCCGCAAGGGTTTGAACTTGCGGCCACAACCCGGCCCTACTACCGCTCCACCTATGCCTTGGTCTATGCCAAGGGCGGACCGCTGGAGGGGATTCAGGCAGCTGCTGACATTGACAAGCTGCCGGCAGATGTCAAAGGCAAGTTAAAAGTCGCGATGTTCGATGGGGGCGCGCCAGGGACGACTTGGCTTTTGAGGCATGGCCTGATCGGTCAAGGCATTCCTTATCAGACCATGACCGGCGATATCACTCAGAACACGGCGCAGGTTCTGGCGCAGGACTTCAAGGACAAAAAGATTGATATGGTGATTATTTGGGGCCCCATTGCAGGCTATCTGGTCAAGCAAAAGCCAGGCACCCTTGTGGCCTTGCCCATGCAGACTGAGCCCGGGCTCAGGTTTGATTTTGCAATGGCTATGGGGGTTCGCGTTCCTGACAAGGAACGAAAAGAGCTTCTCAATGGACTGATCGAAAAGAAGGCCCCTGAAATCGAGGCCATTCTCAAGAGCTTCGAGATCCCTCTGTTGCCGCTCGAGGCGGATGCACAAGGGAAAAAAGCAGACTGAGCTGTCCCCCCAAGAGAGGTACAAAAGCCCGCGGATCCTAAACGCGGGCTTTTTTTTAGCTTTCCCGACGCATGTGAGGGAAGAGAATCACATCGCGAATGGAGGGTGAGTCGGTAAAGAACATGACCAGTCGGTCAATGCCGATGCCTTCGCCTGCGGTGGGGGCCATCCCGTATTCCAATGCGCGAATATAGTCTGCATCGTAATGCATGGCTTCTTCATCGCCCGCATCCTTGTTGTCTGCCTGTTTCCGGAAGCGCTCGGCCTGATCCTCGGCATCATTGAGCTCTGAGAAGCCGTTGGCCAGTTCCCGTCCACCAATGAAAAACTCAAACCGGTCGGTGATGAAGGGATCTTCGTCATTTCTGCGGGCCAAAGGAGAAACCTCCGCCGGGTACGCGGTGATGAAGGTCGGCGCCATGAGGCGATCCTCTACCGTCTTCTCAAAGATTTCGGTCTGCACCTTACCGAGCCCATCGCTCGCATCCAATTTGATGTGGAGGCGGCTTGCGATCGTCCGCGCGCCTTCCAGTGTGGCGAGTTCCTCGGCGGTGATATCCGAGTTGAAGTGGAGGATGGATTCTAAAACCGTCATGCGCTGGAATGGCTGACCCAAATCGTAGGTTTCTCCCTGATGGGTAATGCGCGTGTCGCCAGTCAGGTCTAGGGCAATCGTTCGCATGAGTTCTTCGGTGAGATCCATCAGGTCGCGGTAGTCCGCATAGGCCTGATAAAACTCGATCATGGTGAACTCAGGGTTATGCCGGGTCGAAAGGCCTTCGTTACGGAAGCTTCGGTTGATTTCAAAGACGCGTTCGAAGCCACCGACCACCAGACGCTTCAAATAAAGCTCGGGTGCGATCCGAAGATACAGATCCATATCCAGGGCATTGTGATGGGTCACGAAGGGTCGTGCTCTCGCTCCCCCCGGAATCACCTGCATCATCGGGGTTTCGACCTCAAGGAATCCACGTGCCGCCAGAAACTCACGGATGTGGCGAACAATGGCACTTCGAAGGAGAAAAACCTTGCGGGAATCCTCGTTCATGATGAGGTCGAGGTAACGTTGCCGATAGCAGGTTTCCGCATCCTGGAGGCCATGGAATTTTTCTGGAAGAGGGCGGAGCGACTTGGTCAAAAGGCGTGCCTGATCGACCCGGACGGAGAGCTCCCCGGTCTTGGTCTTAAATAGCACCCCTTCAACGCCAATGATGTCGCCCATGTCCCATCCCTTAAAGGCTTCGTATACGCCTTCAGGTAAGCTGTCGCGCTGCAGGAAAACCTGCAGTCGACCTGACATGTCTTGAAGATGGGCAAACGAGGCTTTCCCCATGACGCGCTTGGTCATCAGGCGACCTCCTAAGCTAACGCGAAGGGCTTTGGCCTCGAGTTCCTCGGCTTCCAGGGCTTCGTACTGGTTGAGAAGGTCCTGCGCCAGCGCGTTTCTTCGAAAGTCGTTCGGGAAGGCGATGCCTTCCTGTTCGCGGATCGCCTTGAGCTTTTCGCGGCGCTGGAGCGTGAGTTTGTTTTCGTCGAGAAGATCGTTCATGGCGCTTAGAGTCCGCTCTTGAGGCTGGCTTCGATGAAAAGGTCGAGGTCGCCGTCGAGGACGGGACCTGGGTTGCTGGTTTCGACGTTAGTCCTGAGATCCTTGATGCGGGATTGATCGAGCACGTAAGAGCGGATCTGGCTACCCCATCCGATGTCGGATTTAGAATCTTCCAGCTTTTGTTTTTCGGTATTGCGTTTCTGAATTTCAAGCTCATAGAGCTTGGCGCGCAGCTGTTTCATACACCAGTCACGGTTGGCATGCTGAGAGCGCTGGCTTTGGCACTGGACCACGACACCGGATGGGATATGCGTGATACGGACCGCTGATTCGGTTCGATTGACGTGCTGGCCGCCTGCGCCACTGGCGCGATAGACATCCGTGCGAAGGTCGGCAGGATTGATGTCAATATCGATGTTGTCGTCGACCTCGGGTGAAACGAAAACGGAAGAAAAGGACGTGTGCCGGCGGTTCCCTGAATCAAAAGGGGACTTTCTGACTAATCGGTGAACGCCGGTTTCGGTTCTGAGCCAGCCATAGGCATACTCACCTTCGAAGCGGATGGTCGCACTTTTGATGCCCGCGACATCGCCGGCGGATTCCTCGACAAGTTCAGTCTTGAATCCCTTCCGCTCACCCCACCGCAGATACATGCGTTCCAGCATGGCGGCCCAGTCCTGAGCCTCCGTACCGCCCGAACCTGCCTGAATATCGAGAAAGGCATGGTTGGGATCCATTTCACCGGAAAACATCCGCCGAAACTCGAGCTCGGCCACGACTTTTTCAAAACCCTCGAGATCGTCAGCAACTGAATCGACGCTTCCTTCGTCATTCTCCTCAACCGCCAGTTCCAGCAGTTCCTGAGCGTCCTGAATCCCATTGCGGATTTTTAAGAGGTTGTGAACCACGCTCTCCAGCTGCGTCCTTTCACGGCCCAGTGCTTGGGCCTTTTCGGGATCATCCCAGATCTTGGGGTCTTCGAGTTCGCGAAGGACCTCGGTTAGACGTTCCTGTTTCTCATCAAAGTCAAAGGTACCCCCTAAGAGACTCTTCGCGTCCCTTGAGATCCTTGATCTGGTTATAAAGGGGATTGAGTTCGCGCATATGCGATTCCGGTGCAAAACAGAACATTATACAGGGAAGCTTCGAAGGCTCCCGGGGTCAGTGTCCGTCGGAAAGTGCGAGCCAGAGGCGTCCGGCTTCGGTGCGGACGGGAAACGTTTCGATGTCTTCATAGGCCGGCGCAGTGAGGGCCTGTCCGGTGCGAAGGCAGAATCTTGCGCCATGCCGCGGGCAGATGATTTCCCCGCCTTCAATACAGCCATCGCTGATGGGGCTGCGATCATGACTGCAAATGTCTTCAATCGCGAAAACCTCATCCTCGATGAGGAAGACGGCAATGGTCTGTCCATGGTGCTCGATATGCAGAGGTTCACCGGGAACAAGACTTCCCTCGGCGGCGATATCGATCCATTGCGTCATGGCGAGGTTCCTTATTCGGTCGAGACTGTCGCCTGGTCGTCCTTGAGTGCCGCCTGGAGGGAGTGCCATGCCAGCGTTGCGCATTTGACGCGGGCGGGGTAGGACCTTACGCCTGCGAGGACGGCGAGCTTTCCGATCTCTTCGAGGTTGATGTCATCACCATTCTTTCCGGTAGTGATGCGATGAAACAGTTCGAAAAGGTGTTCGGCTTCAGCTTCTGTTTGGCCGCGAACAATTTCAGTCATCAGGGAGGCCGAAGCGGTTGAAATCGCGCAGCCCGAGCCCTGGAAGCTGACATCCTCAATAATGCCGTCTTTGAGTTTGACATAGAGGGTAATGCGGTCGCCGCACAGAGGATTGAATCCGTCGATGGTGCGGGTTGCATCCTCCATGACGCGGAAATTTCTGGGATTGCGGTTGTGGTCGAAAACCACTTCCTGATAGAGGTCTCTGATTTGGTCCAGCATGATGGTCGCGATTAGTGCAGGGACGATTATCCGAAAAGTCGGATGACTTCCCGAAGTCCACCCATGAGGGTGTCGACGTCATTTTCGGTATTGTACAGGGCGAAGGAGGCTCTCGCCGTCGCGGGGACCTGATAGAAATCCATGACCGGCATTGCGCAGTGATGACCGGCCCGAATGGCGATACCCAACTGATCAAGAAGCGTGCCGATATCGTGGGGATGAATGCGGTCCAGGGTAAAGGACAAGATGGCACCCTTGTGTGTCGCGGTTCCGATGATTCGAAGTCCGGGAATCTTCAATGCTTCTTCGGTGGCATAGTTCAAAAGGGCTTCTTCATGAGCGGCAATGGCATCGATACCCAAGCTGTCGATATAGTCGATTGCAGCGCCCAGTCCAACAGCATCCGCAATGCTTGGTGTTCCGGCTTCAAATTTGTAAGGGAGGTCGTTGTATGAGGACGCTTCGAAGGTGACCTGACGAATCATGTCGCCGCCGCCCTGATAAGGAGGCATGGCTTTCAGCAAGGCTTCTTTGCCATAGAGAACCCCGATGCCGGAAGGGCCATAGAGTTTGTGGCCGGAGAAGGCATAGAAGTCGCAGTCCAGTTCGGTGACGTCCACGGACAAATGCGGGGCCGCCTGAGCGCCATCAAGAAGGACGGGGATATCCCGATCGTGCGCCTCACGAATGATGTCGCGGACGGGGTTGATGGTGCCCAATGCATTGGACATGTGGGTGACCGAGACCAGTCGTGTTCGCGGGTTTAAAAGGTCGGTCAAGGCGTCCATCAGGAGTTCGCCTTCGAGTGACATGGGAGCCACTCGGAGTTTGGCCCCCGTGGCTTCGGCGACCATTTGCCAGGGCACGATGTTGGAGTGATGCTCCATGGCTGTGATGAGGATTTCATCGCCGGCTTGAAGGCGGGGTCTCGCGAAGCTTTGCGCCACGAGATTGATCGCTTCCGTCGCCCCGCGCACAAAGATGATTTCATGTGAATGTCGGGCGCGAATGAACTGCTGAACCTTTTCTCGTGCGCCTTCGAATCGATCCGTCGCCCGCTGGCTGAGGGTGTGGACACCCCGATGCACATTGGCGTAATCCTTGCGATAGACCTCCGACAGGGTGTCGATGACCTGATCGGGTTTTTGGGTCGAGGCGGCATTGTCGAGATAGACCAAAGGATGCCCGTGGATCGTTTGATCCAGGATCGGAAAATCGCGGATCGCCTTGTTCAGGTCATAGCCAGGTTGGGGGACTCGGCTCATCCTTCGCTACTCCCGATCGTCGCCTGGCTCATGCGCTGCCCCAGTTCATTCTGGATGCGTTTTTTCAGGGGATGTGGGCGGATCCGCTCCACAATCTCATTGGCAAAGCCATAGGTCAAAAGTTGGCGCGCCTCATCTTCGTCCACCCCACGAGAAGCAAGATAGAAGATGGCGCCGGGATCCAGTTGGCCCACGGTCAGGCCATGCGCGCATTTGACGTCATCCGCATAGATTTCAAGCTGTGGCTTGGCATCGATCTCCGCGTCGCGTGAGAGAAGGAGATTGCGGCACTGCATTTCGGCGTGCGTTTTCTGTGCGCCGGGCTCGACAATGATTCTGCCCTGAAAGACGCCTCGTCCACGGCCGCCTGCGATACCCCGATAATCGTCACGGCTGGTGGCGTGTGGTCCTGCATGACGCAGGCGGGTGTGCGTATCGAGCTGCGCGCGGTCTTGCGCCAGAAAGACACCTTCGAGTTCGCACTCGCTGGCGCGATCCAGACGGCTATGGATCTCGGTTCTTGCAATCGCGCCACCAAAAGCCACCTGCGTTTGGCGAAATCGGGAAGAGGGCGCCTGATCAACGTAGATGCCGCCGAAATGACGGCCTTGATCGCCCTCACTCTGGTGCTTGTAGTGATCGAGAGACGCATTCTCCTCAAGCTGAATCCGAGTCATCGAAAGAGCGAGATAGGGGGTCTGCGCCGGTCCGATATGGGTCTCGATCACCGTCGCCTCGGCATTCTTTTCGAGTCGGATAAAGTGGCGAAGGGCTGAAAGATGGTCCGGGCAGGAGCTCAGTTGAAGGATCTGGATGGGTTGTTCGATTCGGGCTCCCGCAGCAACCCGGATCCAAACGCCTTGACCTGCAATGGCGGCGACCAGTTGCGACAGGCTGTGTTGGGATGCAGGTTCCGGAAGATCCAGGAGGGATTGAATGGCCTGTGGATTCTTGATGAAAGCCTCTTTGAGATCGAGGATCTCAAGGCCTTGGGGCAGAGCGCTCTGATCAGAGGCGATCCTTTGACCGTCCTTGAAGACCAGGGTGAGGCATCCAGGCAGCTTCAGGCTCGGATCGAACGCATCCTCAGCCTTCGATTCGTGAGGCGTGAACTGGGTCCCTGAAAAAGAAGAGGCCGGCAGATATTGCCACTCCTCATCCTGAGTCGTTGGGAAGCCGTGTGCGCTGAATGCGGCAAGGGAATCGCGCCGATGCTGATCAAGCCAAGGAAGTCCTGCTCCTGGCAGGGTTCCTTGAAGGGTCTGAAACGTGGCAAGTCTCTCCATGATTGAAACCTCAAAGGCCCGGAGCGGATTCAAGCCAGCCGTAGCCTTTGGCCTCAAGCTCGTGGGCCAGTTCGGGGCCCCCGGAACGGACGATCTTGCCTTGTGCAAGCACATGAACGAAATCGGGTTTGATGTAGTCGAGAAGGCGCTGGTAATGCGTCACCATGACAAATGAACGATCAGGTGATCTCAGGGCGTTCACCCCATCGGCGACCACTTTCAGAGCATCAATGTCGAGGCCGGAATCCGTTTCATCCAGGATGCATAGCTTGGGTTCGAGGATGGCCATCTGGAGAATTTCGTTGCGCTTTTTTTCGCCACCTGAAAATCCCTCATTCACACCTCGATAGAGAAATTGTTCGTCGAGGTTCAGTGACCGGATGCGTGCCTTGACCAGCTGGAGGAAATCCATGGCGTCCACTTCGGGTTCTCCGCGGTGGCGGCGAATGGCATTCATGGCAGCCTTCAGCAGATAGATGTTGCTGACGCCTGGGATTTCGACCGGGTACTGGAAGGCAAGGAAGACGCCTTCCCGTGCTCTTTCTTCGGGTTTGAGTGAGAGAAGGTCCTGACCGTCAAAGGTTACGGTTCCGCCAGTGACCTCATAGCCCGGGCGGCCTGCCAAAACATGGGACAGGGTGCTTTTTCCGGACCCGTTCGGACCCATGATGGCGTGGACTTCGCCGGATTTGATCTCGAGGTTCAGCCCTTTCAGGATGGACTTGTCTTCGACGCGGGCTTCAAGATGTCGGATGCTTAACATGGCTTTCATTAACGTGTTGGGGAGGGGCGAGGATTAACCGACGCTGCCCTCAAGGCTGATTCCGAGAAGGGCCTGGGCTTCCACTGCAAATTCCATCGGAAGCTCCTTGAAGACTTCCTTGCAGAAACCGTTGACGATCATCGAGACGGCATCTTCAGCTGAAAGACCTCGCTGCTGGCAGAAGAAGAGCTGGTCTTCGCTGATTTTGGCGGTCGTGGCCTCATGTTCGAGTTGAGCGGTAGGTTCGCGGACCTCGATGGCCGGAAATGTATGGGCCCCGCAACGGTCACCGATCAGCAAAGAATCGCATTGCGTGTAATTGCGTGCATTTTCGGCGCGTTTGAGGATCTTGACCTGACCGCGGTAGCTGTTTTGCGCGCGACCTGCCGAAATGCCCTTGGAAATGATCGTGCTGCGGGTGTTGCGGCCAATGTGGATCATTTTTGTTCCCGTATCGGCTTGCTGGCAGTGATTGCTTACGGCCACCGAGTAGAACTCGCCGATGGAGTCATCGCCCCGGAGAATACAGCTAGGATATTTCCACGTAATGGCGGATCCGGTCTCAACCTGCGTCCATGAGATCTTTGAGCGATGGCCCCGACAGTCGCCGCGTTTGGTTACAAAGTTATAGATGCCGCCGCGGCCCTCCGCATCGCCGGGATACCAGTTTTGGACCGTCGAGTACTTGATCTCGGCGCCTTCGAGGGCGACCAGTTCAACGACGGCTGCATGGAGCTGATTCTCATCGCGCATGGGTGCGGTGCAGCCTTCAAGATAGCTGACATGGCTCCCTTCATCGGCAATGATCAGCGTGCGTTCGAACTGTCCCGTATTGGCCGCGTTGATCCGAAAGTAGGTTGAAAGCTCCATGGGGCAGCGAACACCCTTGGGGATATAGACAAAGGAACCGTCCGAAAATACGGCAGAATTCAGCGCGGCAAAAAAATTGTCGCTGATTGGTACGACCGTGCCCAGATACTTTTGAATGAGATCTGCATGGTGCTGGAGCGCTTCTGACATGGAGCAGAAGATGACGCCTGCGGCGCCCAATTTATCCTTGAAGGTCGTTGCGACAGAGACACTGTCGAAGACGGCATCGACCGCTACGCCCGCAAGTCTTTCCTGTTCATGCAAGGGGATGCCGAGCTTCTTGTAGGTTTCGATCAGCTTGGGATCCACCTCCTCCAGGCTTTTGGGGGATTCCTTTACCTTCGGGGCCGAGTAATAGCTGATCGATTGATAGTCGACCGGGGTGTAGTTCAGTTGGGCCCAGTGCGGCTCTTTGAGGGTGAGCCACTTGGCATAGGCCTTAAGGCGCCATTCCAGCATGAAGGCAGGTTCGTTCTTCCGCTTGGAGATCGCCCGGATGACGTCCTCATTGAGTCCTGGGGGCAGGGTGTCCGCCTCAAGGTCCGTGATGAAGCCTGGGGCATATTCCTTCTGGATAATCGATTCAAGATGTTCGCTTGTCGCGGCCATGGGTTTACTCCTGGATGCGGCGGCTATTCAGGGACAGTTTCGCCAACGGAAGGCGGAACTCCTCTGGAGCACGGGTCATGGGCTGGGCCATGTCGGCGAGTGTGACGGCTTCAAGGGCCGTCTGGATAGCCCGGTTCAGTACGGACCAGTTGCCCCGCACATGGCAGGAGCGCAGCTGGTCACAATGGTTGTGGTCAAGTCCGCATTCGGTCAATGCGATGGGGCCTTCGAGGGCCGCAATGATGCTGGCAATCGGTGTCAGTTCGGGAGGTTTGGCCAAGTGATAGCCCCCTCTTGCGCCGCGCGTTGAGGCCAGCACTCCCGAGCGAACCAACGCCTTTAGAATTTTGCTGACCGTTGTTCCCGCGATACCGGCCTCTTCAGCCAGCTCATTGGCGGCGAAGGTTTTGCTGGGGTGCTTGGCCATATAGCCCAAGACAATGATTGCGTAGTCGCTGAGTTTGCTGATCCGGAGCATGACGGGCCCTCTATATTGGGGACCATTTTAGTCCTCTTTAAAACCTGAGTAAAGTACTGGGGATTTGATCTGGGTCGTTCGGGGGCCGCAAAGCTATACTCATGGGGTTGTTTTTTCCCAAGTCATCGGCGTGCCATGCTAAGAATTTTTGTTCTGCTCATTGTTTCTTTTCTGTTTCCGGTCGCGTCCGTCATGGCGGATTCTGAGCTGAGCGCGGATATTCAGGCCTTGATTCAGTCGGGTCGGCATGTTGCGCTCCACTGGAGCAATCTCTCTGATTTGTCCAAGGGTTTGGGCAAGCTCTACGGGGAGTCTCCTGTCAGGCCCTTATGGATTAAGGATCAGAGGCCCACGCCACAGGCGATTGCCATGGTCGCCGCCCTCAAGGAGGCCGATGCTGCGGGACTGATTCCGGAAGATTACGATGCGGCCTTGTTGCAGCGATGGAGTCAGGAGGCCCTGGGTGGATTTAAAGAGGTTTCTGCCATGGCGGCCTACGATGTGGCGCTGAGTGTTGCGGCGCTTCGCTTTGGAAGCAATCTTTACGTGGGTCGAATCAATCCTCGCAGCGTGGGGTTTGATCTTGACGTGAGCTCGCGGCGACAGGAGGTTCCTGGGAGGGTGCTCGAGATGAGTCGAAGCCCATCGCCCCAGACGCTATTGGCTGAATTGGAGCCCCGGTTTCCAATCTATCAGCCACTCAAGGCCGCTCTGGTTCGATATCGGAAGTTGGCGCAAGAGCTCCCAAAACCCAAGTTCGGTTTTCCGGCCAAGTTTACTCCGGGCATGTCCCATGTGGATGTTCCTGCCCTTCGAGGGCTGCTGATTGCGCTGGGGGATCTTCCTGAGGGTTCGCAGGGTCAGGAGGGGGCGTCCGATCTCTATGATCCTTTGCTTGAGCGAGCGGTGAAGGCGTTTCAGGCTCGGCACGGCTTGTCATCGGATGGGGTGATCGGTAAGGGGACGTTGGCCCGGCTTTCGACGCCGGTTGCAGACCGGCTCAAGCAGATCGAATTGGGTCTAGAGCGGCTTCGTTGGTTGCCGGAGGGCGTCAAGGGGCATTACCTCATCGTAAATATCCCTGCGTTCCAGCTTTATGGTGCCCGCGCGGGCGATGGGATTGGGCATCATGAGCTTCAGATGAACGTGGTGGTGGGGCAGGCCATTGATGGTCGTCAAACCCCCGTCTTTCATTCGGATATGACCATGGTGACCTTCAGGCCCTTCTGGAATGTTCCTGAGGCGATTGCTGCCAAGGAGGTGGTGCCGGCCATTCGGCGACATCCTGGGTATCTTCAGAAAAATGACTTTGAGATTGTTTCTTCGTTTGCTCCGGCGGCGCAGCCGTTGGAGGCTGATGGGTCAAATCTCGACCGAGTGGCTTCCGGGGCCCTTAAAGTTCGTCAAAGACCGGGGCCAGAAAATGCCTTGGGTCTCTTCAAGTTTTCGTTTCCGAACACCAATAACGTTTACCTTCACAGTACGCCGAGCAAAGGTCTTTTTAGTCGGGATCGAAGGGACTTCAGTCATGGCTGTATCCGGGTCCAAGATCCGCAGCGATTGGCGGAATGGGTGTTGGAGGATAACGGGGATTGGCCGCCAGAGAGAATTGCAGAATTTGCCAATGGCGATGTGACCAAGACGATTACGCTGAAAAAGCCGATCCCGGTCTATATTCTCTATGCCACCGTGATGGTGGACCCGGAGGGTCGGATCAGCTTCTTTGATGATATCTATGGTCATGACAGAACCTTGCAGGTCCTGTTGTCGCGCGGGTTTCCCTATCCGGGGTAACGGTCAGTTGGGTCTGAAATCAGTCTTCGATGACGTCGAAGACTAGAACGACGGACTTCCCCGTCTGGGTGTTGGTCGCCCGAAAGCTGGCCGCGCCGCCTTCTACGCCTTCGCACTCGATCTCCACGGGAGGATCGTCATAGTCGCGGGGCCGGATCTCCAGTTGATCCATCAGGCTTTGGTTTTCTTCTGCCGACAGCTCCATGTTGCCGTCTTCATCAATGCGCATCTCGGGTTCCAGGTCTCGGTCGGTGAGTATCGCTTACCAGGTCCGGATCATGCCGGTGTCGAGGTGGACGAAGTTGGATCGTGGGTAGTAGCCGACGCCACCCATGGCCATCGCGAGCCCTGCGGCCCGGATTTGACGAATGCTGACATCCTCCATGCGGATGTCCACGGCCTTTCCCTCGATATGCATGCTGTGCTCTGCAACGCCGCGGTGGTAGCTTCGAAGCCAGCTATTGGTTTCGGGTGAACGGTACCCTGAGAGGATCTTGAAGGTCCCGGTTGAGCCGGTCATGGCGGACAGGGCAAAAAAGATGTCGATGAGCGCGGGGTCCATTTCCCGGACTTCATCGGCGTGATGGTCTCGCATCAGGCTGCTAAAGCGAAGTCTGGTCTCGCGGTCATACTCGTGTTCGGGGCAGCACCGTAGCGTCAGTTCCTCGTCGGTGTTGACGTTATGGAATCGCAGGGTTCTCTCGGTCGAAAGGATATTCGCTACGGATTCCTTGGACGGGAGAAGGAGCGCGCCAGCGGCGGCGACCGTCGAGCGAACCAGAAAGCTTCGCCGACTCAGGATAGGGGAATGACGGGGGGTGATAAGGCCAGACGGATTCTTGGCGTGATAACTCATAGGCAATACTTTAGACGGCCGTAGCCGGCAGGTTTACGCATGAGCATCGAGGAATTCTCCGCTTTGAAGGCCTCGGGGCCAACGGGGAATTTCTAGATGCAAGGGCGGGGACTTCTTGAATCCCCATCAACGATGGCTCTACTGTAACGGCCCAAAGCTTGGGGTTCAAGCTTAAATGGCTCTGTTTTATAAAGCATTATTCATGCCAAAAATGACGCTTTAACCCCAAGGCAGTCAGTTAGGATGGGAGTTTTCTTATTGGCGACAATGCGTTTCCTGGGGGCGAACAATCAATCCTTGGAAAGCTGAATCTCGTCAAAGGTGCTGACCCAAGCATGGCGCGTTGAAGGGGGGGTTGCAGGATCTCTGACCAGTTGGCAGGTCTTAAAACCTGCCGAGTAGGCGGCGTCCAGTTCCCCTTCGATATCGGAAAGAAAGAGGATACGGTCGGGCGAAAGCCCAATATTTTGGGCAATCGCGGTATAGGCGGACGCTTCCTGTTTGGGGCCTGTGGTGGTGTCGAAATATCCCTCGAACCAGGGCGTCAGATCGCCATATGGGGTATGGCCAAAAAGCAGTTTCTGCGCTTTGACCGACCCGGAGGAGAAAACATAAAGCGGAATGCCGAGCCCGCGCCAGTGTTGAAGCCTTTCATGGGCATCGGGGTAAAGGTGTCCGTGAAAGTCGCCATGCTGGTAGCCTGCCTCCCAGATCAATCCCTGAATCGCTTTGAGTGGCGTGACCTTTCGGTCTTCATCGATCCACTGGCAAAGATGCCGGATACAGGCCTCGAGCGTGGGTGCATCCTGGGTCAGGGCTTTGACATCAGAAAGCGCCTGTTGAACTTCGGGGACATGCTCGTTTTGGGTCACAAACGCCGCCATGCGTTCACGGGCGTAGGGAAAAAGAACGTCTTTGACGAAGGAGATCGATGAGGTCGTTCCTTCAATGTCGGTGAGTACGGCTTCGATCATCAGAGGTCTCGCACGAAAACCCGGACGTCAGCACGGGAACGAATAGCACACTGACCCGCGCGGAGGGTGCTTTTCATGATGCCGCAATCCCCTGGAACTGATCGAGCGTCGGAAAGCCCTCAGCGATGGGGTCCCCGGTGAACTTCGCAACCCAGCCCTCGGGATTGGTGAAAAGGCGAATGCAGGTAAAAGAAGGGCTTTCTCCCATATCGAACCAGTGCTTCACGCCATCCGGCACACTGATGAGATCGCCGCGTTCACAAAGTACGGCATAGACCGTGTCATTGGGGTGAAGGAAAAAGAGGCCTTGGCCCTCGACGAAAAAGCGCACTTCAAATTCGGAGTGGGTGTGCTCATTGAGAAACTTTTGACGCAGGGTAGACCGATCGGGATGATCCGGCTTCATTCGGATCACATCCGACGATTGAAAACCGTACTCCAGAATCAGACGGTCCACGGAGGGCTTGTAGGCCTTGAGGATACTCTCCTGATCGGCGTCAGAAGGAAGACTGGCAGCGGCCTCCCAACGCTCGAATTTCACGCCGATCTGCTGAAGCTCTTGACTGATCGACTGCGGATCTCGAAACACCTGGAATTGTTCCGGATGGTTTTCTGGGTGAATGGTCAGTACGCTCATTCTTAGATGGCTCCATGCAGTCGTGATTCGATATCAAAAAGAAACTCGAGGGCCTCCAGGTGTCGCAGGGCTTCATCGACACTCACGCCCCAAGTATAAAAACCATGGCTCTCAATGATATAGCCATGGATGTCTCCGTGTTGATCGATCCACCGATCCACCGTGTTTGAGAGTCGGTCAATGTCCTGATCATTCGGGAAGATCGGTATCGTGACCCGGGCCTCATGCGTTTCAATGCCCGGAAACGCTTTTAAGAGTTCATAGTTTTCGAGGACTAATGTGCCACGCTGAAGACGGGATAGTAAGGTCGCCCCGGGAGAATGTGGATGGAGGACGGCATGGATGTGTGGGTAACGACGGTAAATCGCCGTATGCAAAAGGGTTTCCGCGGAGGCTCGTCGACCATCAAGCGACTGACCCTCGGCATCAATGGGCATGATGTCCTCAACGGTCAGCCGTCCCTTGTGACGCCCCGAGACGGTAATGGCAATCCGCCCGTCCGGAAGTCGAGCCGAGAAGTTGCCGCTGGTGGCCGGGACCCAGCCTCGCTGGTCGATAAAGCGTCCGGCATCAACCAGTTGCTGTGCAAGGGTGTTGAAATTGTCTGTCATTGGGATGAGATATCGAAAAGCGCTGGGGGTACTCGAGGGGCGAATTTCACCGGTGATGGCACGAGTTAGCCGAATTTACCAGATTGAAAGTCGGAAATGGCCGTGTGGATTTCATCGGGGCTATTCATGACAAAGGGGCCATAGGAGGCAATGGGTTCATTCAGCGGCGTTCCGGCGATCAGAAGGAATCGACAATCGGACATGGCTTCGATATGAACGGTTTCACCTTCATGGTCCAGAACGCCAAGATGGCGGTTAGCCAGGGGGGTGCCGCCAACCTGAAGGTCACCCTGGCTTGCGAACAGGGCTGCATGCTGCTGGGTTTTTATCGGGAGTGACAGTCGCTCCCCCTTGTTCATGGCGATATCGAGGACGACGGGGTCGGTCCGGGGGCGCAAGATGGCACCCTTCGTTTCCTGAAAGGTTCCCATGATCACGCGAACGCATGCGGTGCCTGTTTGGATTTGCGGAATATCCGCTGCGGTCAGATCCTGATATTGCGGATCGGCCATCTTTTCGCTTGCCGGAAGATTGATCCAAAGTTGAAAGCCTTCCAGCTGGCCCTGCTCCTGCTCTGGCATTTCTGAATGGACGATGCCGCGGCCCGCCAGCATCCATTGGGCTCCACCCGCTTCAATGAGGCCTTCATGCCCCCGATTGTCGCGGTGTCGCATGCGGCCCTGAAGCAAAATCGTCAGGGTTTCAAAGCCGCGATGGGGGTGCTCTGGAAATCCGCGAAGATAGTCGCTGGGATCATCGCTTCGGAAATAATCGAGCATCAAAAACGGGTCGAGCCGATGTTGGAGGGGTTGCCCGATGATGCGGGTCAGGCGAACTCCGGCGCCATCCTGAGTTTCCCGTCCGGGCAGGGATTTTTCGATTGCTCGCGATTCAGTTGACATGGTGCTCTCAGAAGAAGGCGGCTAATCAGAGATAGCGCCGGAGCCAGTGCCAAGGCTTGGGGCCAATCAGGGCCTCAAGTTTTTGCAGATCTTTTTGGAAATAGGCCACAAGTTCTGCCCGAAGGTCCTCGTCCAGCGATAGATTTTGGGCCTTCGGCCCATAATACAAGGGCTTTAGGGCATCGATCAGAGACTGAGGGACCCATGCGCGAACAAGGTCCTTGAGTCCGGATTGGGCTAAAAGACGATTCAGCCCAGGGTTTCTGGCCGAAACAGATTCGTTCTGGTTGGGAACGAGGGTTGCAAAGCCTGAGGGGTCGATCCCGAGGAATCGGGCGATGTGGGTGATGAGCTGTTCGGGATTCGAGAGCTCTGAAATGTCCATGACCAACATCTGATCGGCGGGAAAGTGCTCTAGAAAGCGCGACAGCCCCTCACCATAGCAGCCTGAATCCAGGAGGCCATGGACTGGTTTTTGGCCTTTTTGGATGTCTGCCTGTTCTTCCCGAATTGCGCGTTCGATGGGTTCCGGAATCCGCGCATCCCGAATTTCCATGGCGTAATGCGAGAGTAACCGTTCAATGGGGTCTCTGACGACCATGATGATGCGGGCGTCAGGGTGATGGCGGGCAATTTCCTGAGCTGCAAGGCTTGAGCGAAGATAAAACGGGCTGGCTTCCCCCCGATACCGCAGACCTGGACGAGAAGCGAAAAGGTGAGCGTAAGTCTCTTCGTCCTCAATCAGTCCCAAATGCCGGGTTTCGCCCTTTGCATGCAAGGATTCAATTTCGGCGACTGTGGGTCGCTGAAGATGGGACAGGAGGGGCCAGAGGTCCGGACAATAGCGATTGGTCTCCTTGACCACGCTCATGGCAATCGCGGGATGGCGAGCCAAAATGGCGTAAAGCGTTGTTGTGCCAGCCTTGTGCGCACCGGCGACAATCACCGTTCCGAGGTGGGTGTGATCAGGGACGACGTGTCGCTCCGGACGAGATGGGTTCATGGGGATAGAAGGGCGTCATAGACCGCCAGGGTCTGTGTGGTCACAGTTTCGATCCCGAAAGAGGCCTCGGCTCTCTCTCTTGACGCTCTGCCCATACGGATTCTGAGCTCGGGATCATTCAAAAGCTGCTTGATGGCATGGGTTAGTCCTTCGACATCCCGGGGTTCGACCAGCAAACCGTTGATCCCATGTTCGACAACTTCTCGGCACCCGGGCATGTCCGTGGTGATGAGCGCTCGGCCGGAAGCTGCGGCTTCGAGAAGTACCTTGGGTACGCCTTCTCCGTAGTAAGAGGGAAGGCAGAAGAGGATGGCTCCCGCAAGAATTTCCGCCATGTCCGTGCGGTGACCCCAGCACTCGATGGCGCCCTCAGCTGCCCATGCCTCCAGTTGTGCGATGGGAATCGCGGCATGATTTTCAGCGTCCGGTGCCCCAACGATCACAAAGCGCCCTTCGATGCCCTCTTTTTTGAGATTTCGCGCCGCTTCGACAAATTCCTTCACGCCTTTATCCCAGAGGAGTCGTGCTGCAAAGACGATGATGGGCGTCCCCAGAGGCTCGGGGCTGGGTACAAAGCGCGAGAGATCGACGCCAGACCCTCGAATCAGGGTGGCTTGACCCGGGAGGATGGCGCCACTGGCTTCAAGAAGACGGAGGTCGTCGGGATTCTGGACAATCACACGCCCATGACCGCGAAGAAGAAACCGAAAGGCCAGTTTGACCACGCTTCGAAGGAAGCCAGCCCTTTCCCTGACAGCAAAAAGATGCCCAAGGCCCGCAAGCGCGTTGACCACTCTGCGGGTTCCAGCCAGCCTCGCCGCGAGGCTCCCGTAAAGCACCGGCTTGACGGCGACATTGTGCAAGATGTCGGGCTTCTCCGTTCTCAGGACCTTAAAGAGCGCCCAAAGAGTCCTCCATTCGCGCAAGGGATTTTTGCCGCCCCGCGATAAATGCAGGGGAATCAGACGGATGCCCTCCCGCGTTATGGCGTCTGCATGGGCGTTGACTCGGGTGGCAACGGCCACCTCAAAACCCGCGTCACGCGCTGCGATGGCCAAAGGCAGGCGATGAGAGCAGAAATACCAGTCTTCGGTGACGAAAAAGAGGAGCTTTGGGGGGGGTGACTTCGTAACCATAGGCTAGCGCCGAGATTCTAGCCAGGATTGGAACATGAGAATGCTCCAGAGGACGGATGCATGATTCCTTCGTCCGCTCAGGTGCTGCTTCCAGAGATGTTGGACGCGTTTTGGATGGAAAAACCCCTCAGATTTCAGGCGATCGGTCTGAATCAATGCCTCGCTCCAATCTCGTAAGGGTTCTCTGAGCCAACGATCGATTGGAACGCCGAAGCCCATCTTGGGTCGTTCGGTGAGTGCCTCTGGAACATACCGTGACAGGATTTGGCGAAGCGCATATTTGCCTTGGCCGTTGCGTATCTTCATGGCCAGCGGGAGCTTCCAGGCAAATTCGACCACCCGGTGATCCAGCAGCGGAACGCGCCCCTCAAGACTGACACCCATGGCGGCTCGATCCAGCTTGGTCAGGATGTCATCGGGCAGATAGGTGGTCGAGTCAAGATACATGATGCGGTGTTCGATTTCACGAAGGGCGGGCCAATGGGATGCGTCGGTTAGAGCGTTTTGGGCCACTTGGCTTCCAACCACCAGACGATTCTGATCCTTGGTCTGCGCGATGAGATCGAAATAGATGTCTTCGGGGCGGGAGGCGCCGAGAATCCGTGAAATTTTGTGGAGCTTGTCTCCAGGGCTCCGATACCTCAGTCCCTCAGGCAAGAGAAAGCCCAAGGCTCTGAAGCTGCTGTCCCAAAGATGAGGGGGGACAAGTGTCAGAATGTTGGCGACTTGGCGCCTCAAGCCTTTTGGGAGGTGGCGCATCCGATTCCAAAGGCGCATGGTCCAGAAATGTCGGTTGTAGCCCCCGAACAATTCATCCCCGCCATCTCCGGTCAGCGCAACCTTGACACTCTTCCGAGCGAGTTGGGATACCAGATGGGTCGGGATTTGTGAGGCGTCCGCGAAGGGTTCATCGTAGAGCGTCGGAAGATGGGGGATAACAGCCAGTGCTGCCTCGGGACCCACAACCAGCTCGGTATGCTGCGTTCCAAGATGCTGAGCAATGGCCTTGGCGAAGGGGGCCTCGTTGTATTCCTCTTCCTCAAAGCCAATGCTGAAGGTTCGGATCGGGGCGTTCGATTGGGCCTGCATCAAGCCGGTCACCAGGCTGGAGTCGATGCCTCCTGAAAGAAAGGCGCCTAATGGGACATCAGCGACCATTTGGCCCGCGACGGCATCTCTGAGAAGGCTGTCGAGATGAGTCAAGGCTTCCGACTCATCACCGCTGAACGGTGACATCTGACCTCTCAGGGCTGCATCCGCAGGGGACCAGTAGCTCACCGGTCGTGCCTCGGGTCGATGAATGCCTATGGCGAGAAAGGTCCCGGGTGGCAGCTTGTGAATGTGCTGATAGATGCTTCCAGGGCCGGGGATATAGCCCAGACGCAGAAGCTCAGAAAGGGCGCTGCGATCGATTTCTCCACGAAAGTCAGGGTGGGCTTCCAGCGCTTTCAGTTCCGAACCAAACAGGAAGGTATCACCCTGCCATCCATAGTAGAGCGGCTTCTCTCCCATTCGATCGCGCGCGAGGTAAAGCAGGCGGTCATGCCGGTCCCAAAGGGCAAAGGCAAACATGCCGCGACTTCGCGTTAGCGCCTCACCGACGCCAAAAGCCTCAATGGCGGCGAGTAGCGTTTCGGTGTCGGAATGACCGCGCCAACGGGCCTCATGCCGGGATTCCGCCATGGCACTCTGATCGGCTAGCGGATGGACCGGCGCCGAACCGAATTGTTCGATATCTCTGCGAATTTCGAGATGATTGTAGATCTCACCGTTGAACACCAGAACATAGCGCTGACTTTGGGAGACCATGGGCTGATGGCCCGCAGCGGAGAGATCCAGAATGGAAAGTCGTCGATGCGCGAGCCCAATGCCTTGGTTGCCGTCGATCCAGATACCATCGTCATCGGGTCCGCGGTTAAGAATCCTTCGATTCATGGCGTCGAGGATGGGTCGAACCTCCTCGTCATTCAGGACATGCTTTCGGTCAAGAAATCCGGTAAATCCGCACATGGCTTGTGGGGTCGCTTTGGTGTCAGGAGGGTGTGGTCGTGGCGTCGAAAAGGGTCTGGTAGGCCTCGATCATATTTGAAAGGCCAAGGGTTCTTACGATTTCTGTGCGTGCCTTCTCACCCCTCAGTTTTAGCGCCTCTCGGGGCAGTCCGGCCGCTTCCATGAGTCCGTCGGCGATCGAGTGACGATCCCGGGGGGTTACAACCCAACCGGTTCCAGCCAGGGTTTTTTTGCAGACACCGACATCGGTGGCAACGCAGGGGACGCCACTGGCCATGGCCTCGGCAAGAACGCCAGGAGCGGACTCGCTCTTTGAGGATAACGCCAGGAGGTCCATGGCACGGTAGACCCGCGGCATGTCGCGCCGAGTGCCGAGCAGTTTAACAACCTGTTCAAGGCCATATTTTCGGATCAGGTTCTGAAGTTCGGGGTTTTTGTGATCGACGCCTGGCCCACACAGCAAGAGACGGGTGGAAGGATAGCGATCAAGCGTGTCCCTGACTGCAGCCAAAAGCGTTGCATGGTCCTTGACGGGATGGTAGCGAGCGGCCATCCCGATGACAAAATCGTCGTCACTGAATCCAAGTTCAGCCCTGATTTGAAGGCGGTCTTCCGCATCTGGAACAAATCGGTCGCAATCAAAACCGTTGGGAATGATTTGGGTCCGATCCTTCGCGTAGCCGATGGCCTCATGCTGAAGTGCGCTCGGTTCGGAAGGGTAGACGACACGGTCTGCGCTCCCGGAGAGAATTGCGTTGATCCGAATGATCTTCCGGGTCAGTCGCCGCTCACTGGTCCAGTCGCTGAGTGCATTATGGATGGTGAACAGAAGGCGAGGACGCCTCCGCATCCAGGGTGCTGCAAGCCATGAAAAAAGATTGCCATGGTACATCCAGCCTTGAATGACATCGGGGTCCAGGCCTCTGAGGGCGCGAATGCCCCTCGCAAGCTCTAAAGGCAAGCTCGGCTTGAGTCCGAGGTTTAAGGGCAGCACCGCAACACCCAGATCGCGAATGCTTTGCCCCAGATCGCCATCGCCGCGGAGACTGATGACCAAAGGTTCGAATCGAGACTGATCGAGGCGGGACAACAAGGCGACCAGGACCAGTTCGGCGCCACCGGTTGGAAGTCCGCTGGTGATGAAGGCAATTCGCTTCTTCATGGGCCTTAAAGTCGTCCTTTTTTTTGCGATCGCAAGATAAAAAGCTTTCGCCTCATCGGAAGAGGCAGGAGCAAAGACATCAGCAGGAGCATGATGTGAAGGAGAGGTCCGCGTTCCTTAAGGGCGCCCAGTGCGTGCCCTACAGCCCGCCGATCCTGACCATCGATGGTGCAGTACATGGCAGCATGAAAGAGGTTTAAGCCCAAGGCCTTGGGGCATGCGCTTCGAAAGCCTGAAATGTTTTCGTTAATTAATTGCTCATAGCCGACGATCATCGACGGTGCACGAAGAATCGTCTGACGTGCGCTGGTCAGGTTGTCGCCATGATTCATATGGTAGATCAGGGCGGATTCTCGAACATAGAGGGTCTGGTAATGCTTCGCAATGGCCAGGTATTTGAGTATCTCCATTCCCGCAAAGCCTGATGCCCATGGGGATACCGCAAGGGCCTGGCGCTTGAAGACTCTCAGAAACTCGCCTTCCACTCGATGTCCACAAAGGAGTTCCGTGTAACCCAAAACAATTTCGTCTTCACTGAGACGAGATTCGCCCCCCCCACCCTCGGGGGTTTCTACAGAAAAAGCCACGACACCGATCGAATCCGACGTTCTGGCAATTCTTTCCACCATGTGGCCCAGAGTGTCAGGGCCCACCAGCTCATCATCGCTATCAATAAACACAACAAATTCGGCGTTGATCTCCAGTTCGCCCCGGTTTCTTGCGGCATTGCACCCCTGATTGCTTTGGCGAATCAACTTGATTCTGGGGTCATTTAACGCGGCAAAGTATTGATCAGTTCCATCGGTGGAGCCATCGTCGATCACAATCCATTCAAAATGGCTGAGCGTTTGTGCACGAATGGACTCGGCCAATCTTGGAAGGAGCGACCGCCGATTGAAGGTTGCTGTAATCAAGCTGACGAGGGGGGGTGGGGAGCTCATTTTCTTCGCAGCTTCAGTTTTATCAGGGCTCTGGAGAAAAGAATTCTTGCCAAGCGGCTGTCACTTCCTTTGCCGAAAAGCACCGGGAGAAAATAAAGCAGAATAAAGCTGACACATTGGATGATGGGTTCTCCCGCTCCAAGTTCCAGATCACCCATCAGGCGCGTCAGCATCAATGCTGTAAAGCCATAAATCAATGTGGTTGCAAGCCACGCCGCGTGCCGTTGGTATTCGATTCCAATCTGGAGTTGCCGCACCAGAGCCGACGAGACAAGCAGCATTCCCCAGTGGCTGATCGACGTTGAGAGCGCAACGCCCTCAGCCCCCCATTGGAGGACGAAGAGGAAGATGCTACAAAAAGTGATGTTGAGCGCCAAACCCAACAAGGTCCTTCGGACCAGGAGTTTCATGCGGTTCTCAACTTGGCAGATTTGACCCAAGGCAGGGATCAAAAGAAATGGCACCATGGCGATGCCAAAATTTCCCGTGCACCGAGCAACCAGGTCCGTGTTGGTTTTGTTGAATTTTCCATGTTCCAGAACAAGCCCAATGAAGGGGCCTGAAAACTCCCAAACAATCAGGCTGAGACAGATGCCCGCCAAAATGCCGGTCGAAATCAGGCTATTCAACTGATCGCTTCGCTGCTCTGGGTCATCCTTACTTTCCGCGTAGAAGGTCATGAAAGCGCCTTCAATCCTGAGCAGACTGGGGAGCAACTTCGCAAGGGTCCATGCGTAGGCGATTGCGCTGATCGCTCCTACGGGAAGGAATGAGACAAATTGACGATCCACCAGGGCATAGAGGTACTCGACGGCGAAGAAAACAAGCAGGGCAGGCGCCATCGATAAAAGCACCTTTACCGATGAGGAGGTCGGGTCCCCCCAGAAGTTGACCCTGCCCTTGGACTCAAACACGGCTAAACAGAAGGAAATTATGGTGCCGAGGCTGAATGACCAAAGGAGAACGCCGGGAGACGTCGGGTAAAGCGTGACGCAGGCAAGGATCGTGACCGAGATGACGAATTCGTTTCGATAGCGCAGGTAAAAGGCTCTTCTCGCTCTTGCGAAGGAATAGAGCATACTGACGGGGATGGTCAGAAGAATGAGGGGTTCAGCCCAGAAAACAGAATGCGTCAGCAAGCTTTGACGTTCGGGGTCAAATCCCCAGGCCAGCCGGGTAATCCAGGGCCAAAAGACGGTTAGAAGCGTTCCCAGGGCTAACGAAAAAAGACAGCTCAGGCTGAAAAGATCGCCGGTCAGCTCACGGGCTTCTTGGGTTTTGCCGTTTTTTGCAAGCGCAACCAGTTTGGGAACTGCAATCACATCAGCGATGCGGGACCAGCTGGTGACAAACAAGGTAAGTATGGCATTGGCCATGTAGAAGACATCGAGCTCTGAGCTCAGGCCTATCGCCGAGGCGATATAGACGTGCTTGACCAGCGCCGTGAGTTTGTCGAGGGACCCCCAGAGGAGGGAGGACCAGATGGCCTCAAGGAAGCTCTGCCGGCCTTTACTTGATGGGTGCGACAAGGGGGCGCCTGTTGATCTCGCTACAATGCGCTATCCTAGCATTTCGGGGTGTCTGGCATGAGCGTCAGGCGGGGCGTGAGAAATTTTAATCGGGGATAGTGGCTGGATGGCTGCGGATCAGAGCATCAATTGGGTGGGTCGTAAGCCTGATTTTTTTATTGTCGGCGCCCCAAAATGCGGAACCACAGCGCTGGATGTTTTCTTGGGAGAGCATCCTGAGATTTTTATGGCGCGGCGCAAGGAATCGCACTTTTTTGCGACCGATATGCCTCCCACCGCGCACATCCGGGATCCCGTTCGTTTTAATGCCCTGTTCTCGGGGGCCAGCACTGAAAAAAGGGTCGGCGAATCTTCCGTCTGGCATCTGGCTTCCACAGAGGCGGCGCAGAACATTCATGCCTTTAATCCTGACGCTCAAATTATCGTGATGTTGAGGAATCCTGCTGAAATGATTCCTTCGCTTCACAGTCAGTTGATCTTTGAAGGATATGAGAACGTCAGAAGTCTCAGTGATGCTTTAGCGCTTGAATCGGCTCGTCGAGAAGGTCGTCATGTGCCAGCAACTGCCCCAGTCCCCTTGCAATTGCAATATCGAGCCGCTGCCACCTATGCGTCACAGGTGAGTCGTTACTTTGATGTTTTTGGTCGTGATCGGGTTCATGTCATCCTCTACGATGACTTTGCGAGAGCGCCGCAGGAGGTGTTTCGAAAGGTGCTGGAGTTTCTTGGTGTTGAGTCTGGCTTTCGTCCTGAGTTCTCCCGCGTGAATGCCAACAAGGTGGTGGGCAGCCTGATGCTTCGCGATCTTCTGAAAACACCGCCGGATTGGGTGCGGAAGATTGTTCGCTGGGTGCTTCCAGCTGAGCGGCTGCGTCACGGACTGATTCGGCGACTGGCGGCTGCCAACGTCAAGGTGCGGCCACGTGATGCCAATGACCTCGATCTGCAGAGGGCGTTGTGCGAGGAGTTTACGGAGGCCAACCAGGAGCTCGCGGCATTAATTGACCGTGATTTAGCGTCTTGGAATGTACCCCAACGGTCTGGTTAGGTCGAAAGTGGCTGCCGGTGACGCGCATATTGCGGTTTTTGTAAGGAATCTCCGAGGGGGAGGTCTTGAGCGTGTGTCGCTCAATTTGGCCAACGAACTCTCAAGGAGAGGCATGCAAGTGGACATGGTCCTTGCAGAGGCTGATGGCGTTTTTCTTGAATTGCTCGACCCGAAAATCCGTGTCGTAGACCTGAATGCGCCCTCCCTGAAAGGGTATACGTTTGGCTTGTCGCGGTATCTTCGACGGGAAAAACCCAAGGCTCTTCTGGCTCAGGGAGAAGAAGCGGGAGTGGCATCGATTGTGGCTCGATGGCTCAGTCGGGTCCCGACGCGGGTTGTGGTGAGTTGTCACAGCACGATTTCCCAATATGTTCCAAGGTCCCAATATTTTAAGGTGCGTTTTCTTCCCGCCTTGATGCGGCTCACCTACCCCGCGGCGGATCATGTGGTCGCTGTTTCCTCTGGGGTTGCAGATGATCTTGCCGAGAGGGTCTCTCTCTCCCGATCCCAGATTCATGTCATTCCCAACCCTTCAATCCCCTCGGACTTTTTAACCCTTGCCCCTGAAAAACCAGCGCATCGCTTTTTTTCTTCAGGCCTGCCGGTTGTGGTTGCAGTGGGCTCACTCGTCCCGGCCAAGGATTATCCTTCGCTGCTTGAAGCCTTTTCGATGGTGCTTCGGCACAGAGACATGCGGCTAATCATTCTGGGTGAGGGTGCAGAGCGTGAGCGTTTGGAAGGTTTGATCAGTCATCTTGGGATTCAGGATGTGGTTGACCTCCCAGGATTCGTCGACCCTCCCTGGCCTTTCATGGCTGCATCCTCCGTTTTTGTCCTCTCATCCGCTTGGGAGGGGCTTCCGACGGTCCTGGTCGAGGCTTTGGCGTTGGGTTGTCGGATTGTATCGACCGATTGTCGAAATGGACCTTCGGAGATATTGGAGGGAGGACGTCATGGGGAACTGGTGCCTGTGGGCGCTCCTTCAGAGATGGCCGCAGCGATTGTTCGGGCGCTCGATCGTCCGCTTGATGGGGCGGCTCAAAAGATCCGGGCTCGGGATTTCATGCCGGCACCCTGCTTGAATGCCTATCTTCCCCTCCTTCTTCCCATCAAGGCCGCCGTGCCGTTTATGGACTTGACTTGAGTGACTGACGTGAATGACCAACGATCCAGAAATCTGACCCGTCACGAAGGCCTTGTGACCCGCAAGCATCGTGAGCAGGCTCAAGGCCATAAGTCTGCAGTGCTCTGGCTTACAGGATTGTCAGGGGCAGGCAAGTCCACATTGGGGCATGCTCTTGAGCAAAGACTTTTTGCCAATGGCTGCAGAACGTATGTCATGGATGGAGACAATGTTCGTCATGGACTGTGTTCCGACCTGGGTTTTAGCCTGGATGACCGCAGCGAGAACATTCGCAGGATTGGCGAGTCGGCAAAATTGTTTATGGATGCGGGTGTCATTGTCATTACCGCTTTCATTTCGCCGCTGCGGGCGGATCGGGATCGCGTGAGGGCGATGTTCAGCGAGGGCGAGTTTTTTGAGATTTATTGTGCCGCTCCCCTGGCGGTCTGCGAGGGGCGGGATGTGAAGGGGCTCTACAAGAAGGCTCGCTCAGGCGAGGTTTCGGAATTTACCGGAATCTCTTCACCTTACGAATCTCCCCTGGCGCCGGAATTTGTCGCTGAAACAGGAAGTCTCTCGCTCGAGGCTTGCGTTGACGGGATTGTTGATCTTTTGAAGCGGAAGCAAATTCTAGGAGATGGGCTGAGTCGCCCCTAGCGTGAGCCATCGACTTTGGTGAAGGCTCCGAAGGAGAGCGCGAGTAAAAGGGAAAATGGCGCACGCCACTCCTCCTGCATGATTTGAAAACCTGCAAGACCACAGATTGCAAAGAAAAGAAGGCCCATGCCGGTGAACACTCCTACATTCAGGGCATTGGGATTCGTTTCCTCTCGAAGTGATCTTTTTAATCGCAACACACTCGATAAAAGTGCAGCGATAAACATGAGAAATCCAACCCCGCCGAAGCGCACCAGGATCTCAAGGTAGGTGTTGTGAAGGTGTGGGAACCAGATCAGCCGGCCATCGGGCTCCGGGGAACGGTAGCGTTCGTTCCCTTTCTCCTTGGCAATCGAAGCGCTTCCGCGATTTCCCCAACCCAGAATCGGGTGCTCGCTGAAAGATTGAAGGCCAAACTCCATCATTTTTAGCCTCAGTCCGGTGGATGAGCCCTCAAATCGCTCGGTTTTAGTGGCTGAAAATACTTCGAGATCCCGGGTCATTCGCTCCTGAAAGATGGCCAGGTTTTTCCATGCGCCAAAAATCAGGGCAAAGGCAACGACCAGCATCATCAGATTGGCTGTGTGGGGTCTTTTGACGGGCTGGGTGCCCTTTGCTTTTTTTCGACGAAGGAGAAGGCCCAGAGGCAGCGTGACGCCGAGGGCAAGCCAACTGATTCTGGACTGACTCGCAATCAGCATGTAGCCGCTGAGGTAGACCGCAATCAGCCAGAGTGGCCCTTTCAATCGCCATGCGCCATTTTTTTCCTCAAAGAATCGTTCTTTGAACATTAAAAGGCCCAGCAGGGAGAGGCCTCCAGAAAGGCCCGCCATGCCAGCGGTCGAAAATTGAAAGTGCGGCTGCCAGTTGGTGTGATCTGAGCCGATATTAAATCGGAGAAGCTTTCCCGGCGCTGTGTGCAGCAGCATTCCGATGAGAAGGCCAAGCAGTGCAAGGCCAAAGAGGTTTTCCGGTTTTATGCGGCTGTTTGAAAGCCAAGGGAGAAGGAATGCAAATCCTGACAGGAGGACCCACTTTGAGGTGGTGAGTGCTTGGCCTGGGAGTGCATGGGGGAACTCCAACATGCCTTTGAGCGAGAGGGCCAGAATGAGGACGGCAAAGCCCATCGCGCATCGCGCTTCGGTGCGCTGAATCAGCCAGGCTCTTGTCGGTCGATGGAGCGTCCCAAGGCCAGCAAGACCAATAAATGCGAGGTGATTCAGGATGGGGTTAAACCAGGCGCTGAACGCATAGAGATGAATCAGAAAGAAGCCGGCTCGATGCGCTTTAGAGAGATGGAAACTGGGCTGCATGCTCTAGATTCAGGTAGACGGGCATTCCTGTCAGGGGATGTCAGGGTCAGGAGGGTCCATCGGTTGACCCGGTATTTTTGAGAGTTTTGCATACTTACCCCTGATCCGATACGCTAGAAGGCTGGTAAACAACAATCCCACTTGATGGAAGTTTTTACACTGCTGGTTCTATTCGGCCTGAACGGCATTTTTGCGATGTCCGAGTTAGCGATCCTTTCCGCCCGAAAGGCGCGGCTACGTCAGGCGGTCGATGATGGCGTGTCGGGCGCTGAGGCAGCCCTTCAGCTTGCCAATGAGCCCAGTCACTTTTTATCGACTGTCCAGGTGGGCATTACGCTCATCGGTATCTTGAGTGGTGCTTTAGGTGAAGCCGCTCTTTCTCAAAAGGTCGATAACTACCTTCGACAATTTCCTCCGCTTTCAGCGTACAGCGATGCCCTTTCGATGGTCGTTGTCGTTTTTCTGATCACCTATTTTTCACTCATCATTGGGGAATTGGTTCCCAAGCGACTGGCTTTGATTAAGGCAGAATCCATTGCCATTGGCGTTGCCAGACCCATGCGGCTCCTCTCGGTGCTCGCCTATCCTTTGGTGCGGCTGCTGAGCTTCTCTACCGATTTTGTCCTTTTCGTGCTGCGGATTCGAAAGCGAGAGGATTCGATTGTCAGCGAACGTGAAATCAGTCTGATGATTGATGAGGGGACGGAGGCTGGCCTGTTTCACAAAAGTGAAAAAATCATGGTCTCGAACGTCATGCGGCTCGATGCCTTGCGGGTCGGGGCCATCATGACCCCCCGTATGGAAATCGATTATCTTGATATTGGAAGCCCCACCGAAGAGATCCGCAAGCGCTTGATCGAAAGCACGCATTCGGTGATCCCCGTTTGTCGAGGGGGGTTGGATAACGTGCTGGGGGTTATCGAGGCCAAGGATCTGATGCGCCGGGCGCTGTTAGGGGAGGAGCTCAAGCTCAGTGCAGCGATTCGGCAGGTCAAGTACATTCCCAAATCATTAAGTTCCGTCCAGTTGCTGGAGGAGTTTCGGCGTTCAAAAATTTCCCTTGCGCTGGTGGTCGATGAATATGGCGAGGTTGCGGGTCTTGCAACGCTGAAGGACGTCCTTGAGGCAATCGTTGGTGATATGCCGTCAGAGGAGCCTTGGGAGGAGGAGCCGGATGCCGTTCAGAGAGAAGATGGCTCTTGGCTGCTGGATGGGATGCTGACGGTAGAAAAGTTCAAGCAGCTTCTTGCGGTTGGCGAATTGCCAGAGTCTGAGGATGGTAACTACCATACGATTGGTGGCTTCGTGATGGAGCATCTCGGGCGAGTCCCTCGCTCGGCGGATCATTTTGAATGGGGCGGTCTTCATTTCGAGGTCGTCGATATGGACCGCAATCGTGTCGACAAGATTCTGGTCTCTCGGCTCGACGGGGCGGCGAGTCCCCCGTCTCGGTCTTAAACTGTCTAGAGATCTGATGGGATCTCAACCGGCGTGGCATGCGCGCTGGAAATCGGATGTTTTTCGAGGAACACCTATTGAAATGTACCACTGAGGTTCGGGAAGGTCGGACGGTTTTGATTCTGGAGGAGGAGCGGCTGGATGCTTCCAATTCAGGGGAGCTCAGGGAAATGATGCTGAATCTCCTCGAGGTGGGCGGACAGAAGCTGGTCGTTGACCTCAGCCAAGTCAGCTTCATTGATAGCTCCGGACTGGGTGCGTTGCTGTCCGGATTCAAAAGCGCAAACCTCCGCTCCGGAAGTCTGGTGCTTGCAGGGCTCCAGTCGCGTGTTCAGTCGATGTTTGAGTTGACGCGATTGCATCGCGTATTTGAAATCTTTTCTTCGGTCGACGATGCCTTGGCACATCCCTGAAATGGAGAGCGACTATGTTTTCCGGTGATGATATTCATGTCGACATTGTGGTTCCCAATAAGAAGCGTTACCTCAGCCTGATCGGTAATATTGCCGAGGAAGTGGCCCGGGCGTTGGATAACTACCGGGGGGATCGCGAGGCCTTGGCCTATCACCTGAATGTGGTCTTGACCGAGGCCATGGCCAATGCCATCGATCACAGTGCGTCGACCGATGCCGACCAGACGGTCCGGGTGTGCATCTTCATTGAAGAAAATGACCTTTGCGTCAGAGTCTATGACCATGGGCAGGGGTTTGACATCGATCTTGTTCCCGAGCCTGATCTTGACGATCTTCCGGAACGGGGGCGGGGTCTTTTTCTGATACGAACTTTGATGGATGCCGTCAGCTATCGACGCATCGAGGGTGGTAACGTCCTCGAGATGCATAAACGCCTGACCTGACCCCGCCTCGGTCTTCACCGTCGAAGGCTCATTTTTTGCTGCCGCGCTTAAATTATCCACGCTGGATCTGAACGTTTCATGGCCTGAGCGGGTCTATGTTCGGTCAACTTTAATTTGGATGCCCCCATGTCGAACCCACTGCTTGAGTCTCTTCCCCTTCCTTCATTCTCACGGATCGATGCCTCCCATGTCAGGCCGGCGATCGAGCAATTGATTGGCGAAAATCGAGAAGCGATTCGACAGCGGCTAGAAAAAGGCGGGCCTTATAGCTGGGAGAATCTGGTCGAGCCTCTGGAAACCGTGGATGATCGATTGAACAGGGCATGGTCACCCGTTAGCCATCTCAATGCGGTGATGAACAGTGATGCGCTCAGGGATGCCTACAATGGGTGTCTCCCGCTGTTGAGTGAATACGCAACAGAAGTCGGACAGAATGATGCGCTTTTTGCGGCATATCTTGAGATTGCCAATTCCGCTGAATTTCAGCAGTTGGAGCCTGCGCAAAGGCGAATCATCGAGAATGCCCTCCGCGACTTCAGACTCTCTGGCGTCGATCTGCCCCCGGAAAAAAAGGAACGATTCAAATTTATTGCGCAGGAGCTTTCCCGCCTGACGAGCCAGTTTCAGGACAATGTGCTCGATGCCACGCAAGGGTGGCATCGAGCGATTGAAGACCAAGCCCTGCTCAAGGGGATCCCTGATTCCGCGCGTGCGATGGCTGCAGAGACAGCCAAGGCCATGGGAGTCAAAGGTTGGGTCTTCAATCTTGAATTCCCCTCCTACATCGCGGTGATGACGCACGCCGATGATCGTGGCCTTCGCGAAGCCTTCTACACGGCTTACGCCACGCGAGCCTCGGATCAAGGGCCCACGGCTGGGCAGTGGGACAACACAGCGATCATGGAGCAGATTCTCGCGCTGCGTCACGAGGAGGCCCAGCTTCTGGGGTTCAATCACTTCGCTGATCTTTCCCTCGCGACCAAGATGGCGCCATCCGTCGATGCGGTTGAGGCCTTTTTGACCGATCTTGCTGACCGCTCATTGCCCTCAGCCCGGGAGGACCTTGCCATCTTGAAGGCGTTTGCCCGCGATGAGCTTGGTATCCCTGATGCCGAAGCCTGGGATCTGACCTATGCATCGGAAAAGCTCAGGCAAGCGCATTACTCGCTTTCCCAAGAGGAATTGCGACCCTATTTCCCTGCGCCCAGGGTCTTGGAGGGGCTCTTCAGGATCATCGAAAAGCTCTACGGTGTATCGGTCAATGAAATCAAGGGGGTTGAAACCTGGCATCCGGACGCACGCTACTTTGAAATCCGGGATGCCGAAGGCATTCGCGGCGCATTCTTCCTGGATCTTTTTGCACGGCCGAAGAAGCGGGGCGGAGCTTGGATGGATGAGTGTTCGACGCGTCGTCGTTTAGGAAGCCAGATTCAACTGCCGGTAGCCTACCTGACCTGTAACTTCACGCCTCCGGTCGGTCATCAGCCTGCGCTCCTGCGACACGATGAGGTCGAGACCCTGTTTCATGAGTTTGGTCACGGACTTCAGCATATGCTTACCCGGGTGGACCATTTGGGCGTTTCCGGTATCCATGGTGTTGAGTGGGATGCCGTCGAGCTCCCAAGCCAATTCATGGAGAATTTTTGCTGGAATCCGGAAGCTCTGGGGTTGATTTCCGGTCATTACGAGACGGGAAAACCGCTTCCTGAAAGCCTCCTCTCAAAGATGCTGGCTGCCCGTAACTTCCAGTCAGGAATGCAGATGTTAAGGCAGGTCGAATTTGCCCTCTTTGATATCCGGATGCATCGGGCCTATGAGCCCACCCAGGGAGGGCGAATCTACGACATCCTGGCTGAAGTTCGTGAGCGGGTTGCCGTCGTCAAGGCACCGCCATTCAATCGATTCCCCCACAGCTTCTCGCATATTTTTGCCGGAGGCTATGCTGCGGGCTATTACAGCTACAAATGGGCGGAAGTCCTCTCCAGCGATGCTTACTCCCTCTTTGAGGAGCGCGGGGTGTTCGATCCGGAAACGGGCAAGGCATTCCTGGAAGAAATTCTCGAGAAAGGCGGCAGTGCCGGGGCCATGGAGTTATTCGTGGCATTTCGAGGTCGAGAGCCCTCCATTGAGCCCTTGTTGCGCCATAGCGGGCTTTTAAAAGCGGCCTGAAAAGGCCGTATTCCCAGAAGTTGTGATCCATTGGCTCCGGTTGTGCTAAATTACGCGGCTATTTTGCAGGGGATGGCCCATGAAGTCGCGCGTAAAGTGGGTTGAGGAAACCCTATTCATCGGGGAGTCCGGAAGCGGTCATACGGTCGTGATGGATGGTCCTCCGGAATCCGGTGGGAGAAATCTGGGCGTCCGGCCAATGGAAATGCTGCTAATGGGCATGGGTGGCTGCGCCTCCTTTGATGTCTTGCACATTCTCAAAAAAGGCCGCCATGATGTTCGGGGCTGTGAAACGCACCTGGAGGCGGAGCGTGCGGATCAGGATCCGAAGGTGTTTACGCGCATCCACCTTCGATTTGTCGTTACAGGTCGTGGCCTGACTGACGCTGTGGTTGAGCGTGCAGTCAAACTCTCCGCCGAAAAATACTGTTCTGCATCGATCATGCTGGGAAAAACGGCTGAAGTCAGCCATTCCTTTGAGGTGGTCGAGGCAGGTTGATGGATTTAGGGTCTGATCCGGGCCTGAGCCGAGTGATCGGTGGCCGACAGGACAATTATTAAGCGCGCACAACACATTTTCAGGGGTAGCGTTCATACATGGATATCACCAAGCTTCAGTTACATGGTTTCAATAACCTGACGAAGTCGCTGAGCTTCAATATTTACGATATCTGCTATGCCAAGACCGAGCAGCAGAAGCGCCGCTACATCGAGTACATCGACGAGATGTACAACGCGGAGCGATTAACCCAGATCTTGACGGACGTGAACGCCATTATCGGCGCCCAAATCCTCAATATTGCTCGGCAGGACTACGAGCCTCAGGGAGCCAGCGTCACCATGCTGATTTCCGAAGGGGATGATTTGCCGATGGATGTCGGTAACGTGGAAGAGCCTGGCCCGATTCCAGACTCCGTTGTGGCTCATCTCAACAAAAGCCACATTACCGTCCATACCTATCCCGAGAGTCATCCGCATGGGGGGATCAGTACCTTCCGCGCGGACATCGATGTCTCTACCTGCGGGCGAATTTCTCCACTTAAGGCCCTGAACTACCTGATTCACAGTTTTGATTCCGACATCGTGATCATGGATTACCGTGTCCGCGGTTTTACCCGCGACATCAGTGGTCAAAAGCACTTTATTGACCACGAAATCACCTCGATTCAGAACTACATCTCCGACGTGACGGCCGAGCGGTACCAGATGATCGACGTGAATGTCTATCAAGAGAACATCTTCCACACGAAGATGCTCCTCAAGGACTTCCAGTTGGATAACTATCTGTTTGAGACGGACAAGGACGCATTGTCCAGTGATGAGCGCAAGGCGATTCAGCGCCAGTTGAAGCACGAAATGGCCGAGATTTTCTATGGCCGGAACTACAAGCTGCGCCGCTAGGGGCTTTTGAGTTTCGGTAACAGGAGACAAAGGGCTGCCTTAGAGGCGGCCCTTTGTGATTAGGGCTTCTGGTAACCCGCCGGGTTGCCAGACTGCCATCGCCAGACGTCCTCACACATGGTTTGAAGGTCCCGGGTGGCCTCCCATCCGAGAAGGGTTTTCGCAAGCGCCGGATCGGCATAGCAGCAGGCAACATCACCCGCGCGGCGAGGATGCATTTCGACATTGATGGGCTGCCCGGTGGCGCTTTCAAAAGCCTGGGCAACGTCCAACACGCTGTAGGGTGTGCCGGTTCCAAGGTTCACCGTGAAGCTTCCGGTTTTTTCCAGTTGCTGAAGCGCCAGAAGGTGGCCTTCGGCAAGATCGACCACGTGAATGTAATCCCGCATGCCCGTTCCATCCGGCGTTGGGTAGTCGTTTCCGAAGACGCGGAGCGCATCGCGTCGCCCGGTAGCGACCTGCGCGATAAAGGGCATCAGATTATTGGGGATCCCCTGAGGGTCTTCGCCAATGCGCCCGCTTTCATGGGCGCCGACCGGATTGAAATACCGAAGGGTCGCGACACCCCACTGATCGTTCGCCCGAATAAGATCTTCGAGCATTTCTTCGATCATCAGCTTGGTTCGGCCATAGGGATTGGTGGCCGACCGGGGGTGCTCTTCGGTCAATGGCAGTTGTTGAGGCTCGCCATAGACCGTTGCAGAGGAACTGAAGACCAACTTGCGGACGGCGCTTTCGTCCATGACTTCAAGCAACGCGATCATGCCTTCCACGTTATTCTGGAAGTAGAGTAAGGGTTTTTCCACGGATTCGCCGACCGCTTTAAGCCCGGCAAAATGCAGGACCGCCTGACAGCCATGGCGACTGAACGTGCGACGAAGCAGCTCACGGTCTCGAACGTCACCCTCGATAAAGGTCACGGGTTTTCCAGCAATTTCCTCAACGCGCCGCAGGGACTCGGGGTGAGCGTTCGAGAGATTGTCGAGGACAACCACGTCGTAGCCGGCTTCAAGCAGTTGGAGTGTGGTGTGCGAGCCGATATAGCCGGCCCCACCGGTGACAAGAACAGGGTATTTCTGCGACATGTGCTTTTCTGAGGGTTCCGGGGTCACGCGTGGTCAAGTCTTGGGCCGGGCCAGGCCAATGCCATCCGCCACGGCAATCAATGAAAAATCAATTCTAGGGTCAGCCCGCAGCGTATGGAGCATCGCTCTTAAGGCCTCGGTGTCCGGGTCAGTGATCGAAGGATCGGCCACTTTTCCAGACCAGATGAGGTTGTCGATCAGAATGATGCCGCCAGGTCGAGTCAGGCTGAGGGCCGCTTCATAATAGGCAGGATAATGAGCTTTGTCCGCATCAATGAAGATGAAGTCAAAGCTTTTGAGCGCGCCCTTCTCACAGAGGAGGGTCTCCAGCGATTGAAGGGCGGGTCCAAGGCGAAGTTCGATCCGCTCCTTAAGTCCGGCGGCTTTCCAGTGACGCCTTGCAACGGCGGTGTAGGCTTCACTGATGTCGAGCGCCACCATTCGGCTCGTCGCGGGGAGATCCTCCATTACCGCCAGGGCGCTGTAGCCAGTAAATACGCCAATCTCCAGGAGTTTTTTCGCCCCGATGAGCTTGGCGAGAAAGCCCATGAACTGGCCCTGCTCCGGGGTGATTTGCATCACGGCCTCTGGAAGCTGTGACGTTTCCTCTCGAAGTGCGGCCAGTGCGGCTGACTCCCGGTGCCCGAACTTCTGAAGGTACTGGATCAGTTTTTCATCGAGGGTTAATGCCTTGTGTGCCATCCCCGGAATGCCTATGGCGCGGATTTTTGAGCCGCCTGAACTTGGCGCCAGAGCAGCGTGATGGGATGAATCACCTCAACCTCCAGTCCAAGCGCTCGAAGGCCGGAACGAAGGTGTGCCGAACACCCGGGGTTAGACGAGAGAAGATAGCGGGGCGGTTCGTTAAGCAATTGGTCAAGAATGACCTGACGATACCCCTGCGCTTCATCGGGATGGTTCAGCATGAAAGTGCCGGCAGCGCCGCAACAGCGAATGCTGGCGGGGAGCGTTTTGACCTTAAGTCCCGGGATCTTTTGAAGGAGCGTTAAGGGTGCATCAGGGGTTTTGAGGACATTTCTGAGGCTGCAGGGGCTCTGAAGAACACCGGTGGCTTCTAGCGGTGCAACCCTAAGAGATGTCGGCCAATTCAGCCGCTCTAGGTGGCTGCTGATGTCGGCGTGTCGGGCTCCGATCTGGCCTTGATCCGTTCCGTAATCCTTCAGCATGGCGCCACAGCCGCTGGCGCAGCTGATCACGGGAATTGAAGCCGGTCCTTCAAATGCCTTGGCATTACGCTGCATTGATTTTTGGGCATCTTGCTTGCTGCCGGCGTGGAGATCGAGCGCGCCGCAACACCCTTGCGTCTCAGGGATGTCTACGGCGATCCCCAGGGCGTTCAATAGGCCGACAGCGGAATCCAGCGTTTCAGCATCCAGGAGCGCACCGGTACAGCCTAAAAATAGTTGTGCTGCACCCTGCGGTTCTTTTGCGGTGTGGGGATATCGCCCGGGCTTGATCGTTCGAAGTCCGGAGGGGGTATCCGGGAGTCCCTCGGTCAGTGCGCCTAGCCCAAGTTGCCTTGCGATGCTCTGTCCTGCAGACGAACGTGCCATTCGGCTCATGCCTGACTGGAGAAAGCGAGGCTGGTCTGATTTGAGAAACTGAACGACCATGGCGTTGATGCGATTGCCGCCCTCGTTGGCGGTCTGCGAGCCTTTGTCGTGAAGGTTTGCCCGAAAGTCATCAACGATTTGCCCATAGGGGACGTTGGCGGGGCAAACCGCCTCACAGGAGCGACAGAGCAGGCAGTGATCGATGTGGTCCGTCAGCTTGGATGTGAGTTCAAGTGCACCCTGAGCCCATCCTTGGATCAACGACAGTCGGCCTCGAGGGGATTCGTTCTCGTCCGATGTCTTGAGATAAGTGGGGCAGTGAGGGAGACACAAACCACACTTCACGCAGACGTCGGTGGTCGCTGCGAGATGGGTGTCCCGGATCGGGAAGGCGCTTTCCTCGGACATGGCCGGGCCCCGCCCTTAGTGCCTGAAGTGACGCATACCGGTGAAGACCATGGCCATGCCATGCTCATCGGCAGAGGCAATGACCTCGGCATCTCGAACCGAGCCGCCGGGTTGGATCAGGGCAGTCACACCTGCCTCGGCCGCTGAGTCAACCCCGTCGCGGAATGGGAAGAAGGCGTCGGAAGCGACAACGGATCCTTGGACCTGAAGGCCCGCATCTTGCGCTTTGATTGCGGCGATGCGTGCGGAATAAACCCGGCTCATTTGACCTGCGCCGACGCCGATGGTGTGCCCATCTTTGGCGTAGACGATCGCATTGGATTTCACGAACTTCGCGACCTTCCAGGCAAACAGAAGATCATTGAGTTCGCTGGGTGAGGGGGCTCTTTGAGTCACCACCTTGAGATCATTTTGCGAGACGCTTCCCTGATCGGCATCCTGGAGAAGAAGCCCACCCCCGACCCGCTTGAAATCCAGGGCATGAGGCGCTCTGGGATCCCAGTCACCGGTTTCTAGCACTCGAACATTCGGTTTACCTGCCAGGAGTGATTTGGCTTGAAGGCTGATGGACGGCGCCAAAATCACTTCGACGAACTGGCGATCAATGATGGCTTTCGCTGTTTGCGGATCGAGTTCGCGGTTAAACGCGATAATCCCACCAAAAGCAGAGGTCGGATCGGTGCTGTAGGCTTGGTCATAGGCAGACAGCAGATCCTTGCCAACGGCTACGCCACAGGGGTTGGCGTGTTTGACGATCACGCAGGCGGGCGCATCATCGAAACTCTTGACACACTCAAGGGCAGCATCGGCATCGGCAATGTTGTTATAAGAGAGTTCCTTCCCCTGAACCTGCACTGCAGAGGCAATGGAGCCTCTGGGCGGCTTTGAGTCACGGTAGAACGCGGCTCGCTGGTGTGGGTTTTCCCCGTAGCGCATGTCCTGTGCGTATTCCAGGGTCAGAATGAGGGGGTTCGGGAAGGGGGACGCGCCTGAAGCCTTGTCGAGGTAGTCCGCAATGAGGGCATCATAGCGGGCGGTATGGCGATAGCATTTGGCGGCGAGACGCAGGCGGGTCGCCGCGCTTAATGCGCCATCTTGATGTGTCATCTCCTCGAGAATCCCCGCATAATCGGAAGGGTCAACGACGACGCCGACCGCATCATGGTTCTTGGCTGCCGCCCGAAGCATGGCTGGACCCCCGATATCGATGTTTTCGACCGCGTCTTCAAAGCTGCATTCGGGCTTTGCGATCGTCGCCTCAAAGGGATAGAGGTTCACAATGACCAGATCGATCGGCGAGATGCCGTGCTCGGCCATCACCCCTTCATCTTGACCTCGGCGGCCCAGAATGCCGCCGTGGATCTTGGGGTGGAGCGTCTTGATTCGGCCACCCATGATTTCGGGGAATCCGGTGTGTTGAGAGACTTCCTTGGCCGGATGACCGTGATCGAGAAGATAGCGGTAGGTGCCGCCGGATGAAAGGATCTCGACCCCCGCTCGCGTCAGGCCCTCAGCCAATTCGAGAAGTCCGGATTTGTCGGAAACACTGATGAGGGCACGCGTGATGCGCTGAGGGGTAGGCATGGTGGAGTTTCTCTTACTCAATCCGGTAAATCTGCATTTTCTTACGCAGGGTACTGCGGCTCAGTCCGAGGATTTGAGCGGCTTTGGTCTGGTTGTGTTCGCAATGTTCGAGAACGGTCTCGATCAGTGGTTGTTCTACTTCGCTCAGCACCAGTTCGTAGAGGTTGCTGGCGCCATGGCCATCCAGCCGCGCAAAATACGTGCGAAGCGCCTCTCGTACATGGCTGCTGAGGACGGAATTGCCCTCTTTTGAGGGGCTTGGGTCATGCGAATTTTGGGTCACGGACGGTATGTGATGAGATGCTGTTGGAAGAGCTCGCGGATCAGACGTATCTGTCCCTCCGCCGAGAGTTGTTGATTGAAAGCTGAATAGGCTTCCAAAGGTCCCTCCAGGTGATCGAAATACCAACCGATGTGCTTTCGGGCAATTCGGATGCCCTGGTGCTCGCCATAAAACACATGAAGGGCATCGAGGTGCTCGAGCATCAGCGTCTCAAGCGCCGAAAGTTCAGGCTCGGGCGGTGATGGCTTGCCATCGTGATGCCGGATCATGGACGTGAAAAGCCATGGTTGACCCAGTGACGCTCGTCCCACCATCACGGCATCGGCCCCCGTTTCCTCCATGACCTGGAGGGCTTTTTCAGGGCGCGTAATATCGCCATTGGCAATGACGGGAATGCGGATCGAGCGCTTGACTTCAGCGATTGTACGGTATTCGGCTGACCCCGAAAACCCGCAGCTGCGGGTGCGTCCATGGATGGTCAGGGCCTTTATTCCTGCATCCTCCGCAATCTGCCCGATTCGAACCGCATTGCGGTTTTCTGGATCCCAGCCGGTTCTGATTTTCAGAGTCACCGGAACCTCGACGGATCGAACCACCGCTTCCAGAATCCGGCGAACCAGATCCTCATCCCTGAGGAGGGCGGACCCGGCGGCTTTTCGACAGACTTTCTTGGCGGGGCAGCCCATGTTGATATCGATCAAGTCGGCGCCGCGGGCGACGTTGAGGCGAGCCGCCTCGGCCATGTCCTTGGGTTCGTTGCCCAAAATCTGGACGGCGCGAATGCCGGTTTCACCGCCGTGGTCAGTTCGCATCAGGGTTTTTCGGTCATCCTTGAGCAGGGGGTTTGCAGAAACCATTTCACTGACCGCCATGGCGGCACCGAACTTTCGGCACAGGTTTCGAAAAGGACGATCCGTGACGCCTGCCATCGGGGCGAGAATGAAGGGGTTGCTCAATGTGAGAGGACCAATCTGAAGCTTGAAGGGGATCGAGCTCATGGCGGGGTGATCCTTCGAACGGCATCCAGGACACCCTGAGGTTCAAGATGTCGCATGCAGGTAAAAAGACCGTTGCACACCGGTTTTCGATGGCAAGGCGAGCACGGTTCCCTGACGAAGAGAATCTCAGCTTTGGATGTGGGCGCCTCCCAATAAGGTAGCGTCGAGCCGAAGAGGGCGATGGTCGACGTTCCGAGCGCCTTTCCAAGATGGGTCAGGCCCGTATCCACCCCGATCAGAAGATTCACTTTTTGAATCAGGGCCGCCGATTCAAGGAGGGCGCTCTTGCCGGCCAGCGAGACGACGTCAGGACCCATGCATCTGGCGAGGTCCTCGGCGGCCTGAAGGTCAGCAGGGCCGCCGAGAATCAGGCTGCGATAACCCAATGTCCGGAGTCCCTGGCTGAGTGTTACCCACCGCTCATTGAACCAGTGCTTCTGAGGGCGGGTGGTAAAGGGTGCCAAAAGAGCCACCTTTTCGTCGCCAAACAGCCGTTCAAGCTCGGCTTGGGCTTTGATCTTCAGGGCATCAGGAATCTGAATGTCGGGAGTAAAGTCTGCATCCTGTGCGCCCAGACTGACGGCCAGTGCCCGATATTCCTTGCCCATTCGAGGGTCGGTTTCATTGCGCGCCAGACACTCGGTCATGAGCCATTGACTGCCCTCTTTTGAACCGAGGCCAATTCGGCGCGGAGCGCCTGAGGCAAAGGCCCAGACCCCGCTTTTGAGTAGTCCCTGGAGATCAATGGTGAGGTCAAAGGATTGCTCTCTCAGCCTTTTGGCAAAGCCCCACATCTCCTTGATGGCAAGGCCCCTCTGGCCTTCGCGAGTCATGGTTTTCCAGCGTTGACGGGGAAGTTCGATCACTTCATCCAGGCGGGGGTTCGCCCGCAGTAATTCCGAGGGGCCGGTTTCTGCAAGCCAAGCGATATGCGCCTCGGGCCAGAGGCTCCGCAGCGCGGGGATCAGGCCTGAAGCCATCACGATATCGCCGATAGCACTCAGGCGAACAATGAGTACGCGTTGAGGAGTGGATGTGTTCATGAATGGGGGTGTCTGGTCAACCCTGAATCATACGTCAGCACAGGGCCAGAGGAAATTGTTATGAAGAACGCTTGATTGGGTTCCAAAGGATCCCAATATCCAGTTCAACCTCTTATCAGATTAAAGGCTTTTAACATGCGAATGGACAAACTGACGGGAAAATTCCAGTCTGCACTTGCAGATGCCCAAAGTCTTGCGCTCGGTCGGGATCAGCAATTTATTGCGCCGGTCCATGTCATGGTGGCGCTCATTGACCAGGAAGGGGGCACGGTTCGCCCATTGCTCACCCAATGTGGGGTGAACGTAGCGGAGCTCAGGACGCTGCTCGGGCAACAGATGGAGCGCCTGCCTCGGGTGGAAGGGGTGGGGGGAGATATCCAGATCTCAGGGGAACTTCTCAAGCTTTTAAATCTGACCGACAAGCTGTCGCAAAAGCGGGGCGATCAGTTCATTACCAGTGAGATTTTTGTCCAGGCAGCACTCGAGGAGCGCGGCGAACTCGGCAATACGCTCAAAAAATCAGGGCTTGTTCCGGCCAAGCTTCTAGAGGTCATTGATCGCATCCGAGGGGGCCAGAAGGTGGATGATCCCAATGTTGAGGAGCAGCGGGGAGCACTCCAGAAATACACCATTGACCTGACGGCGCGCGCTGAAGATGGCAAGCTGGATCCTGTGATCGGGCGAGACGATGAAATTCGGAGAACCGTTCAGGTGCTTCAGCGGAGAACGAAGAATAATCCCGTCCTGATTGGCGAGCCTGGGGTTGGCAAAACGGCCATCGTTGAAGGACTTGCGTTGCGCATCATCAATGGCGAGGTTCCAGAGGGTGTCAAGGGTAAGCGGCTTCTGGCCTTGGATATGGCGTCGCTGATTGCGGGGACCAAGTTCCGGGGTGAATTTGAAGAACGCATGAAGGCTCTGCTCAATGATATTTCCAAGCAGGAAGGCCAGATCATTCTCTTTATCGATGAACTGCACACGATGGTTGGAGCGGGCAAGGCCGATGGAGCCATGGATGCCGGAAATATGCTCAAGCCGGCTTTGGCGAGGGGCGAACTTCACTGTATCGGTGCCACAACGCTGGATGAGTACCGTCAATACATCGAAAAGGATGCCGCATTGGAGCGGCGATTCCAGAAAGTCTTGGTTGACGAGCCGAGTGTCGAGGACACTATTGCCATTCTGCGCGGGCTGAAGGAGAAGTATGAGGTGCACCATGGCATCACGATTACCGATCCTGCGATTGTGGCTGCGGCCACCTTGTCGCACCGCTACATTACCGATCGGAATCTTCCGGACAAGGCGATCGATCTGGTGGATGAGGCCAGCAGCCGGATTCGCATGGAAATTGATTCCAAGCCGGAGTCGATGGATCGGCTGGAGCGGCGTTTGATTCAGTTCAAGATTGAACGGGAGGCCCTTAAAAAGGAAACCGATGAAGCCTCGCGGCGCCGTCTTTCTGAGCTTCAGGAACGAATTTCAGAAATGGAGCGCGAATATGCAGAGCTTGAGGAAGTCTGGAAGGCTGAAAAAGCAGCACTTCAGGGAAATACGGCGATCAAGGAAAAATTGGACAAGGCGCGTCTCGATCTTGAAGCGGCCCGTCGGGCGGGAGATTACACCAAGATGGGTGAGCTTCAGTACGGCCTGATTCCTGAACTTCAGAAACAGCTGGATGCCGCCGAAGCCATAGAAAACGTGGAAGCAACCTTGGTCAGAAACAAGGTGACGGACGAAGAAATCGCTGAGGTGGTCTCCAAATGGACCGGCATCCCGGTATCCAAAATGCTGGAAGGCGAGAGGGAAAAGCTGCTGGCGATGGAATCCGAACTCGGCCACCGGGTTGTGGGTCAGGCTGAAGCGATCAAGGCTGTTTCGGATGCCATCCGTCGCTCGCGTGCGGGGCTCTCCGATCCCCGGCGTCCCAATGGATCGTTCTTGTTTCTGGGTCCGACGGGCGTTGGAAAAACCGAACTTTGCAAGGCATTGGCTGAATTCCTCTTTGATACGGAAGAGGCCATGGTCCGCATTGATATGTCAGAGTTCATGGAGAAGCATTCCGTGGCCCGCCTGATTGGTGCTCCGCCGGGATACGTCGGATATGAGGAGGGTGGATACCTGACGGAGACCGTCCGCCGGAGGCCCTATGCCGTGATCCTCCTGGACGAAGTGGAGAAGGCCCATCCAGATGTCTTCAACATTCTTCTTCAGGTTCTTGATGATGGCCGCTTGACCGATGGACATGGGCGAACCGTGGATTTTCGCAACACGGTGATTGTGATGACGTCCAACCTTGGTTCTGACCGTATTCAGGAGTTGGCCGGAGAAGAAAACTACGCGGAGATGAAAGCAGCGGTGATGGAGGTGGTAGGCCACCACTTCAGGCCTGAGTTCATCAACCGGATTGATGAGGTTGTGGTGTTCCATCCGCTGATTCGCGAGCAGATCCGTGCCATCTGCCGAATCCAGATCCAAAATCTGGAGCAACGGCTCAAGGAGCGTGACATTACTCTCAAAGTCACTGATGCTGCGCTTGATTATCTGGGTGAAGCGGGTTTTGATCCAGTGTATGGCGCAAGGCCCTTGAAGCGGGCGATCCAGCAAGATCTTGAAAACACGCTGGCGCAGGACATTCTGGCCGGAAAGGTGGGATCTGGCGATGTAGTCACCGCCGATATCACAGAAGGACGGATTGTGATTGAAACCTGAGTGAGATCCGTGCAACGCCTTCTGGAGCCATGGGTTCCGGGGGGCGTTTTCTCAGATGGGGCGGTGAATCCTGTGCCAGTCGCTGAAACAGGCCGCTTGGCCGCGGGAATGACCGGCTGAATCCAGAAGGTTCCAGACTTTGGCGGCACGAATTTCAAAGCGTCCATTCTTCCCGATCCGAATCCCCTGATAGCCCGCCGAAAAGCCTCGTTCCCGGACGGTATCCAACAGTTTCTGCCGCGCCTCCCGGTTGGGGGCTTCAGCTGAAAAGCGGGAAGGCAGGCGGGTCCACTCTGCCCACGGATACCCAAACGCTTCAAGCGCCATGCGATTAGCATAGTTGAAGATGGGATCATCCTCTGTGCCATGGGAAACCAGCGCAATCGGGGCAATAAAGACCATTTCTCCGAGGCTTTCACTCTCTGCAACGGAAAAAGACAATAGATCCTCGCCAGTCCAGTGACGGTAGCTGTCTAGAATGAGACGGACCTGGTCTAGGTGGAATTGATTGTCAGGGCCTGGGGCTTCGGTCTTCACTCGGCGGTACCTGTCTATGAGGCAAGATTCGATTATATCGGCAGGCCACGAATGGCACTGGGAGGAGAGTTTTGTGAAATTTGGTGGAAAACTGATCCATCGTGTCGTTGATGGGCATGGCCCCATTGAGGTGATCGAAACCTATGGCGTCAGGTCACTTCATTTTGGTTCTTCTGCTAGGCAAAGCGCGATGGATCTTGTTGCTCCCGATCATATCGAACTGGGTTACCTCAGGGCGATGCTGGTTGCCTTGCTATTTGTCCCTGAGCCAAAGCGAATTCTCCTTTTGGGCCTCGGGGGCGGAACCTTGGCGAGATTCTTTCTGCAGCATTTTCCCGATGCACAAATCGAAGCGGTCGAATTGCGGGCGGCCGTGGTAGATGTGGCTCAAGCATATTTCGATCTGGATCTGAGTCCACCCTTGGAGGTTCATGTCATGGACGCGCATCAATACCTTGAGGATCAGATGTGCAAGGCCGGCGACAAATTCGATCTGATTCTGGTCGATGTTTTTGATGCCGAAGGCCCCTCAAAGGTTCTTGAGGAACCTGAGTTTTTCTCCCGACTGTCCGATTTGCTTGCGCCTCGAGGGGCTATGGCGGTGAATCTATGGTCTGGTGAGGGAGCTGTTTGGCGAGAAGTTCAGATGGCGATGCAGAATCACTTCAAGGGGGTTTTGGCCGCGCTCTCAGTGCTGGGACCTGGAAACCGTATTTGTTTTGTGTTGGGTGAAAGATCCGATCAGCTCAATCTCAAGAGGCTTGGGAAAGAGGCTCGAACCTTAGATAGGCGTTTTGGGATGGAGTTTGTCCGCCTATTCGAACGTCTTGAGATCCCCGTACGCTCCTCTGGGAATTGATCAGGCGTCGATCCGGGTGGTCATAGCGAGAAAACTCTCTTCATCGAGGATCGGGATGCCCAGCTGTGCTGCCTTGGTGGCCTTCGATCCGGCATCAGAACCGACGACGACATAGCTGGTCTTCTGCGAGACACTGCCGGTAGCTTTGCCCCCCAAGGCCAGAATCCGGGCGTGAGCCTCCTCACGTGAGAGGGTCGCGAGGGTTCCAGTGACCACAAAGGTTTTGCCCTGAAGGGGTTGGGGTCCTTCACTGGCCGCTATCACCTTGTCCCAATGAACCCCATGGCCGATGAGGCTTGATATCACCTCAAGATTGCGCGGCTGGCTGAAAAACGTGTGGACGTGTTTTGCGACTGTGGGGCCCACATCCGGGACGCCCATCAGTGTCTCTGGCTCCGCGGCCATCAGGGCGGGAAGATCGCTGAAGTGCTGAGCCAGATTGCGGGCGGTTACCTCGCCAACTTCGCGAATCCCCAAGGCAAAAAGAAAACGGGGAAGCGTTGTTTTCCGGCTTTTGTCGATGGCCACAATGAGGTTGTTCGCCGACTTGTCCCCCAGGCGGTCCAAAGCGCTCAGGGCGGGGGCATCCAGCTGATAGAGATCCGCTACCGTCTCAATGAGTCGGCCTTCGAGCAGTTGATCAATGATTTTTTCGCCCAGGCCATCGATGTCCATGGCCTTGCGAGAGGCGAAATGGCGAACGGATTCCTTATGCTGAGCTGGACAGGACAGACCCCCGCTGCAGCGAACCACAGATTCACCCTCATCGATCTCTGCACTGGATCCGCAGATTGGGCAGTGGGAGGGCATCAGGAATTCCGGGAGATCCCGGGTTCGAAATTCCGGAAGACTCCGAACCACTTCGGGAATCACGTCACCTGCGCGCCGAATGATGACCTCATCACCGATACGGATGTCCTTGCGTTTGATTTCATCGGCATTGTGGAGGGTCGCATTGGTGACAGTGACGCCACCTACCTGAACAGGCTCGAGTCGGGCGACGGGGGTCAAAGCGCCGGTCCGGCCTACCTGAACGTCGATGGCATTGACGTGGGTTCTGGCTTCTTCAGCCGGAAACTTGTGAGCGATCGCCCAACGAGGTGCCCGAGCGACGAAGCCGAGTATTTCTCGATCGGCCAGGTTGTCGATTTTGTAGACCACCCCATCAATGTCATAAGGAAGGCGGGACCTTCGAGATTCAAGATCCCGATAAATGGCAAGGCATCCTGAAATATCTTCCGTGACAATCGATTCCGGGTTGACTGGAATGCCCCAACTTTGAAATCGGCGCAGAGTATCGGAGTGGGTTTCTGCGAGCGCTTGGCTCGGATAAAGGCCCCACCCGTAACAAAAAAAACTCAAGGGGCGCGCTGCGGTAATCCGAGGGTCCAGTTGTCTTAGGCTTCCGGCAGCTGCATTTCTGGGGTTGGCGAAAATTTTCTCTCCCCGCAAGGAGGCCTCGGCATTTAATTGCGCGAACCCCGCACGGGGCATGAAAACCTCCCCGCGAACATCAAACACCTCGGGCCATCCCTCACCTTGAAGGGTCTTGGGGATGTCCGGGATGGTCAGGAGATTCTGGGTAATATCCTCTCCGGTCTGTCCATCACCCCGGGTGGCGCCCTGAGTCAATCGGCCAGCCACATACGTCAGGCTCACGGCCAGCCCGTCCAGTTTGGGTTCAACGGCAAAGCGATAATTGGTTCGTGATAAGCGCTGTTGAATGCGTCTTTCAAAGTCGGCAAGGTCTTCTTCAGAGAAGGCATTCTCCAATGAGAGCATTGCAACCTTGTGATGGACCTCGGTAAAGGTCTTGGACATCGGGGCACCGATCGTCTGGGTCGGTGAGTCGGGGGTCTTGAGTTCCGGGAACTGGGCTTCGAGCTTGAGAAGCTCTGTCATCAAGCGATCAAATTCGGCATCCGGAATGATGGGTTGATCGAGTTGGTGATAACGCAGATTGTGATAGGCGATCTCGGCCCGAAGCGCCTCGGCACGGCGGTGATCTGCCTCGGAGGCCGATGCCATTAGGATTCGACAGGATGCTTTAGAAGATTCCGCATCTGGGCAATTTTGCTGGCGCCCAGCGGTTGCCGTGTCTCATCCCACTGGATGCCGTTTAATTGCTGGGCTAGCTCACGGCTGGTGTTTACCAGATCATCATACGTTGCCAAGGGATCGGAAACCCGAGCGGTCTGGAAGAACAGAACGATCCCAGGGCATTCGAACGAAGCCATGTCATCAATGGGGAAGGTCCCCGGTTCCACCAGGCTGGCGACACTGAAAAGGGTCTGGGTTAGATCGTGGTTATAACGATGGAAGATGCCCATGTCCCCATAGAGCAGGTCATTTTCTAGTAGCGCCTGTTTCAGTTCGCTGCCGTTGAAAAAGCTGCCGGAGCCGGCAATGACACTGACCTGGATCAGGAACGGGGCGCCGCCGGGTTCATCAGCGGTCACGTTGTGGTCTGCGACCTCTTCGTCCTCGAGATCAGAGTCGTCGTGATAGTCCACATCGGCATCAAGGCCCGCAAATAGGGGTTCACGTCGATGGTCGGATCCTGAGCTAATGACCCGGACGCTCTCTTCAAAATATTCTTCAGGGTCCTGATAATCCTGCCCTAGCGGGTCGGACTTATCATTGGCTCCCGCGCTGAAGAGATTCTTAAGGCTGCTGACCAGAGGGTCTTTGAAGCGACCCCAGATGTATATACCCGCCATGACAGTGATGCCAACCAGGATCAGGATCAGGCGAACGGTATCTCTATCCATCGTGAAGCCTCAGGCAATTCAGGCAGCCGTCATTTCGACAGCCGCATCGATGTCCACCGCAACAATGCGGGAAACCCCAGGTTCCTTCATGGTGACGCCCGCAAGGTGCTGGGCGATCTCCATCGTAACCTTGTTATGCGATATGAAGAGGAATTGTACCCTCTCCGACATTTCCTTGACCAATTGGCTGAATCGTCCGACGTTGGCGTCATCCAAGGGGGCGTCGACTTCGTCCAAAAGACAGAAGGGTGCTGGATTCAGTTCAAAGATGGCAAAAACCAAGGCCGCAGCCGTCAGGGCTTTCTCGCCGCCCGAGAGCAGATGAATTGAGCTGTTGCGCTTTCCGGGCGGTCGAGCCATGACCGTTACCCCGGCTTCCAGAAGATCCCTTTCGGTCAGTTCAAGAGAGGCCTGGCCGCCACCGAATAGTTTCGGGAACATGCGTTGGAGGCCTGTGTTGATGAGGTCGAATGTTTCCTTGAAGCGGGTGCGACATTCGCGATCAATTTTCTCGATGGCCTCACGTAGGGTTTCCAGAGACTGTCCGAGATCGGCGTTTTGTTCATCGAGGAATCTCATGCGTTCTTCCTGAACCAGATATTCTTCCATGGCCGTGAGGTTGACCGCGCCCAGCCGGGCAATTTCAGTGGCGATTTCCTGTAGTTGGTTTTGCCAGGCCCTTTCGCCGGCATCTTCGGGAAGGTTTTCAACAGCCCGTTCAGGCGCTGAGCCGATCTCCTCAAGCTGTTCCTCAACGGTTTGTCGGCGAACTTCGTTGGCGGACAAATCCAGTTTGATTCGCTCAAGTTGGTCCTTGACCTTTTGAAGCTGTCGTTCGTTTTCCAGTTTGGCTTCTGAGGCACTTCTGATTTCAGATTCGAGTGCCGAGGTGCGTTGGCGTTGTCGGCCTAGCGTTTCTTCTACCAAGACTTTCTTTTCGGTCAGGCTCTCAAGCTCCTCTTCGGATCCTTCCGGGATTTGGGCTGACTCTGTGGCTCGGGTTTGCAAAGCATTCATACGCTCTTGGCTTTGCTCTAACTGAGCTCTCAGACGCTCAAGATGCCGGGACGTGATCTGCTCATTCGACATGAGTTGTTCGGCACGGCTTTTAAGGCTCTGGGCGCGTTCTCGGCTCGCCTGAAGCGCCTGCTCTGCCTGGCTCAGACCGGTTTCCATCGACTCACGGTTACCCGAGAGTAGAGTCATATTCCTGTCGAGCTCGGCCAGTCGCTCCTCGGCTTCGGTTTTGCGAAGGGCGCATTCTTCAAGGTCCTCACGGATTTCCTGAGCCTGCATCTCGATCTCGCTGGCCTCGCTGAGGATTTGATTCATCCGTTTCAGTGCCTGCTCATGGCGGGCTTTGAGCGCACTCAGCTCAGCGCGTGAGCGTGCATGTTCGGAGCCGATTCTTCGGTCTTCAGCTTGCAGGCGCTCCCGTTCGGATTCGGCTTGCTTTAATGCGCCCTCCCGTTCCTCCAGAAGCGCTTCGGATTGTTCGATGTCTTCGCCAAGAGCGATCAGCTCTTGCTTGAGGTTTTTAAGCTCGCGCTCTCTTCGAATCAGGCCCGCCTGACCATCGTCAATTTTTTGATGAATCAGCCAATTACGACCGATGAGGGTCCCATCGGGGCTGATCACCGCTTCATGTGAATTAAGGCTCTTCCGAAGGTCGAAGGCCTCGTTCAGTGAGTCTGCCCAGCGGATTCGACCGAGTAGATCCTCGAGATCGACCGGGCTGGTGACCAGATTTGAGAGGCTATGGGGCTTTTTTGACGGAGAGGATAGACCGCTGGTTTCCAAGAAGGCGATGGACTCCTCAGGGATTTCTTTAATGATTTCAATGACCTTTGTGAGGTCCTCAAGGCAAAGGGCCTGGAGATGGGGTCCCAGCAGTGTTTCGACGGCGGTTTCCCATTCGGGCGACACTTCCATCAGTTCTGCGAGTCGGGGGGCAGCCTTGAGGTCGTGGCGTTCGAGCCAGGACTTGAGATCGGCGCGATCTTTGCCCATGGCATGATGTTGCAGAGTTTCAATGGATGCGATGCGGCCTTCGATGGCATGCCGCTCTGCCAGTAATTGATTCAGCGCGGCTGTTGATGTCTTGATCTCCTGACGGAGCGCTTCGACCGTGACCTGCAGTTGAGCTTGTTGCTCATGGACCATCAGTCGCTCGGCTTCAAGTTCCTGAACCAAGGCTTCAAGCTCGGCAAGACCCGAGGCATCGCGCTCCTTTTCGATCTCCAACTTTTCGCCGTGAAGCTTCTCAATGCGAATCTCGGACTGCCGCAGCTGCTGTTCACTCTGGCGAATGCGTGCGGTTTGAATTTCCAGTTGGCCCCGGTATCGACTGAGTTCGCGATTGAGTTCTTCAGAAGCAATGCGCGACTCCCTGAGGTTGGCGTCGGCCTTGCCTCGTAGCGCATGGCACTTGGCCTCGTCCTCAATGGCCGATGCTAGGCTGAGTTCAATTTCAGCCTGTTCTTCGCGGATCTGATCCAGGGTCTCCTGGTCTGCCGCAAGATCCATTGCGGCCTGGCGTTGTTCCTCGATCAGGCGCAACTCTTCCTGGTTCAGGTTGGCTTGGGTTTCCCTTGCATGACGCAGAGTCTGGCTAATCCTGCTGATGTCAGCGCCCAGTTCGTAAAACTGGGCTTGCGTAGCGTTGAGTTCGCGCTGAAGGATTTCTTGCTGATCCCTTCGGTCCTGGAGGATTTCCGCCTGTTCGTAGTCTGTTTCGGCATGTTGTCTAAACGCGCCGTCACAACTTTGGAGTTGGGTTTCTAAATGCTCAAATTCATCTTGGTGTTTTTTCCAGCGAAGGCCCAGCAGCTGCTCTTTGAGGAGGTGCTCCTGATCCTTAAGCGTGGTGAAGCGTTCGGCCTTTTTGGCCTGACGTTTGAGACTTTCCAGTTGCTTGCTGACCTCTTCCCGAAGATCGAGGAGACGATCGAGGTTCTCTTGCGTGTGCCCCATTCGAAGCTCGGTCTCATGACGCCGCTCCTTGTACTTTGAGATCCCGGCAGCCTCCTCAATGAGCTCTCGTAGCTCCGAAGGTTTTGCTTCGATCAGGCGCGATATCGTTCCCTGCTCGATGATGGCGTAGCTGCGGGAACCCAGGCCAGTCCCGAGAAAGAGGTCGGTAATATCCTTCCTTCGGCATCGAGTGCCGTTGAGAATGTAGGTGGATTGCCCATCGCGGGTGACTTGCCGCTTGATGGAGATCTCCTGGAACTTTGCGTACTCACCAGGGGCCTTACCTTCGGCGTTGTCGAAAACCAGTTCGACGGAGGCGAGGCCGACCGGTTTGCGACTGCTGGAGCCATTGAAGATCACATCGGCCATGCTCTCACCACGAAGGTGTTTGGCAGAGCTTTCACCCATGACCCAGCGGACGGCATCGATGATGTTCGATTTGCCGCAGCCATTGGGTCCGACTATCCCGATCAGATTTCCCGGGGTGGGAATGGTCGTGGGATCGACGAAGGACTTGAAGCCCGCAAGCTTGATTCGGTCAAGGCGCACGTCGGAAGGTCGGAAATGGGGTGAAGAGGCTTTAAACTGGTTGGCAAAGGGCCGTGCCGGTATTATAGCCGACTGCCGTTGGCACCGGGCCTTGTCGCTGTGTTCGTCCTCGCCAAACGATTCTTTATTTTGTTCATTCTCAGGATTTTTATGACTACTCAGCCAAGCAAGACGCTTGAAACCTTTGTAAACCCGAAGCCCGAGCGTGATTACACGATTCGCATCGATATACCTGAGTTCACCTGCCTTTGCCCCAAAACGGGCCAGCCGGATTTTGCAACGCTGCACCTTGAGTATGTTGCTGATCAGGCCTGTGTCGAACTGAAGGCACTGAAACTCTACGTCTGGTCCTTTCGTGACGAGGGCGCCTTTCATGAAGCGGTGACCAACCGAATTCTTGACGATCTCGTCGCGGCGACCTCGCCACGGTTCATGCGTCTGACAGCACGCTTTAATGTCCGAGGCGGTGTTTACACCAACGTGGTGGCTGAATATCAAAAGCCGGGTTGGACGCCCGCGCCTGTCGTTCACCTTAGTTGAGGCCGCAATGAGTTCACCTGAATGTCCTGCATGCGGCATGGCAAATGCCTACACCGATGGTCAACAGTGGGTTTGCCCGGACTGTTTTCATGAGTGGCGCGAGGGCGACACCGCGGGAGACGCCGGGGCATCGGATGGTGTGGTCCGGGATTCGAATGGAACGCCCCTTGAGGAAGGCGACTCGGTCCTTCTGATCAAGGACCTCAAGGTGAAGGGAAGTTCGATTACCTTGAAAAAAGGAACGAAGGCTAAAAATATTCGCCTTCGAGATGGAGATCATGAGGTCGACTGCAAGATCGACAACGTGAGCTACATGCTCAAGGCCTGTTTTCTGAAAAAAGCCTGAGGTAAAAGCGTCCACGACCCCTCGCGGGGTCGTGAAGCGTTGAGCTGGGTTTAGAGCGTTTCGAGAATGGCACTTTTAACAGCGTCTAGCGTGGCTGGAACCTTGCTCGGCTGAATGTCGCACTGGCCAATGGCCGTGTCGGGGTCCTTGAGTCCGTTGCCGGTCAAGGTGCAGACAACTGTCTTTCCTTCTGGAATCTTTCCTGAGCGAAGATCGCGAAGCACCCCGGCTACGGAGGTTGCGGAGGCGGGCTCACAGAAAATACCTTCTTTTTCTGAAAGGAGCTTTTGGGTTTCCAAAATCTCGGCATCCGTTAATTCGTCAAACCAGCCACCGGACTCTTTCTGTGCAGCCCAGGCCTGATGCCACGATTGTGGGTGGCCGATACGAATGGCGGTGGCAATCGTCTCGGGTTCATCAACCATGCCGCCTCGAAGGAACGGTGCAGCACCCGCAGCCTGATAGCCCACCATAATGGGGCGGTTGTCGGCCATTTTTCCAAGGCGGGTGTAGCTGCAATTGCCTTGACAGAAGGCGCAGGCCTGAGTGGGGCATTCGCCCCCAGAACAGGTGGCCTCGGTGTAGCCAATCCAGTGCGCCGTGATATTTCCGGCATTGCCGACAGGGAGGCAATGGTAATCCGGGGTGCATCCGAGGGCTTCGATGATCTCAAATGAGGCCGTCTTTTGCCCTTGAAGTCGGAACGGGTTGATCGAGTTTACAATCGTCACCGGCGCGTGATCTGCAATTTCCTTGACCAACCGCATGCCGTCATCGAAGTTGCCCTGAATTTGTAAGACCTTGGCGCCATGGATCATGGCTTGGGCTAATTTCCCCAACGCAATTTTTCCATCCGGAATCAGAACGTAGCAGTGAATTCCTGCGCGCGCAGCATAGGCTGCAGCCGCTGCTGAGGTATTTCCGGTTGAGGCACAGACGATTGCCTTGCTCCCCGCCTCGACGGCTTTGGTCACGGCCATGGTCATGCCGCGATCCTTGAACGAGCCTGTGGGATTTAGGCCTTCAAACTTGACGTAAAGATCGACATTTTTACCGATCAGTCGTGGAATATTGATGAGCTGGATCAGAGGCGTATTGCCCTCTGAAAGGCTGATCGCGCGGGTGTCCGGGGCGACGGGCAGTCGGCTGCGGTAACGGTCGATCAGTCCGGTGTAGCGGTTTGCTTGAGTCATAGCGGTGGCCGTTTCGGTAAGGAGTCAGGGCGATTAGCCGAGGGATTCGACGCGAATGCGTTTGATGGGTTCTTTGATGGTGGGCAACGCTTCGATCTGTGCGATGGCCTGATCGAGTTCCTTTTCGAGAACCCGGTGCGTCAACATGATGACCGGGAGGAGATTTTCACCCTCCGGTGGTTCCTTCTGCAGGATCGCCTCAATGCTGATCGCATGATCAGCGAGAATCCGGGTCACATCCGCGAGCACGCCCGGCTGATCGCTGGCTCTGAGTCGCAGATAATAGGCGCTCTCGATTTCAGAAATCGGAAGAATCGGAAGCTCGGCAATGGCACCGGGTTGGAAGGCGAGATGCGGAACGCGGTTATCCGGATCTGAGGTCAGGGTTCGAACCACATCCACAAGATCAGCCACCACGGCGGAAGCGGTGGGTTCTGCCCCGGCTCCGGCACCATAGTAAAGGGTTGATCCGACGGCATCCGCCTTGACCAGAACCGCATTCATGACGCCGTCGACATTGGCGATCAAGCGCCGGAAAGGGATCAGGGTTGGATGGACGCGAAGCTCAATGCCACGTGATGCTCTCCGGGCAATCCCCAGAAGCTTGATCCTGTAGCCCAGAGCCTCGGCATAATTGACGTCCATTGCCGTGATGCCCGTGATGCCCTCGATCGCGACCTTGTCGGCCTGAAGCGGGATGCCGAAAGCGATCGAAGCCAGAATCGTGAGTTTGTGGGCCGCATCAATGCCTTCGATATCGAAGGTGGGATCAGCCTCAGCATAGCCCAGAGACTGGGCATCGCTGAGGACGTCCGAGAAGTTTCGACCCTTGTCGCGCATCTCGGTCAGAATGAAATTGCAGGTGCCATTGATGATCCCTGCTAACCATTCGACGGTATTTCCTGCAAGGCCTTCCCTGATGGCTTTGATCACCGGGATTCCCCCCGCGACAGCCGCCTCGAACGCGACCATGAGCCCCTTCTCGCGGGCTTTAGCGAAAATTTCATTGCCATGAAGTGCGATCAGGGCCTTGTTCGCCGTAACGACGTGCTTGCCATTCTCTAAAGCCTGAAGCACCAGTTCGCGGGCGGGGTTGATGCCGCCGATGAGCTCGACCACGATATCGATCTCTGGATCATTGACGATCGTGAAGGGGTCGGTCGTCAGATGAATGCCCTGAATATCACAGATGCGGGTCCGGTTCAGATCTCTTGCGGACGCGGAATGGATCTTGATGGCCCTGCCTGCGCGGCGGGTGATCTCAATGGCATTCCGATGCAGCACGCTCACTGTGCCGCCGCCCACTGTGCCAAGACCGAGTAAGCCGATTGATACGGGTTTCAAGGGGGTTCCTCTGGTTTTCCTGAAGGGGTGACGGCCTTAGGCCAATCCGTCCTTGCGCATCATGTTTTTGATGCCTCTGACGGCCTGTCGGGTTCGGTGTTCATTTTCGATCAAACTGAAGCGAACATGATCGTCACCAAATTCTCCGAATCCGATGCCAGGGGAGACCGCGACCTGTGCTTCAAGCAGAACTTTCTTGGCAAACTCGAGTGAGCCAAGATGCCGATAGGGCTCTGGAATCGGCGCCCACATAAACATGGTCGCCTTAGGTTTTTCAATTTCCCAACCAATCCCGGCCAGACTGGACCAAAGGACATCACGGCGCCCTTGGTAGATATTGCAGATTTCCTGCACGCAGTCCTGTGGGCCCTCTAGAGCCGTAATCGCAGCGACCTGAATGGGGGCGAACGTGCCATAGTCGAGGTACGACTTGATTCGACCCAATGCGGCAACCAGTTCGCGGTTTCCACACATGAAGCCGACACGCCACCCTGGCATGTTGTAGCTTTTCGATAGGGTGAAAAACTCTACGGCAACATCAGTTGCGCCCGGCACTTGAAGGATTGATGGGGCAACATAGCCATCGAAAACGATATCGGCATAAGCAATATCATGCACCACCCAGATTTTGTATTCCCGGGCGAGCGCAACAACTTTTTCAAAAAACTCGAGATCGACGCACTGGGTGGTGGGGTTCCCAGGGAAGTTGAGGACAAGCATCTTGGGTTTAGGCCACGAGGTCTTGATGGCTTTCTCAAGCTCTTCGAAGAAATCAACGCCAGGCACGAGCGGGACATGCCGCACGTCGGCACCCGCAAGAACAAAACCATAAGGATGAATGGGATATGCAGGGTTTGGGACCAGTGCTACATCTCCAGGACCCATGGTCGCCATGGCCAGATGAGCCAGGCCTTCCTTGGAGCCAATTGTGACAATCGCCTGCGTATCTGGATCCAGTTCAACACCGAAACGACGAAGATACCAACCGCAAATGGCTTTTCTCAGACGAATGATGCCTTTGGAGACCGAGTAGCGATGGGACGTGCCTTTTTGAGAGACCTCAATCAACTTATCCACAATGTGTTGGGGCGTCGCTCGGTCAGGGTTACCCATGCCAAAGTCAATGATGTCGACGCCATCAGCCCTCTGTTTGGCTTTGAGTTCATTAACGATGTTGAAGACGTAGGGAGGCAGTCTTTTGATGCGTTGGAATTCTTCCATCCTTGACTCTGGCGCGTGTGGGCTGGGATCGCTGTTTATGACTCTGGGCCGACCCTGAAAGCGCATCTCCTGTGGGATGAGATCACGGGGCCCGACCGCGGATTATACAAGATCAGCTCTTAGGGTTCGAAGGATCGGCTGAATTGATCTTTATTGATTGTGGGGTTTGGCCCGCCTATGGGAAACTTCATGCATGAATTCCATCTCCCCAGTCTTCAATTCATCGCCCCCGGTCGTTCTCTGTCTTTCGGGTCATGATCCTACTGGCGGAGCAGGAATCCAGGCGGATATAGAGGCCATCCGAGCCGTGGGTGCTCATCCAGCGACCCTGGTCACTGCGCTCACGGCACAGGACAGTCAGAATGTGATCGGAGTGTATCCTCAGGATCCGGATGCCTTGATGGCTCAGGGTTTGCTCTTGCTTCAGGACCTCAATGTCGTTGTGATCAAGATCGGTCTTCTCGGCTCGCACCGCATCGCTCGAAAAGTGGCCGAGCTGATCGATATTGCAGGACCCATCCCAGTGGTTTTGGATCCGGTCTTGGCGGCAGGCGGAGGGACCGATCTTGCGGGCGATCAGCTTCTCTCTGTGCTCCGTCAGGAGATTTTGCCGAAAGTGACCTGGATCACGCCGAATGTGCCAGAGGCGCGTCGATTGGCAGGACGAGCTGACCTTGGGGAGTGCTCTGAGCGACTCATGGCGCTGGGCGCGCGTCATGTCTTGGTCACAGGAACTCATGATGCGGGAGCCCTCGTGATTAATCGGTGGTATGGGCCGGATGGCATGACCGAATGGAGTTGGCCTCGACTTCCCCATGATTATCATGGTTCGGGTTGCACCCTTGCGGCCGCTTTAGCTGCAGGGCTTGCCTGCGGGCGAGGGGATGGGGAGTCAGCCTATGCGGCTCAGGCGCTGACCTATGATTCCCTTAAAGCGGCTTATCCCCTCGGGCAGGGTCAATGGTTTCCATTCCGCTCAGGGGCATCATCGGCGCTGGGTTTGGAGGTTGATCATCGTGAACGCTGAGTTCGGAACGATCAAGCGAGAGGTTCTGGAGACGTTCCTTGGTGAAACTATGGGGGTTAAAGGTTATGCTGACTATTGCCCAAACGGTCTGCAGGTCGAGGGAAAAGAGAGCATCCGGCGGGTAGGTTTTGCCGTTTCCGCGACCATGGACTCAATCCGTCGGGCAGTTGAGGCGCAGGCCGATGCCTTGATTGTCCATCATGGTTTGCTCTGGAATTTTTCAGGGCCCAGGCCCCTGGTCGGTCCCTACGCACGGCGCGTTTTCCCCCTGGTTCGGAGTGAGATGAATCTGTTTGCATACCATTTGCCGCTTGATGCGCATCCTTATTATGGAAATGCAGCGGGTCTTGCGCGCGCTCTGGGTTTGACGCAGTTGGCCCCTTTTGGTGATTACAAGGGAAAGCCGACGGGTGTTCAGGGCGTTTTTGATGAGGCACTCCCGGCCTCTTCTTTAAAGGCGAAGATTTCGCAAGCGCTTGATCATCCAGTGCTTTTTGCAAGCCCTGATGAGCGGGCCATGGTAAGGACCTTAGGCATTATTACGGGGGGCGCCAACCGAGATTGGTCTCTTGCTCATTCCGTGGGCCTTGATGGATACCTGACCGGTGAAATGAGTGAGCATGATTGGCACGACAGTCAGGAAGCGGGAATTCATATGTTTGCAGGGGGTCATCATGCCACTGAGGTCTTTGGCGTGAAGTCCCTCATGATCCTTTTGACCGAGCGGTTTGGTCTGGACTGCTTTTACATCGACAGTGAAAATCCGGCTTAAGAAGGGCTCCCCTGATTCCTGTGGGGCGAGACTTGTAGAGGTCATGCCCTCGGATTTTTCCGTGTTGGCAGAGTATTCCCGGATACTTTGGCGAGCTGCCTATGAACCCGATCTTTTCTCCGCGGATATCTCGGAGCTTCTTTGGGGGAGAAGTTACTCCATGGCGGCACTCGAAGCTGCCTATGCGGTCGGCGAGAAAACGTTCTGGGTCATGGTAAACGGCCAACGGGCTGGATTCGTTGCCTATCGAAACGAGAAGGCGGGTCCTCGGATGCGACTTTCCAAGCTCTATCTTCACCCCAGTTTCTGGGGGCAAGGGCTTGGGGCATGGGTGCTCCAGTCGGTAACGCGTGCTGCCCTCGATGTGGGGGCAGCATGCATTGAGCTTTATGTCTTCCGTCGAAACGTACGTGCGATTCAAGCTTACCAGCGAGCTGGATTCAAAGTTGCGCGAGAAGAACTGACGGATCTAGGAGGTGGTGTGGTTTATGACGACTTTGTCATGGCCAAGGAAATCGAAAGCCCAAGAGCGGTTTAGGGCTTTGGCTTTTTATCCATCATTTCCTTCATGTGTCGTTGCATCATTTGGTGATGCTTCAGTTCGTAGGACTTCATTAGTTGAAGTTGCTCTTCCTTAAGTTTTTCCTTTTCTTTGGGGTCCTTCGCTGCGAGGATTCGATCCGAAAGTGCATGCATTTGAAGAAGATGTTCCTGACGTTCACGAAGCCCCTCATCGCTCATCATCAGTCCTGGGGGAGGCGGTGGCGCAGATTCCGCCTGGACTGTAAGGCAATTGAGAGCTAAGGCCAGAGGCGCCAGGGCGCCAAAAACGAGTGGGCTACGCATCGAGGTTTCTCCGTCTAGGGGCTAGGGCTGTAGTTTCGGCCAGTAAGGTCGATGGTGTTGGGGCCTGGATCATAGAGGCCTGTGAGTTTTCGCCTAAATTCGTTGCTGACTTCACGCCCCTTACTTGAGGTATCAACAATTCTTGGAGTCAGGAGGACGACCAGTTCGGTTCTATCTGTCGCCATTTCGGTTTTGCCAAAGAGGTCGCCGATCACCGGGAGTTCATAGAGCAAAGGAACTCCAGATTTGGTGGTTGAGGTGTTTTCCTGAATCAAGCCCCCAAGAACCAAGGTTTCGCCATTTTGGACCGAGACATTGCTTTTGATCTGGCGTTGGGCAATGGTGGGGGATGATATGCCCTGAATCTGGCCAGCCTTATTGACGTTGCTTACGTTCTGGATGATGTCCATAGAGACGAGACCACCCGAATTCACCCGGGGACGAACATTCAGCAATACGCCAGTGTCACGGTACTGGACTGAGTTGTAGGAGGAGTAAACAGGGTTGGTGGTCGTGGTTGCAGCCCCCCCTGTAAAGTTACCATATTGGCCCGTCAGAATAGGAACCTGATCACCAATGCGCACGGCCGCTTCCTGATTGTTCTGGACCATCACGGAGGGCGATGACACGACATTGACCTTGCCCTTATCCGCTTCCGCTTGAAGTAGGATTTTGACCTCCTTGCCGAAATTCATGAAATAGGTCAAACCATAATTGGTTGCAGCTCCTGCTATCGTATCTGTGGACTTACCAAAGATGTCCTGGATACCTAAGCCACCGGCATAGTTCCCTGAATTGAAATACCACTTGATGCCGTATTGGAGGTTATCAACCAGCTTGACTTCGGCGATGGTGGCATCGATGAGGACTTGAAGCGGAAGGATATCGAGTTCCTTGATGACGGTCTCAATCTCCTGATATTCCTGGTACTTGGCTGTGATAATCAGAGCGTTGTTGGCTGGATCCGCGACAATCCGAATATTGCCGATGTTGGTTGCCTGACTGGAGCGGTTCTGTTGGGTGCCTCGTCCAAGGCCGCCCGATGAACCAAAGCCACCGCCCGATGAACCGGAGCCACCCCCAGACGAACCAAATCCACCGGAGCTTCCAGAGCCACCAGAGCTGTCATAGCCACCTGATGTTGAACCGCCCCCAAAGCCACTGGAGCCAGAGCCAGTTGAAGATTCCGCACCATAATTTGGCCCCATGCTGGAACCCATGCTGCCTGAAGAGGAGCCCATACCGAGGTCCCCGGAAGGGCTGCTGCCAAGGTCGCCTGCCGAGTTAGAAAAGCCACTCCCGCCACCGCCTGGGGTGCTGGCACTGCTAGCACCGATATTGCTGTTCTGAAAGCCAGGGCGCAGGGATGCACTGCTACCAGAGCCAGAGCGGCCACCAAAAATATTAGTCAGGGTCTTTGCAAGTTCAATCGCGTCGACATTCTGAAGTCGATATACGTGGATACTGCCCATGCGGTTTGGGGAGTAACGATCCAGCCGACCGACCCAGCTCGCAATCTCCTCTAGATAGCGGGGTTGCGGGGTGATGGCGAGAATGGAATTCAATCGATCAATCGGCAGAATCTTTACAAGTCCTGCCAGAGGGCCTTTATTGGTATCCCCAATGATTTTCTGGATTTCCGTTGCGATAAGCGCGGGCTCGACGTTGGTTAGAGGATAAATACCCACCGACATGCCGCTCATAAAGTCGACGTCAAACAATTGAACGGTATCCAGAACGGTGGCCAGTTCTTCAGACGATCCCGCGACCCAGAGCATGTTTCGCGTTGTGTCGACACGAATGATCGACTTAGGCGGCATCAGTGGTTCCAGAATTTTCTGCATTTCCTGGGCGCCAACATAGCGTAACGGGATGATCCGCAGCTGGAATCCTGGGGGAATGCGTTGCCCCGGGGTACCTATTTTGGCTCCAGGAGCGCCAACGATTCCCCCGGCTTCGGGTTCGATCCGGTACATGTCGTTGTCCTTGATGAGGACAGCGCCATTCAGCCTCAGAAGCGTCTCAAGGGTAGGGATCAGTTCCTCTTCAGCCAGAGCGCGGGTCGTCTGCAAGGTTACCCTGCCAGAAACCTTGGGGCTGATGATGTAGTTGATCTTGAGGGTTTCATCGAGAATCGTCTTGGCCACTTCATTGAGATCCGCATCATCAAAATTTAGAGTGTACTTCCCCTCTTTTCTGACGGCGGCAATTTCTGGGGATGCCTTGCCAAGCTTGTTATTGCCATTGCCGAGAAGACTGTTCTTGGCTGGGAAATATTCCGGTGGCTTCTGCTCACGCGCCTTGATGGGCTCACTTTGCGTGGGTCGTTGGCTCAGGCTCTGGCGATTGATGGGGTCGATCTTCAGGTTGGCAGGAACAGGGGTGCGTTTGATGGCCTCGGGCGCTAACGCCTCACAGCCCCCAAGAAGGACTGTGATCGAAAGCGAAAGAATAACGAGACGGAGATTGCAGTTCGACATGGAAATCATCTGATGGCTCAATCTTGAATCTTAGCGCATCGATCTATGACGATGGCACATTTCAGCAAAAGGGTTTGAATTTGGCATCTGGGTCTAGTTCTGGTTCTGATACTCATCAACGGCTTCCTCGGCCTGGGGCCAGCCAATTGGGGGAGCATTAGGGTCTCTTTCCTGTTGCTGCTGCATCTGCATTTGTTGTTGCTGCATCTGCATTTGTTGTTGCTGCATTTGGCTTTGTTGGGCTGCCGCATCAGTTTGCGAGCGGTCTTGATTCTGGGGGGGCGGTTCCTGATGCTGCTGCTGTCCTGCCGTTTTCGGGCGCTTTTTGACCAGGTTCAGGCTTTCCTCGATGTCCTCGTTATGCAGCAAGATTCTGTCGTTCGTGATACGAACGATTTCCCATCCATCAATAGAGTCCTTCTCTCGGAGTTTCCTGTATTTCCCCTTGCTTTCTGCAATTAATGCCACTCGGCCCCGAGGAGATTCCACCACGCCCATCAACTGAAATGTCACGGGGGCCGGGGGTTCAGCTCTTTTAGCAGCGCCAGGAGGGGGAGGAGGGCTGGGTCTTCGCGATTCCATAAAGAGTGGGCGCTCTACCGTTTCGGAAAATTCGCCCACAGACGGAAGCCCGAGTCCTTCCAGAGAAACTGCAGCCCCAAGGGTGTCTGGGTTTGGGGCGCGGGGTGCCTTGTTGTTTTGGGCGAGGCTGTGACGGAAGGCAAACCACTCGACCAGAATCACTATGATCAGGACTAAAAGTGCCGTACCGAGTCCAAGCGGGACACCGTAGGGTTTGAGTCGGGGATCGAGCTCGAATTTCATGGTCAGGGCGCCTGCATGTAGCCGATCACATCAAAATCGATGCTCAGTTTATCTTCAGGTCCAGCGCCCTTATCCTTCGGATTGCCAGGAACTCGGATGGGTCGAATGTTCAGGTTATCGATAAAAAAGGCAGGCTTGCCGGACTCGAAGGCGTGAAGCACATTTCGAAGGATTGGGGTGCTCCCGTTGATTCTGACCTTGACGCCCACTCGAACGACATTTTCCTCGTTTTTTTCGGGGATTACCTGGGTGCTGGAGAGTTCACCACCGGCTTCACTGACGACCTGCTTAATCCGGGTCTGAAGATCAGCACTGGCCAGAGCCGCCGTAGTCGTAGGCAGCAGCGTCTCGTTGGAACTGCTCAGCGTCTTGATGCTTTCGAGGCGTTGGTTGAGCGGCTCCCTGAGCGATAGGATCTGTTTGGCTTGGCGTAGCTTGAAGCGCTGGCGATCCAGACTGTCCCGGTACTCTGACTGCAGGCTGATCAGCGGGTAGATGAGAACCATAAACAAAAAGATCAGCACACCTAAAAGCAGTGCGATGGCACTCAGTCGGCTGGTATTGACTTCAACGGGTTGCTGAAGCCTTTCAATGAGCTTCTTCAGAAAACCTCCCGTTGACGACGTCAAAGGCAATTTGGAAACGCTCCAGATTGTTGCCGGCATCCTTGGTGACTGGGGAGACGAAACTGACATCCTTGAAGTGGCGTGATCCCTCGATTTGCTTGAGGAGCACCGATGCCGAGGGCGACTGTCCCTGAATCACAACCCGGTGATTGGCGTATTGAAGCCCGTTGAGCCAGGTGTCATCCGGAATGACGCGTGTCAGCTCATCCATGGCATCCACCAGAATCGGTTCCGTGCGCTTCTTTTCCTGAAGAAATTGGGCCTGGTGAAGGAGCTTCTCGGCTTGCTCACGCATGCTCTCGACTTCCTGAGCGGCTTTGGTGGTTTTCTTAAGTTCGGACTGAACCTTCGTGACTTCGATCCGAGTCATCCAAACGGGTAGCACGAGGATCAGAATCACGATGGCCAAAATGGCGCTACTGAGGCCGATGTTGAGCATCTCTACCAACTTATCGCCCTGCGGTTTGAACCTTTCGGGGATCAGGTTGTATTCGTTGATTTTGGTCTCGGTTTCCAAATGAACGTTCACCGGGAGCCAGCCTGCGCGGGAGAGGCTGTCAAGGGTGCTTTCGAGAAAGTCTCGCGGCGCAATGATTAATTCGACCAGAATTTGCCGAGTAGCCTTCGTGCGACTCAAGATTCGGGTGGCAAAGGTGACCTGATCCTGAGTGAAGGGTGTGAGTCGATCCATTTCCAGTCCGATGACCTGAGCCAGGTTTTCCTCGGCAGCCATCGGGAGTTTGAACTGACGCCTGAGTCCCTGACCCTTCATCAGTCTGAGAGCGATCTTTGTCTCGGCGAGTTCTGGGTATTCTGCAATGAACTCAGCAAAATGCCCTGGGCCAAGGTCATTGAGCGCAACTCTTTGGATTTCAGACTCCAGGGATCCTTGTATTCGATGGATCACCCAGCAGTCCTCTTCCAAAGACAAAACCAGAAGCTCCTGTCGACGCGATAGAAGCTTTAACGCCCTATCGGGGACAATCTGGATAATCTCGGAAAGCCACCAGCGCCAGAACTTCTGGAGTTGTGCTTCGATAGGAGCGTCAAAATCAATCATGATGGAAAGAAGTCAATCAGGAGTCCCGAAGCTAGATCTCTTCACGGGAAGTTGAACGCTGATGATAGGGTCGCCACCGAAGGATAGTGAAAGGCAGGTTTCCTGCCATGGCTCCTCGGCGGACATTGGCAATGATTCCAAAATGTTGGTCACCATCAATGACGACTTCAGCCATGATGCTGTATGAGACCCCAGCTGCCTGACTAAAGTTGATGCCTTGAATGGGTGGGAGGCTGACGGGTAGATTCTGAATTCTTTGCTGCATTACCGCTTCGACCGCCGCCGGGTTGCCGCCGGTAAGGCTAAGAAGCATCTCTCGCGGAGCCTTTGACGGATCCAATCCATCGATGCCCGAGTATAGCGTAAACCAAGATTGCATTCTTCTAAACAGTTCTGGATTAACGCCCATAACGCCCTGTACCTCGTCCATGACAAGGAACTGGCGATTTTGCGGCAGCGCATTGATCCGCCGCGCCTCGTATTCCGGTGCCTCGGCCCCGCTAGGGCGCTTAATGTCATCTGCATCCCGCCAGTCGAGGATGCTATCGGTCAGAAAATTGATTTGCTCCTCGCCAAGCCCCATCAGCTTGAACGCAGCTTTGAGGGTGGGTTCCTGCGCAACATTGAGGTCAATCTTCCCTCCTTCATCTTGAATGCGAACTCTGACGGGCGTCCCTTTCGCATCCCAGAAATAAGGCCTACCGTCTCCTTGCCAGCGCATCTTGGGATCTGGAATGTTGAGCATCAGCATCGCGTAATAGATGGCCCCTTCAGCGAGAGCCATGGCGCGCGCCCGTTCATGCGCATGACGCAAAACGGCAGATTCCCTCTGTGTCGAAAGGGAGAAGCTGCCAGCCATGATGGTCATTAGGCTGACGACCCAGAGAACCATCACCAAGGCCATTCCCCGCTCTTTGGCACGCTTCATGGGTATCTCCATTTACCTCAACACCTGAGTCTTGGGTGCAATCAGAAGTGTTGGCCACGCGGGTTCCCCGATCCGCCCCATATCGATCCGAATCATGAGTGGAAGTTGGTAGTCATGCCATGTATTAGTCCAGCGAGGCAGAGGAGGGCCAGAGGTCATCTGCGTGTTTTGCTCCTGGCTTATCCCGAAATAGCTCACCTGAAAATGGGAGGCCTGATCGAGCAATACGACATCATCGATCGGTTCAGGGGGGGGGCGCTCGCTTTTCGGGTTGGACTGAAAGGGGGTAATGGAAACCCGGATGGCTTGGTTCCCTTCATCGCCTGTAAGGTAAACGATAAAGCGATACAGTCCGCCACCTTCCAGTTGGTCGGGAAGGGCTGCGATGTAGGAAAAGGCATTATTGATCCCATTTAACGCAGGTTCCATCTCCCCTTGGCCGTTGACGGCCGAAAGGGGCAGTAGGGTAGAGGTGTGGCGTTTGAGAAAATTCTGAATCACGAACTGGCGATTGGCGCGCTCAATTCGGGTTTCGCCTGCCTCCCAGCTTTGGGCGCCGATTCGAAGGCTACCGGTTAGGATCAACATCATGATGCCAAGGATCGCGGTACCGATCAGGATTTCGATCAGCGTGAAGCCGCCCGAACGGGGGATCAGCGAGTGTTGTTGCATCAGAAACCGCCCTGGCTGCTGCGATCCATGACCAAACGAAGAGAATCCAGCGTAAAGGCGCGAGGATCCTCCTCAGGTCCCCATTCAACCGACAGTTCGACCCAAAAAGGCAGGAATCCCATGGAGTTGTTCATCATCGGGGAGCCCGCTTGTGCCCCCAAAAGTTGCGGGTTGATGGGGTAGGGTGAGACGGTGGCTGTCCAGCGGAATCCCGTTTCTGTTGTTCCCTGCGTCACACCAGGCTGCAGGGGGGTTTCCACGCCTAGCCCGGTCAGGAGGGTTTCTGCCGTCACCACGGCCCGATAGTAATCTTCGGCTGTTCGGGTGAGATGTCCCCCACCTGCAAAAATTCGGAGAAGCACCCCTATCGACAGGGAAAGGATCGCAAATGCGACCAAGATTTCAAGAAGTGAAAAACCTGCCTGTTGTTGATGCTTATTGATCCACGGCATCCTTATCGCCCAGCTTGATTTCACCCGTCAGCCAATTGATGTCAATGACCAAGGTTTGATTTTGGCCAATGAGGGTGACACGACCACCCGTCGCTGAGCCATCGGGAAAGAAACGAATGCGCCCGGTTCCCTCGTCGAGTGTCTCTGTCGTCGTGGTGAAAAGGCCCAGTTGGATGCTTTCAGGAATGTGATACAGCTTATTTCTTCCGCTGATTCGGTAGGTGTGGTTGATTGTGTTGATCTCAAAGAGGGCATCCTCGCCCTTGATCATGGCGTATCCGCGACAATGTCTCAGTGCCGATACGACGTCCCGCGAGGCGGCATTGAGTTTGGCTCTTTCAATGGCAGGAGCGAAGTTCGGGACCAGCGTTGCAAGAACGATGGCACTGATCGCAATGACAATCATCATCTCGATCAGCGTGAAGCCCTCGGTGTGGGGTCGACAATCCAGACGGTTCCGGCGCTGTTGAATCCTTCGCGCAGAGGAGGGCTCTTTGGGGGCTAAGGGGCGCACTGGGCTCCCCTTAGGTTCGAGACACTCTCGCCTCCCATCGTGCGAGAAGATATCGGCCGCAATTAATCCCAACTGTTGACGTCCTTATCTTCCCCTTCGCCGCCCTCTGTGTTGTCAGCGCCAAATGTAAAAATGTCGAATTTCCCGTGTTCACCAGGAATGACGTAGTGGTAAGCGTTGTTCCAGGGATCTGTGGGCATCTTCTTTTTCCGCAGATAAGGACCATTCCAGTAGGCGGCACTGGCTGGCTGTTCGATCAGTGCGCCAAGGCCTTCTTCACTTGAAGGGTAACGGCCTACATCAAGGCGATACATGTCGAGTGCGGATGAGAGTTCCTCGATCTGCAGTTTTGCTGTCTTTGTCTTTGATTCGCCAAGGTGCTTAATGACCTGTGGGCCGACGAGTCCGGCGAGGAGGCCGATAATAGCCAAAACGACGAGCAGTTCGATCAGGGTGAAACCCGCTGAGGTTCTGAGCGCCGCGCGTAGATGGTGAAGATTCGCTTTTTTCATAGTGTGGTCTGCGTCAAGGGTCAATGGGCTCTCGTCCAAAGGCGCGGAAGCGCTGGGTCGGGAGGTGGTTTTTAGTGTGATTGGTCCATTAGAAGGCAAGATCATTGACGCTCAGAATGGCCATCAGAATCGAAATGATTATGCCTCCGATCATGATGCCAAGGCCAACGATCAGAATAGGCTCAAGAAGGGCAAGAAGTCTCTGAATCGAGATTTTGATTTCCTTGTCGTATGTCGTGGCCACCCGGTCCAGCATTTCCGGGAGCTGCGCGGACTCCTCCCCGAGCTTGATCATTTGCATGGCCAAGGAGGGGAAAATCTGTGCCTCCATCAAAGGAGCAGTCAGTCCGCCACCTTCTTTCAGGCTGGTCACAGCGAGCTCAAGCTTTTGTCCCACCAGTCGGTTGTCCAGCGTGTCCTTGACGATGGAAAGTGCAGCCAGGAGCGGCACACCATTCGACATCAGGGTCGCAAGGGTTCGGCTAAAGCTTGCAACCTGGAATTTGAGAATCAGGTCGCCAAAAAGCGGCAATCGCAGCATCCATCCATCCCAAACCAGCCGGCGAACGGGGTCTGAACGCTGGTATTTGACCCAACTACTGACCAAAAGCCCAATGGGGATAGCAACCCACCAAAAGTTCTGGATGGCATCGGCCGTTCCGACCACAATCTGGGTCGGGAGGGGAAGCTCCTTACCCGCACTGTCAAACATTTCGGTGAACTGGGGGACCACAAAGGTGAGGAGCAGCAGTAAGGAGCTGATGGCCATAAGGACCAGAATCAGGGGGTAGATCATCGCGGTTGTCACCGTGTCCTTCAGCTCCTTCGAGCTTTCAAGATACTTGGTGAGTCGATCGAGAACGACCTCGAGGGCTCCTCCCGCCTCACCCGCGCGAATCAGGTTGAGATAAAAACGAGAGAACATGGAGCCCTGGGCTTCAAGGGCGTCGGAGAGTTGAGCGCCGCCCTTAATGCGCTCCAGAATCTTGCCAATCATCTGGTTGAAATCGGGTTCCGTAGCGCTCAGCTCCAAAAGCACGGATAACGCCCGATCCAATGGGAGCCCTGCCTCAAGGAGAGTCAGTAATTCTCGGGTGAACAGGGTGATGTGCTTATGGGAGATCTTGAGACGCCGGCGGCGCATCCTCAGGAAGTCGAGCGGGCTGGAACCGGCGATGGCGATCCTGATGGGGAGGAGGCCTTCATTTTGAAGCGCAAGAATCAGGGTCGCCTCGCTGGCGGATTCGCGCTCCTCTTCGATGGTTTCACCGTCCCTATTGACGGCCTTGACGAAGTAAACAGCCATGATTTGCTAGGTGTCTGACGTCACGCGGATGACTTCTTCAACGGTGGTTAGGCCACGAACCGCCTTGCGTATGCCATCGTCATACATGGTTTCCATGCCTTCCAGCAGCGCTTGATCCTCAATTTTGCGAGCGGGGGCATTGGTCATCACCAACCGACGGATGTCATCAGTCATGACCAGGAGTTCAGAAATCGCAAGTCGTCCTCGGTAGCCGGTCCCATCACAGGCCTCGCAGCCTTTCGGACGATAAAGCAAAACCTCTCGTGCATCACTGAAGTTCCAGAGCTTCAGTTCGGCGGCGACTTCCGGCATCGGTTCGAATGATTCGCGACAGTGGGGGCAAAGACGCCGAACCAGTCGTTGCCCGAGGATGCCGTTAACGGTCGACGCGATCAGGTAATCTTCAAGTCCCATATCGAGAAGACGGGTCACGCCGCCGGCGGCATCATTGGTATGAAGCGTTGAAAGCACCAAGTGACCTGTCAATGCAGACTGAACTGCGATTCGAGCGGTTTCAATGTCGCGCATTTCGCCGATCATGATGACGTCAGGATCCTGTCGAACGATGGAGCGCAGAGCGGCGGCAAAGGTCAGCCCAATTTGGGGTTTGGTCTGGATCTGATTGACCCCCTCAAGTTGATACTCGACAGGGTCTTCGACCGTGATGATCTTTCGGTCCGGGGTGTTGATCTTATGGAGCGCGGTATAAAGCGACGTACTCTTACCGCTCCCTGTTGGACCCGTAATCAAGATGATGCCGTGGGGTTGTTCCAAGACGCCTAGAAACCGATTCAGTGCCTCCCCTTCAAAACCAAGGCTGCCAAAATCAAATTTGATACTTTCCTTGTGGAGGAGTCGGATAACGACGCTTTCCCCGTGCATGGTCGGTACGGTTGAAACACGAAGATCGAGTTCCTTACCCTGGACCTGCAGCTTGATTCGGCCATCCTGAGGCAATCGGCGCTCTGCAATGTTTAGCTTGGCCATGATTTTGATGCGCGATATCACGGCAGCAGTGGATCTTACGGGGGGTGATTCCACTTCACGCAAAACACCATCGACCCGGAAACGCACTTTGAGAACCTGTTCAAATGGCTCGACGTGGATGTCTGAAGCGCGCATTTCAACGGCGCGCTGCATGATCAGATTCACCATGCGGATGACAGGGGCTTCTGATGCGAGATCCTTCAGGTGTTCAACATCAGCTTCGTTGACGTCCTCATCACTGCCGAAGGTGTCGACGATCTCGCCCATTAGGCTTTTTCCGGGACCCATTTGGGTCTCCAGTGCCCGATCAATTTCAGACCCAATGCCGATTCGGACTTCGATGGGGCGGCCGCAGGCCAGGTGAAGGGCTTCAATGACCTCATCTTCAAAAGGATCTGTCAGAGCCACCACAACCCCTTCCTCGTCCCCTGAGATTCCTACTACATGGTTTTCCTTGAGGAATCGGGCAGAAACGCGTTCCGGAAGAGGTGAGGCGTCGGGGAATTCATCAGGACTGATCAGGGGTTTGCCGCTGACCGCGGAAAGAATTTCCGCGGTATCCCGCTCAGAGAGGATCCCGAGTTTCAGAAGAAGGGCAGGGAATCGCGTTTCATCTGTCTGAAGTGCGAGACGCTCCGCACGAATGATCTCGGACTCACGCATCTTCCCACGCTGGACCAAGGCCTCGGTAAAGGGCTTGTAGCGTTGGGACATCGCGCTGACGGGATCGTCGGCTTGGTTCTTTTCGACGGTAAGAGGATCAGCAGACAAAGTTAGGGGTCTCTAGGATGAGCACACTAGGGTGAGTTTAACCCAGCGCTCAAGGCGCCTCCAATTTTTAGGCTTTGAGTCCGCCGGCAATTGGATCCATCGGCTATGATGAGGCATCTAGCAACAGAGACTTTCAGATGAATGTTCATGCCTCAAAGATTCTCGAGCGTTTTTTGGATCGTGGGCTTATCTCGAGCCTGAAGGGAAGTGATCGGCTTTTTTCAAGACTGTCGCCCATTGAGGAATGCCGGCCGGGTGATCTTGTTTTCATTGATCATCCAAAATATTTAACGCAGGTTCGTGAGCAGCAGCCTGCGGGTGTTGTCACCACGGCAGAGATCGCAGAGCAGTTGGCAGAAATCGCCGATCTGGCTATCTTGATTTCACCCAACGTTCGGTTGGCCATGGCTATCCTGAAGCAAACCTATGCAGACCGGGATGTTCGTGACACCGAGTGGCCCAGAATTCATCCCAGTGCGGTCATTCACGAGAGCGTCAAGATTCCCGAGGATGTCCTGGTCGGTCCGGGTGTCGTTTTGGGGCGTGGAGTCAAGGTAGGCTCGAAAGTCGTTTTTATGGCCAACGTGGTTGTCGAACACGACGCGGTCATCGGCAACGAAACGGTCCTGCATCCGGGGTGTGTGGTGGGTTACGGTTGCGAGGTGGGGGCCGGGGTCATTCTTAAGGCGGGCTGTGTGATCGGGTCTGAGGGTTTTGGCTTTGCTCAGGATGCCGAACGCAAGAATTACCGAATTCCTCATACCGGAATGGTCATTATCAGTGATGGCGCGGTGATTGGTGCGAATACCAACATTGATCGGGGAACCTATGGGGCAACATTGGTTGGGACCGGTGCCGTGATTGATGCCATGTGTCATCTGGGTCATAACGTTGAAATCGGGGATCACAGCATCCTTTGCGCCCATACGGGCTTGTCGGGCTCAACCAAATTTGGGAAGCGCGTTATTGCCTCCGGACAGACCGGAACCTTGGATCATGTCACCGTCCCCGACAATACCGTTCTTCTGCATCGCTGCGGCCTGAATAACAGCATCAAGGAGCCTGGCATGTACGCAGGGGGCCCGGCGCAACCGCTCCAGCAATATTTAAAAAATATGGCGGTCATGCCGAAATTGCACGAGGTTTGGACGCGACTGAGAACACTAGAGAAAAAGGTAACGGAGTTGGTCGAGCGATCCTCCGGATGATCCTCTTTCTGTCCCTTTCCGACCCAATTCCATCGCTTATCCTGTGAAAATTGCAACCTGGAATGTCAATTCGCTGAATGTTCGTCTTCCGCATGTGACGGAGTGGCTGGAGCGTGAAGCGCCGGATGTGCTCGCGGTTCAAGAAACCAAGATGGAGGATCACAAGTTTCCGGCGGAAGCCTTTACCGCATTGGGGTATCAATCAGTTTTTAGTGGCCAAAAAACCTATAACGGTGTTGCGGTGATTGCAAAGCAGATGCCTTTGGATCCCGTCATGGAAATCCCAGGTTTTGATGATCCTCAGCGGCGTGTCATGGCGGTTACCATCGGCGATGTTCGTGTAGTCAACCTCTATATCCCCAACGGTAGTGAGGTCGATTCGGACAAGTACCGCTATAAGCTGTCGTGGTTGGAGGCTTTGATCGCCTGGCTGGGATCGGAGCGCGAGCGTTACCCTCGCACCATCGTCCTCGGCGATTTCAATATCGCGCCAGAGGATGCTGATGTGCATGACCCTCTGCAGTGGCAGGGCAAGATCCTTTGCAGCGCCCCGGAAAGAGACGCCTTCAGGCGTTTAATTGCCCTTGGCTTTCACGATGCTTTCCGGCAATTCGAGCAACCTGAGAAGAGTTTTAGCTGGTGGGATTACCGCATGAACGGATTCCCTCGCAACCTTGGGCTAAGAATTGATCACATTTTGTTCAGTGATGCGCTTCAGCCGACATTGACGGGTTGTTCGATTGACCGCGAACCCCGAAAACTTGAGCGCCCCTCAGATCACACGCCGGTGGTTGCCGTCTGGAGCTGATCTTTCTTAACCCCAAGGGCGCAGGGGCTCGTCCGGCTCATTAACCGGGAGGTTACCGGCTCCGCCCAGCGCCTTGAAGACTGCGATCAAGTAAATTGTGGTTTGAGCCCGACTCTGGGCAAGCTTGATTTCTTCAATGTAGATCGCCCGTTCGTTATCCAGCACGTCAAGAAAATTAGAGACTCCCTCGCGATAGCGAAGTTCTGCAAGACGCCTTGCCTCGCGGAGATTTTCTACGGATACCTCAAGGTGCTGTCTTCTTTCCTCCTCCTTTAAAAGGAGGCGAAGGGAAGTTTCGGTCTCCTTCAAGGCTTCAAGGACCGCCTTTTCGTACTGGAAATACGCCTCCTTCTGGCGCGCATCGGCAAGGTCAATACCCGCCCGGATTCGGCCGAAATTGAAAATGGGTTGCATGATCGCGCTCCCACTCGCCCAGGAGAAGGCGGTGGACCGAAATAGGTTCTCAAGGTCGGAGTTTTGTACTCCCATGAATGCAGCGACAGAAATCTTCGGAAAAAGCTCTGCAAACGCAGCGCCCTGAGTTGCAGTCGCCGCCGCGAGGTTGCGTTCGGCTTCGCGAATGTCCGGCCGAAGCCGAAGGGTATCGGCAGGTTTGACGAGTACTCTGCGATCTTTCGGAACCGGGACGGGCCCTTCCTTTAAAAGGAGTCCTTGAAGGCTTCCAGGCTGGGTCGCCAGAAGAAGTTCGATTTTATGCTGAGACTCGCTCAGGAGCCCTTCCAGCCTGGGCACTTCCGCTTCGGTCGCTTTCAGTAGGGACTTTTCGCGGGTCGTATCGAATCGCGTGCCGACGCCCTCTGCAAAGAGGCGTTCCGTCAGCTCCAGCGTATGCGATTGAGTCTTGATGTTGCTTTGAGTAATGCGAAGGAGTGATTGCAAATTTCGGTAGTTCACATACTCCTTTGCAATTTCCGAAGACAAAAGAACCCAGGCTTCGCGATAGTTTTCTGCGGCGCTCTCATTCAGAGCGCTGGATGCCTCAAGCTTTCGTCGGAGTCGTCCAAAGAGATCAATTTCCCAGAAGGCATCGAGTCCGGTCAGGAGAAACCCCCATTGGTTCTGTGTTCCTGAGCTGGTTTGTCGGGGGAAGACGTTGTCTAGATATGTGCCAGCGGCTGTTGCGCCCACCTGAGGGAAGAGGGATGCACGATTAGCCAGTTTTTCGGCACGGGCCTGATCAATTCGGGTCATAGCAACCTTAAGGTCCAGGTTGTCCGTCTTGCCCCTTTGTTCCAGTTCATCGAGAACGGGATCATCGAGTGTTTGCCACCACGTCTCAAGATCCGACTCCTGAATCGTCTGAAGTCGGTTTTCGGCCCCTTTCTCGACGCGCCAGTGCTCGGGAAGCGATGCGTTCGGCTTTACGTAATCGGGACCCACTGCGCAAGCTGAAAGCATGCACAAGGGGGCAAAAAAAACGAATTTAGGAATGCGCAAGCGCATGGCCTCTCAGAAAATGATGGACTGCAAAATTAATCAGACGCTGGGACTCCTCAGGAGCGAGGCCTGGGCTGACGCCGGTAAGGCAGCGGAAATGAGGAATTCCCTTCAACATGCCGAGCAATAATTGGCCGGAGGCCGAAGGGTCAGGGATCATCAGGGCTCCCGAGTCGTTCAGTGTGCGCAGATAGGCCGAGAGCAGATCAAGGTTGGGCTGGATGACGGTTCGGTCCATCAGGTGTGCCAATTCCGGGCAATGGGAGTGCTCTGCAATGATCAGTCGATAAAGGGCAAGGGAGTCGGGATTGAAAATCGTTTGTACGAAGGATTCCGCAATGGCGCGAATCCCGGTTTCTGGAGGGAGCCCCAGCATTTTTGCCCGGTCCATGCTGCCGACAAGCGAGGTGCACTGGGTCTGAATGACAGCGATAAAAAGTTCGTGCTTGCTGCCAAAGTGACTGTAAAGGGTTGGCTTCGAGACCGGGGCTTCTTCGGCAATGGCCTCCATGCTGGCACCCCGATACCCGGAGCGAACGAAGATCGTGCGGGCTGCCTTGAGGATGGATTCGCGTTTGCTTGAAATCGCAGACATCGACTGGTTTAAAGCGCGGTTGCGGGAGACTCGGTTCAAAACTATCATAGACTAAACTAAACCGTTTAGTAATAAGCTCCATGCCCATAGACAAAAAGCCAGTCTTGATCGTTCTTGCTTTCACCTTGCTCGGCACATCGTTTCTCTGGTGGCGGCTTTCTGTTTGGCCTTATGAAACGACCGAGAACAGTTATCTCAAAGCGCACATGACGCAGGTGAGCCCCCGAGAGTCGGGTTATGTTCAGGAAGTGCGGTTTGAAGACAATCAGAAGGTGGCAGCGGGTGATTTGTTGGTCGTCATCGATGATGCTGACTATCGGGCGCATGTTGAGGAGGGGGAGGCCCAGATCCGGGTCGAGCGGGCGGGCATTCAGAGTCTCGAGCGTGACCGGATGGTTCAGAAGGCCCGACTTGCGCAGGCTGTCGCAGACATTGCCTCGGCGGAAGCCGATCTTGAGCGGACGACGAAGGACTTGAGGCGACTTGGGAATCTGGTGGGGGAAGGGGCGATTTCCTCGCAGACGCAGGATGCAGCTCAGGCAAGCTTTCGTCAGGCCAAGGCCCAAAAAGAGAAAATGGCCGGGGCACGGGACGAAACCGCATTGCAGTTGGATGCGATTGATGCCCGGATAGAACAATCGCGCGCGCGGTTAGGTGCTTTGGTTGCGGATCTCGAACTTGCAAAGATTGCGCTGTCGCATACCCGGATTACTTCACCGATGGCTGGCATTATCGGAAATCGAAGCGTGCAGGTGGGGCAGTTGGTTAAGCCTGGAAATGTGCTGGCCTACCTGATTCCTGATCGTGATGTCTACGTTGAAGCCAACTTCAAGGAAACTCAGATTGAGGCGATGCGGGTTGGTCAGTCGGTCGATATCGAAGTGGATGCGCTCTCTTCCCAGACTTTTCATGGAACCGTTTCGAGCTTTGCTCCCGCTTCAGGCTCAGAGTTTAGCCTTCTGCCTCCGGAAAATGCGACAGGCAATTTCACCAAAATTGTGAGGCGGGTGCCGGTCAAGATCGTGTTTGATGCCGGGACATCGACAGAATTCTTACGTCCCGGTCTCTCGACCACAGTGAAGGTCAGGGTTCATTGAGTTGGCCGATGCCATGCACTCCCCCGAGGCGCCCATTCACCCTGTAGAAAAGGATCTTTCCTTTAAGGAGTGGGTTGGCTTCATCGCCATGGTTTTCGGGATTTTCATGGCGATTCTCGATATTCAGATCGTTGCCAGTTCACTCGAACAAATTCAATCGGGCCTTTCGGCCACCCGCGATGAAATTACCTGGGTTCAAACTGCCTACCTGATCGCCGAGGTCGTCGTTATTCCTCTGTCGGGATGGCTCGGAAGAGCTTTTTCTACGCGATATCTTTTTGCGATCTCCTGTGCCGGATTCAGTCTGATGAGCCTCCTGTGCGCAATGGCCTGGAATCTGGAATCCATGGTGGTGTTCAGAGGTCTGCAGGGCTTTTTTGGCGGCGGGATGATTCCTTCAGTGTTCGCGGTGATCTATACCCTTTTTCCTCCCAGACTTCAGCCAACCATGGTCATCGTCGTTGGGCTCGTTGTGACGGTGGCGCCTACGGCCGGCCCCGTTCTCGGAGGGTTCCTGACGGAGACGGTGTCCTGGAAAGCTCTTTTTCTCGTGAACTTGCTACCCGGCTTTCTTGTGACACTGTGCGTATGGCTTTTTGTCCGGGTGGATGAGCCGGAATGGACTTTATTGGAACGGATTGATTTTCGAGGAATTCTTTACATCATCGTCTTTCTTGGAAGTCTTCAGTTCGTCTTGGAGGAGGGCGTTCGAAATGAGTGGTTTGAAAGTCGAGAAATCGTGTTCTTTTCGGTGATTGCGGTATTGGCCGGTGTCGCGATGCTGCACAGGGAGCTCAGCTTTGAGTCGCCGATTGTCGACTTACGGGCCTTTCGTGATTTTAATTTCGCCGTGGGTTGCCTGTTCAGTTTTGTTCTGGGGATAGGGCTTTACACCGTGATCTATCTCATGCCGGTGTATCTGGCGAATGTGAAGGGCTTGAGTAGCCTTCAGATTGGTCAGTACATCATGGTCGCGGGCCTCTTTCAGTTCCTTTCCGCATTTGTGGCTGGCCCGCTCGCAAAATGGATGGACTCTCGCCTCATGTTGGCAATGGGGCTTTTTCTATATGGGCTCGGTTGTTGGCTGAATGGCAATCTGACGCAGCAGGATGCGTATTGGGAGTTTTTTTGGCCTCAGGCGCTTCGCGGTTTTGCCCTCATGTTCTGCTTTCTCCCCATCAATGCGTTAGCCCTTGGAACCCTCCCGCCAGAAGAGGTGAAGAACGCCAGCGGTCTTTACAACCTGATGCGTAACTTAGGTGGCGCGATTGGTCTTGCGGTTGCGAACACCCTCATGATCGAGTGGAACAAGGCGCACTTCGCGCTTCTACGGGAAAAGGTGACGAGTGCTTCATTGCCGGCACAAAATCTTTTGGAATCCTTGGGTGATTATCTGACCGATCGGGGTGGAAGCAATCCGGAGCTGGGGGCAATGAAGCAGCTGACCGGTCTGGTTCTTCGTGAGGCCGAAGTGATGACGATCAATTCTCTCTTTCACGCGCTAGGCCTTGTCTTCTTTGTATCGCTCTTGTTCATGCCCCTGGTCAGGCGGGTTTCTTCTGGCGGTAGCGAAGCGGCTCACTGAGTCGAGTCTGTATAATAGTTGGTCAAACGTAAACCGACAGGGATCCCCGGAGTTGACGGATTTCCCGAATCCCCCCTGCTGCCCCTCTAGTGTTAGGAGTCACAATGGCCTGTTCTTCGCTTTCCCAGGACCCTGTTCGCCATGATTGGACCTTGCCCGAGGCCCGGGCGCTCTTGGATCAGCCCTTCAATGATCTGGTGTTTGAAGCGCAGACGGTTCATCGCCGGTACTTCGATCCGAATGAGGTTCAGGTCTCCAGTCTTCTCAGTATCAAGACGGGTTCGTGCTCCGAAGATTGTGCCTACTGCCCGCAGAGTGCCCATCATCAGACCGGACTCTCAGCCGAGTCGCTTATGCCCATTCAAGAGGTTCTTGACGCGGCGCGTCGAGCCAAGGAGCAAGGTGCTGGGCGGTTTTGCATGGGTGCTGCTTGGCGCAGCCCCACGGATCGGGATATCGATCGAGTTTGCGAGATGGTTGAAGGGGTGAAATCTCTTGGGATGGAAACCTGTGTCACTCTGGGAATGCTGACAGACACCCAGACGGAACGACTGAAGGGGGCGGGTCTCGATTACTACAACCACAATCTCGATACCTCCGAAGCGTATTACTCTGAAATCATTACCACGCGCACATACCAGGATCGTTTGGATACGCTGGAGCGAGTCAGAAACCATGGTTTGAATGTTTGTTGTGGTGGCATCGTCGGGATGGGGGAGGGTCCTGAGGATCGCGCGGGGCTTCTGCTTCAGTTGGCCAATCTGCCAGCGCATCCTGAAAGCGTTCCTATCAATCTTCTTGTCCAGGTCGAAGGGACCCCCTTGGCTTCACTGGATTCGCTTGATCCCCTTGAGTTTGTGAGAACCATTGCGGCTGCTCGCATCATGATGCCGAGGTCCCGAGTCCGTCTCTCCGCGGGTCGAACGGATATGACCGATGAGCTCCAAGCGCTTTGTTTTCTTGCCGGAGCCAATTCGATTTTTTACGGCGAGCGCCTTCTGACCACGGACAACCCTGTAGCAGATTCAGACAAGCGCCTGTTTGATCGTCTGGGTCTTCGGATGGCTGGCTTCTACGCTCAGAGTTAATGCTGCGTGGATGGGGCATTCACCTCGCCTTCCTGGTTAGGGCGGCTTGAGGCGCAACGGCAGGAAATTCGCAATGAGGGACTCTACCGATCCCGGCGTTTGCTGGAGGGTCGGCAGGGTGTCCAGGTTCGAATAGACGGTCGATCGCTGACGAATTTTTCCAGCAATGACTATCTGGGCCTTGCCGGTGATCCTCGACTGGAGCAATCGCTCGTCGAGGGTGCAGCCAAATATGGGGTGGGTTCCGGTGCTGCGCATCTGGTTTGTGGGCATTCCCTAGCGCATCACCAGCTTGAGGAGGAACTCGCCGATTTTTTGAGGCGGGATCGGGTACTCCTTTTCTCTACGGGTTATATGGCCAATCTGGGAGTTCTGTCCGCTCTGATGGGGCGTAATGGATTGGTTTATGAGGATCGTCTCAATCACGCCTCCTTGTTGGATGGCGCTCAACTCTCGGGGGCCACTCTTAAACGCTATGCGCATGGAGACATTCCTGAGATCAGTTCGGAGCGCGGCCCTTTCTCTCTGATTGCGACCGACGGGGTGTTCAGCATGGATGGGGACCTCATGGATGGGAAAGCCTTGGCCTCGGAGGCTGACCGCTCGGGCGCAATGTTGATGGTAGATGACGCCCACGGCATTGGTGTGTTGGGTGTGACGGGGGGCGGTGTCCTCGAGATGCAAGGGCTGGGGCAGGAAGCTGTGCCCATTCTCGTCGGTACGCTGGGTAAAGCGCTTGGAACCTTTGGTGCTTTTGTCGCTGGACCTGAAACGCTGATCGAGTATCTCATTCAAAAAGCTAGAACCTACATTTACACCACGGCAATGCCGGCGGCTGTTGCGGAAGCAACCCGGACGTCCCTTGAGTTGGTCCGTCAGGAACCCTGGCGAAGAGAGCACCTGAAAACGTTGGTTACGCGATTTAGAGTCGGCGCTCAAGCGCTCGGACTGACGCTGGGTGGCTCGCAGACTCCTATCCAGCCCATTCTTGTCGGCGACAGTCGAGTCGCAGTGCGAGTGCAGGAAAGGCTTTTCAATGCGGGATCTCTGGTGGTTGCGATTCGTCCTCCCACCGTCCCCAAGGGGACCGCCCGGCTTCGGTGCACTTTGACGGCTTCTCATCGTGCAGAAGATGTCGATCGGCTGCTTGAAGCGCTTTCAGGCTGCCCAGAATTGTCGCAATCAGATCCGTGAAGAGGGATCCCTTGGTTTTCGTTGAGTCGATTGGGGAGGGAGACCCATTGGTGCTGGTGCACGGATGGGGAATGCATGGGGGGCTGATGCGTGATCTGGCAATGGATCTTTCCGAGAACTTTCAGGTTTTCGTTGTGGATTTGCCCGGACATGGCCGAAGCAAGCCTCTTCCTGGATTCCCCCTCGATGAAGTGCTTGAGCGGCTGAAAGCCGCCTTGCCATCGAGTGCGCATTGGGTCGGATGGTCGCTGGGTGGCCTGATCTCTTTGGCCATGGCGGCCGAAAGCCCCCAGGTCGTTCATTCACTTTCAATGATCGCGAGTTCGCCTCGTTTCGTTGAAAGCGCTGGATGGCCGGGGGTAAAAAAGGATTTGCTGGATAAGATGGGGGGAGAGTTTGCCGCAGATTATCTTGCGACCTTGAACCGATTTGTGGGGCTTCAGACCTTTGGGCAGGACGGCGCCCGGCAGCTGTCCCGGCGCATTCTTGCAATGATGGCGGGGGCTTCCTCGCCGGATATGGATTCTCTTCTGGGAGCACTCAACTTGCTGCGAGATCTGGACTTGAGGGAGGAGTTTTCGGGTCTAGCCCATCCGTTGCTCTCGATTTGTGGCGGAAGAGACCGCTTGGTTCCCGTGGCGCAGACCATTGAGTTGGGGCGGCTTCGTGGGGCATTGTCTGAAACGTTGGTCATCGATAAAGCGGCACATCTCCCTTTTATGACGCATCGGCATGAGGTTGTCGCGGCGCTTCGGGAGTTTTTGCTCCCATCGTCGTGCTGAGTCCAAATATGTTGCAGGACGAGTTCAAGGCCAATGTCGCCCGCTCTTTTGGTCGCGCGGCGGGAACGTATGATGGTGTTGCAGGGCTTCAGTGCAAGATTGGCCAGGCCTTGATGGAGGCGTTGCCTCTTCTGCCTTCAAATAGTGTCGTTTTGGATTTGGGTGCTGGGACCGGTTTTTTTGCGCGACAGCTTGCCGCGACCTTTGCAGAGGGTCGGGTCATTGCGCTGGATATTGCCGAGCCGATGCTTCGTCGGGCGCAGCTTGGCCTTGAGGGATTCGCTGTCGTTGGGGATGCGGAGGCTATTCCCGTTCGCGATGAGGCGGTGGATTTGATTTTTTCCAACATGTGCATCCAGTGGTGTCGTTCAGCTGAGATCCTTTTTGCCGAAATCAGACGCGTTCTAAAGCCTGGGGGGAGAGTCATCTTTTCAACCTTTGGGCCAAAAACCCTCAAGGAGCTCCGGCAGGCCTGGGCGGTAGGGGATGATTACGACCATGTGCTTGATTTTAGTTCTGCCCAAGAGATTGAGCGTGCCATGACGTCGGCCGGGTTGATCTGGTCAAAGAAGTCATCCTGGATAGAGCAATGTCCCTATCCGGATGTGCTCAGCCTCATGCGAGAGCTCAAGGGGTTGGGGGCGAGAAACGCTTCAGTCAATCGCTCAAGGGCAATGACAGGGAAGGGACGCCTGGCAGCCATGATCGAGGCCTACCCTTTGTCCGATGGCGGGGTGGGTGATTCGGGGGTTGTCGCAACCTTCGAGATTCTGGGTGGCCAACTGCGGTGCGCGGGAGAGGGCTTTGAGTAAGGGTTTTTTTGTGACGGGAACTGACACGAGTGCGGGAAAAACCCATGTCAGCGGCGAACTGATGACATTTCTCGCCGCCGAGGGAATGCGCATTGGTGCCATGAAGCCCGTGGCTAGCGGGGGGAGTTGGGTCTTAGGAGAGTGGCGCAATGAAGATGCGCTTTATCTGGCGTCCCTTGCATCAGTCAATCTGCCATATGAATGGATTAATCCTTATGCGTTTAGGGAACCGATTGCTCCCCATCTTGCCGCGCGGCAAGAGGGGCAGCAGATTCGCCTTGAGCGGATCAGGGGCCAGTTTCAGAAGATCGAGGCGGAAGTTGATGGCGTGGTGGTTGAGGGCGCGGGGGGATGGCTGTGTCCTCTAGGGGAGGGCGTTGATGTCGCCGATCTTGCCGCGGACCTTGGGCTTCCGGTGATCCTGGTGGTCGCCATTCGTCTTGGTTGTATCAATCACGCAAGGCTTACCGATGAAGCCATTCGCTCGGCCAAGGTTCCCTATGCCGGATGGGTGGCCAATTTTATTGATCCTGAATTTACTGCCAGTGATGAAACCATGGAAACACTGGCAGAGTTTTTGGGTCAGAGGCCATTAGGAACGATTGGTTTCAGGGACGGAAATCCGGGGGTTGATCAGTATCGAAATAACCACTGGAATCGTGGTGAAATCTTGCGTCGAATGCTTCCATAAGCTAGGATGCGACCGTGCCACAGAAGCGGCTGATTCCAGTCTGGACGCCATGTGAGGAGTTTTGCGCCCGGAACACCTCCCTCGACCATCGGTGACCTTCGACAGTGATCCTGAGACTGGCGTCATTCGGTTCGTACTGGTTTCCAATGGCTCCCTGAGTCGAGCTCAGGCCCATGGGGTTTTGCTGGCACTCGGTTTATTTATGACGCTTATAGCCGGGGGCTTTTGGGCACAAGGTCTTTGGCTGGTGTTGCCATTTTCCGGTTTGGAGTGGCTGACCATCGCCTATGCGCTCCGGTGGAGTCTCAGAAATTCTGAGATGATGGAAGTGATCACCATCGATCCGATGCGGGTGATGGTCGAGCGGGGCAGGCGCAGACCGGAGCAAAGGTTCGAATTTCAGCGTGCATGGGTCCGGCTGAGTTGGCGTGAGCCAAGGTTTCGGAGTTATCCAAGAAGCCTCGAGCTGAGATCCCACGGCAAACAAGTCGTTTTGGGCGAGTTTCTGCCCGAAACAGAACGTAAGAAGCTCATGCAAGAGCTCGGTAGAATTCTGAAAAATCAATGATCCTGACCAGGGTCTCGGTGACCGGAGCAGAGAGGGTTACGTGAAAAATTTAAAGGCATTGCTGGCGATTTCTGTTTGGGCGTTCGTAAGTGAAGCGCAGGCGGATTACGCTCTCAATCTGACTGAAGGCGTTACGGAGCTCAGTCGGGATATCTACGATCTCCACATGCTGATCTTCTGGATCTGTGTGGCGATTGGTGTCCTCGTATACGGTATTTTGATTTACTCGCTAGTGAAGTTCCGTAAATCCAAGGGCGCGGTTGCTGCTGATTTCCACGAGAATACAAAGGTCGAAGTGCTTTGGACCGTCATCCCCTTCCTGATTCTCATGGCCATGGCCGTTCCGGCCACCAAGGTGATGCTGAACGTCTACGATGTCTCCGGGGCTGACATGAGCATCAAGGTCACGGGTTATCAGTGGAAATGGCGCTACGAATACTTGGATGACGGGCTGGACTTTTTCAGTTCGCTCGATGCCAAGAGCAACGAAGCCCGCCAGACGAATTCAGGAATTAATCCTGCCGATGTCCCCAATTACCTTTTGGAAGTGGATCACCCCCTCGTCGTTCCGACGGGCAAGAAAATTCGTTTCCTCTTTACGGGCGGAGACGTCATCCACTCGTGGTGGGTGCCGGACCTTGGCTGGAAGAAGGATACGATTCCTGGTTTCATCACGGATGGCTGGACCCGCATTGAAAAGCCGGGTATCTATCGCGGACAGTGCACAGAATTGTGCGGACGCGACCATGGCTTCATGCCGATTGTGATTATCGCTAAGCCGGAAGCCGAATATAAGCAATGGGTCGCAGAGCAGAAGAATGCCCTCGGCCATGTTGAGGCAGAGCCTGCCGAAACGCCTGCGGCGCAGGCGCCAGAGGCGCACTCTGCGCCTGCTGAGGCGGTTGCACCCGCTGCTGCGGTCTCAGGCGAAGACAAGCCCCATGTAATGGCTGAAGGCCAAAAGGTCTATGAAACCCATTGTGCAAGTTGTCACCAGGCCAACGGTGAGGGTATTTCCGGTCTTTTCCCTGCGATCAAGGGGAGCAAAGTCGCGAATGGACCTGTCAGTGACCATATCTCCCTGGTGGTCAATGGCAAGCCGCCCTTGATGGCTTCGTTCAAGAATATCCTGAAGCCTGAGGAGGTAGCGGCCGTGATCACGTATCAGCGGAATTCCTTTGGCAATAACACCGGTGATGTGGTTCATGCCAGCGATGTTCTGGCTCATCACTAAATCGAATCCATTGAATTGAGGTGAATCCTATGTCAGTTACGGCACTCCACGACGATCACCACGATCATGGTCCCGCGAAGGGATTCATGCGCTGGGTTACGACGACCAACCACAAGGATATTGGCACGCTCTATCTTCTGACCTCACTGGTCATGTTCATGGTTGGCGGAGCCATGGCCCTGGTGATCCGGGCGGAATTGTTCGAGCCGGGCATGCAGTTTGTCGACCCATTGTTTTTCAATTCAATGACGACGCTTCACGCACTCATCATGGTGTTCGGTGCGGTGATGCCGGCTTTTGCGGGCCTTGCCAACTGGATGATTCCGATGATGATTGGAGCGCCTGATATGGCTCTGCCGAGACTCAACAACTGGAGTTTTTGGCTGTTGCCGTTTGCCGCGCTCATGCTCGTCAGCACCCTTTTCATGGATGGCGGGGCCGCTGCTGCCGGTTGGACGCTTTATCCCCCGCTGGTTCTGCAGACGGGTGCAGCGTTTCCTTTCACCATTTTCACGATTCACATTCTCGGGATTTCGTCGATCTTGGCGGCGATCAATATTATCGTCACCATCCTCAACATGCGCGCACCTGGCATGACCCTGATGAAGATGCCGCTTTTTGTCTGGACCTGGTTGATCACCGCTTTGCTTTTGGTGGCGATCATGCCGGTGTTTGCTGGCGCAGTGACCATGTTGCTGACCGACAAATTCTTTGGCACCAGTTTCTTTAATGCGGCAGGCGGCGGTGATCCGGTGCTCTATCAGCATTTGTTCTGGTTCTTTGGCCATCCAGAAGTTTATGTTCTGATCCTGCCCTCATTTGGCATCGTTTCACAGATCATCCCAACGTTTTCCAGAAAGACGCTGTTTGGCTACAGCTCCATGGTTTACGCGACAGCGTCAATTGGTTTCCTGTCCTTCATCGTCTGGGCTCATCATCAGTACACCGTCGGGATGCCGATCGAGGGTGAGCTCTACTTTACCTACGCAACCATGCTGATCGCAGTCCCAACCGGGGTGAAGGTCTTTAACTGGCTGTCGACGATGTGGCGTGGTTCATTGACGTTCGAAGCTCCAATGCTGTGGGCTATCGCTTTTGTGGTTCTGTTTACGATGGGCGGATTTACCGGTTTGATGATGTCTATCTCTCCGGCTGATCTTCAGTACCACGATACCTACTTCATCGTGGCTCACTTCCACTATGTTCTGGTTTCCGGTGCAGTTTTTGCCATCATTGGAGGCGTTTACTTCTGGTTGCCTAAGTGGACGGGTCGCATGTATGACGAAAAGCTGGCAGCGCTCCACTTCTGGTTGACAGCGATCTCGGTCAATGTCTGTTTCTTCCCGCAACACTTCCTCGGTCTTGCCGGTATGCCGCGCCGTATTCCTGATTATGCGTTGCAGTTTGCCGAATTCAACGCATGGTCCAGTGTTGGGGCCTTTATCTTTGGCTTCTCACAGCTGATTCTTTGCTACATCGTCGTGAAAGCGATGAAGGGTGAAGGCGAGCATGCAACCGATGAGGTCTGGGAAGGTGCGCATGAGCATGGCCTTGAATGGCAGCTCCCCTCGCCTGCGCCATACCACACGTGGGAACATTCGCCGCATATTCATTAACAAAGACGGACCGGGTAGCTATTGATGATGGTCTCCCCGGGAGTTTGAAATGAATCTGAAGCAAAAAAATCTACTGACAGCACTCTTTCTTATAGCCTTTGCTGTAGGCCTCTATGTGTGGGCTATACGACAGGTAGTCGAGAGTGTGGGTCACCCGTGACGGAGGCATCCAAGAAGCCCGCGAATCGCCGAATCATTTGGCCCGTGGCTCTGTTTGTGCTCATCATGTTTGCTTTTGGATTTGCCTTGGTCCCGCTTTATGACGTCTTCTGCGAGTTGACGGGGCTGAATGGAAAGATCAAATCCGAGGCGGTCGCTGAGGTTGCCTTTAAACCGGACCTCAGTCGAACCGTTTCGGTCGAGTTTTTAACGACGGTGAATGGGGCGATGCCGCTCCAGTTTCGTTCGGAAGTGAAGAAGTTGAAGGTTCATCCGGGTGAGTATCACACGGTAAAGTTTTATGGAACCAATACGTCGAGCTCCGCGATCGTAGGGAGAGCGATTCCGAGCATCGCCCCGGGCTGGGCGACTCGGTTCCTTCAGAAAGTGCAATGTTTTTGCTTTGACGAGCAGGCTTTCGGGCCCCATGAGGAGCGCGAGATGAACGTCCGGTTTGTGATTGATCCGGAGTTACCTGGCACCGTTGCGGATATGACGTTGTCCTACACGTTTTTTGACATTACAGCCCAAAAATAGGGCAAACCGAACTCAGTTAAATTCAGGGGAATAGCGATGGCGCATGGATCTTACTATCTACCTCACAAGGCCACCCAGCCGATCCTTGGATCGATTGGTCTTTTCGTGCTCCTTTTTGGTTTTTCTTCGTACCTGAATGGAAGCGATATCGGCGGTACGATGATGATCGTCGGTGCTACGGTCGTGATCTTGATGATGTTCCTCTGGTTTGGGGAGGTTATTCGCGAAAGTATTGGAGGGCTCTATAACGATCAGGTGGATGTGTCCTTCAAGATGGGCATGATCTGGTTCATTACCTCTGAGGTGTTTTTCTTTGCAGCCTTCTTCGGCGCCCTTTGGTATGCCAGGGTTCTGGCCTTGCCCTGGATGGGCGGTGAGGGCTCGGGTGAGTTTACTCATCAATATCTGTGGGATACGTTCCAGAATGTCTGGCCGACCAATGGTCCAGAACATATCGGGGGACATGAAGGTGGTGAGTTCGAGCCCATGGCGGCATGGGGGATTCCGGCGCTGAATACATTGATTCTTCTGACCAGTGGCGCCACGATTACCTGGTCTCATTGGGGGCTTCTGAAGGACGATCGCAAGCAGCTGATTATCGGATTGGCGCTGACCGTGGCTCTTGGATTCTTGTTCGTCTTCTTCCAGGGTCTGGAATATCACGAAGCCTATACGGAGATGGGGTTGACCCTTGGAACCGGAATCTACGGTTCCACCTTCTTCATGCTGACCGGATTTCACGGACTGCATGTGACCATTGGTGCGATCATGCTGACCGTGGTTCTCATCAGAAGCATTCGGGGCCACTTCTCCAGCAAGCACCATTTCGCGTTCGAAGCCGCTGCATGGTACTGGCACTTCGTGGACGTGGTCTGGTTGGGTCTCTTTATTTTCGTTTACTGGCTCTAGCGCCGAAACGATCTCAAAAAAAACGCAGCTTTGGCTGCGTTTTTTTTTAATGTTGGCTTGGATGCGGATGCCGCGAGGTCGTTTTGTCGTTGAAGAGCGCGCCAATATCGACCTGATCAAATCGATAGAGCCTATTGCAGAAATCGCAATGAACCTCGACGGCCCCTTCGCGAGACAGGATGTCTTCTATTTCAGCTGCGCCGAGCGTCAGAAGGACGGTTTCAATGCGCTCGCGATTGCAGTTGCAGCGAAACAGAACCGGCTCGTGTTCTATGATGCGAACGTCTTCCTCGTTATAGAGCCGATAGAGGAGTTGCTCTGATGGCAGTTCACGCAATTCCTCCCGGGTCAGAGTCTCCGTAAGATGAAGGATCCGGTTCCAGTCATCTGCTGTGCGATTCTTATCTGGAAGGATCTGAAGGAAGATTCCGGTTGCCATGTCAGTGTCCGCATCAAGCCAGAGGCGCGTCGGAAGCTGTTCTGATTGCTGAAAGTAGCTCTCGAGGGTTTCCGCAATGGAATTGCCTTCGACGGCTACAATGCCCTGGTAAGGCTCGTGATTCTGATTCTGGATCGTAATGACCAAGCGTCCGTCCGGAAGAAGATGCTGAAAGTCATCGACTGCAAGATCGGGCGCCCAATGCGCCAGCCCACGGATCGTCCGTTGGTGTGTGGTTTGTGCGACGATCGTCTTGAGGGGGCCAGCGCTTTGAATCTGAAGGATCAGTGAGCCTTCGAATTTGATGGTCCCTGAAAGAAGAACGGTGGCGCAAAGAGACTCTCCAAGGATCGCCGCGACTTGGGCAGGATAGCGGGTGAGCCCTTGCGTTTGCTTCCAAGACTCATTCAGTCGGACGATCTCGCCGCGGATCCCGAGGGATTCAAAATAAAACCGTTGAAAGAAATCGCTGGATGCCATCGCAATGTCGGGGTGGAATTTTGCTAAGGGCGTCGAGTCTACACTAGCTCACTCACGCCAACTCGAGAGGAAATGATGTTTGACTTGAAGCGATTTGGATTGGGTCGGAACCATGAGGTACCAGTCGGAAGAGAGCAGCCGATGGAGATTAAAGGCCAACACCTGGTGCTTGGAGCCGGAATTGTGCCGCCATTTCCTGATCATTGTCGGGAGTTGATGCTGGGAATGGGGTGCTTCTGGGGGGCTGAAAGACGCCTCTGGCAGATTCCCGGGATGTATGACACAGCGGTAGGCTATGCAGGAGGGGAGACGCCCCATCCGACCTATGAGGAAGTGTGCACGGGAAGAACCGGGCATGCGGAAGTGGTCAGAGTGGTTTTTGACCCAGAGAGGGTTTCATTAGATACCGTACTGAAGGTGTTTTGGGAGTCACACGATCCCACGCAGGGTATGAGGCAAGGTAACGACATTGGGAGCCAATATCGGTCTGCCATTTATGTTGATCGCGAGGACTGGCTTGAGGTGGTTTCTGCCAGTAAATTGGCCTACGAATCAAATATTCGTGCCAATGGGGTGCGTTCGGCGATAACCACTGAAATTTTGCTGGCGCCGCCGTTTTACTATGCGGAACAATATCATCAGCAATATCTTGCAAAAAATCCGGATGGATATTGTGGTTTGAGAGGGTTGGGGATTGGCTATGAGTGCAATCCACCCGAGTTTCGGGCATAAAAAAAGCAGGGTCATTAGCCCTGCTACATATAAGGAGGATGGTATCCGAGAGTAATGGATACCGGCTGTCAGGTGTTGCTCTGAACAGTGATGAAATTTTATCGGTGGCTTTAGATTTCAGGAATGTGGCAAATTGACGCATGATTTGTTAAGGCGCTAAAAGACGAGTAACGACAGTCAATGAATACCGAACCCTTGCCGAATATACCCACACCGATTCCGCCCGAGAATGACGCCAGGCAGAATCTACGTTGGCTGTTTGTTTTGAGAAACCTCATGATCATCGGTGAGGGCTTGATCATTTTTATCAGCCTTTATGGTTTGGATATCCCCCTTCGTGAGGTTCCGCTGTGGGCGATTTTGACCCTTCTCTCCATTTTCAACTGGTGGACTTGGCTCAGGCTGAGCACCCGGGAGCCGATTTCGGAAAATGAACTTTTCATCCAGTTATCCTGTGATGTACTGGCCATTACGGCGATCCTCTACTTCACGGGTGGAGCCACCAATCCCATAGCCTGGTTTTTTTTGCTGCCATTGATCATTGCTGCCACGGTCTTGCCACAGGAATACACCTGGTACATGGTCATGTTTACATCCGGCTGTTACACGATGCTGATGGCCTATTACCAGCCATTGCCAGACCTTCAGCCTTTTGATGTTTCGCTGCCCAAGGATCATGGGTTGCGTGCCCTTCATGACATGCACGCGACCATGTCCCGCCATGAGTTGGATTTGCATGTTTTCGGGATGTGGTTCGGCTTCGTCTTCAGCGCGGTGATGGTGGCCTATTTCGTGGTGGAAATGGCGAAAAACCTCAGGGCGCGGGAACGAAGCCTTGCCGAGGAGCGTGAGCAAAGCCTCAGAAATGAAAGGGTTGTCGCGCTTGGAACACTGGCCGCGGGAGCGGCCCATGAAATGGGGACGCCGCTTGGAACCATGGCGATTCTGATTGGTGAGATCGAGAGCGAATGCGATCCGGTGGATGGCAACGAGTTGGCCATCAAGATGAAAATCTTGAAAGAACAGGTCTCTCGTTGCAAGCAGGCGCTGTCGGTCATGTCTGCATCGGCTGGGGAGATTCGGGCGGAAAGTGGTCACCTGATGCCGTTGACGACCTATCTCGATGATGTGGTAAGAAGCTGGAAGCAACAGTTGCGTGGGGTCAAGCTAGACTATCGGAAGGCTGGCCCCGAGCCGATCCCCGAATTTTTGGCGGAGCAAACCTTAACCCATGCGCTGGTCAATATCCTGAACAATGCTGCAGAGGTTTCAACCGATGGGTTGTCACTTCATGTTCGATGGGATTACCGCGTGGTCATTTTGAGGATACTGGATACCGGTCCAGGGATTCCCCCGGATATTTCGCGTCAATTGGGAAAAGAGCCGATTTCTACCAAGGATAATGGGCTTGGAGTGGGTCTGTTCCTTGCCTTCTCGACAATTCACAGGCTTGGTGGCGTAATCGAGATGACTGCAAGGGAGCGGCAGTTGGGGACCTGCACCAGAATTGAGCTGCCTGTCGTGGCGCAAAAAAGGATTTAAGAGGCTCAAGATGAAAGAAGTCGCTTCCTCGCTCAACGATTTGGAGCAAAAGCCAACGCTCTTGCTCGTCGATGACGATGTCACTTTTTGTGGTGTCTTGGCTCAGGCCTTAAGTCGTCGGGGGTTTGAGGTTCATGCGGCGACCGACGTGGATGAAGGGATTCGCCTGGCGGAATCCGTTGATCCTGAATACGCCGTGATTGATCTTCGGATTGGGCAAGAGTCTGGGCTGCTTTTGGTTAAGCGGTTGCATGAGCTCGACGCCAATACGCGCATCGTCATGCTCACCGGGTTTGCCAGTATTGCAACGGCCGTCGAAGCCATCAAGCTGGGTGCGATCCACTACCTCGCCAAACCTGCAGACGCGGATGAAATTGTTTCGGCGCTCCACAAGGACCAGGGTGACGAGTACGTCGAAATCAAGGAAAAACCGCTCTCCGTGCGACGTTTGGAGTGGGAGCATTTGCAGAAGATCCTTGTTGAGCACTCGGGCAACATTTCGGCCGCCGCTCGGGCATTGGGCATGCACCGGCGAACCCTGCAGCGAAAGCTTGAAAAGCGTCCTGTCAAAGACTGACGAAGCGTCCCTCGGTCCCGTCTTGGGGCCAGCTCCCCCCTCTTGAAAACTCGGGAGACCGTCCCGATATCATCCTTATAGGCCGGGATTCCCCTAAGGACTCGGCTTGACAGATCAGGGGGGCTCTTTATGATTGGCACTCTACTGGCTAGAGTGCTAACAGTTGGTCCCGACTGGCCTCAGCGGATCATCCGGCGAGATCCGGATCCGAATTGATTGAGATGAAAATAGATTAAAGGAGTCCTTGATGAATATTCGTCCCTTGAATGACCGTGTGATCGTGAAGCGCCTGGAAGAAGAAAAGACTTCCCCGGGTGGCATCGTGATTCCTGATTCCGCAACGGAAAAACCGGTTCGTGGGGAAGTGGTTGCCGTTGGCGCAGGCAAGGTGCTTGATAACGGTCAGATCCGTCCATTGGCCGTGAAGGCAGGTGAAAAGGTGCTGTTTGGTAAGTATGCCGGCACCGAAATCAAGGTGGATGGTCAGGAGATTCTGGTCATGCGCGAAGATGACATTATCGCGGTCCTCGAAGGCTGATTTATTTCTCACTAATTTGTATTTGTTAAAGGTAAGAAACCCATGGCAGCGAAAGATGTAAGGTTTGGGGATGATGCGCGTAGCCGCATGGTCCGTGGTGTCAATGTTCTGGCTCAGGCGGTAAAGGTCACTTTGGGTCCGAAGGGTCGCAATGTGGTTCTGGATAAGAGCTTCGGTGCGCCGACGGTGACCAAGGACGGTGTTTCCGTCGCAAAGGAAATCGAATTGGCCGACAAGTTCGAAAATATGGGAGCGCAGCTGGTCAAGGAAGTGGCCTCGAAAACATCCGATATCGCGGGTGACGGAACGACGACGGCCACGGTTCTTGCTCAGTCGATTCTGGTTGAGGGTCTGAAGTCTGTGGCGGCCGGTCTGAACCCGATGGATCTCAAGCGCGGAATCGACAAGGCCGCTGCTGCAGCCGTCGATGCCATTCACGCCATGTCAGTGCCGTGTGCTGACAGCAATGCCATTTCTCAGGTGGGTTCCATCTCAGCAAATTCCGACGAAGCAATCGGAAAGATTATTGCTGACGCAATGGATAAGGTCGGTAAGGAAGGCGTGATCACCGTTGAAGATGGTTCGGGTCTTGAAAATACCCTCGATGTCGTTGAGGGCATGCAGTTTGATCGTGGCTACCTCTCTCCGTACTTCGTCAATAATCAGCAGAGCATGAGCGCGGATCTTGAAAATCCCCTGATCCTCATCTACGAAAAGAAGGTTTCTAACATTCGTGACCTGTTGCCCGTACTTGAAGGTGTGGCGAAGTCAGGTCGTCCGCTCCTCATCATCGCCGAAGATGTTGAGGGTGAGGCATTGGCAACGCTGGTTGTGAACAACATCCGCGGCATCCTCAAGGTTGCAGCAGTCAAGGCGCCGGGCTTCGGTGATCGTCGCAAGGCCATGTTGGAAGATATCGCGATCCTGACGGGTGGAACAGTCATTTCCGAAGAGGTCGGGCTGTCACTGGAAAAGGCCACGATCGAGGATCTTGGTACCGCCAAGCGTGTTCAGGTTTCCAAGGATGAAACCACCATCATTGATGGTGCGGGTAGCTCTGAAAAAATCCAGGCTCGAATCGTACAGATTCGCAAGCAGACGGAAGAAACCTCCTCAGACTACGATCGTGAAAAGCTTCAGGAGCGTCTGGCCAAGCTGGCTGGCGGTGTTGCTGTCATCAAGGTCGGCGCAGCGACCGAAGTTGAAATGAAGGAAAAGAAGGCGCGCGTTGAAGATGCATTGCATGCAACTCGCGCAGCCGTCGAGGAAGGCATTGTTCCAGGTGGTGGTGTTGCTCTGATTCGTGCGCTCCAGAAGATCAAGGATCTTAAGGGTGCAAATCACGATCAGGATGTCGGTATCAGCATCGCCCGTCGCGCTATGGAAGAGCCGCTGCGTCAGATCGTAACCAACGCGGGAGATGAAGCATCTGTGGTGTTGAACAAGGTCGCCGAAGGAACTGGAAACTTTGGTTACAACGCGGCAACGGGTGAATATGGTGACATGGTGGCTTTCGGTATTCTCGATCCTGCCAAGGTGACTCGGAGTGCGCTGCAGAATGCGGCATCGGTCGCAGGCCTCATGATCACGACTGAAGCCATGATTGCTGAAGAGCCCAAGGCCGACCTTCCGATGCCGGGCGGCATGGGGGGAATGGGTGGCATGGACGGCATGATGTAGTGTCGTCCTGAAGTCAGCTGGATGTGTCGGGCCCTAGGGTCCGACCCCAGCCGTGACTCAAAAAACCCCGCGTAATTGCGGGGTTTTTTTGTCCGGTGACGGGGAAAGAATGTCTTTGACAGTGAAATAATTTAGAGATATCATGCTTGGCTTGATTGCAGGCGCGTAGCTCAGTTGGTTAGAGCACCACCTTGACATGGTGGGGGTCGTTGGTTCGAGTCCAATCGCGCCTACCAAACACAAAAAAAGCATCGCGGGTCGATGCTTTTTTTATCGGCGAGGATTTGTATGCCTGTCATTACCCTTCCAGATGGTTCCTGTCGCGAATTTGACCGAGCAGTGTCGGTCAGGGACGTGGCTGAATCCATTGGTGCGGGTCTCGCGAAGGCGGCGATTGCAGGCCGTGTCAATGGGGATCTGGTAGACCTTTCGCGTGTCATTGATCAGGATGCGCATGTCGCGATTGTGACGGCCAAAGATCCCGAAGGCGTCGAGGTCATCCGTCATTCAACCGCGCATCTTCTGGCTCAGGCGGTCAAGCTGCTGTACCCGGAAGCGCAGGTCACCATAGGCCCCGTCGTTGAAAACGGGTTCTACTACGATTTTTCTTACCAGCGGCCCTTCACCCCAGAAGATCTGGCGGCGATCGAAAAGAAGATGGAGGAACTGGTTGCTGCGGCTTTGCCGGTTCAGCGTCAGGTGCTTCCCCGCGATGTGGCGGCTGAATATTTCCAATCGATTGGAGAGGCTTACAAGGCCGAAATCATTCGGGACATTCCCGTTGGGCAGGACATTTCACTCTATTCCCAGGGTGACTTCACTGATCTGTGTCGAGGTCCGCACGTTCCCGATACGGCGAAACTCAAGGCGTTCAAGCTGACCAAGATCGCAGGTGCCTACTGGCGTGGCGATGCAAAGAACGAAATGCTTCAGCGGATCTACGGGACCGCTTGGGCTGAAAAGAAGGATTTAAAAGATTACCTGCAGCGCCTGGAAGAGGCTGAGCGGCGGGATCATCGCAAGATCGGTAAGGCGCTCGATCTTTACCACATGCAGGAAGAAGCCCCAGGCATGGTGTTCTGGCACCCGAAGGGCTGGACCCTTTGGCAGATCGTCGAACAGTACATGCGGGGTATTTTCCGGACTCACGGATACGAGGAGATTCGCACGCCCTTGGTGGTTTCAAGGACGCTTTGGGAAAAGTCAGGGCATTGGGATAAGTTCCAGGCCGACATGTTTACGACCATGTCCGAGCAGCGGGACTATGCCATCAAGCCGATGAATTGTCCTTGCCATGTCCAGGTTTATAACCAGGGGCTTCGCAGCTATCGCGAACTGCCGCTGCGCCTGGCTGAGTTTGGTGCCTGCCATCGCAATGAACTCTCGGGTGTTCTTCATGGGCTGATGCGGGTTCGTGGATTTACGCAGGATGATGCGCATATCTTCTGTACGGAAGATCAGATCCAGGCCGAAGTTTCTGTTTTCATTGACCTTCTGCATAAGGTGTATGCAGATTTTGGTTTTGAAAAGGTCCTCGTCAAGCTCTCCACGCGTCCGGCGAATCGGGTCGGTTCGGATGCGGTTTGGGATAAGGCGGAAGCCGCGCTTGAAGAAGCCTTGAACTCCAAGGGATTGGAGTGGCAGCTACAGCCGGGCGAAGGCGCGTTCTATGGCCCGAAAATTGAGTTCTCGCTCTCGGACTGCCTGGATCGCGTCTGGCAATGTGGCACCATTCAGGTCGATTTCTCGATGCCTGAGCGTTTGGGTGCAGTGTATGTCGGCGAAGATGGTTCCAAGCACACCCCGGTCATGCTGCACCGTGCCATTCTGGGTTCGATGGAGCGTTTTATCGGGATCTTGGTAGAGCACTATGCCGGTTACTTCCCGTTATGGCTTGCGCCTGTCCAGGTGGCCGTCCTGAATATCACCGATTCTCAGGCTGAATATGCCCGAGAAGTGGTGCAGAGTCTTGAGCAACAAGGGCTTCGTGCCGTTGCCGACTTGAGAAATGAGAAGATCGGCTTTAAAATCCGCGAGCACTCGATGCAGCGTGTGCCTTATCTGATCATTCTCGGTGAGAAAGAACTGGAGTCCCGGACCGTCTCCCTGCGCACTCAGAAGGGAGAGGATCTGGGATTATTTAGTTTGCCGGACCTGAATCGGAAGCTGGCGGAAGATGCCAGGATCAGAGTTGCGCAACATTAATTGTTTTGGGAGGAAGGGCTATCAGCGCCGATAGAAAAGAGCCGAGACTGAATGAAGAAATTCAGTATCCAAACGTACGGCTGATTGATGCGGAAGGGAATCAGGCTGGGGTTGTCTCTAGTCGGGAAGCCCGACAAATGGCATACGATGCAGAGTTGGATCTCGTGGAAATCTCCCCGGGGGCCGAACCGCCAGTATGTCGCATCATGGACTACGGCAAGTACCGCTTCGAACTCAACAAAAAACTGGCTGCGGCCAAGAAGAAGCAAAAACAGATTCAGGTGAAGGAAGTGAAATTCCGGCCTGGAACGGATATCGGGGATTATCAGATCAAGCTGCGCAACCTGACCCGCTTCCTCGAAGAGGGAGACAAGGCAAAGGTCACGGTCCGATTCAGGGGCCGTGAACTCAGCCATAAGGAGTTGGGTATGGATCTCCTCAAGCAGATCGAAACCGATCTTCAGGAGCATGCGACGGTCGAGCAGTTCCCCAAAATGGAGGGCAGGCAAATGGTCATGATGCTAGCCCCCAAGAAAAAGAAGTGAACAGAATTCGCAACCTATTGAAAGACTAAACCGGAGAACGCCATGCCAAAGTTGAAAACCAACCGGGGCGCAGCGAAACGTTTCAAGAAGACTGCATCAGGCGGCTTCAAGTGCAACCATTCGTTCCGTCGCCATATCCTGACCAAGAAGAGCACCAAGCGGAAGCGTCAGCTGCGCAGCCCCAATGCGATTCATGCGTCAGATGTGAAGAGCGCAGCGCGGATGTTGCCCTACGCGTAAGCAATTTTGATCGATTCGACCAGTTTCTGAGAGGTTCCCATGCCTAGAGTAAAACGTGGCGTTACGGCGAAAGCCCGTCACAAGAAAGTTCTTAAGCAGGCCAAGGGCTATTATGGCGCCCGCAGCCGCATTTACCGTGTCGCCAAGCAGGCCGTCATCAAGGCTGGCCAGTATGCCTATCGCGACCGCCGCCAGAGGAAGCGTCAGTTCCGTTCGCTCTGGATTGTGCGTATCAATGCCGCAGCCCGCGAGTTCGGTCTGTCCTACAGCCGTTTCATCGACGGTCTGAACAAGGCATCCGTTGCGATTGATCGCAAGGTCCTGGCCGATATCGCGGTCTACGACAAGGAAGCATTTGCTGAACTGGCGAAGATTGCACAGGGCTAAACCTGATCATTCCGCATGAAAACGGGGGCTTCGGCCCCCGTCTTCTCTTGCGGGCTCGTATTTCGTTCGTCATCCCAATCTAAAGGTCGGTCATGACTACCCTCGAAGATGTTCTGGGCCAGGCCAAGACGGAAGTCGCGGCTTCGAACACGCTCGCTGCGCTGGACCAGGTCCGTGTCCAGTACCTTGGGAAGAAAGGGCTGATCACCGAGCAGATGAAGGCACTGGGTCAGCTGGATCCTGAGGCCCGTAAAGCCGCTGGCGCAAAAATCAATGAGGTCAGAGATCAGCTGACCCAGATGCTGGACGGCCGGAAAACCGAGCTTGAAATGCTGGCGCTTCAGGAGCGCCTTGCGAGCGAGACCATTGACGTGACTCAGCCCGGGCGGGGCCTTGAAACCGGCGGCTTGCATCCGGTGACCCTGACCTTGCGGCGGATCCGCGAACTTTTCGAGCGGGTCGGTTTTGAGACCGTTGAGGGTCCGGAAGTTGAGGACGACTTTCATAATTTCGAAGCGCTCAATATTCCGGCATCCCATCCGGCGCGGGCAATGCACGATACCTTCTACTTTGATGCTCACACCCTGCTCAGGACGCACACGTCTCCGGTTCAGGTCCGCGTCATGGAATCGAGGGAACCGCCCCTCAGGATTTTGGCTCCGGGCCGGGTCTATCGTTGTGATTCGGATCTGACGCATACGCCGATGTTTCACCAGGTCGAAGGCTTTCTGGTCGATCGCGATGTCAGCTTTGCCGATCTTCGTGGTGTCCTCTATGAGTTCCTGACCCACTTCTTCGAAAAAGACGTGGCCGTCCGTTTTCGTCCGTCCTATTTTCCCTTCACTGAGCCCTCGGCTGAGGTCGATATTGCCTGCGTGATTTGTGATGGCAAGGGGTGCAGGGTCTGTAAGCAAACCGGCTGGCTTGAGGTGATGGGCTGTGGAATGATTCATCCACGAGTCTTTGGTTTCGCCAGCATTGATGCGGAAACCTACTCCGGTTTTGCTTTCGGTTTGGGCGTTGAGCGGATGGCCATGTTGCGTTACGGCATCAACGACTTGAGGCTCTTCTTCGAGAACGATCTCAAGTTCTTGCGCCAATTTCCTGCGTTCTAAGCTCCTTCGGGCGGATTTAACATGCGTTTCAGCGAAAATTGGCTTCGGCAGTACGTCAATCCTGAACTCACCACGGAAGCATTGGTTCACCAATTGACCATGGCGGGGCTTGAGGTGGATAGCGTCGCTCCGGCAGCAGGGGCATTCACTCAGGTGGTCATCGGCGAAATTCTGACCGCCGAACCGCATCCTGAAGCCGATCGATTGCGTGTATGCACCGTCGGTGCGGGCGCGCACGGCGTGCTTCAAATTGTTTGCGGCGCCCCAAATGCGCGCCCAGGCATCCGCGTTCCTCTCGCTTTGGTGGGGGCGGAATTGCCGGGCGATTTCAAAATACGTCCGGCAAAACTCCGGGGTGTAGAGTCATTTGGGATGCTTTGCTCGGCCAAGGAGCTCGGGATAGATGAAGATGCTTCAGGTCTCATGGAGCTTCCTTTCGATGCGCCCGTTGGCGAGGACATCAGAGTCTTTCTCGGCCTTGAAGATACCCTGATTGAGGTGGATCTCACCCCGAATCGGGCGGATTGTCTCAGTGTGGAGGGGATCGCCCGTGAAGTGTCCCTCTTGAACGGTCTGGAGTGGACGCCAGTGAACACGCCGGAGGTTGCGGTGAGCACCTCAACGGTGAGAAGAATCGAGCTGACAGATCCCTTGGATTGTCCCCGTTATCTGGGGCAGATGATTGAGGGCGTTGATCGGAACGCCCCAACGCCTCTTTGGATGCGTGAGCGCCTCCGTCGCTCAGGCATTCGATCGTTGGATATTCTGGTTGATGTCACCAATTACGTTCTTATTGAGTTGGGTCAACCGCTCCATGCCTTTGATGCGGCGTGTCTTAAGGGGGTCATTCAACCCCGCCTTGCAAGGGCAGGAGAATCACTCGAGCTTTTGAACGGACAGACCATCCCTCTGGATCCCGAGACTCTGGTGATTGCAGATGAATCAGGTCCCCTGGCACTGGCTGGGATCATGGGCGGAAAAGCATCGGCGGTTAGCGCCGAGACTCGCGATATCTTTCTCGAGTGTGCATTCTTTACGCCGGACCGAATCATGGGAAAGGCACGTCGGTATGGACTGAGCACCGATTCATCGCACCGTTTTGAGCGCGGGGTCAGTTTTGAGCTTCAGACCCGGGCGCTGGCTCGAGCGGCTTCGCTGATTCTCGAACTTGCGGGCGGAAAGGCGGGTCCTGTCGTCGAGGTCACCAGTGCGAGCGATCTCCCCAAAAGGCTTGCTGTCATTCTGAAGTCCGATCGCTTGAGCCGCATCCTTGGACTTCAATTGCCTGATGCCCGCGTCGAGCAGATTCTGCGCGGTCTAGGAATGATTCCGAAGGTCGTCGAAGGGGGCTGGGAAGTGGTGCCGTCTGCTGCTCGGTTTGATATCGCCATCGAGGCGGATCTCATTGAAGAAGTCGGACGAGTCTATGGCTATGATGATTTGCCGCGGCGTAATCCTTTAGTGCCTGCGGCCTTGCAGCCGCGCTCGGAAAAATTACTGGATCTGGACCGGGTCAAGGATGTCCTGGTTGACCGGGGCTATCAGGAAGCCATTACCTACAGCTTCATCGGCTCTGAACTTCAACAGTTGATCGACCCTGGCGTTGAGGCCTTGGCGCTGAAGAATCCATTATCGGCAGAGCTGGCCGTCATGCGCACCAGCCTTTGGCCGGGTCTTTTGGATGCGGCCATTAAGAACAACAATCGTCAGCAAAATCGCGTTCGACTTTTTGAATCCGGTCTGCGTTTCCTTCCCTCTGCTGAAGGGCTGCAACAGATCAAAGGCATTGCGTGGTTGGCGATGGGGCCTGTCGCCCCTGAACAATGGGGTCAAAAAGCGCGTTCTATCGATTTCTTTGATGTCAAGGCGGATGTCGAAGCCTTGATTGCATTAACCGGGAAATCGGCTGAACTTGCGTTTGCACCCATCCAAGTTGCGGCTTTGCACCCCGGACAGACGGCTGAAATCCGTCTGGGTGGCGTCGCGATCGGCTGCATGGGACTCCTGCACCCCCAACTTGAGAAAACTTTGGGTTTTGAACAGCGGGTTTTCTTGGTCGCAATGGATCAGGATCTCTTGCTCGACAGGAACCTGCCGAGATTCCGTAGCCTTTCAAAGTTTCCCTCGGTGCGCCGGGATATCGCGCTTCATGTGGCGGAAGATGTCCCCGTAGGACAGCTTTTGGCAACTGCGCGCCGCCACGCGGGTGACTTCCTTCAGGACATTGTCTTGTTCGATGTCTATCGCGGCCCTGGCCTCGATGCCGGTCGCAAGAGCATCGCTTTAGGCCTGATTTGGCAGAACGAAGCGGAAACATTGGTGGACGAGCAGATTGAGGGTTGGATCAGCGCTGTGATTGAATCCTTGGCTCGGGACTGTGACGCACGATTGAGAGATTGAGATGGCACTGACCAAAAACGACATGATGGAGCGATTAATCGTTGAGCTTGAGCTCCAGCGGAAGGATGCCAAGGACCTCGTCGATGAATTCTTTGAGGAGATCAAGTTGGCGCTGGGTCGCGGAGAGTCAGTAAAGCTCTCGGGTTTCGGCAACTTTGATCTTAGGGACAAGAGTGAGCGGCCCGGACGGAATCCGAAAACCGGTGAGGAAATTCCGATCACCGCGCGGCGTGTCGTGACCTTCAAGTCAGGACAAAAACTCAAGGCATTGGTCGAAGCCTTCGACGGTCCTCTTCCAGAAGACGATTAAAGTGACGCGCTATCCTTGGAACCTTTCCAAGGGAATCGTCGAATTTCACATGGGCATTGAGGTGTAGTGGGATGGTTCGCGCTGGCATCGTGGGTGGCACCGGTTACACCGGCGTCGAGTTACTTCGAATTCTGGCCCTGCATCCCCATGTGGATGTTGTGGCGGTGACTTCGCGAGGAGATGCGGGCAAGCGGGTTTCCGATGCCTATCCCAATCTGCGCGGTCATCTGGATGTGCTGTTTGTTGAGCCTTCCTTGGCCGCATTTGAAGGCTGCGACGTCGTCTTCTTTGCAACGCCCAACGGAACCTGTATGCGGATGGCTCCAGACCTTCTTGCAAAGGGAATCCGGGTCATCGATCTTGCTGCTGATTTTCGTCTAAAGGATCCCCAGATCTTTGCGGAGTGGTACGGCGAAAGCCATGCCTGCCCTGATCTTTTGGCCGAGGCCGTCTATGGCCTTCCTGAATTCCACCGCGAAGCGATTCGCGGTGCTCGTCTTGTCGCATGCCCGGGTTGCTACCCCACGGCAGTTCAGTTGGGGCTTGCTCCTTTGCTCCGTTCAGGAAGCGTAGACCCCAAGACCCTCATTGCAGATGTCAAATCCGGAGTGAGTGGCGCCGGCCGCAAGGCGGAAATCTCGATTCTGATGAGCGAAACCGGTGAGAGCCTCAAGGCTTATGCGGTCCCCGGGCATCGGCATTGGCCGGAAATCCGTCAGGGGCTCTCCGAAATCCTTGGAGCCGCGATTGGACTGACCTTTGTTCCGCATCTCATTCCGATGATTCGAGGCATTCATGCCACGCTCTATGGTCGCCTTCAGTCTGAAGTCACGGATCTCCAGTCACTTTTCGAGCAAACCTATGCCCATGAGCCGTTTGTTGACGTGCTTCCGAGTGGTGCGCATCCGGATACCCGAAATGTCAGGGGTTCGAACCGTTGTCAGTTGGCGGTCCATCGCCCGATGAATGGAGACACAGTCGTCGTCCTCTCGGCCATCGATAATCTGGTCAAGGGGGCAGCAGGACAGGCCGTACAGAATATGAATCTGATGTTCGGGCTTGAGGAGACCGAAGGTCTCGCTGCGATAGGGCTTTACCCATGACCATGACGAATCATCAGGATGCACTGGATCAGCTGACGACGCTCAGGGATTATGTCCGCTATGCCATAAGCTGTTTTAATCGGGCGGAGCTTTTCTTTGGTCATGGAACCTCAGGGCCCCTTGATGAGGCGGCCGCGCTGGTTCTTCATGCCCTTCACTTGCCCTATGATCTTCCCGGTGGTTATTTTCAGTCGACCTTGACGCGTGCCGAGCGTGGCAAAGTGCTTGAACTCATCGAGCGCAGGATTCAGGAGCGCAAGCCCCTGGCTTATCTGACGCATGAGGCCCCCTTTGCGGGGCAACAATATTATGTCGATGAACGGGTTCTGGTCCCGCGTTCGCCGATTGCCGAGTTGATTGAATCCGAATTTTCGCCCTGGGTGGAGCCTGATCGGGTCGCGCGGATCCTGGATCTTTGCACCGGCAGTGGCTGTATCGCGATCGCCTGTGCACTGGCATTTCCCGATGCGGATGTCGATGCTGTGGATATTTCAGAGGACGCCCTGGAGGTTGCCGATATCAATCGGCGACGTCTTGACGTTGAGGACAGGGTGCGGACGATTCGTTCGGACCTTTTTACAGAACTTCAGGGTGAACGCTATGACATCATCGTCAGTAACCCCCCCTATGTCAGCACCGCTGAATGGCAAGGTCTTCCGGTGGAGTTTCACTCAGAGCCCAGACTGGGGCTTGAGTCTGGCCCGGATGGACTGGATTGTGTCAGGCGCATTCTGCGAGCTGCGCCGAATCATCTGAACGATGAAGGCATCCTGATCGTGGAGGTCGGGAGTGCTGCGGAAGCCTTGGTTTCCGCTTTTCCTGAGGTGCCTTTCTGCTGGCTTGAGTTCGAGCGCGGTGGCGATGGGGTGTTCCTCCTGACCGCCGAGCAGGTCAGGACGTTTTTCAAGGACGTTGAACCCTAGGTTTATTGGATTCCCCGACCGTATCGGGGTTCGTGTTCGGGAGGTTTGAGTATGCAGCGCAAGACGACTTTTTCCGTCATCGGGTGGCTGTTGCTTGTCCTCGCCGGCATCCTTTTATCAGGATGCGATGGCTCAACCCCAAGGCAAAAGACCTTGCCCCCAAACGCCAAAATCCTGGCTTTTGGGGACAGCCTGACCTTTGGTCGGGGCGTCCTCCCTGAGGAAAACTATCCGGCACGGCTTCAGTCTGCGATTCACCGTGACGTCATCAATGGCGGTTTGCCTGGCGAAGTTTCGGTTGAGGGTTTGAAACGCCTTCCGATCTGGCTGGATGAATATGAGCCGAACTTTCTGATTCTTTGCCATGGGGCGAATGATCTTTTGCGCTCCCTGAGTGATGATAAGGTGCGAGAGAACCTCAGGGGGATGGTGAAGATGGCGAAGGATCGAGGGATTGATGTGATTCTGATCGCCGTTCCGAAGTTTGGTGGCATGCGATCTGCGCCCGGTTTCTATGCGGATATTGCGCGTGAGTTCAATATTCCGCTGGAAAATCGATCCCTTGAGGAAATTCTTCGGCACGCCAAATATCAAAAAGATACAGTCCATCCCAATCCGGAGGGCTACCAGTTGATCGCCGATGCGCTGGTGAAGCTGATGAAAGCCTCCGGTGCGCTGTGAACTGAATGCCGTATAAAGGCCAAAGCAACGTGAGTTCAATTCCATGTCCGGAAATACAATAGGAAAGCTCTTTACCGTGACCTCGTTTGGAGAGAGTCACGGCCCTGCCATTGGATGCATCGTTGACGGCTGCCCTCCGGGCTTGGCCCTGACGGAGGCCGATCTCCAGGGAGATATGGATCGCCGGCGCCCGGGAACTTCAAGGCATACAACGCAGCGACGGGAGCCTGATGCCGTGCGCATCCTCTCGGGCGTTTTTGAGGGTCGCACGACTGGAACGCCCATCGCACTGGTGGTCGATAATGTCGATCAGCGATCCAAAGACTATGGAGCCATTGCCGAACAATTCAGGCCGGCCCATGCCGACTACGCCTATCACATGAAGTATGGCATTCGGGACTATCGCGGGGGTGGTCGCTCCTCCGCGCGTGAAACCGCCATGCGCGTTGCAGCTGGCGCCATTGCCAAGAAATATCTTCTCGAACGCTACGGCACGCTCATTCGCGGCTATCTCTCCCAGTTGGGTCCCATCAAAGTGGATTCGGTGGATTGGGAGGAGGTCTCGCAAAACCCCTTTTTCTGTCCCGATGTGAACAAGGTTCCCGAGATGGAAGCCTACATGGATGCCCTTCGAAAGGAAGGTGACTCCATTGGAGCCCGCATCAATGTGGTCGCCCAGCATTTGCCGCCGGGTTGGGGCGAGCCGATTTTTGATCGATTGGATGCGGATCTTGCCCATGCACTGATGAGTATCAATGCGGTGAAAGGGGTGGAGATTGGCGGAGGATTCGGATGCGTTGAGGCCAAGGGCTCGGAATTTCGCGATGAAATGACACCCGAAGGCTTCCTTTCGAATCATGCCGGGGGGATCCTCGGCGGAATTTCGACAGGGCAGGATATTGTCGCCAGCATTGCGCTGAAGCCGACCTCGAGCCTCAGGTTGCCGGGCCGCTCTATCAATGTGGGCGGCGAATCGGTTGAAGTCATCACGACCGGTCGCCACGATCCCTGCGTCGGGATTCGGGCCACGCCAATCGCCGAGGCAATGATGGCGATCGTCCTCATGGATCACTGCCTTCGCCATCGCGGCCAGAATGCCGATGTGGCCCCCGGATTGGCCCCGATTGCCGCCGAGGCACCCTAGTCCTTGGGACGTCGAGGGAGGCAGACGCGTCGGCGCTCGTCGGTCCATGAGCCGCCGGTGCTCAGGCTTTCGGCCTTCTATGCGCTGTACTTTGGCATTCTCGGGGTCCTGCTTCCCTATTGGCCGCTTTATCTTGAAAACGTGGGTTTTGGCCCGGGAGCCATCGGCGCGTTGATGGCTATTCTGCCGGCGACCAAGATCGTTTCGCCGGCTTTCTGGGGCTGGTTGGCCGACCGCGGTGGCTTGCCGCTTCGCTACATTCGTTGGACTTCTTTTCTCTCTGCCGTGTCAATGGCATTACTGATTTCTCATCCGACGAATATCGGGTGGATCGGATCGGCCATGGTGGCTTTCGGCTTGTTCTGGAATGGCCCACTGCCTCTCTTTGAAGCCGTGACCCTGGCGCATCTGAAGGGGCGTGGTGGATATGGACGTATTCGGCTCTGGGGCTCCATCGGTTTCATTCTGAGCGTGGCCGCCGGGGGAAGTCTTTTAGGAAGTGTGCTTCCTGTCACGTTCTTGCCAGAGGTGATGGTGGTCTTGTTGGCCGCGCAGTGGATTGTGACCCTCATCATTCCGCCGATTACGGCCCATCGAGAGACACCAGATCAACCAGCGCTCTCGCACATCTTGAGGCAACCTGGGGTTGCGGGCTTTTTAGTTGCGGGGCTCTTGATTCAGGTAGCGCACGGTCCTTATTACGCCTTTTATTCCGTTTTGCTCAGTGATCACGGCTTTGAGGATGCCGCCATCGGCCAGCTCTGGGCTTTGGGCGTTTTGGCGGAAATTGCGCTTTTTGTGTGGATGGATGGCTTCGAGCGGCGTCTTGGCGTTCGAGGCCTGTTTCTACTCGCCATTGGGATGGGGGTCCTTCGATGGCTCATGATCGGTTGGGGGGTCGATTCATTGACAGTCATCTTGTTGGCGCAGATTCTTCACGCCGGGACATTTGGCTTGATGCATGCCGCCTCGATCTCACTGGTCCATCAGCATTTTCGGGGTGCCCATCATGCCAAGGGGCAAGCCATCTACAGTGGGTTTTGTTACGGCCTCGGGGGGGCTGTTGGGAGCCTTTATGCCGGCTATTTCTGGAAAGCCTGGGATTCGGGATGGGTCTTTACGACGGCCGCAGGGATCAGTTTATTGGCATTCCTGATTGCCTACCGCGCCATTGCAGAAAAGCCAGCAAAAGGCGCGTGATCGCCTCAGATCATGCCCAACTGCAATAAAGCGGCTTCGGACATCCGATCGCGTGACCACGGCGGATCGAAGACAACCTCGACCTGAACGTTGCGGACGCCGGGGAGCGCCTTGACGGCGGCTTCGGCGTCGAACTGCAATACAGGACCCATGCCGCAGCCTGGCGCTGTCAAAGTCATGATCACATGGACATCATGAAGATCCGCACTCGCAGGCTTGACGCCGCAATGGTAGACCAGCCCTAATTCCACGATATTGACCGGAATTTCCGGATCAAAAATGGTTCTCAGAACTTCCCAGACATTCTTTTGAACGGTCTCCGCATCGGTGCCGCTGGTGATGTTGGTTTGAATCGCAGGTTCCTTGCCGAGGGCATCGGCATCGGCGCCGGAGATTCGGACCATATGTCCAGATTCATCCAGCACGGTGAAGTTTCCGCCGAGCGACTGAGTCAAGGTAACCAAGTGACCTTTGGGAAGGGTCTCCTCGGTGCCGTCCGGAATTCGAACGACATTGACTTCACGTTGGAGACAAATGCTTTCGCGGCCATAGCCAGTCATCGACATATTGTTACCGATCAGAGGTGGTGAGGGGTTGAAGGAATAGGTGAAAACAGATGGACAAGGTCATTGCCCCGCGACTCTGGAGAATCCAGAAGGTCCGGTCTTTCGCCTGGAAAGGCGCGCAGACGAATCGCGGTTCTGATGGGGCCTGGGGCATAACAGGATGTCCGAACCCCCAAGCCGCTCATTTCGGCATCCAAGGCATGGGCAAAGCTTCGAAGGCCCGCCTTGGCGACACCATAGGCTCCCCAAAAGGCTTTTCCGTCGCCGGTGGCGCTGTCATCGACAAAGAGGATGCGACCTTCGCCGGAGGCCTGAAGTGCGGGAAGTAACGCTTGGGTCATGAAAATTGGCGCAGTGAGGTTGACGTGGATCAGTCGCTGCCACAGGCCGCTGTCGACGTCACGAAAGGGGCACAAGGACCCCAGCTCGGCCGCCCCATGGAAAATCCCGTGGAGGCTACCCAATGAATCAATCACTCTTTCTGCCATCTCCGCATAGTCCGTCTCGCTGGCGCCGGCGAGGTCCAAGGGGTAAAGGGCAGGGGTTGGACCACCCTCGGCAACGATTTCGTCATAGACGTTTTCAAGTCTTGGGATTTTTCGGGCAAGAAGAATCGTCGTGGCGCCGGCTTTGGCCAGCGCCAATGCCGCGGCTCTCCCGAGTCCTCCACTGGCACCGGTGACCAGAATGACCTTGTTCTCGAGGGCGTTGCTCATCCGGCTTGTTGGTCCATCCAGGGGATCAAGTCAGTCGGGACCTCAAGCGCATCATCGGCCCCCCAGCCTTCGATGTCCTCATTGGCATTGATGTATCCATACAGGGCGGCAAGAGTCATCATGCCCGCTCGCCGTCCAGCTTCGATGTCGCGAGCAGCGTCCCCGATGTAAACGCAGTACGCCGGATCAATGCCCAATCGCCCTGAGGCTTCAATCAGCGGTAAAGGGTGAGGTTTGGATTCTGCCGTCGTATCCCCTGAAACGATGCACGGGGTGCGAAGATGGATCTCGAGGGCCTCGGTCAGAGGTTGGGTATAGCGGGACCGTTTGTTGGTGACAATTCCCCAGGGAATGCCGCGTCCTTCAAGGTGATCAAGCACCGACTCCATGCCTTCAAAGTATCGCGTGTGATCCGCCGGATTTTGTTCGTAATAAGTCATCATCCGGTTGACGACGCGCTCAAAAATTCCCCGGTTTTCTTCAAGAACCGTGTTCACGGCAGGATAAGCCAGTGTCGGACGCTGTTCGAGCGTCTTCACCAGCCAATAGCCGATCATGGTCCTCGCGCCCCCTGAGACATGACTTTTCATCTCACTGGCGTCGGCGGGCGGAAGACCTTCCAGCGCCAAAGCATGATTCGCAGAGGCCACCAGATCGTCTACGGTATCCAGCAGCGTTCCGTCCAGATCGAACAGAACGGCTCTTACCGCGCGATCGGTCGTGCGGGCTCTCATGCCGCGGGTTTCTCGAACGCGGCCAGGTAGTTCACATCAATGTCTTTGGCACTCAGGCTGAACTGGCTTGTTAAGGGGTTATAGGTCACGCCTTCAAGACCCAAGAGAGTGAGTTCGGCGGAACGCGACCAGCGTGTCAGTTCGGAAGGGCGAATGAACGTCGAAAAGTCGTGCGTTCCCTTTGGGATCATATTGAGGAGATATTCGGCGCTGACAATGGCAAGCAGGTAGGCCTTAAGCTTTCGGTTGAGGGTCGAAAAGAAGACGCGACCACCGGGTTTGACGAGGGTGGCGCAGGCTCTCACGACAGATGCAGGATCAGGAACGTGCTCCAACATTTCCATGCAGGTCACGTGATCAAAACTCCCCGGAGCTTCTTCAGCCAGAGCCTCAACGCTGATTTGGCGATAATCAATGCGAAGGTCGCTGTCGCTGGCGTGATCGCGGGCCACAGAAAGGAGTTCGCCACCGAGATCGATCCCCGTTACCGTGGCGCCAGATCGGGCCAGGCCTTCACTGAGGATGCCACCGCCACAGCCAACATCCAGGAATTTCGCGCCATTGATGGGGGCATGAGAGCGAATGAACTGAAGGCGCAGCGGGTTGACCGCGTGCAGGGTCTTGAATTCACCGCGCGGATCCCACCAACGGCTCGCCAGTGCGGAGAACTTTTCGATTTCATCAGGGTTTACATTCTCGGCCATCGTCATCATGGTCTTGTCCTGGGCTCAGTGGGTGTTTGAGGAAGTCCGTTCTGACAACAGGCGTTCACGCCAGATCCGGATGCGGGTTCGAATGTCCGACTCATCCATCGTGGTGAGTTGGCGGTCCTTGAGGACTCGGCGGCCCTCGATCCAGACGTTCGTGACCTGATGCCGACTGGCGGCATAGACGAGGTCTGATATGGGATTAAAGAGAGGCTGGGTTTCAAGGTGGTCCAATTGGATTGCAGTGATGTCGGCCCACTTGCCCGGGCGCAGCGATCCCACCTCATCATCAATGCCGAGGGCCCGGGCACCCCCAAGGGTGGCCAGGGTCAGGGCCTTCGCGGCAGGGAGGGCGCTCGCGTCATTGGCGACAGCCTTGGCGAGGAGGGCGGCAGTCCGCATTTCTCCCATCAGATCAAGATCATTATTGCTTGCGGCACCATCGGTGCCCAGGGCGACGTTGATGCCTGCGTCCAGGAGTTTTGCGACCGGACAGAAGCCACTGGCGAGCTTTAAGTTGGATTCGGGACAATGAATGACGTGGACGCCGGTTTCCGATAGAAGACGAATTTCATCCTCTTCCAGCTGGGTCATATGGACCGCCATGAGGTTGGGTCCCAGAAGCCCGAGTTGATGCAGACGGTTGAGTGGCCGCATCCCGATGGCCTTGCGGCTACCCGCGATCTCATCCTCCGTTTCATGGATATGCATGTGGATCGGAAGATCGAGTTCGTCGGCCAGCGTGCGAATACGAAGGAGGGGAGCATCGGAGACGGTATAGGGCGCGTGCGGGGCAAAGGCAAATCCGATCCGTGACTCATGGCGGAAGGCATCCCGAAGCGCCAGGCCCTTTTCGATATATTCTTCAGCATTCCCGGCCCAGGCGGTCGGAAAGTCGACCACGATCATGCCGATGGTCGCTCGCATCCCGGCCTGAACGGCCTGGAGAGCGGTTACTTCCGGGAAGAAATACATGTCGTTGAAGGTGGTGACTCCACCTCGGATCATTTCGGCCATGGCGAGATCCACGCCATCCCTGACAAAAGCCTCGCCCACCCATTTTTGTTCCAGTGGCCAGATATGATTTGTCAGCCAGTCCATCAGGGGTTTGTCATCCGCGATTCCGCGGAGCAAGGTCATTGCAGAATGCGCGTGGGCATTGATCAATCCTGGAATCAGGATATGTCCTTTGAGGATTTCCCGGGGGGCGTCAGGGTAGCCGGCCAGTGCTTCGGTTTCAGGAAGAATTGCCGCGATGCGGCCGTCACGAACGACCACGGCATGCTGCTCGAGCACCGTGGCCTCGGGTTCGACCGGGACAATCCAGGGGGCGACAATGACGAGGTCTGCGGAAGGCATCAGAATAACCTAGTAATTTACTAAACAATATCACAGGTCAGCCGGCCGCCGCACCCGAAACGGTAGGGGATTATTGTAATCGATCACGTTTCCCGATCACTGATCCCCACGCCACTTAGAATGGGTTTTTCTTTTTGATAGGCGCACCCTAGCACGCATGCACCAAGATTCGAGATTATTGGGTTCGAGGCTTTTGGATGTTCAGGATCCCATCATTCCGAAGGTTCAAAGTTGGGTTCAGGCATACCCTGGCACCATCTCCCTGGGGCAAGGGATTGTCTCTTATGGGCCACCCCAAGAGGCCCTGCTGGCGTTAGCTGACTTCGGTCAGGCAGCCATGGATCACCGCTATGGTCCCGTGGGTGGGGATCCGGAGCTCAAATCCCTGCTGATCAAAAAGCTTCGGGAGGAAAATGGCCTTGTGCTCGGGCCCGAACAGGCGGTTTTCGTTTCCGCCGGATCCAATATGGCCTTTTTTGAAATCCTCCTTGCCATCACGGTGCCCGGGGATGAGATCTTGTTGCCTGTTCCCTTCTATTTCAATCAGGACATGGCGATTCGGATGTTTGGTTGCACGCCCATCCCCGTGGCAACCCATGCGGATTTTTCGCTTGATTTGGAGGCGATGGCCCGGTCCATAACACCCAGAACCCGGGCGATTGTGACCGTTTCTCCGAATAATCCCTCGGGTCAGGTCTACTCGGAGGCCGATCTTCGGGCAGTGAATCAGCTTTGTCGGGACCACGGCCTTTTTCATCTCTCCGATGAGGCCTACGAATATTTCATCTGGGGGGATCGTCCTCATTTCTCTCCGGCATCGATCCCTGGCAGTGAATCTTTTACCGTGGGCTTTTACTCACTGTCCAAAACCTTCGGTTTTGCCGGTTGGCGGGTGGGCTACATGGTCATCCCGGCGATGCTGGTCCCGGATCTGGTCAAGATTCAAGACACCAACCTCATTTGCCCCCCGCGCCCCTCGCAACGGGCTGCCGCAGGCGCCCTCGGCGTGGGCCGATCTTATTTCGATCGTAAGGCGCAAGGCCTGTTTTCTCTTCGTGAAGAAGTCCTGACTTCGCTCACCACGTTGGGTCCGTACCTCCGGCGTTTACCTCATTCTGAAGGGGCCTTCTACGTCTTCTTGGACGTCGATACGACCCTGACAGGCCTCCAACTGGCAGAGCGTCTCGCTCGCGAATACGGGGTGGCCGTGGTTCCTGGAGAGGCCTTTGGTATGCAGGAAGGATGCTATCTGCGCGTAGCGTATGGGGCTCCGGATGCGGAGACGGTGCGAGAGGGGGTTCGGCGACTCGGGGCAGGCATTCGTGCGATCTGCGGACGGCCCTGATACCCTAATGGTTTGACTCTCAAAGATGTGCGGGGAATTGTCATGCGGTTGAACTTCAAGGCATCGAGCCTGGCCTGGCTTTTGATTGCGGTATTGGGTGCTGCCGCAGTGGGCGGGATTGCCCTTAGCCGGGGGGAGGCCATTAATAGCCTCTGGTTCGTGACGGCCGCCCTGTGCACCTATGCCATCGGCTACCGCTTCTACGCGCATTTCATTGCGACCCGTGTTCTGGTGCTGGATCCCGATCGTCTGACCCCCGCAGTTCGCTTGAATGACGGCCGCGATTATTTGCCAACGAATCGCTGGATCGTCTTTGGTCACCACTTTGCAGCGATCGCAGGTCCCGGCCCCCTGATCGGACCGACCCTGGCCGCCCAGTTCGGCTATCTCCCGGGAACACTCTGGATTCTGATTGGCGCCGTGATTGGGGGATGCGTCCAGGACATGGTCATCCTTTTTTGTTCCTTGCGCCGCAATGGTCGATCTCTCGGGCAGATGGCGCGTGATGAGCTTGGCGCACTGGGGGGAAATACCGCCATGCTCGGCGTCATGTCGATCATGATCATCCTCATTGCCGTTTTGGGACTGATCGTCGTTAATGCCATGAAGCACAGTCCCTGGGCGACCTCGACCGTGGCTGCGACGATCCCGATTGCCATGATCGTCGGCATTTACATGAATATTCTTCGTCCGGGTCGTGTGATCGAGTCCACGGTCCTGGGTGTCGGTCTGCTTTTGGCGGCGGTCTATGGCGGGAGTGTGGTGGAGCATCATTCGGCGCTCCATGCCCTCTTTGATTTCGGCGGAGAGACGCTCGCCTTCATGATTATCGCCTACGGTTTCGCGGCTGCGGTTCTTCCCGTCTGGTTGCTCTTGGCACCCAGGGACTATTTGTCCACCTTCATGAAGATTGGAACGATCACGGCGCTTGCTGTGGCCATCGTGATTCTTCATCCGGAAATTCGGATGCCGGCATTGACGCCCTTCATTGATGGTTCAGGCCCGGTGTTTGGGGGAAAGCTCTTTCCCTTTGTCTTCATCACGATCGCCTGTGGCGCAATCTCCGGTTTTCATTCACTGATTTCGTCCGGGACAACGCCCAAGCTTCTGATGAATGAAGGGGATGTTCGCTTCATTGGCTATGGTGCAATGTTGATGGAGTCCTTTGTGGCCATCATGGCCATGGTGGCCGCGACTGTGCTCGATCCTGGGGTCTATTTCGCCATCAACAGTCCAGGGGGGGTCGTAGGACAGTTACCGGCGGATGCGGTCGCGAAAATCACGGCGATGGGATTTCCGGTCACGGTTGAGACCATGCAATCGCTGGCGACCGCCATGGGTGAGTCGACCCTGTTCGCGCGCACCGGGGGCGCACCATCCCTGGCGGTCGGCATGGCCAGTCTTTTTGCTAGCGCTTTTGGCGAAAACCTCCTTGCGCTCTGGTACCACTTTGCCATTATGTTTGAGGCCCTTTTTATTCTGACCACGCTGGATGCCGGGACGCGTGTTGCCCGGTTCATGTTGCAGGATATGCTGGGCAACTGGTTTCCTTCCCTCGGTCGGACCTCCTGGTACCCTGGCGTCATCCTGACCAGTGCGCTGGTCGTATCGGGGTGGGGCTGGCTCCTTTATAACGGCGTGATTGACCCTCTGGGGGGTGTCAACAGTCTCTGGCCTCTCTTTGGCATTGCCAATCAGATGCTGGCTGGAATTGCATTGTGTGTCGCCACAACGATCCTGGTGAAGACCGGTAAAGCCAGATACTTTTGGGTGACGGCAACGCCTCTCGCCTGGCTTTTGGTTGTGACCAGCACGGCCGCCATGGAAAAACTGTTCAGTCCTGAGCTTCGCATCGGTTTTCTGGCGCATGCCCAGGATCTCGCCGGACAGCTCGCTTCAGGACGGCTCTCAGCCGATATGGCTGCAAAGGCCCCCCGACTGATCTTTAACGACTACCTGGATGCGGGGCTCACCCTTCTATTCGTGACGGTGTCCTGGATTCTGGTGTTTGAGACGGTTCGGGTCTGCCGGGCACATATTTCAAAGGGGCAGGGTCGCTCTCACGATGATGCCGATGGGGATGAGTGCCCAAGCTGTGCGGGGTAGTCCGTCCCTGTCCTCGGGATCCCTTGGATGAATGGGTTAAAATTCGAGGTTTTACCCACCACGATTCAATATCTCATGGCAGATTCTTCTCTACAGGCACTGGTCCCCGAATGGGCGCCGCAGCGTGCTGTTTTTATTGCATGGCCCTATGCCACAGGAGATTTTCAGCCCTGGCTTCAGGCCGTTGAGCAAACCTACCTTGAGATCGCTGCGGCGATTTCCAAACGCCAGTCGTTGTGGGTGGCGGTTCAAAGTCAGCTGCATCAAAAGGAGCTTGAGCATCGATTTGCCCTGGCAGGTATCGATCTTGCGTCATTGACCTTTGTGCCGATGCCCTATAACGATGTGTGGGTCAGAGATACAGCACCCCTGACGGTTCAAAAGGAAGCGACGCTCCGCTACCTCGATTTCCGCTTCAATGGATGGGGCGGGAAATACGAATGTGCAGATGACGCTCAGATTGCTTCAAGACTGCATGCCACAGGGATTCTCGGTGACGGTTGTCGTGACCCCGTTGATTTTGTCCTTGAAGGGGGCAGCATCGAAATCGATGGTCAGGGCACGATCATGACCACCCGTCGTTGTCTGTTGAATCCCAACCGCAATCCCACTTTTTCCAAGACGGCCATTGAGGATGTCTTGAATCGGCAGCTGGGTGCGAGGCAGGTCCTCTGGTTGGATCATGGCTATGCCGAAGGCGATGATACGGATGCGCATGTCGATACCCTCGCAAGGTTCTGCTCTGAAACCGTGGTGGCCTATACGGCCTCGGATCGACCGGAGGATCCGGTGCACCAGGACTTGATGCGGATGGAGACACAGCTAAAGGGTTTCCGGAATCTCAAAGGAGAGGCCTATGAGTGGGTTCCTTTGCCCATTCCAGCCCCCATTTACAGTGAGGAAGGTGATCGGCTTCCCGCCACCTATGCCAATTTCCTGATCATCAATGATGCGGTTCTGGTTCCCATCTACAACGACCCAAACGACGCGGTGGCGCTGTCACGGCTTGCGGCTGTGTTTCCCGATCGAACACTGGTGCCGATTGATTGCGTCCCGCTCATTCGCCAATACGGCAGTCTTCATTGCATGACCATGCAGTTCCCGCATCTAACCTGAGGTAGTCCTTGATGAAGTCCAAGCTCACCGTCGGTTTTGTCCAGCAGCCCTGCGGGGATCCGTCCGCCTCCGTCAATCTGGAGCGCTCGATTCAAGCCATTCGGGAGGCTAAAAGTCGTGGGGCGGAACTGGTCATCCTTCCTGAACTTCATTTAGGGCCCTACTTCTGCCAGACCGAGGACACTCGCTGTTTTGACCTCGCCGAGTCTATTCCAGGGCCTTCGACCGAAGCGCTGGGATTGGTCGCCGCTGAGCTGGGCGTCGTAATCGTTGCCAGCCTTTTTGAGAAGCGGGCTCCTGGGCTTTACCACAATACGGCCGTGGTGCTCGAGAAGGACGGTCGTCTGGTGGGTCAGTACCGGAAGATGCATATTCCGGATGATCCTGGGTACTACGAAAAGTTTTATTTCACCCCGGGTGATCTTGGGTTCAAGCCCATTGAAACCTCGGTTGGAAAGCTTGGGGTGCTGGTCTGCTGGGATCAGTGGTATCCCGAGGCGGCAAGACTGATGGCCCTGGCCGGAGCCGATCTTTTGATCTATCCCACGGCCATTGGCTGGAATCTTGATGATCCTGAGGCTGAGCGTGAGCGCCAGCTCAACGCCTGGATTACCGTCCAAAGGGGGCATGCGGTCGCCAATGGACTTCCGGTCATTGCCTGTAATCGGATCGGCCATGAAGCCGATCCGAGTGCCCAATCCACGGGGATCCAATTCTGGGGTCATAGTTTTGTCGCGGGACCTCAAGGGGAATTCCTGACCCATCTGGATGCGGTTGAAGAAAAGGTGGCGTTGGTTGAAATTGATAAGAGCCGGAGCGAGGACGTGAGAAGGATCTGGCCGTTCCTGCGGGACCGGCGGATTGAAAGCTACGGCGATCTGACCCGACGTTATGTGGATTGAAACCGGACTTTAACGGCTCATGACATCCCATAGCGTTCTTTCCCCGGTTCTACCGAAGCTTCCTGGCGAGCCTCTGGCTTGGTTGAATCTTGACGGGTGCGCGGATGCTCTGGCCTTGGCGCGGGCCATTAAGGGGGACCAGTGTCTCTACCTGGTCGTGACCCGGGATACCCAGACTGCGGTTCGACTGGAGCATGAAATTCGTTTCTTCTTGGGGAATGGCGCCAAGGTGCTCCATTTTCCAGATTGGGAAACCTTGCCCTATGACATGTTTTCGCCTTTGCCGGAGATCGTTTCGGAACGGCTGAAGTGTCTGGTCGAGCTCTCGAGCGCTCAGCATGGGGTGCTGCTTGCGCCCGTTTCGACGCTGATGCAGCGATTGAGTCCACGCTCCCATGTGCTGGGAAATTCCTTTGCCCTCCGCCCGGGTGAGCGTCTTAACCTCGACGAGACACGAGCGCGGCTCGAGTCGGTGAGTTATCTCTGCGTGACGCAGGTCATGCAGCATGGTGAGTTCGCGATTCGGGGCTCCATCTTGGATCTTTTTCCCATGGGCAGTTCTGCGCCCTACCGCATCGAACTTTTTGATGACGAGGTGGAGTCAATCCGGATCTTTGACCCCGAAACGCAGCGCTCGAGTGAGAAAGTGGAAGCGATCAATCTGTTTCCGGCGCGCGAATTTCCTTTCGATGAGGCCGCGATCCGAAGATTTCGCCAGTCGTTTCGGGAACAGTTTCCCGAATCCTCTCAGGGGAAGGTGCTCTATCAGGAAGTGACCAAGGGTGTGGCGCCTGGAGGCATCGACTATTACCTGCCCCTCTTTGTCGAATCGACAGAGCTTCTCATGGACTATATTCCGTCAAAGACACGGATCGTCCTCCATGGGGATGTTCTTGGCGCAGCTCAGGAGTTCTTCGACGATACCGAGTCTCGCTATCACTTGAGGCTTCAGTACCTCGACCGCCCGCCGCTCTCCCCTGAGCAGCTCTTTGTGACGCCTCATCAGTTGGCGGAGCGATTCAATCACCATACCCAGATCCTGCTGCCAGAGCCGGATAAGGCGCATGCCGGTCAGGTGGTCAATTTCGCCACCCGGCCTCTTCCCGACCTTGCGCTAAGAAACGGTGCAAAGGATGCTGGAGATGCACTGGCTGCATTCATTCAGGGGCGGGCTGGCCGCACATTGTTTGTAGCAGAGACGGCGGGTCATCGGGAGGCCATGCTCGAGAGCCTGGGGCGAGTGGATCTTCGGCCCAGAGTTTTTGAGAGTTTTGAGCAGTTCTTATCCGGCCAAGATGACCTGGGATTGGTGGTTGCCCCGATGGATCACGGCGTCTGGCTTGAAGACCCCGATTTGGCCATCATCACCGAGACTCAGCTATCGGGTGAGCGGGTCCAACAGCGACGTCGCCGCAAGGTCTCCGGTGGCCAAAGGCTGGATCAGGTCCTCAAAAATCTCGAGGAACTGGAGGTCGGTGCTCCGGTTGTCCATCAGGACCATGGGGTGGGTCGCTTCCTCGGCCTGAGTCGCCTCAGTGTGGGCGGGGTTGAGACTGAGTTTCTGACATTGGAATATGCCAATCAAGACACGCTCTATGTTCCCGTCTCCTCGCTGCATCTGATTGGTCGTTACAGCGGAGCCAGTCCCGAGTCCGCGCCCCTGCATCGGCTGGGGGGAGAGCAATGGCAGAAGGCCCGGCGCAAGGCCTTGGAGCGCGTCCGGGATGTCGCTGCCGAATTGCTGGACATCTATGCCAAGCGAGAGGCGAGGCTGGGGCATGCTTTTGAAGCGGACAGTGCCGAATATCGACTGTTCAGTCAGGCCTTTCCCTTTGAAGAAACACCCGATCAGGAAGCCGCCATCGACCAGGTCATGGTCGATATGGCCAGCCCTAAGCCGATGGATCGAGTGATCTGCGGAGATGTGGGCTTTGGCAAAACCGAAGTGGCCATGCGCGCTGCCTTCACGGCCGTGCAGGGCGGAAAGCAGGTTGCGGTTCTGGTTCCAACAACGCTCCTTGCGCAGCAACATCATCAGAACTTTCGTGATCGCTTTGCAGACTGGCCGGTCCGAATCGAGACCCTTTCCCGGTTTGTCGGCAAAAAACAGCAAGATGAAGTCATTCAGGACGCCCTGGAGGGAAAGGTGGACATCCTGATCGGTACCCATAAGCTGCTCCAGAAAGATCTCGCCTTCAAGAATCTGGGTCTCGTGATTGTTGATGAGGAGCAGCGCTTTGGGGTGACGCAGAAAGAGCATTTCAAAAAGCTCCGCAGCGAGCTGGATTTTCTGACCCTGACGGCAACACCGATCCCGAGAACCCTCAACATGGCGATGTCGGGGCTGAGGGATATCTCCATCATTGCAACCCCCCCGCCCAATCGGCACGCGATCAAAACCTTTGTCGCTGAATGGGACGATGGTCTGATTGAGGAAGCCCTGTTACGCGAGATCAAGCGCGGCGGGCAGGTCTATTTTCTTCACAACAAGATTGAAACCATGGAGAAGATGGCCCGGGAGCTTCAGGCACTGGTCCCGCTAGCCCGAATTCGCATTGCGCATGGTCAAATGCCAGAGCGTGAGCTGGAATCGATCATGCTGGATTTTTATCACCAACGCTTCAATCTTCTCCTTTGTACGACGATCATCGAGAGTGGTATCGACGTGCCAAGCGCCAATACCATCATCGTTAATCGAGCGGATCAGCTAGGCCTTTCCCAGCTGCACCAAATCAGGGGGCGTGTGGGCCGTTCGCATCACCGTGCCTATGCGTATCTGGTTGTTCCGCCCAAAAGCCTCATGAGTACCGACGCGGTGAAGCGACTTGAGGCGATTGCAACGACCGGAGGGCTGGGGGCTGGGTTTATGCTGGCATCCCACGATCTTGAGATTCGAGGCGCGGGTGAGTTGCTCGGTGACGAGCAGAGTGGTCAGATCCAAGAGGTGGGATTGTCGCTGTATACCGATCTTCTCGAGCGAGCGGTGAGGGCCATTCAGTCAGGTCGTCAGCCTGAAGTCGATCTGATGCCCCAGGACTCTGGGCCCGAGATTGACCTCCAATCGCCAGCCTTGATCCCCGAAACCTACCTGCCGGATGTTCACACCCGCCTGGTTCTCTATAAGCGGATGGCGAATGCTCGGGATGATGAGGATCTAAGGGCGCTCCAGGTCGAAATGATCGATCGTTTTGGCCTTTTGCCCCCACCACTCAAGACTTTGTTTGCCATCACCGCTTTGAAATTGCACGCTGAGCGTCTGGGAATACGCAAGATTGAGGCGGGGCCGCAGGGAGGGAGATTCCTCTTCCGGGAAACGCCGAACGTGGATCCCATGGCCGTGATTCGTCTGATCCAGACGCAGCCGTCAGTGTATCGGCTGGATGGACCCGACAAGATGCGCTTCCAGAAGCCTTTGGAAACGCCTGAGCAAAGGATTCAGTTTGTCGAAGACCTCATCGATCTTCTTTCCCCGCAGGAAGGCGCCCATTAAACGGTGTGAGTTGACGGGCTCTGCGCAGATTTCTGTTGCTCATGGGGACGTAATATGGTTCCATAGGCGCCCACGTCGGTCCCCTCGCAACGATACTTTGCGAACCCCGCCAGGCCCGGAAGGGAGCAACGGTAGTAAAGAACTCGTGTGCCGGGGTGTGGCTGACGTGGCCTATTTAATTTGTTCGATCCCACAGAACAAGCCCCCGCCTTCACGCCGCTCCGGCGTAGAATGAACGCCATCGACGAATTAAAGAGTTCCCATGGCGTATCAGGCCCTAGCCCGTAAGTGGCGACCCCGCAAATTCAGTGAGATTGTCGGCCAGGACCATGTGATCCGGGCGATTCTTCACGCGATCGGTCATGACCGCCTGCATCATGCTTACCTTTTTACCGGCACCCGAGGGGTCGGCAAGACCACCATTGCACGAATTCTGGCAAAAGCCATGAATTGCGAGAGTCCCGAGGGTCCCGAACCATGTGGGATCTGCACGAGTTGCCGCGAACTCGATGAGGGTCGCTTTGTTGATCTGGTGGAGGTGGATGCAGCCTCAAGAACCAAGGTTGAAGATACCCGCGATCTTTTGGATAACGTCCTCTACGCGCCGACGCAGGGGCGCTATAAGGTCTATTTGATTGACGAAGTCCACATGCTCTCCGCGCATAGCTTTAACGCGCTTCTCAAGACGCTGGAGGAGCCCCCGCCCCATGTGAAGTTCCTTCTCGCGACAACGGATCCCCAAAAAATTCCAGTCACGGTTCTCTCGCGCTGCCTTCAATTCAACCTGAAGCGGCTGACGCCTGAACAGATTCGCCTTCAGATGGAATCGATTTTGGGGCAAGAATCGGTTGCTTTTGAAGCCAACGCCCTTCGTGCCCTGTCCCGGGCTGCCGATGGCTCGCTCCGGGATGGTTTAAGTTTGTTGGATCAGGCGATCGCGCATGGTGGTGGCGCGCTGGCGGAAATCACGGTCACCGCCATGCTGGGAACCGTGGCGCGCGAACCGGTGTTCGATATCCTCGAGGCGCTGGTCGCGGGTGATGCCGAGTTGCTGCTGGGCCGGATCCAAGAGCTGGACCAGCATGCCCCGAACTACGCCGACGTGCTTCAGGAAATGCTGACCATTCTTCATCATGCCAGCATCGCCCAGTGGGCCCCCGAAGTGGCGCGGCGTGATGAGGACGCCGATGCGGTTCTCGCCCTATCGCAAACCGCATCGGCGGAAGATCTCCAGCTCTACTATCAGATTGCCTTGCTCGGGCAGAAAGACTTGCCATTGGCCCCCGATCCGCTGATGGGCTTTGAAATGTTGATGCTTCGGATGCTGGCCTTCAGGCCCAAAGGCAGTGGGGTTCAGGCCTCTGCTGTAAAACCCTCCAGAAGCGTTGAGCCGCAGCCAGTGCGGACCGAGACTCGGGCTCGTCCGCCGGCGGCTCAAAAAGTCGAGCCTCAGGTGGAAGAGGTTGCCCCTAAGCTCCCTTTGGCTTCGGCTCCACTCTCTGCGAAACCGACCGATTTAGGCGGAACTCCGAGTGTGGTTCCCATGAAAGATGGGATGGTCGACTGGCCAGGGTTGATCGAGTGTCTGGGTTTGACGGCGATGGCCAGAGAATTGGCAAAAAATTCGAGTTTGCTTGAGCTCAGTCATGACATTTGCCGAATCGGACTGGATGTGCGGCTTGAGCAGATGAAAAGCCCGCGTGCGGTGGCCTCGCTTGAGAAATCCCTCCAGCTTCATCTTGCTCGGCCGATGGTGCTTCGAGTCGAGAGTACGCAGGGGGGGGCTGAAACGCCTGCCCGTCAGGAGCAAAATATTGAAACTCATCGCCGAGAAAGCGCCGAGGCCGCCGTGGAGCAGGACCCGGTCATTCGCGAACTCATGGAGCAGATGGATGCTCGCGTCGTGCCGGGAAGCATTCAGACGAAAGAAAGTTAGCCCCACCCCTAGGAGAAAAAAAGATGAAAAACCCCTTGGCTGGTCTGATGCAGCAAGCCCAAAAAATGCAGGAGAACCTCGCGCGCGTTCAAGAGGAAATAGCTCTTGCGGAAGTCCAGGGAGAGTCCGGGGGCGGGCTCGTCAAGGTCACCATGAACGGAAAGCGCATCACCCAAAAGCTCCAGATTGATGACAGTCTCCTCAAGGAGGACCGCGACATGCTGGAGGATCTGGTGGCCGCCGCATTTAATGATGCCGTGGCCAAGGTTGCTGCACTCAAGCAGGAGAGAATGTCGGGTCTCACCGGCGGTCTCGATTTGCCTGCCGGATTCAAACTGCCTTTCTGAGAAACTGATGGAGGCCTCAGGAATACTTCAGCAGTTGATGCGGGCTTTCCGATGTCTTCCTGGTGTCGGGCCGAAGTCAGCTCAGAGAATGACCTTTCATTTGTTGCAGCGAGATCGTGAAGGCGCGCGACGCCTGGCTGAAACCTTGCTCAAGGCACTGGATACCGTCGGGTATTGTCGGGAGTGCCGAACATTGACGGAGGCTGAGGTTTGCGGGCTGTGTGCGAGCGCTCGCCGTGACCGTGCGCTCCTGTGTGTGGTGGAATCGCCTGCGGAAATGGACGCCATCTCCAGAGCAACGGGATATCAGGGGCTTTTTTTTGTATTGAATGGCCGCCTCTCACCCCTTGATGGGGTCGGTCCCCGAGAGTTGCGCCTAGATCTCCTGGAGTCGCGACTCAAAGGGGGGGAGGTCCGGGAGGTTATTCTGGCAACAAATACGACGGTTGAAGGTGAGGCGACCGCTCACTACATCCATGGAATGGCGCGTGAGCTTGAGATTCAGACTTCACGCCTTGCCTATGGGATGCCTCTGGGGGGGGAGCTGGAGTATGTGGATGGTGCGACCTTGACCCATGCCTTTAATGGCAGGCGCTCCCTGTAAACGGCCCGCAGTGGTTGAAAATTCAGGAGAAGACCCGATGACCGATTGCCTTTTCTGCAAGATGGCTGAGGGCGTTATTCGCCCAGACGTTGTCTATGAGACCGACCGTGTGCTGGCATTTAGGGATATTCACCCACAGGCAAAAGTCCATGTGTTGGTGATTCCTAAGTTTCATATTCCGACGCTCGATGATTTTCCTGTCGATGAGCCTGATTTGGCGACAGAGTTATTCAAGGCGGTTCAGGAGGTGGCCAGGCGCGAAGGCCTCTCAGCGGGGGGTTATCGGACAGTGATTAACTGCCGAGGTGACGGGGGGCAAGAGGTCTACCACCTCCATCTCCACGTGCTTGGCGGGAGACGTATGACTTGGCCCCCCGGCTAGGTGACGTTTCTAAGGGGCGGGAATTGCATCCCCGCCCTCCACCACGGGCAGGAATCAGCTTCCTTCAGCGTTGTAGTCGACGCCTAAGATGGTCCAGCTCTCAGGCTTGGTCTGATCTTCTCCGGTCAGACGGACGGTACAGGCAAACAGCTTTTCGACCGTGGCTTGTCCAGCTTCAGCGACTTTTACACTGGATCGGATCAGATACTGGCGATTTCCAAGGGCCCAGGTTTCGTAGTCTTCCCCTTCAAACTTGATGCCTTCAGGAAGATGACCTTCCTTTCGGACGGCCTCGCGACAGTTGGCCAAGGCAAAAGCCGTCCGCTCGGTCTTGCTGTCGAGCTTCCCAAGCGGCTCGTTGTCTTCCACCGGCTTCTCAAAGAATGCTTCGGACTTCACAACTTTCAATACCAAAGGCATGATGGCCTTTTCCTGCAGCGCATAAAGAAGCCCGATCGTCAGGATCAGGTAAATCAGTGAATACTTGCTGCGGACCAGCTTGTTGAAGAAGTCTTTCATCGGAGTGCCTAATGTCTCAATTGGGTAACCGCCCAGAGGCGCGTCTTGTATTATTGCTTGCCTAAAACAAACCTTCGAAGACAAGTTTTCGAGGCAAAGCCAAAGGTAAGACAAGTCAATCGGCCGATGGTTTCACTGAATTTGAAAAAAGGTGGCCATATTTTTATCTTGATCCATGGAGAGGCGGATGGCGCAAGGACTTGAATTGCTTCGGCCGGAAGGGGGCGGCAGTTCCAAGGCCCGAAAGCTGGTGGTGGCGATTTCCTCGCGGGCCCTGTTCGATCTGGATGCCTCTCACCGTATTTTTGAGACGCAAGGCAAGGAGGCCTTTTGCCGCTACCAGATCGAGCATGAGGACGAGATCTTGCCGCCGGGTGTCGCTTTTGGGCTCGTCCGGAAGTTTCTTGCCATCAACGACATGCTGGGGCACCCCACAGTCGAGGTGATTCTGCTCTCCCGAAACAGCGCGGATACAGGGCTTCGCGTCTTCAATTCAATTCAGCACCATGGTCTTGCGATTACCCGGGCGGCCTTTACCAGCGGGGAGTCTCCCTTTGGTTATATTTCGGCGTTTGGCGCAAATCTGTTTCTATCAACCAATGCAGAGGATGTTCGCAAGGCGCTCTCTGCGGGGCATGCCGCAGCAACGATTGTCTCGGGTAGCAAGTCGCCCGCGGAGTCGGGCCAGCTTCGCATTGCCTTTGACGGGGATGCAGTTCTGTTTTCAGATGAATCGGAGCGCATTTATCGTGAACAAGGGCTTGAGGCATTTACCGAATACGAAGCGCTTGAGGCACATAATCCGCTCTCCGGAGGTCCCTTTAAGAACTTCCTAACGACCCTTCATCAGCTTCAAGCGCTTTTTCCTGCGGCACAATCCCCCATTCGAACGGCTCTCGTGACCGCGCGATCAGCTCCGGCGCATGAACGGGTTGTTAGAACCCTGAGGGCATGGGGTATCCGAATTGATGAAGCGATCTTTCTGGGCGGCAAGGAGAAAGGCCCGTTCCTTGGAGCATTTGGTGCCGACATCTTTTTTGATGACCAAAAGCGTCACTGCGACTCTGCGAGTGAGCACGTAGCCACAGGGCATGTGCCCCATGGCGTAGCAAATCCGTCTGAAGAATCCGAAATCAATCGCTAGAACTTCTCGATCTTGAGGAGTGGCAGGGTGCGCTGAATGATCGGATCTTGCGCAAAATACTTCTGGACGGCGTGATCTTTGAGGTGGTTGGCGAGAGCGACCAAGATCATGGCTTGGTCGAGGCAAAGGTAATTGCGCCCCACCTGTCGGGTAAAGGGGTCCACGGCATCGTAAAGCCCATATTCACCGTAGACAGGGTAGTCCTTGATCAGTCGACGGATGTTTTTTGTGGCTTCTACCGGGTCCGTCATCAGGGCCAGGACGGCGGCATGGGGGGTGACCGCCCCTGCCTTGTATCCGCCGACACCGAGCTTCGGAACCCCATATTCCGTATATCCCTGGCCATCGGCTGTGGAACTGGGTGACATCCCCCAAATGGGATAGTGCAGGTCATCCATGGCATGAATGCGCTGCAGTTGGGTATGCGTGATGTCGTTTTTGCCGAGATTATTGGGCGCGTACTTGACCTCATCCATGACCAGAAGGGGCATGAGGGCTTCGAACATGCTGCCACCCCAGGATGGAACGTAGTCGCGGTCATGCCAGTGATAGTGGCCGGTCAGCCAGGTGAATCCCATGGCCTGCTGTTCCTTGTAATCGACGGGGACTTGTTGCTGCCAGGTCAATTCGGGGGGCATGGTCCTTGCAGTCTGGAACCACTGCTTTTCAGGAAGATCCCCTTTGCCAATGCCAATGAGGCTTCCAAGTCGGGCTTCGGTGTAGAAAACGCCGTAATAAATCTTGAGCTGCTGGCCAAGTCTTGCGTTGTTGCCGTGCGACATTAATCCCTTGGCCGGATCATAGAAGTATTGAAAGTCGCCTTGGGCAATCAGCCTTGAAGCCCGATCGGCAATTTCTGGAAAGGCCTGACGGGCCACGATCAGGCCTGAAGTCAGCCAGCTGGAGTCGACGAAAGAGACGAGATCATCGGTTCGGGCCAGCGTCGTCGTGTTGTAGTAATTGAAAAAGAAACCATGACTGGTCTCGACATTTTCTAGCGAGGTCAGCGTGGCCTTGATTTTTTCGATCGCCGATTCACGGGGAATGAGACCCAATTCATTGGCGGCGACCAATGAAAGGAAATAGAAGCCGATGTTGGTGATATTGGTGTAGTCACCAATCCAGGCCTGATCCACATCAGATCCTTCAGCGGCAAATTGAATCCGATCGAGCGGCAAACCCGTCTCGCGATCGGTTAACTCATCAATCCCGCGCCAGGTGTCTGCTGCAAGCCGGTGCAAAAGCCCTGCATCATCATTCGGGAGCGATGCGGGATCAATTTGAAGTCGCTTGGGCCATCCGACCAGGCGTTGTTTGAGTCGGGCCCTGTGTTCTTCGGCGGTCTCTGGGATTCCCACATCGGGGAGCCTTGCAAGGGTGACGACGGCCCCTTCTTCCTCGTCATCGTCGGCATGAAGTAACGCCATTTCATCGATCCAGAACACATTGACCGGTGATGTCCGGGTGCTGCCAGCAATGACCTTGATGTTGATGCCAGTGAGTCGGTGCCAGTCATCAATCCCTTCCACCTTGGCCAGAGGGACCAGAACTTGTTTCCATTCGCCCCCAAGTCCCAGCGCAAAGCTGTGGCCCTCAATCGTTTTTGCCGGCTTGTTGGAGTCCGCCAGCGTAAAGGTGATTTCGAGGGCTAGTGGGGTGGCAGTACTGGGTTCACCCCGAACCCAGAGCGAGAGATAGTCAAACCGGGAAGCATCCAGACTTCCGAGTGTCCGGCGTACGCTCCATTCAGCAGCGTCTCGGGTCAAGCCTTCCGGCAATACGCGGCGAAAGGCAATGGATTCATCGAGAATTCCAACGCGGGGCGAATCCAAGCTAATTTCAATGTGTTGATCCTCGGCATAGTTGGCCGGACGCCAAGCATGAATCGTGCTCGCGTTACCGCCCAAAAGTTCGGCCAGCGTCGCTTTGGGAGTTGAAAGCGAAGAGCCGGTCACACCCAGATATTCCACGAGGGCCAGGGGCAAGAGAACCAGGGCGATCAGGAGGTAGAGCGCGATTTTGATCTTCGAGGCGTTTTTTTGCATGTTTCCTGCTCAGGATTCGGGGCACGGGGAGCATTGAGGCTCGCGGAGTAAGTCGCCATTTTGCGACTTTTCCTGGGGTTAGTCGCCCGGGTCAGTGGGGTTTTTGGACGTTTTCTTTTGGGTTGCGGAATGGGCTGCGGATTCCTCTTTTCGAATTTCGAGGACATCGGGTAGTTCGGCCAATTCGCCCAGGGTTCGATTGATCATGGCTGAGCTTTTGCCGGCCACGCGGACCGAAATCACAATCCTCTGGTTTTCCACTTCAGGGCGATTTTGAATTTTAAGGATTTCCAAGCCATCTGCGGCCAGAAGATGCGTAATTTCTTTGATGATGCCCTTTCGGTCGATGGCCTTAATGCTGAGGTCGACGACGGCACCGTAGCCCTCTGTGCCCCAGGTCACATCCAGGAGCCGGTTTTGCCTTGAGGCGGGAATGCCAAGAACGTTTTTGCAGTCCTGTCGATGGATGGCAATACCCCGGGCAACAGTCACAAAACCGACAATCGGGTCACCGGGTTGCGGCTGGCAACATCTTGCGATGTGGGTCACCAGGTTCCTGACGCCCTGAATCATGATTTCGTTATCGTTGATGCGTCGATCGACGCCACGTGTTGTTTTGCGGGGCGTTGATGGGGGGCGGACGGCTTTCTCGCTAGGCTTGAGCGCGTTATCCAGTTGGTTGCTGGTGATATCCAATCGCCCGATGGCGAGAAAGAGATCCTCGGATCGGGGCAAATGGAAGTGTTTAGCCAGGCTTTCGGTATCGATCTCTTTCAGGCTCAGCTTGTGGCGAGCGTCATCCAGCAGCATTTTCCCTGCCCGAATGTGGCGATCGTGATCCTGCTGCCTGAACCAGGCGCGAATCTTGTTGCGGGCGTGCGTGGTCTTCACATATCCCAGGTGCGGGTCCAGCCATCCAAGGCTGGGTCCGCCGTGCTTTGCCGTCAGAATCTCGACGCGTTCCCCGGATTTCAGGAGATGGGTGAGCGCGACCATTTTGCCGTTCACTTTGGCGCCTCGGCAGCGGTGACCGACCTCGGTATGAATCCCATAGGCAAAGTCTACGGGTGTTGCCCCCTTGCGCAGTCGAATGACCTGTCCTTTTGGTGTTAGAACAAAGATCTGGTCTTCGAACAGTTCGGATCGGAACGAATCAAGGATGCCTTGTTCGTCATCACGGGCCTCGAGGATGCGCCTGAGCGCGTTGACGTTCTGATCCAGTGCCTGATCCTGTCGGCTTCCCTCCTTATACCGCCAATGGGCGGCGACCCCGAATTCAGCAAAGCTGTGCATTTCTTCGGTGCGAATCTGGATCTCTACGGGTTTGCCTTCCGGGCCAATCACCACCGTGTGCAGAGACTGGTAACCGTTAGGTTTGGGGTTGGCGATGTAGTCGTCGAGTTCTTTGGGAATGTGAAGCCATATGCTGTGCACCACGCCAAGAACTGTGTAGCAGGCAGGCACATCTTTGACGATGACACGGACCGCATGAAGGTCATAAAGCTCCTCCAGCGGGATGTCCTTGCGTTCGATTTTCTTGTGGATGCTGAAAATATGTTTCGGGCGCCCAAAGACGCGCGCTTCGATGCCGGCACTTTCCAGTCGTTGCTGAAGCTCGGAGATGAAATGCTGCACAAAGGCTTCGCGACCGACCCGATTCGACGCCAGAGACTTGGCCAGTCGACGATATTCTTCAGGATCAAGATATCGAAACGAGAGATCTTCCATCTCCCATTTCAGTTGACCAACACCCAGACGGTTTGCCAGCGGCGTGAATAGATCCAAGGTTTCAACTGCGATATCCCGGCGGATCTGCTCATCCGGGGATGTTCTCATCAGCCTGAGACGCTGAAGCCGGTAGGCGAGCTTGACCATGACGGCTCTGACATCATTCACCACCGCCAGCAGCATGCTCCTCAGGAGTTCCGCCTGGTTCGGCTCCTTGGTTTCGGACTTTCGGTACTCGTCAAAGGTATTCAGCCAGTTCACCTTTTGCACGAGTTCGGCCGTTTTTGCACCGAAACGGTGATCAATGACCGAAGGATCGATGCTATCTCTGATATGGGGGTCACTCAGGAGAGCAACCTGGACGGTGGTGGCATCCACGTTGAGTTGATGGACGATCAGGGCAACATCAATTCCCCTGGGGCGACCCGGAAGTTCGTGCTGTGACGCCTGGATTGCCAGTTCCAGAGCGCTTGCGATCAGTGCGCGTTCCTCCTCGGAATAGCCACGATTGAGCCGGACGAGGAGTTCTTCATCGTCGAGGGAGGGTTGCTCTGGAGGGTAAAGGGTATGTTTCATGGGGCGGAGGGGCGATTGTTAATCGCCTTGCAGCAGGATACGCGCCAAAAATCCTACCAGAGAGCGGGAATGATCGTTTTTAGTCGGACTTTCCGGGGTCAAAGAGCTAAACTGGAAGGAGTCTATAGATGGCAGATCCTGACCTGTTCGGAGGTGAGTTCATGGGCAAAGACAACGTTCGGGAAGTACCCCGAATCGTAGTGGTGGGCGGCGGTGCGGGCGGCCTTGAGCTTGCAACCCGTCTCGGTCGAAAACTGGGCCGCAAGGGCAAGATCAAGGTAACGCTTGTGGATTCAGGCCGAACTCATATCTGGAAGCCGTTGCTTCATGAGGTTGCAGCAGGGACGCTGGATACCCATGACGATGAGATCGAATATCTCGCGCAGGCCAGCGAGAATCATTTCCGATTCGTTCTTGGAGCGATGAGCGGACTTGATCGTGAGCGCAAGGAAATTCGAATTTCACCCCTCCACAGCAGTAAGGGGGAGTTGATCGTTCCCGAACGCACACTCAAGTACGACTACCTGGTCATGGCGGTTGGCAGTGTGTGCAATGATTTTGGTGTCCCGGGGGCATCGACCCACTGCATGTTCCTGGATTCCACCAAAGAGGCGGAGGACTTTCAGGAAAAACTTCTCGGTGCTTATCTGAGTGCGCAGGCCAGTGGCGGTGCCAAGCAAGGCGAGCTCGACGTCATTATCGTCGGGGGAGGGGCAACGGGTATTGAGCTTTCCGCTCAGCTCCATCATGCCGCGCGACTCTTGAACTCCTACGGGCTCGACAATGTGCAGCCCTCCGACATCAAGATTCATATCATCGAGTCGGCGCCTGTCCTCTTGGGCATGTTGCCGCCACGGTTGTCCGCTGCAACCCTCGCTCAGCTTAAGAAACTCGGGATTGATGTCCGCCTGGGCGTCAAGGTGGTCGAGGTGATGGAGGATGGGGTCCGGACCGATAGTGGTGAGGTGATTCGCGCGGCGGCCAAGGTTTGGGCAGCCGGGGTGAAAGCACCGGACTTTCTCAAGGACATTGCCGGTCTTGAGACCAATCGCATCAATCAATTGGTCGTGACCGAGACGCTTCAAGTTACGCGCGATCCCGATATCTACGCCATTGGTGATTGCGCAGCCTGTGTATGGCCTGAAAAGGGAATCAATGTCCCGCCCAGAGCCCAAGCGGCTCACCAAATGGCTGACCAAGCGTTCGAAAATATTTTGCGCAGCCTCAAGAAAAAGTCCCAGAAGCGTTTTCGGTACCTTGATTATGGTTCTCTCGTTTCCCTTGGGAAATACAGTACGGTTGGGAATCTCATGGGCAATTTGATGGGTTCGGTGATGATCGAGGGCCTGATTGCGCGACTGGTCTACTTGTCGCTCTACAAAATGCACCAGATGGCCCTTTTTGGGCCCTTCCGAATGATCTTGATCATTCTTTCTTCGTTTTTCCGGAACCGTATTCAGCCGAGGATCAAGCTCCACTGAGCGCCCGATGCTAAAATTAGCGCCAACACATTGGAAAAAATAGAGGTTGTTCGAGGTTATGGCAGGTCATAGCAAATGGGCCAACATCCAGCATCGCAAGGGGGCTCAGGATGCGCGTCGCGGCAAGCTTTTCACAAAGCTGATCCGGGAAATTACAGTTTCTGCTCGAGCCGGTGGTGGCGAAGCGACGAATAACCCCAGACTCAGGGCCGCCATGGACAAGGCGCTAACGGCCAATATGTCCAAGGACACCATTGAACGCGCGATCAAGAAAGGGACCGGGGCGCTCGATGGCGACAATTTCGAGGAAATTCGTTACGAAGGCTATGGTTCGGGTGGCATCGCCATTATGGTCGACTGTCTGACCGATAATCGGGTTCGGACTGTTGCTGAAGTGCGCCACGCCTTCAGCAAGGCGGGAGGTAATCTTGGGACTGATGGTTCCGTGGCGTATCTTTTCACCAAGACCGGCGTGCTCAGCTATCCCCAGGGACTGGATGAGGATGCATTGATGGAGGCGGCACTCGAGGCGGGTGCAGAGGATGTCATCAGTCTGGATGACGGTGGGGTTGACGTTCTGGTGCAGCCGGATCAATTCGAAGCAGTTCGCGACGGCCTGATCGCTGCCGGTCTTGTGCCCGAGTCCGCCGAAGTCACCATGCGGGCCAGTACCACGATCGCTTTGAATGAAGAGGATGCGGTGAAACTTCTCAAACTGGTCGATCGACTGGAAGATCTCGACGATGTCCAAAGCGTTTATTCCAATGCCGACATCAGCGAGGACATCCTCGCTAAGCTCGGTTAGACCCGCGAGTGGTCAGTATCCTTGGCATTGATCCAGGCTCCCGGTGTACCGGGTACGGAATTATTCATGATGGTGCCAAGGGGCCCGTTCTGGTGACCTACGGCACGATTCGGACCGATGGAGACAATCTTCCCGAGCGGCTGCACCAAATTTATGAGGGCATTTACCGAGTGGCCCGGGAGTTTCGTCCGACGGAAGCCGCCATCGAGGAAGTCTTCATGTCCAAGAACGCGGATTCGGCCCTGAAACTGGGTCAGGCGCGAGGTGCTGCCATCTGTGCGGTCATGAATGCGGGTCTTGGCGTGCACGAATATGCCGCTCGTCAGGTCAAGCAGGCGATGGTGGGCAAGGGCAGCGCCGAAAAGTCACAGGTTCAGCATATGGTGCGTTATCTCCTGGGGGTCAAGGAGGTTTTGCCCGTGGATGCGGGGGATGCGCTTGGAATTGCGATGTGCCACATTCACCATCGACAGACTCGCCTTCGACTGGCTGGCCACATGACGGGGTTCCGATGATTGGATTTCTGCGGGGACGTCTGGTGGCCAAAAAGCCACCGGCGGTACTGATCGATGTGGGCGGGGTGGGCTATGAGCTGGAAGCCCCCATGTCGACGTTTTTTGATCTGCCGAATGTTGGAGAGAATCTCACGCTCTATACCCATCTTGCGATTCGCGAGGATGCTCACAACCTCTATGGTTTTCTGAGCGAGGCTGAAAAAACACTCTTTAGGACCCTGATTCGGGTGAATGGCGTGGGCGCAAAGCTCGCCTTGGGCATTCTTTCGAGCATGACCGCTGAGGCATTCCATCGCTGTGTCGAAAATCAGGATATCCAGAGCCTGACTCGTTTGCCGGGGATTGGTAAGAAGACGGCAGAGCGCCTGATCATTGAATTGCGTGATCGCATGCCGGATCTTGGTGATCTCAGCGGCTCCCTTGCCGGTGCTTCCCGGACTGTAGTGGCAAATCCCGTGGATGAAGCGGTCTCGGCGCTTGTGGCCTTGGGTTTTCGCCCACAGGATGCCCAGGCCTTGATCAAGCCACTGGATACCGAGGGTAAGGCGAGCGAGGACATTATTCGTCTGGCCCTGAAGGCTGTGGCGCGTTGATGGGGGCAGTGATCCGATGAGCAATTCCTCACGACTTGTGGCTCCGGGATCCGGTCGGGATGAGGATGTCATGGATCGGGCGATCCGTCCCCAACGGTTGACAGATTATGTCGGCCAGAGCGCCATGCGCGAACAAATGGGTATTTTTATTCAGGCGGCCAAGGCCCGAAAGGAACCTCTCGACCATGTCCTGATCTTCGGTCCTCCAGGCCTTGGCAAGACGACGCTTGCCAACATCATCGCGAACGAAATGGAGGTTGGTATCCGCCATACGTCAGGTCCGGTTCTCGAAAAGGCGGGCGATGTCGCGGCGCTTCTCACGAATCTGGACCCGGGTGACGTTCTTTTTATCGATGAGATTCATCGGCTCAGCGCGGTCGTCGAGGAGGTTCTCTATCCTGCTATGGAGGACTATCAAATCGATATCATGATCGGTGAGGGGCCAGCGGCCCGATCAATCAAGCTGGATATTCCCCCATTTACACTGGTTGGTGCGACCACGCGGGCCGGTCTTTTGACTTCTCCCCTTCGGGATCGCTTTGGCATTGTTCATCGGTTGGAGTTCTACACGACCAGTGAGCTGAGTCTTATTGTGAGCCGTTCGGCTCGAATTCTTGGGGTCGAAATGAGCCCTGATGGGGCCCACGAGATCGCGCGTCGGTCGCGAGGTACGCCCCGAATCGCCAATCGTCTGCTTCGCCGCGTGCGAGATTTTGCTGAGGTCATCGGCGATGGTCGTATTACCGGGGAGCTCGCTGGTCGGGCACTTGAAATGCTGAATGTTGATGTGGAAGGCTTTGATCAGCTGGATCGCAAGTTCTTGACCGCGATGATCGACCGTTTTGATGGGGGGCCTGTGGGCCTCGATAACATTGCTGCGGCCATCGGCGAGGAACGGGGCACTATCGAGGACGTGCTGGAGCCTTATCTGATTCAGCAAGGATTCATTATGCGGACCCCCAGGGGACGGGTGGCAACCCGTTCAGCGTATCTGCATCTCGGTCTTAAGCCGCCGAAGGCGCCTGACGGGGATCTTTTTGAGTGAGTGAAGTTTCCTCTTTGTTTTCTTGGCCGGTCAGGGTCTATTACGAGAATACCGATGCGGGGGGCGTTGTTTACCACAGCAACTACGTTGCCTTTATGGAGCGGGCACGAACGGAATTTCTTCGAAGTCTGGGCGTCGAGCTCGGTGCCTTGGAGAGAGATGAACGCGTCCTTTTTGCGGTTCGCTCCATGACGATTGATTACAGAAGTCCCGCCCGATTGGATGACCTTTTGGATGTGACGGTCGACATTAAGGAATCCCGTCCGGCCAGCCTGACGTTCCTGCAGACGATTTGTCGGGACGGGCGGGTTTTGTGTGATGGCGAGGTTCGTGTGGCCTCCATTTCCGCGGATCATTTCAGGCCGGTCGCTATCCCGCCGAAACTGGTGGAGTTGCTGGGCGTAGTTCTTGCTAAAAAGTTGCCTTGAGGGCCTCCTGATTAGGGCAGCCCTGAGGCCTTAGGTTTTTTGTTTTTTATTTCAATCGAGAGGCTGTTTTCCTCATGAACTCCGAACTTTCGATCGCCAAGCTGATTCTGGATGCAAGTCCTGTGGTCCAGACCGTCATGGCGATCCTGATGCTTGCTTCAGTGGTGTCTTGGAGCTTTATCTTTACCAAGTACCGGGAAATTCGCAGAGCCCGTGTGACGACGGATGAGTTCGAGGAAAGATTCTGGTCCGGCATCGATCTGGCGGATCTTTATCGGCAATTAGTCCGCGAGGATTACGAGACCGAGGGGCTTGAAAACATCTTTATGGCAGGGTTTAAGGAGTTTGCCCGCCTACGCCAACAATCGAATATTGGCCCGGATGCCGTCATGGAAGGCGCACAACGGGTGATGCGGGTTTCATTGAATCGTGAACTTGAAGCGCTGGATGAGCGGTTGCCATTCCTTGCGACGGTCGGATCGACGAGCCCCTATGTGGGGCTCTTTGGGACAGTTTGGGGCATCATGAATTCCTTTAGCTCCCTGGGTGCAGCAAAGCAAGCCACCCTTGCAATGGTGGCGCCAGGGATTTCCGAGGCGCTTGTGGCAACAGCGATGGGTTTGTTTGCGGCCATTCCTGCCGTGATGGCCTACAACCGCTATTCAACGGATATCGGCCGTCTGGCCGGGCGTTATGAGGCCTTTGCTGATGAGTTTCTAAGTCTCCTGCATCGCAAGGCGCACGCGAAATGAATATTCAGGGCGTATCCCGCCGGGGCGGACGGCGTCAGCCCATGGCAGAAATTAATGTCATCCCCTATATCGATGTCTGTCTCGTTTTGCTGATTATTTTCATGGTGACGGCGCCGATGTTGCAGTCCGGCGTGGATGTGGACTTGCCTCAGGCTGAGGCTAAGTCGCTGGATACGCAGGAAACTCTTCCGATCATCGTTTCAATTCAGGCCGACGGTGCGGTTTATGTCGATGTCAGTAATACCGGTGATGTTCAGGTAACAGATGATGAGCTGATTCCGAAAATTGCCTCGGCAGTCACCGAAAAACCAGGGATTCAGGTGCTGATCCGTGGGGACGAAAGTGTGGCCTATGGGCGAGTCGTGAGTGTCATGGCGTCCATCAAGCAGGCCGGCATCCCAAGTGTAGGCTTGATGACTCGCCCCCCCGAAGAATGAGTATTCGAGAGATGCTGCGTCGCTACGGTGCGGTTCTGGCATCGCTGGGTCTGCATGCGTTGCTGATATTTCTGATGTTGAATTGGCAGCCGGAAGTTGAAAAGCCACAACCCTTTCAGGAAACGGAAATCATTCAGGCGACTGTGATTGAGGGGAGTGCAGTCACCAAACCAGTGCCCGCACCAACCGAAGTCATGGAAGAACCGGTGATTGAACCCAGCGAGCCGCTGCTCCCCGAGGCGCAGCCCACGGTGGTCAAGGAGTTGCCCGAACCACCGGCTAAAACGGCACCTCAGATGCCCAAGGTTGATCCTGAGAAAATCAAGAGAGAAGAACTGAAGCGCCAACAAGAGGATGCGCATAAGGCGCGTCTTGAACAGGATAAAAAGCAGAAAGAAAAAACATTGAAGGAAGAGGCCGCTCGGGAAAAAGCCGAGAAAGCCGAGAAAGCTGAGAAGGCTGAGAAGGCTGAGAAGGCTGAGAAGGCTGAGAAGGCTGAGAAGGCTGAGAAGGCTGAGAAGGCTGAGAAGGCTGAGAAGGCTGAGAAGGCTGAGAAGGCTGAGAAGGCTGAGAAGGCCGAAAAGGCTGAGAAGCTGCTCAAGGAGAAAGCAGATGCCGAGGCCAAAAAGAAAGCGGATCAGGAGGCAAAGCAGAAGGCTGAAGCGGATGCCCGGCACAAAGCTGAACTTGAAGCCAAATTAAAGACAGAATCCGATCTTAAAAAAAGGGCGGAGCTTGAGGCTAAACTCAAGGCGGATGCGGAAGCCAAGAAAAAAGCCGAGGCAGAGGCCAAACAAAAAGCTGAAGGAGAAGCCAAAAAGAAGGCGGACGCTGAAGCAAAAGCGAAGGCGGATTCGGAGGCCAAAAAAAAGGCTGAGCAGGAAGCAAAGCTCAAGGCGGAGGCCGAGGCCAAAAAGAAGGCCGAGGAAAATGCTCGGAAGGAGGCCTTGCAGGCTGCCTTGGCTCAGGAGGAGGCCCAGCGGCAGGCGCAGGCGAAAGCCGCCGCAGAAAAGGCGGCACAAACCTGGGTCAATCGCTATTTCAGGCCTAAAGTCGAGCAGGCCTGGTTGAGACCACCATCCGCAGATGTCGGGATGTCCTGTAAAATTCAGGTTCGACTGCAGGCGGATGGGCGGGTCTCATCCGTTAATGCGTCCTGTAGTGGCGGGGATGCAGCGTTTGAGCGTTCAGCGGAAGCTGCGGTAAGGAAGGCGGCGCCTTTTCCGATGCCCCCCGATGCCTTGGTTGCGGAACAGTTACTAGGCCAGGTGGTCGCCTTCCGCTTCAGTCCAGAATAGTTTTACCAGGACCTTTTCATGTTGCGTCATCTTGGATTCATGCTTTGGCTTGCGGTATCGACAATGGCGATTACGCCAGATGTCTGGGCCGAATTAACGGTAGATATCACGCAGGGTGCCGAAGGGGCGATGCCGATTGCGGTTGTCCCTTTCCAGCAGCCGAATTTGCCCGGTGACACGGTCAGTGAAATCGTGGCCATGGACCTTCATGGCACAGGCAAGTTCAGCATTATGCGCGAGTCGCAGCTCCCCGAGAGGCCAGTGCCTCCTGCGACGCCTGATTTTCCAGTTTGGCAGACCGCGGGACAGGAACATGTCGTCATCGGCCGGGTGGTTCCCGGCGAGGGAGCGGGGTTGGTGGCTGAATTCGTTCTCTTCGACGCGATCAGAGGTGTTTCGGTTTTGTCCGAACGAGTTCCGTTTAAGCCCGCTGATTCCCGGCATGCTGCCCACAAGATCGCCGATATGATCTACAAGCAGTTGACGGGAGAGCGCGGGGTTTTCAACACGCGAGTCGCCTATGTTGCGGCCTCTGGTTACGGAAACGATCGTGAGTACCGTTTGGTCATTGCGGATACCGATGGTGAGGGCGATCGGATTGTGATGACCTCTCCTGAACCCATCATGTCACCCAATTGGTCGCCTGACGGCAAACGTCTTGCCTACGTGTCCTTTGAGGATCATGCTGCCGCAGTTTTTGTGCAGAGTCTTTCCTCGGGAGAGAGACATAAAGTGTCATCTTTGCCGGGTATTAATGGTGCCCCGTCCTGGTCGCCTGATGGGTCGGAGCTTGCAGTGACCCTGTCCAAGGACGGAAGTCCTGACATCTATGTACTCGAAGTGGCCTCTGGAGCCATGCATCGTGTCACGCATGACGATTCCATCGATACGGAGGCGAGTTGGTCACCGGATGGCAGAACGTTAGTCTTTACGTCGGATCGCGGGGGCAAGCCACAGCTTTACACCGTTTCAGCTCATGGCGGGGAGCCCAATCGGTTGACCTATGACGGATCCTATAACGCCCGGGGTGTGTTCTCGCCGGATGGGCGAAGTGTCGCCATGGTGCATGGGGGCCAAGGTGGATACAAAATTGCTGTAATGGATGTGGGAAGTCGGCACCTTCGGGTACTGACTTCCGGGCGGCTGGATGAGTCACCGGCGTTTGCGCCGAATGGACAGATGATTCTTTATACCCGTAAGGATGGCGGGTTGGATCAATTGGCCGTGGTGTCTGTCGATGGAAAGTTTAAGCAGAACATACGGGTTAAGGGTGGGGATATTCGGGGCGCCGCTTGGTCGCCCTGATCGGGATTTCGGAGATTTTTATGCAAAAGTGGATCAAGGTCTTGTTCGGTGCGCTCCTTGTCGTAAGCATTGTGGGGTGTAGCAGCAAGGGTGGGGTGGATGAAAATGCCGACGCTGATGCCGCAGCAAAGGCAAATGCACGAAATCGGTCCGGAAAATACGGAAAGTATGGGGCTGGAGGTGCAAACGGAGGATCTGGATCTGGTGGCCGCTATGGTTCAGGATCAGGGCGTCAGGATGCTGGCCCCACTGGCGGAGTCCTCTCTGAGCGGGTCATTTACTTTGGCTTTGACAGCGAAGAGGTTCTGCCTGAATACCAGAACATCGTCACTGCGCATGCCGAGTGGTTGGCAGCCCACCCGGACAGCAATCTGGTGCTTGAGGGGCATGGCGATGAACGCGGTTCGTCGGAATATAACGTGGCTCTCGGTGAGCGCCGTGGTCTCTCCGTATTACGGAGCATGCGCCTCCAGGGCGTCTCGGACTCGCAGCTCAGGGTCCTGAGTTACGGTGAGGAGAAACCCGCAACCTCAGGTCATGACGAGGGAAGCTGGCAACAAAATCGCCGGGTCGAGCTTTTCTATCCGCCACACTAATCGATGATGAATATCATGAAGTCCCTCGCCTTGGGGTTCCTTGCCCTTTCGCTTGAATCGCCGGTCATTCAGGCGGAACCACAAGATATTCAGGACGAGGCGGGCTATGCCACATCGACCTTGGATGCCCGTGTCGCTCGACTTGAAAAAAAGGCGGCCAATCAGCCGCTGACGGAAGTTGTCCGCGAGATGGACCGCTTGAAAGAAGAGCTTAAGAAACTCAGAGGACAAGTCGAGGAAATGCACAACGATCTCGAAAGGCAATCGGGTCAGATGGCAGCGCTTGTTCAGAAGAATGCAGAACTTGAAGCTCGGAGTCCTGGGGGCACCACCACAGGGGCTCCGGCTTCGCCCAATCCTGCAGCAACAGCCGGGGAAGCGGCTGCCACAGGGACGTCTGTGACGGGCTCACCCGATCAGGCGAAGCCGCCAGGGAACATTGATGCGGCCTTAGCCGCGCCTAAGCCTCAGGTTGCGCCACCAGATCCCTTCGCACGCCAAAAGGAATATGAGCATGCCTTCGAAACACTGAAGGCTGCCAAGTACACCGAGGCAATTTCGGAGTTCCAGGCCTTTGTCGCGAAGTACCCCACGGGAGACTACAGCGATAGCGCAAACTACTGGTTGGGTGAGGCGCTCTACGTGAACCGGGCCTTTGTCCCCGCGCGCGAGGCATTTCGAAAGATGATTGCGGATTTTCCGCAAAGCGCAAAAGTCCCTGATGCGAAACTCAAGCTGGCCTACATTGAATATGAAAATCAGCAGTATCCCCGGGCACGGGAGCTTCTGAGCGAGATCGCCAAAAACTATCCAAATTCAGCAACAGCCAAAATGGCTGAAAAACGGCTGGAAAGGATGCGGCAGGAGAACCGCTGAAAACCGGGGACACACTCCGAATCTCGGAGATCTTTTTTTCAGTTCAAGGGGAGTCACGAACGGTCGGCTGGCCCACGGTTTTCATCCGGCTGACTGGTTGCCCACTGAGATGCACCTGGTGTGACACCGCTCATGCCTTCTCGGGTGGCCGGCGAATGGACCTGTCTGAAATTCTGGCTGAGGTGAGCGAGTATCGGACGTCTCGGGTCTGCGTCACCGGAGGAGAGCCTTTGGCTCAGCCCTTGGTTCATAAGCTGTTAGACGCTCTGGTCGGGGCTGACTATTCCGTCTCTCTGGAAACTTCTGGTGCACTGGATGTTTCGAAAGTGCATCCCAAGGTTTGTAAAGTCATTGACCTCAAGCCGCCTGGGTCAGGAGAAGAGGCTGCCAATCGGTATGAGAATATGGCATATCTTGACGCACATGATCAGGTCAAGTTCGTCATTCAAGATGAGGCCGACTACGATTGGTCGGTCGGAAAGCTGAGGGAGTTCGACCTCATGACCCGTTGTGAAGTGCTTTTCTCGCCAGTCGCGGACGCGATGTCTCCGGTTTGGCTTGCCGAAAAAATTTTGAAGGATCGGCTGAATGTCAGATTTCAGCTTCAGCTTCACAAGATTCTGTGGGGAGATAAACAAGGGGTATGAGCAAGCCGGCAGTCGTTCTTCTCTCAGGTGGGCTGGATTCCGCTACCGTTCTGGCTTATGCCCGATCCCTGGGATATCGCTGCCACGCGCTGAGTTTTGATTATGGACAACGACATGGGGCGGAGCTTGTTGCTGCGGAAAAGTTGGCTCAAGCCATGGGGGCAGAGGAACTGAAGACGGTTCATCTGGGGCTTGATAGCATCGGTGGCTCTGCACTCACGGATCTTGCGATTGCGGTTCCTAATCAATTGCAGGAAGGCGTGATCCCAGTCACCTATGTGCCTGCTCGAAACACCGTTTTTCTCGCGCTCGCCCTCGGTTGGGCTGAAGTCTTGGGGGCTTCGGATCTCTTTATCGGCGTAAATGCCGTCGATTATTCAGGCTATCCGGATTGTCGTCCGGCCTTTATTGATGCTTTTGAAAAGCTTGCGAACGTCGCCACCAAGGCGGGCGTTGAAGGGACGCGTTTTACCATTCACACCCCTCTGATTCAGCTTTCCAAGGCCGAAATTATCCTCATGGGGACGGATCTTGGGGTCGACTATGGAATGACAGTCTCTTGCTATGCGGCAGATGCATCGGGCCGTGCCTGCGGAGTGTGTGACGCCTGCAGACTCAGGGCGCAAGGTTTTTCCGCGGCGGGTATTGCGGACCCCACCGTTTACTTTTGATTGAGCCGGTTCGCCGGTTTCAAGGTCTGAATCCAGGCCAGGACCATAATAGGGGCGATCAGGTAGCTGCCGGTAACAGCCTGCAGAAGGGTCTTTTCTGCATCCAGCCCTGAGGGCTGTTCCAGGGCAATCATCCACGTGACACCGAGCTGGAATCCGACAATACCCGTCCAGAAGAGCGGTGAGAAGAGCGCAAAGCCAGGAAGGGCAGGGTGACCTTCGCGAGAATATCCGACTTGCGTAAGCCACCGATCCAATAGCCGGTTGGTCGCAAGGGTCGTGAATGCGACGATAAACCAACCGCAGTAGTTCGCAAACGTCACGCCAAAATGGACCCCTGGATTGGGGTAGTGGTAGATTTTTCCAAGGAACCAGTACTCGCCAAGATTCGCGATGGGATCGACGATAAGGTCGATGACCATCATCAGAAAGGACCCAAGTACGAGTGTCCCCCAGCTCCATCGCGTCTCCGGCGTATCGTTTCGGATCAGTCCAAGTCCGTGGCCACTGAGTGGCGACATAAAATAAACCGCAAAGGAATAGCTGACGTAACTCAGGAATGAAAACGAAATCGTGTCAAAGAACGGTACGCCTGCAATCACGAGGTCTTGAGTCAAGGCTTCGTAATGATAGCTGTAGTCACCAAAAGGGATGCCATGGTTGATGCTGCCCCATTCGGCTGCCAATGCAATCAGGTAGCTAGATAGGACCCACATGAACGTCCTTGGCCATCCCTGCTCCATGACGGCGAGCAGGAAGAAAAAAATCATAAACCCCGTGACATAGGGCCGATGGGTCAGTGACCAAAAGAGTTGTTCAAGCACCTAGGGTTCCTAAGTTGGGTTATCGGCTTTCAGGCCAGAGTCGGATGAATCCATCCCGGTTAGGCATTTGGATGGCGGTGAGGGTCTTCTTATCGAGAGTCGCACCTTTGGCAACTAATCCATTGATCTCGAGAATATAGGCCGTCAGGGCGTAGACCTGATCGGCAGTGAGACTTCGCGGTGCATTGAGGGGCATGGACCTTCGGATGAAGTCATAGAGGGTTGTGGCATAAGGCCAGTAGTTCCCGACCGATTGATCTGGATGGGGGCCGTTTAGGGGTGATTTTCCAACCAGTTCGCCTGCGCTGCCTCCGGTCCCCTGGGGGCCATGGCAGGCGGCACAGAGGCTGTTGTAAAGTTGAGCTCCCGTTTCGGTATTCCCGCTCCCATCAGGAAGCCCTGAGCCATCCGGAAAGACATGAATATCAAGACCCTCGAGATCTGATGGGGTCAGGGATTTCCCAAGATGGGGTCCCTCCGGTGCGGCAACGACGGTTCCATAAGGGGTCAGGGTCAGGCTGATCAAGATGGCGATCCGGTGGAGGATGCTATGCATAGACATGGCTCAGCGCGCCATCGCTCGAGACGGCCCAGGCGACGATGGCGTTGTAGTGGAAATACCCCTGTTTTCCCCGTTCAGCCAGTAGCTGAGTTCTCTCAGGCTGGCGATATCCCGTCTCGTCGGTCACTCGGCTTTTGAGGATCAGAGCCGAGCCATCCCATCGCCACGGAAGCCGGAAGCGGGTAAACGACTTGGGGAGGACCGGGTCCGTCAGGGCCGCCTCAGCCCAGCTCCTTCCCCCATCCGCAGACACTTCGACCTTGGCCACCCTTCCCCGCCCGCTCCAGGCAAGACCGCTGATTTGGTAGAGGCCTGGCCCCCGGAGTTGATGTCCAGGAGAGGGATGGGTGATGATGGATTTGGCTTCCATGATGAAACTAAACTGGTGAGCCTTTCCAGAGGGCTGGAGTTCAGTATATTTTGCGGTCTCGTTCCGAGCCATCACCGGCTCACGGGCCGCCTGAAGACGATGGAGCCATTTCACGTTCAGTACGGCTTCCCAACCCGGAAGGATCAGCCGCATGGGATAACCATTTTCCGGACGGATTCGCTCGCCGTTCTGATACAGCGCGACCAGGGTGTCATCGAGAGCTTTCTCGAGAGGAATGCTGATGTTCATGGCCGCCGCATCGGCGCCTTCGGCGATCAGCCAGCGGGCCTCGGGTAGAAGGCCGGCTTCATCTAATAGCGTTGAAAGAGGGACACCGGTCCATTCGCTGCAGGACGCAAGTCCATGAAAGTAACCTACAGGCGTCTGAATCGGTTCATCATGCCAGCCGGCGTTGCTATTGCCGCCGCACTCCACGAAAAGGGTCCGGGAGACCATGGGATAACGGAGCAAGTCATTGAGCGAGAATCGGAGCGGATTCCGGCACAGCCCATGAATCAACAGTTGATGTTTGTCCGGATCGATTGTGGGGACGCCATTATGGTGCCGCTCGAAATGGAGGCCGCTAGGGGTAATGGTGCCTTCCAGTCGATGCAGGGGGGTCCATGAAATCCCATTGCCTGGAGCCATGCTGTTGGCAGAGATCCATCGGACCGCCTCCTTTTCGTAGGCTGAAGGTTCGCCGTAGTTTGAAAAGGGGCGCCCTGGGACTTTCATTCCGGCAGGTAACTCGCTGGCAAGAGCCGGCAGGGTTCCAGCGATTAATCCGCCGCTCGCAGCAACGCCCAGGGTTCGTTGAAGAAAAAGCCGCCGATCCAGCAACCCGCCACCAGCGATGGCTTCTTCAGATTCCGGGACGTTCTCGGGCTGGTCCATCATATTGCGCGTTTTACCTATGGAGGATCCCGGGAAATTAATCGCTTGAAGGTCGAAGGTCAACCGGCGTGGCTTGACCCTCTGGGTGTTGAGAATGTTAGGCTAGGAGCATGAGACGATGAACTTCGTTGCCCCGTGGATATCCAAATCCTCAAGTTGGCGATGACTTTTCATCGGCGCAAGCTTAAAGCGCTCAGAGGCAGGTTGGATGATACCTTTCAAAGATACGGTTCCGGTTCACCACACCCCTTGGGTGACGTGGGGTCTGATTGTCCTTAATGTGGCTTTTTTCCTGCAAGGCCAGCTCCTGGATCCTGACGAGCTGAGATCCTTTCAGTACCTGCATGGTTTGGTCGCGGCACGTTACGTATTCCCTGATTGGGCAATAACCGCCGGTTTCCCGGTGGATTACACCCCGTTTCTAACCAACATGTTTTTGCATGGGGGCTGGCTTCATCTCATCTTCAACATGTGGTTGCTTTGGATTTTTGGGGACAATATCGAGGACCGGATGGGAAAGGTTCGCTATCTGGCGTTCTACGTTCTCTGCGGACTTTCTGCAGGGCTAGCCCATCTTTATGCGAACCAACTTTCCATTACGCCGACGATCGGCGCTTCTGGTGCGATTGCGGGCATCATGGGCGCATATTTCTTTCTTTATCCCTATGCCCGCGTAGTGATGTCGGTTTTCTTCTTGCCGATTTTTGTCGAGGTTCCGGCCATCGCCTTTTTGGGGGTCTGGGTCATTATCCAGATGTATAAGGTGACGACCGGGGGGAATCCGGGGAATTCGTACCACGATGTAGCATGGTTTGGGCATTTGGGAGGATTCATCGCTGGGATGGCATTCTACAAACCCTTTTTGCTCAAGGATCGGATGCATCTGGGCGGTAAATACCACTTTGGCGGGGGGCAGGGCCGAGGATGACGGCCTTAGATATCTGAAGCGAAGAAGTTAAAAGCCAATGGTCGTGTCTGACCATGGAATGCGTATAAATGGCGCGCCCGATACGATTCGAACGTACGACCTTTGCCTTCGGAGGGCAACACTCTATCCAACTGAGCTACGGGCGCGTGACCTTGCAGTATATCGGAGTTAGGGTGTTTTTAACAGATTTCTCAAATGGTTAAGGGAGGCTTGTCCCCGCTCCTTCAGGATCTCGGGATCCACAGCTTTCCTTGCGGCCCATTCCAGATGTTCCTCGGGAAGCTCCTCAAGAAAACGGCTGGGTTCTCGTGATTCGATTTCTCCCCTTCGTTTTCTGTGAGTGCAATAGCTGAGTGTGAGTCGTCTTTGGGCCCGGGTGATCCCGACATAAGCTAATCTGCGCTCTTCCTCAATGCTGTCACCTTCCATGCTGTTTTCGTGCGGCAACAAATTTTCCTCCATACCCACAAGGTAAACGTAGGGAAATTCCAGTCCTTTTGATGCATGCAGAGTCATCAGGTTGACCCTGTCGCCACTGGCTTCCTCTTGATTCCGGTCAAGAACATCCATCAGCATGATCTTTGCGATTACGGCGTCGAGAGGCAGGGGAGATTCAAGCTCCTCACCCTTTCCAATGCGCCTGAGCCACTCGACCAGTTCGGCAATCCGAGCGATTTTGCGGCGAGCAGACTCCGGGGTGGTTGCATTTTCATGGACCCATCCCTCGTAATCGATTTCAAGGAGAAAGCCCTCAATCGAGCTTAAGGGATCTTCTCCTTGGATTTTTCGTTCAAGTTCCTGTATCAGCTGAACAAATCGTCCGAGACGCCGGTAGGCGGATTCGCCCAATTCGCTGGCGGCGCCTAATTCCTGAGAAGCTTTGAAAAGGCTGATGGACCTTCGGTGTGCATAGGACCCCAGTTTTTCAAGGGTTGCGGGTCCAATCTCGCGCTTTGGAACATTGACCACGCGAAGAAATGCCGCATCGTCATCGGGATTCACGACTAATCTCAGGTAACCCAAGATATCCTTGATTTCGCTGTAGCCAAAAAAACTCTGTCCGCCGCTAATAAAGTAGGGAATGCTGGCCTCCCTGAGGGCGGTTTCAAAAATCCGGGCTTGATGATTGCTGCGATACAAAATGGCGTAGTCGCTGTAGCTTGAGGCCTGGCGGAAGCGGTGATGGACCAGATCGGAGCACACTTGCCGTGATTCATGTACATCGTCCTTATGATGCAGGACCGTCAGGGGGTCACCCTGCCCTAGGGCACTCCAGAGTCTTTTTTCGATGACGTGGGGGTTGTTGGCAATCAGCGCATTGGCTGAGTCCAGGATTCTGCTGGTCGAACGGTAGTTTTGTTCGAGCTTGATGACCTTGATTTGAGGAAAATCCTTCTGAAGCTTCGCCAGATTTTCAGGCTGGGCTCCACGCCAAGAGTAAACCGACTGATCATCATCTCCGACCACGGTGAAGCGCCCCAGCTTGCCGACCAGAAGCTTCAGCATCTGGTACTGAGTTTCGTTGGTATCCTGATACTCGTCGACCAGAAGGTAGCGTAGCTTGTTCTGCCACTTTTCCAGGATTTCAGGGTGATCCCTGAAGAGAAGGACGGGCTGCAAAATCAGATCGTCGAAGTCGACCGCGTTGTAAGCGCGCATCTGATTGAGGTAGAGCGAATAAATGGCCTCAAGACCCGGCATGTTGAGTCCGGAACTTTGTTCGATTCCCGGGAGGATAAACAGGTTCTTGAGTCGGCTGATGGCGCTACTAAAGGATTCTGAATGATCAGGATCAATATCGGTTCGATGGTGCCGGATCAATTCCCGAAGGAGTGTCAGGCGGTCCTGTTCGTCAAAGATCGAGACGGTTTTTTTATATCCCAGGGCCTTGTGTTCTCTGCGGATGATGTCGAGTCCCAGGGCATGAAATGTGGAGACAGTGAGGCCTCGAACTTCCCGGTCTTCAAGCAGACGACCGACACGGCTTTTCATTTCCCGCGCAGCCTTGTTGGTGAAAGTGACGGCCGCGATATGCCTTGCTGACAGGCCCTGACGAACCAGATGGGCTATCTTTTCGGTGATGACGCGGGTTTTGCCACTGCCTGCGCCCGCGACAACGAGGAGGGGTTTATCCGTCTCGGTGACGGCATCCTGCTGTTGAGGGTTAAGGCTCGGCACAAGATGAGCGGTTTTCCCCGTGGGGAAGCTCATTTCTTCTCGACAAGGGTTTCGAGTTCTTTCACGCGCGCCTCCAGGATCTCGAGTTGTTCTCGGGCCCTTAGGAGCACATTCCGTTGGACGTCAAATTCCTCCCGCGTCACCAGATTCATTCGCCCCAATGATGCTTGAAGAATGGCCTTGAAATTATGTTCTAGATCTCCCTTCATTGCGCGAAGGTCCTCGGGGACGGCGCCAGAAAGCCGTTGGACGAGATCGTTGATTTGGTTGGTTTCGAACATGCGTGGTTTCCAAAAGTGCTTGAGCGCCCGATTCAGCGGACAGGATTGTTTACGATGCGATAGATGATGTCGCTTCCGCCATAGAACGGTTGATACCAAACGCCACCAAATTCAAAGTACTGGATGTTGTCGACCGTATGCGCAACGGCACCGCTCGGAATATGGTTGATCTCGAGCCCCGCCGGCGGGGTGACGACCTGATAGCCTCCAGGGATCCGCTGATAAAAAGCGCCGCCACAGTCGTCAAAAGTTTGCGGTCCTTGATAGACCGGTGCACAGTTGCTCGGAAGGTAGGTTACCACTGCGCCGGGTGGAGGCGGGACGAGTGTATAGCCCGAATTCCCGGCCTGTTTTGTGAGGTAGGCTCCGTTGCTGTAGTAGTAAGGCTGTCCCGAGACCATGACCGTGGCGTACTGGCTGGGAAGGCTGGCCATGGAGGCGCCCAGCATCATTCCAGTCATTGAGCCCATCATCATGCCGGAATAGAAGCCACCCCAGGTTCCACCATAGTACATGTAGCTCCCCCCGTAGTAGCCCCCATAGTAGTGATTGTTGTAATAGTTGTAGTTGTAGTGGTTGTAGGCTTCGTCGTGGTTCTGCAGATGGTTGATTTCTTGTTGGCGTTGATTCTGAAGATCCTGCTGTTGCTGAAATCGCTCGTGGTCACTGCCTGGCGTTGCTTGTTGTAATCGACCTGCATCTCCCCGGTCAGCCCAATCCCGGCCAACCCCGCCGGCTTCGCCTGAAGCGTGGACGCTCCCAAGACCGCCGCCACCAAAATGGCCCTCGCCGACCCCGCCGCCGCCATAACGTTGCGCTTCGCCGCCACCGAATCCTCCGCCACCAAAGGCCCCGCCCCCGGCACGATCTCCGAACCCGCCAAAATGGCCACCGCCAAAACCGCCCCCAAACCCCCCATGGGCTTGAATTGATGGGGTATTTCCAAGCATCAGCACAAGTCCAGTACCAATGCAAAGGCGTTGTAGCCGACGATGAGATTTGGAGATTTTCATAGGAAGAAACTCACTTGGACGGGGTCAGCGGCTTTTGGCTTTCTGCCTTGAATGATCCGGATTGCTTCAGGAACGGGAGTTTGACTGCGCCGGGTGGAATGGCCGGCTGGAAAAGGGATTCGGGGAGCCGGCTGGTGAAATCCCAATCGGTCAAAGTGGCCACATATTGGGGTGAATTCTTGACAGTCTTATAGGTGATCGCAAAGCGCACCGGGACAGGCAGTTTGCCGTCCTGAATCCAGACTTGCCAGTCAATGAATTCATCGACAAATGCGAGGTGGGTTGTCGGGATCCCATGGATCAGGCTCTTGCCGACCACAAAACCCTGAATGGTATGACCTAAAAGGGCTTTGGCGGGATTTTCGTAGAGAAAGTCGGCCAGGGGCGGGGTAAATTTCAGCACCTGAATGATGTGTTCAAGGGCCTTGTCTGAATTGCCGCTGAAAGGCTCCGTTGCGTAACTTCCGTTCAAGGGATCCAAAAGGCAAATTTCCTGGCCGTTGTACCAAAACTTCCGATTTCCCGTATCCGATGTGTGATCGGAGAAAATGCCGTTAGGTCTTTGAAGGCTGATGCTGTTCTGGGCTGAAAAGGTAATGGTTTGCCCAGAAGGCAGAACGTCATCGTATTGGACTTCCGCTTTGAAACTAAAACTTTTTGCCGTGCGAAGATAGTCGCTCATCGCCTGAATGGATTGGCGTGCACTGCCCTCGATCGCGACACCTGAGGTTGGTGCCTTTGCGGCGATCACAGGGTGTAAGGTGAGGATGCTTAAAGTCAGGATGATCGCCAGTCTTTGAAAGGACATGTCGCCTCGCTTCAGTCGCAATGGGGCGGTATTTAGGGGTCTCCGACGGGGGCGTCCCTTTACCAGAAGATTTAAAGTCAGGGCCGAAGTATAACGTCCCAATGACGGGAGGGCCTGAGCGCGCATCGATGGTGCCCCGAACACGATTCGAACGTGTGGCCTTTCCCTTAGGAGGGGAATGCTCTATCCAGCTGAGCTACCGGGGCGGATGATGACCTTGGGGATCAAGGGGTAAACCAACGCGTTAGGATTATAGCTTGGCCTTGGGTGTCCGTCATGGCGGAGTCAGGTAAAGGTCAGTATTTGCGGGTACTGAGCTGGCTGAGAGGATAGAATGCGTAAAGTGATTGTCGTGAGGAGCGGATCTTTGTGACGGGGAGACCGTCAGTGATCGCTTTTCGCCTTCTTATTTATCGTCATAGTTGCCAGGATTTTCATCATGCCGACAGTTTCCACCAATTCTCGCGTGAATTACACGCCGGAGGAAATGTTTGACTTGGTCAACGACGTGGCTTCCTATCCTGAATATATTCCGATGTGTTCCGAGGTTCGGTTGCTCAAGCAAGAGCCTGAGAGCCTCAAAGCAACCATCACGATGTCCAAGGGGAAGTTGAAGTTGTCTTTTACGACCGAGAACACCATGGAGCCGGGTCGATCGATACGGATGAAGCTGGTCGACGGTCCCTTCAAGAAGCTTGAAGGCGTATGGGCTTTTAATCCTTACCAGGAGACCGGCTGTGAAACGAGTTTTCGGCTGGATTTTGAGTTTTCAAGCAGCCTTTTGGGAATGGCCTTTGGTGGGTTTTTCCGTGAGGCGGGCGAATCGATGGTGGATGCCTTTTGCAAGCAAGCCGTTAGAAAGTATGGCCCAAGGCCCAAGCTTTAAATCCCGATCTGGGCTGATCGAATGGGCTAGTTGAGGGCTGGCGATGAGTGATTTCGAGTATGAAGAAGAGGAGTTGTTCAATGTCCGGGGACCGAGCAAGTCCAGCCGGAAGCGGGAAAGCAACGCCCTTCAGGATTTAGGGGAGGAGTTAATGCGGTTGAATCGTCAGCAGTTGGAAGATCTTGATCTTCCTGAGAATCTGCTTGAGGCGGTTCGAGTCGGCCAATCCATCACCGCCCATGGCGGGTTACTGCGCCAGCGCAAGTATATTGGCAAGATTTTAAGGTCGCTTGATCCCGGTCCGATCCGGGAGGGGCTTTCGGCTCTTCGTGGAGAGACCGCCGCTTTGGTTCGTCTGCAGCACCAAAGCGAAATGTGGCGAGATCGGATGATTGGGGAGGGGGACACGGCGGTAAACGCCTTTGTCGGCATCTATCCCTCGGCCGATCGGCAAAAGTTGCGACAACTCTCTCGAGAAGCCAAGAAAGAACGCGAAAAATCAGCGCCACCCCGATCTGCAAGACTGCTTTTCAAGGAGTTGCGTGGTGTTCTGGAAGGGGTCGCTGAAGTCGTGCCGTTAGGTGAGGGGGAGTGACGATTTGACGGCCTCGTTTTTATTGGGGGTATTCACTGTTCTCGCGCTTTTTTCCGCGTGGTTTACAGGGTGGGTTCGGCGCTACGCACTGAGTCGTTTGCTGGATGTTCCCAATGATCGCAGCTCCCACACCCGGCCAACCCCGCGCGGGGGTGGATTGGGGCTTGTTCTGGTCTTGGTGATTTCCGGCGGATTGGCCTATGCCAATGGGTTTCTGACCGCATCGCTCGCGATCGCTCTTTTAGCGGCCATTCCTCTCGCCGTGATTGGTTTTATTGATGATCACGGGGATGTGCCGGCCCGCTGGCGGTTTCTGATTCAAGTGGCCTCATCCGTCTGGTCGATTTATTGGATCGGCGGGCTTGAGGTGTTGCGTGTCGGGGATATTGAGTTTTACATCGGGGTGCTGGGATACCCTTTTGGTGTTTTGCTGATGGTCTGGATGCTCAATCTCTTTAATTTCATGGATGGAATTGACGGCATTGAGGGGAGTGAGGTGGTCTTTATCGGTCTGGCGGCGGCGCTGCTGATCGGCGAAGGATTCACGCGGGTTGTGGTCCCCGAAATGCTCCCTCCGGTGGCCATCGCTGGCGCAACCTTTGGCTTTCTTGTATGGAATTGGCCTCCGGCGCGCATTTTCATGGGGGATGTCGCAAGCGGGGTCTTGGGATTTCTTCTCGCTTTGCTGATGCTTCAAAGTGCCGTCAGCGAAAAGCTTTCTCTCGCAATTTGGGCCATTCTTGTGGGCGTCTTCCTGGTTGATGCAACGGTGACGCTTCTGATTCGGCTGTTTCGAGGGGAGCGCTGGTATGAGGCGCATCGTTCTCATGCCTATCAGCACGCTGCCCGGCGTTTGGGTAGCCACAGGACTGTGACCTTGGGTGTTCTTGCGATCAATCTTTTTTGGTTGTTACCCATGGCGTTCTTGGCGCAAATGAAGCCGGAGTTTGAACTTTTGGCGGTGATTTCCGCACTTTCCCCTCTCGCTTATGCCGCCATTCGGCTGGGCGCCGGCAGACCTTGAGGAGATCCTGTTTGATCCCGCAAAAGTTAAGACTCCGAGGCCTCATCTTCATTCATGATCTCGTCATGGTCATGCTGGCTTGGCTTGGAGCGTACTGGTTACGTTTCAATCTGAGTCTTCCGCCACAGAAGTATGTGGACGCGGCTCTCGATGCCCTTCCAGTGGTTCTCCTCATTCAGGCGATCGTCTTCTCCCGTCTGGGTCTCTATCGGGGGGTGTGGCGGTTTGCCTCCGTCCCTGACCTGATCCGGATCTCCAAGGCTGTTTTGCTGGGTGTTTTGCTGATTGCAGTCACCCTCCACCTCTACACCCGCCTGCTATGGGTGCCTCGGTCTGTTTTGCCGCTTTATGCCCTGTTGCTGGGGCTCTTCCTGTCGGGTCCGCGATTGATCTACCGGATGTGGAAGGATCAGGGCGTCATGATGAAGGAGGGTCAGAGGGCCTTGGTGGTCGGTGCCGGTCGGGCATCCGAGCTTTTGGTGCGCGATCTTTTACGAGAGCGCGCTGCACAGTTTTACCCCGTGGTTCTGGTGGATGACGATCCTGGCAAAAAAGGGAGCGAGATTCATGGGGTTCGGGTCCGGGGGGGATGCGAAAAAATCCCTGAGCTGGTCGGCGCCTTTGATGTCGAAATCGTCCTGATTGCACTGCCCTCGGCGAGTGATCGCGAAATGCGGCGAATCGTTGACATAGTAGAGGAGGCAGGCGTTCCCTTCCTGACGCTTCCCTCGGTCCAAAACATGTTGTCGGATCAGATGTTTGGCAATCTCCGTGAGGTTTCGATCGAAGATCTTCTCGGAAGGACGCCGATTATGTTGGAGAGGACGGCGGTTAGGGAGACGGTGACAGGCGCGCGCATTCTGGTGACGGGCGGCGGTGGTTCCATTGGTTCTGAGCTTTGCCGTCAGATCGCCCGTTATGCGCCGGCCGAACTGACGGTCTTTGAGCAATGCGAATTCAATCTTTATCGCATTGAGCAGGCGCTTCGAAAAGAATGGCCGGACCTGACTTTGCATGCCATTTTGGGTGATGTCACGGATCCCTCCGCCGTTCATCATGCCGTTAAGACTTCGAAACCGGATGTCATTTTTCACGCGGCGGCCTACAAGCATGTGCCTTTGCTGCAGGGGCAGGTGCGTCAGGCGGTACGCAACAATGTACTCGGCACCCGCATGATGGCCGAGGCCGCCTTGGCGTTTGGCGTGAAAGAGTTTGTGTTGATTTCAACGGACAAGGCGGTCAGGCCAACGAACGTCATGGGCGCCACAAAACGGGCGGCCGAGAAACTGGTTCAGGCATTGAACAACCTCGGCTCGACCCGTTTTATTACGGTCCGTTTTGGGAATGTGCTCGATTCTGCAGGCAGTGTCGTCCCCCTCTTTAGGGAGCAGATTCGAATGGGGGGGCCGGTGACGGTGACCCACCCGGAGGTGACACGCTATTTCATGACGATTCCGGAAGCCTGCCAGTTAATTCTGCAGGCGGCTGCGGTGGGAGAAGGTGGGGAGATCTTTGTGCTCGACATGGGGGAACCCATCCTGATTCGCTATCTGGCCGAACAAATGATTCGCCTGTCAGGAAAAAGGGTGGGTCAAGATGTTTCAATTGAATTTGTGGGTCTTCGTCCAGGGGAAAAGCTGACCGAGGAGCTATTTCTTGAGGATGAAATGCCGATGCCTACGCCTCACTCCAAGCTGCTCCTCGCGCGTTCAGTGACCCAGGATGTGGATGAGATCCGCGCCCGGATCAATGATTTTGCGGAAGCGGTAACGGAATGTGATGAAAACAGGCTCCTAAATTCGCTCCGTGATCTCGTTCCGGAGTTCACAGAGGAAAAAATAGGATAGAATAGTCGGCTCGACTTCATGGGGAAAAAGCTTGTCTCCATCGGAGTTTATATATAGAATTTCCGCCTTTTCAGGCAAAGCCTTTGTATTGGAGTGCGAATTCATGAAGACCTTCAGCGCCAAGCCGGCCGAAGTCAAGCGCGACTGGTACGTCATCGACGCCGATGGGAAGACCTTGGGCCGTCTGTCGACCGAGATCGCACGCCGTCTCCGCGGTAAGCACAAAGCGGAGTACACCCCCCACGTCGACACCGGCGACTACATCATTGTGGTCAATGCCGAAAAGGTCCGTGTGACGGGTGCGAAGGAAAAAGACAAGATTTACTACAAGCACACCGGCTACATCGGAAACATGAAGTCCGTTGCTCTCGGTAAGCTGCGTCAGACCCACCCGGAGCGGATCATTGAGACCGCTGTGCAGGGCATGCTCCCCAAGAATCCTCTTGGACGTGCGATGTTCCGCAAGTTGAAGGTCTATGCGGGTTCCAATCATCAGCATCAGGCTCAGCAGCCGACGGTGCTGGAAATTTAATTCGATAGCCGAGTATTTCCATGGCACAACAGCATTACTACGGAACGGGTCGTCGCAAGAGCGCAATTGCTCGTGTATTTGCCAAGACCGGTTCAGGTCGCATCTTGGTTAACAATAAGCCGGTTGAAGAATATTTCGGCCGCAAGACCGATCAGATGGTTGTTCGTCAGCCGCTGGAACTGGTTTCTCTTTTGGAGAAGCTGGACGTTACTGTAACGGTCACTGGCGGTGGTCCGAGCGGACAAGCTGGTGCAATCCGTCACGGCCTGACCCGTGCCCTGATTGAACTTGACGAAAACCTTCGTCAGCCCCTGCGTCGTGCAGGCTACGTCACCCGCGATGCTCGTGAAGTAGAACGTAAGAAGGTTGGTCTGCACGGCGCACGTCGTCGTCCGCAGTTCTCCAAGCGTTAATCAGAAGCTACTTGGGGGATCGTCTAGCGGCAGGACTACGGACTCTGACTCCGTCAACCAAGGTTCGAATCCTTGTCCCCCAGCCAACTTAGGCAATATAAAACAAGAGGTTACCAAGCGTAGCCTCTTTTTTTGCCTGTAATTTCTGCTTACACACCGCTTACACGCTTTTCCAGTCTACCTATTTCGTAGCACACTAAGTTCGTCCACCCACTAACGAACAGGGTCTACGATGCCCCAAGCTGTATCGACCACGCACGTACTGGCTGAAAACAAGCTGGTGATCTATCCACGCGAACGCAGCAATTTCTGGTAATGTCGATACAAGGTGGGCAATCGCTGGAAACGCGAAACAACAAAAAAGGCTGATCGCAAGGAAGCTAAGAAAAAGGCTTGGGACTTGCTTGGCGAAGCTGACTTTCGATTACGCAACAATCTTCCTGCCATTACCCGACGTTTGCGTGATATAGCGGCTTTGGCTGTGAAACGTGTTACTTCGGAAAGCCCAGAGGTACGCCTTATGGGTTTTTCCTCTTCCAGGATCGAGTTGCTGCACAGGGTCTCGTCGGCATGAAGCACACCGCCCTGAAGAAGATGTTCCTTCAGTCGCTCATGCAGTGGCTCCAACGCATAGCCCACACGTCCAACCCAATCGGCTAGGGTGGATCGCGCCAAAGAAACACCCTCGCGCTCAGCCATCTGTTCCAGTCGATAGAGCGGAAGGTGATCCGCGTATTTGCTAATGACGACCCAGGAGAAAAGCCCGGGAGTGGCCAGACCGCCATCAATGACGGCGGGCGGGATGGGCGCTGCCGTGACGGTCTCACAGGCCCGGCAAGCATATTGCGGGCGGATATGACGGTGAACCGTGAAGATCGCCGGTGTGACATCGAGCTGTTCGCTGATGTCCTCACCGATCTTCACCAGATCTTTCCCGTAGGCACCGCATTGGCAGCTTTCCGGCTCATGCCGGAGCTCAATACGTGGTAGATGATCAGGGAGTGGCTGACGGCCTGCGTGTTGGCGGGGTTTGCTCGGGGCGGTAACCTCATCGACTTCACTGGCATCCAGCTCCGCATGGATGGAGCCGATGTCTTCATCTACGGCTTCTGCAAAGAGATCCAGTTGCTGCGCATCGAGAGATTCGCTGCGCCTACCGAAGCGTATCCGCTTCAGATGAGCCAACTCCAGTGACGTGGGTCATTCCCACAGAAATAATAGCATTAAGCGTGTGGTTTAATTTTTTGTCTCGGTCGGATGTAGAAGTAAGTGATTCTGAAGATTCAAAGCGAATCTGATAAGCTTTCTTAGGGGTGTAGATGCCTTTCCGGTTCGAGTATTGGGTCGCAAGCTTCAAGCTATCGGGGAATCAAGGTGATCCATAACTTGTGCCCCTGATGGTCTCCATAGGAACATAGCGAAAATAACGATAACAAGTTGGAGTGCTCAGATGGATATGTTCGCATATAGACGATTATTCTTTGTGGCCTGTTTGGCGTTCGCTCAGGGAAATGCCTTTGCACAGGAAAATTTGGCCGCCTCCCCGGCATTGAATGCCCTCCCCGTATCCGCAGGAAATCCTCGAATAGTCCTCATGCTTCAAAAAGACGTTGGGCAGGAAGCATTGAATCCCATCGATCCTGATGTGCTTAAAAGGTTATCCCTCAAAGTTGGTATTGATCTAGTCTGGGAAGCCAACACTCGAACGAACGGGCAAGTTCTTTCATTGCCATTTGCAGTTACCGCAGAACAGGCGCGTCAAGCAGCAAAAGCGCTTAGTCTCGAACCCGGGATTCTATGGGCTGATGTAGAGGCGGGGGAAACCCAGTTGAAGCCAAAATCTGCAATAGCCAAAAATAACAACCAAGACAGGACGGATGAAATTAGTCGAATCATCGTCAAGATTCGTGGGGACAACTTGTCTTCCGAATTGGATTCAGGGCTATTAACGAAGTTGGCCACTGCAGCCGGGGTGAAGCTCAAGGCGACTGACAGAACTGCATTTGCTCGCATCCTGAGTCTTGAGGAGCCGATCACACTCGAGCAGGCGGAGGCTATTGAAATCTCACTGGAACGGCTGTCGGAGGTTGTCTATGCGGATCCTGAGAGCCATGTGAGTATTCAGAATGTCAGTTCAATTACGCCAAATGATCCCTACTTCTGGCGGGATTGGCATCTGCTAGGCCCCTACCCACCTTCCGGTGTTCCCCCTTATGGATTTAACGGCTACCTCGGAGCAGCCAATGTGCAAGCGGCCTGGGAATTGACTAAGGGAAGTGCCTCGACGGGGGTTGCCGTTGTGGATTCGGGGATTCTATTTGATCACCCTGATCTCAAGCGGTCGTTAGGTCGGCAAAAGACAAAGCGGGGTTGGGACATGATTACCTCCATTGCGTCGGCAAGGGATGGCAATGCGCGCGATCAGAATGCCCAGGATGAGGGGGACTGGGTCGATGCTTTTACTGGCTGTGGGGACGCGCTCAGGGACAGCACTTGGCACGGCAGCCATGTGGCTGGAATTATCGCCGCAACCACGAACAATAGCGTGGGGGTCAGTGGGATTAACTGGAAAGCAAAGATTGTTCCGGTGAGGGCAATCGGTGCGTGCGGTAACCTATCTGATATGACGGATGGAATTATTTGGGCAGCCGGTAACAAGGAGGTGCCAGGAACAAAGCCGAACCGGACGCCGGTGAAGGTCATCAACCTGAGTCTAGGCGGTGACGGTGCTTGTTCTAATGCAGAACAGGAAGCCATCGACTATGCTTTATCGAAAGGGATTAGCGTTGTCGTGTCTGCGGGGAACGAGTCAAAAGACGTCTCCCTTGCGAGCCCCGCCAACTGCCGCGGCGTGATCAGCGTGGCGTCTGTGAACCATCTTGGGGACCTTGCGTATTATAGTAATTTCGGAAGCTCCATAACCGTTGCAGCGCCGGGTGGTCAGACGGCGTTTTTGGCTCTGTCCGTTGACCCTGTGAGTGGGAAAACAGAACAAATACCATTGCCAGCCCCGCAGTGGGGAGTTTGGTCAACCATTAACAGTAGCCTTACTTCGCCTGGCTTAGGAGAGATGGCCTATGGGCCAATGCAGGGAACGAGTATGTCCGCTCCTGTGGTCTCCGGTGTGGTTTCTCTGATGGTCAGTGCCGACAAAAAGCACAAATTAACCCCAGCCCTCGTGAAAAAGGTACTTCAGGATACTGCAGTCGAATTTTTCAACTACACACCATACCTCAAAGTCATTTCGGGTTCCGCTCCTCTCGTCTTTAATTGGAACAACCAAGTACCCTCTCGGTGTACGACAAGTCTTCTGGGCCAATGTGGCGCGGGTATTGTGGATGCGAAGGCTGCTGTGAAGGCCGTTCTTGAGTTGCAGTAAATCCATGACTGTCGGGTGCGGCGGGTGACCTAAAAACCCTGCAAGATACAAAAATGAGTGAGAACGAGTCAAATTGGTGCTCGTTCTCATCA
>JBILGU010000056.1:0-8321 GCA_044350805.1 Methylococcaceae bacterium
TCATGTTATAGCCATGGACGATGAACAAAATGTCACCGCGGCGTTCCCCATTTTCATTGATCCAAACGGCAGCGTTTCGGACTTTCTCGAACCACTTTTGTGCCGATACCCGATGTGAAGGGGAGGGTTCCTGTTTGCCAGGAACACTAAGATATTGCGTAGGACCGATACCGGCAATAAAGCCACCGTCTTGAACCGCGCGCACCGACATCACGAAATCATTCATCACTCGCCCCTGCGGAAAGAAGTTCTCAAACTCCCGAACCTTAAGTTGCAGAAAAGAAGGAAGAAAGTCGCAGATTCACGTATCCCAATTTCGCTGTCGTATCCGTTATTAAGGGGGTGAGAGGGAAACGTTTTTTCATGTTGATACGTGCCAAATCAACGAGGGATTTGATTTTGCTTATTCGGTTAGGTAACGAGCCAATAGGGAGTGAATGCCTGCACCAGGAATCAAACCTTTGAATATCACTGAAGATTTATGAGGTGCTGTTGAAATCGAGTCGATGGCTGATCAGGGAGAGTTCGTTTAGTTTTATTCCATTACTCATAGTGATGATCCTTCTGTATCCAGATGATCAAGTGAGTTGGGCGAATGTGAGCAACGGTGTGGACGGACCATGGGAAGAATTCCCAAGATCCATGCCGCATCTTCGCTATGAAGAGGATGAGGCCTCTTCTTCAAATCACCATTTCGGAGTGGGCAAGGCCTTTAGTCCTTATGTCGACCCCGATTTTAAGGCTGCCCAAGCACTTCCTGATCCCCTGGCGAACCCAGAATTCAGCAGCTACAACCTGATTTTGATCGTCAATAAACTTGACGATCCTTTCTGGGGAGTTCACCAGACCCTGCGTATTTACAAACGGGGCAGAGGTCTTCTCTATTACTGGTCGATTTCAACGGGTATCAAGGGGTTTGAAACCCCCGCAGGCTACTACCGTCCAACCATGTTTTCTTCGAGGCATTGGTCAAGCATTTATCAAGTTCCCATGCTCTGGGCGGTGTTTTTTCATGGTGGAATGGCGATCCACTCATCACTCGATCGTGACTCGCTTCGTGAGTTGGGGAAGGGGCCCTCATCTCACGGATGTGTTCATGTCGAGGACTATCGTGCTGAGGAATTATTTCATCTGGTCGGCCACAGCGGATTTGGATCAGTGGATGCGATTAACCCTCGTATGGGTCATAAGACTGGAAAGAAGGTTCAGTCCTATAAAACGCTGATCATTATTTCGCCGGTGAAGAAATGGTTGCCTTCTAACGATCTGGAATATCCGGGGCATGCTGCACAGCATGGACTGAAAATTGCGCCTCAAACTTCAAGACTTCGTCCTACTGCAAAAACCAAGTCGCAATTTTTACCGTCAAAAGTTACCCGGTCCCACTCCAAAAAGTCCCACACAAGCACATTAGAGAAAGACACTAGATGAGAGATCTCAATCACTCCTCCTGAAGTTTGGGCTTGGCTGTGTGAATGTCCTTCTCTATCCATTTCAACCACATTTGCGCCAGCGTAGTCAGACAGAGAGGTCCAATGAAAATACCGATGGGCCCAAGGCTGAAAATGCCTCCCATAACGCCAAGAATGATCAAAAGCAACGGATGATGTGCCCCATAGCTAATGACCAAAGGACGAAAAATGTTGTCGGCCGGATTAATCAGTAAAGCACCCCAGGCGATGAGTCCCAAACCTGTAGTCACGTCTCCCTTTTGAAAAATCATCCATAGGGCAATGGGGCCCCAAATTAAAATAGTTCCAAAAATCGGGATTAAGGAAGCAGCGGATGTAAGTAATCCCAACAGAAATGGGGTTTCGAATTCGAAAATCCAAAAGCCCATGCTGGCAATGACGCCTTGAAGCATGGCGCTTCCGAATATCCCATAAGCGACTGCCCGTGTTGTTGAGGTGATGTTATTGAGATATGTGTTGGCGTTGCAATCTGCCATCCGGGAAAGTCCTATCTGCAAGTGATGCCCCAGTGTTCGCCCATCCCGAAAGAAGAAAAACAGGCTCACGACTGTAAGGAGCAGCCCTGCGGTATTCTGGGGAACATGTTGCAAAGTTCTGGAAGCTTTCTTTAGTAAAGAGCCCACTATCGACCGAATTAATTCGGAATGATTGCCTTTTTCAACCTGTGTTATCTCGAGTAGCCGAGCAAGAGTGTTTCCTACAATGGGTGTTTTCTGAATCCACTCGGGGATATTCAGTTTCCCTGAGTCGAAGTGAGAGGCAATCTGACTCAATGTAGGGAGTTCCTGTTGGACCTCAGAAATACCCCACACCAAAGGAAAGCTGAGACAGATCATCAGTAGGAAGGTGAACACCCCTGCGGTAAGGTTAGGAGAACCCTGCCAACGGCATTCTAAGAAATGGTACGCAGGCCAGAAAATGACGGCGATGAGTCCAGCCCAGCCCACAGAGCTCCAAAAAGGCTCCAGGACAGTGGCAGAAATGACGAACAAAATGATGCAAAAGAAGAGGCGCAAAAATTGCGTACTGGTCACTTTTTCGATTTCCGATTTGCGAATACAGCCCTTGAGGGGAATACCATTTTCTCTAGCTCAACCAAAAGAAAAAAGCATGATGCCACCCCCACACAGGCAAACAACTCCTCGAGGCTGAGTGGATGAGTATCCAGCACATCATTAAACCAGGGAAAGTAAACGGCACATAACTGAAGAATGAAGGTGCCAGACACGCTCACGATCAGAATAGGATTTGAAAAAAAGCCGTGTTTGAGGATGCTCGTTCGCTCAGAACGAATGGCCATGATGTGTGTCAGCTGGCTTAAAGAGAGCACAAGGAAAAGCATGGTCTGCCAGTTTTCAAGACCTTGATGGTAGGTATAGGCTTGAACGGCGAGGCAGGCTCCGGCCATGAAAAGACCGTAAATTAGAACGCGTTGCCACATCCCGCCCCCAAATATTCCCTCTGCGGGCGCTCTCGGTTTGCATTCCATCACGCCTTTCTCCACTGGCTCGAAGGCCAGAGCAATCCCAGGGATGCCATCAGTCACAAGGTTGATCCAAAGAATCTGAATGGGAAAGAGTGGGAGTGGCAGCCCGAGCATCGGGGCCGCCAATAGGCAGATCAATTCTGCAGCATTACAAGTCAGGGCATAGCGAATAAATTTTCTGATGTTGTCATAAATTCGGCGCCCTTCTTCGATCGCAGTCACGATGGTTGCGAAGTTGTCATCGAGCAGAATCATCGGAGCAGCTTCACGCGCAACATCCGTTCCATGTCTTCCCATGGCAATACCGATGTCCGCTGATTTGAGTGCAGGCGCATCATTGACCCCATCTCCGGTCATGGCTACAAACTCGCCTTGCGCCTGGAGTCCAAGGATGATTCGATTCTTCTGGGACGGCGTTACTCGAGCAAATACACGAACCGATGCAAGGGCATGACGTAATTTAGGGTCATCCAAAGAGTCCAGCTCTGTGCCCGTCATGACGCGGCCACCTGGTGATGTGATGCCAAGTCTCATGGCAATTGCGCGTGCTGTCTCGGGATGATCACCAGTCATCATGACCGGCGTTATCCCTGCCGCAAGGCAATGAGCGACGGCCTGAGCTGACTCTTCGCGGGGTGGGTCGATCAATCCTGCCATACCAAGCAGAGAGAGACCCGATTCAATTTGATCGTCAGACTCCTCTCCAGATTCGAGTGAACGCTGAGCGAAACAGATGACGCGCATACCTTCCGCTGCCATCTTGTGGGCTATTAATTCGATCTCCTGTCTGGCAAATGAGGTCAATGGCAGGTTGCCGATGGAAGCGCAGCGGGGAAGAAGCACATCCGCTGCACCTTTTGCAATGGCGAAATGCGCGCCTTCTTCCCGGTGCAACGTCGTCATCCGCATGCGCTCGGAATCGAAAGGGATTTCATCAATTCGAGGAAACCGCGATCTTAACGCCTGAATTTGATCGTGCTTGAGCTGTGTTGACTGAAGAAGCGCAGTTTCTGTCGCTTCCCCTGTCGGTTTTCCTGAGGCATCGAATGACGCATCATTGTTGAGTGTCAAGGCTCTCAGAAAATCAGAATGCATGGACCAGTCTGGAAACTTTACGACTTGATTACCGACGATGAATGCCTCAACCCGCATTATGTTCTGTGTCAGAGTGCCAGTCTTGTCAGAACAGATATAGGTCACAGAACCCAATGTTTCGACGGCATGTAGTTTTTTGACTAGAGCATTTCGTCGCGCCATATGAAGCGCACCCAGTGCCAGCGATACCGTCGCAATGGCGGGTAGAGCCTCTGGAATGGCAGCAACGGCTAAGCTGATGGCGGTCATCAGCATCAGTTCGATAGGTTTCCCAGCATTTAGTCCGATCCAGAGGACCAAGCCACAAATCGCGATAACGAGCAGAGAAAGCCAGAGTCCGAATTGATTCAGGCGATATTGAAGGGGGCTAGTATGGGTAACCTGATCTTCAACCAATCCGGTGATTGCACCCAACTCGGTCCGCTCTCCTACCGCAACAACGATGCCAAAACCTCGACCGGATGAAACAACGGTCCCTTTGAATGCCATGTTGGTTTGGTCGCCCAATATGACTTTCTGCTCGTGTATACGATGGCATGTCTTGCTGACCGATACACTTTCCCCTGTAAGAATCGATTCATCGATTTGAAGCCTAAAGGTTTCTGTCAGCCTCATATCCGCCGGAACGATACTTCCTGATTCAATAAAAACCACATCTCCAGGAACAAGGCTCTCGGCTGGAATCGTTTGGAGTTTCCCATCACGTCGCGCCTGGGCCCCACGTTTCGATAGCGTGCGTATAGAAGCTACGGCTTTGGCTGCGCGATACTCCTGGATAAAGCCCAGGGTTGCATTGACGAACAGAATAATGAAGATGGTGCTGCTGTCTTTCAGATCGCCAATGACGCCTGAAAATATGGCTGCAGCCATCAGTATAAGGACCATGAAATCCTTGAACTGACGAAGAAAAAGCCTTAGGGGCGAGGGCGGAGTACTTTCTGTGATTCGGTTTGGTCCGAAAGTCAGTCCTCTAGTAATGGCCTCGTCTGCAGACAGACCCTTTTCCGCAGAAGTCTCCAGCCATGCTTCCACCTGCCAGGGATCCAAGAGATACCAAGGAGGGTTTTCCGGCTGGATCGAGACCTTCATGATTTCATCTGAACCTAAAGGGCAGTTACTTTTAGAAGAAAATTATTCTGAGGCTGGCGTCATAGATGGTCGAGCCCAGGACGCGTCGAGTTCTTTGTTACATGGTCATGGCGGTCAAGTGAATGCGTACTTGTACACAGGATCTATGGGGTGGTTGGCATCGGGAGCCCTTACTTTGGAACCAGAAAGAATTGGCAGTGAGATTAAATAACACTTCGGAGATACTCCAATGTCAGACAGGAGCCGATGCTTCAGCAATAGTCCTATTACGCTTTGATAGAAAACCGTATTTACTTTGGAGGCGCTAACGACGTAGAACGGATCACCGGTGAGGAAAATATCGACATCGTCTTCCCTAGCCGTAGCCCTAGCCGTAGCCGTAGCCGTAGCCGTAGCCGTAGCCGTAGCCGTAGCCGTAGCCGTAGCCGTAGCCGTGGCCGTGGCCGTAGTTAGTGTAGGGTCAATACTTGTAATAAAACATCATCAAAAGTAATGATACTGGTCAGAAAAAGCACGTACGCAGAATACCCTACCGTGTCAGTCCCGAGGAACTGCGACAATACCAGTATCGCCAGTTTCGTGATCTTTACGAAAAGTCACATATCGCCATCTTGATAGACAAGTTTCAGAATTAACGTGAGAACTCTGTTGGAGCGTTGGCAGAGTATTCTCTTTGTCCTATCTAAGCCTCCAGTAATTCCCCTTAGGTCTGGAGGCTTTTTTTATTCGATCGCTTCGCTCCTCAAGGGAGATCGGCCATCAGCAAAGCTTGTCTTTGTGCTGCTGTAGAAACGCTTCCAGAGAGCCTAGATCCAGCGGCTTGGTGAAGTGTTCGTCAAAACCACTGGCAAACGCCTTTTCCTTGTCTTCCCTCTGACCCCACCCGCTGAGTGCGACGATGACAATGTCCTTGCCCCATGGCTGCTCCCGAATCTGACGGCAAACCTCGTATCCATCGATGCCGGGCAAGCCGATATCGAGAATGATGAGCCTCGGTCTTTGGGCTTCGGCTAATACGATGGCCTGATGCCCGTCAGGGGCTGTATGCACTTGGTTGCCCTGTAATTCAAGATACATTGCCAATGTAGCCTGAGCATCCAAATTATCGTCGACGACGAGAATACGAAGCCCCTGTGGACCCTCGGAAGGTTTAGCCTCCTCGTCATCGGATGGCACCGTTTCATCATTCAACAGCGGTAGCTTGATGATGAACTCAGATCCCTTGCCTACCCCCTCACTTTGGACATCGATATGCCCCCCATGAAGGTCGATCAGATGCTTCACAAGATAAAGGCCAATTCCTAACCCATCGTTGGAGGGAGAGCTTGGTTCCTTGATCTGCGAGAACAGGCCAAATACTTCGGCTTGATCCTCCGGCGCGATCCCTATGCCTTGGTCTTTAATTGAGATAATGACAATGCTTCTATCCCGTTTCGCTGAAAGGGTGATCTCGCCGTCCCTTGGTGAAAATTTAATGGCGTTAGAAAGAAGGTTGCCGAAGACCTGCACTAAACGCACGGAATCTGCTTGGATGTGGGGTGCGCCTTTCAAGGGATGCAAGGTGATACGTTGACCCTTTTCTTCTGCCTTTAGGGCGAACATTTCGACGGCTTCCACCAGAAGGGGATTGAGATCTATCGGTTGTCTCTCAAGGGTGATCAGGCCACGATTGATCCGGGACACATCGAGTAAGTCATCGATCAGTTTTTTAAGATGCTTTGTTTGGCGCGATATTGACCCGATACACCATTTGAACTGCTCAGGTGTGTTTCCGTCTTTCTCCAAGATACTAGTCGCTATCGCCACCGGAGTGAGAGGGTTCCGAAGCTCATGTGCCAGTGTCGCAAGGAACTCATCCTTGCGCCGATCCTCTTCTCGTAGCTTTACCAGCTGAAGGTCAAGTCGCTCTTCCATTTCTTTACGGGGAGTTATGTCAGTGACCATACCCAATGCGCCAGCATAGTCACCATTTGCGTCAAATAAGGGGGTGCAACCAACGAGCGCCCACAATATGCGGCCATCCTTGCGAAGAAATTCAAACTCACATTTCTCCTCACCACCCCAATTGTGTGATTGAAGCTTGGTTTTAGCGATCGAAGCGGAGTTGGCATCCATAAAACCCATCAGAGACTGGCCAAGCATCTCGTTAGCGGTGTACCCGAACATTTTAGTAAGCGCAGGATTGACGAACGTTGTTTTAGCTTCAGCATCGATCAACCAGATGCCCTCCTCTGCGGTTTCGACGATGCTTCGATAGCGTTCCTCGCTCTTAATTAGTTCCCCGGTTCGGGTTACTACCTGTTCCTCAAGCGTAATATTCAGATGCGATAACGCGGCTTCAGCAATCTGCCGTTCGCCAACTTCAATCCTAAGTTGTTCAACCATGGCCTCTGAGCGGGAAACTTGGATTTGAAGGGCCTGATTAAGTGTTGCCAAATCTGCATGACTAGGGAGAGTTAGCGCCCACCTGATGGTTGGCCACAATGCGATGGCTGACGTAATGGAGAGTAGGGCGGTAATGGCTTTTGTAACGCCTTGGGCGATGTACAAGGGATGCCAAAAAGTCAAAATATCGAAGAGATGCGTGATACCGCAACTTAGGATGAAAGCTGAAAATAGATAAAAGATTGGAAGATTGGCGATGTGTTTGCGGCGCCAACTCAAATAAATCAAGGAAATAGGGATAGAGAAATAGGCCAAGGCAATAAGGCTATCGGAAATCACATGGATAGCCAGAAGGGCAGCATTCCATCGGATGCACACCCCGTGCGGCAATAGTCCCGTCAGCTCACTAAACGCAGTCATATCCGGACACTCGTTCGGGCAGAAACAATAAAAAAAGGGTCTTTTAAGTTTCGCCACTATCCAATCTGACCACCGAAATGTCACGTAGGGAGAATTACGTATTTGGGGTAAAAGTTGGGCTTGAATTTATCGTTATCGGCCGAGACAAGACGCAAAAAAACCAAGCATAAATGAGCTCAATAATCCGGGGGCATCATAGTTTTGAGTGTTTACCATACTGATCTCGCAGGTTGACTAAGTACAGTCCGCTAGGGAATCACGGATTAATGAGGTTATGACTCACGCCTGAGTCCCAAAACCTGATTTTTTGAAAAAACATGGATTCAATGATCATGAATCACGCTCGATGTATCGAAAAAGGACGGTTTTCACGC
>JBILGU010000014.1:0-74693 GCA_044350805.1 Methylococcaceae bacterium
GCTTCTTCAGCCTCTTCCATCGATTGAGGTTCAGGTTTCTTGTCGAGCGCGGGGTAAAACGAAGGTTTTTTCATGATGAGGATGATGCCCATCATGTATGAGGCTAGCAAGGGCGTGAACAGTTACGGTTGGGGTGCGTTGCAGAACGGCTTACTGGGACCATGGTGTGAAATCGCTGCAGAACTGAGCGCCAAACTGATGCATCTATTTGGCAGCAATGTCATTCAGTCAGGTGCAGTACTTCTAGATCCCCAAACTCAAAAATCCATAATGGTTTCGCGGGGTTGTTCGGGCGCTGTTGCTACTTTCATCCTTGTAGCATCAATCATCGTTTATCCCAGCTGTTGGCGAGCGAAGGTGCTGGGAATCATTACTGGTTACATGGCGGTTCAGGGCCTCAATGTCACCCGCATCATCACGCTCTTCCAACTTAACATCTACAGCGAGCAGCTGTTTGGATTTGCTCATGCCTATCTGTGGCAAGGCCTTTTGATGCTGGATGTGCTGGTGTTTCTTTTGCTTTGGTTGGGGTGGCAAAAGGATCAATTCGAGGTGGTCACAGGCTTATCCACTAATCGAATTGCTCCTCATTTTTAGAGTGACTTCACACAGCGGCGTACCCATAGCCGTACCCTTTTCAAAACTATAAATCTGAAGCTGAGGGAAATAGGGTCATAGGGGTCCGAACGCGTACTACAGCCTCAGGTTCAGTGCCTATCGGTGCGGGGGCCATCGCCTCGCACAAGAAAAAGCCCCGAGTTGTAAGACGCGGGGCTTTTTTATTGTGCGCTTCTTAAAGCGCGATTCACCGATTTATTTGAAGATGGCGGTGACGTTTCTTGCCTGAGACATTTTGACATTGCAGGACGTCTTTCGCCCGCTACATCCCCCGGACCAGCGGACGAACTGCGCTCCGGATTGGGGGGTTGCCACCAATTGAACCGTGGAACCTTTGGTAAAGAATAGAGAGCAATAGGGGCTGCAGGAAATGCCCGTGGGAACGCTTTCAACTAACCCGGCGCCAGTTACGCGAACTTTGAGTTGACGTGAAGGCGTGGGATAGGCGGGAATCTCGATCGCCACGGGGCTTTGGCTGCTCGCCGGGTTGTAAATTTGATTTCCAGGCTGAGAGCCTTGGACGGTACACGTTCCTGGATAAAGGGCGGAGATGGTGCCGTTCGCGACGTTGCAAATGCTGGGTGTTTGGGACGTGATGGTCACGGGAAGCCCGGATGAGGCGGTGGCGCTGACAAGTCCCGTGCTGCCCCAATCGATGGCGCTAGGTGCATTCAGTGAAATCGTCTGATTCGCCTTAATGACAGTCACGCTGGAATTTCCGGTGGCGCTGTTATAGCTGGTGTTGCCGGCCTGGGATCCCTGAATGGTGCAGGTGCCTGGAAGGATCCCTCTGACCGTTGAATTGCTCACCGAACAAATGGTGGGCGTTGTGCTGGCGAGCGTTACCGTTAATCCAGACGAGGCACTGGCCGTTGCCGTTGCCGTTTCATTGACGGCGATCGTCGATGGAGCGACGGACAGGGATATGGTTTGATTTGCCTTTGTAACGGTGATGGAACTGGTATTTGTTGCGCTTTCATAGCTGGTATTGCCTGCCTGAGTTGCGCTGACGGTACACGTCCCGGGGCTAACGCCTGTGACCGTGGTCCCGCTCAAGGTACACACTGAGGGCGTTGTGCTGGCGAGTGTTACCGTTAATCCGGACGAGGCACTGGCCGTGGCGGTTGCCGTTTGATTGACGGCGATCGATGATGGAGCGACCGCTAGAGTGACGGTTTGAGCCTGTTTTCCAGAGGCAAGCCACTGACCGAGGTTGCCATTGGTGTAAGTTTTGCTGAAGAGCCCATAAACCGTGGATCCTGTGGTATTGGTGCAGCTCGCGTCGCCGCCATAAAGCTGACCAAAGAGATACTGGTTGTTGTCTAGAAATACGCCACTGCCGCTGCTCCCTCCCTCGGTGGTTCCGGAAACTTGGGCCACGTTGATGAAGGTCGCGCTGCTCTGGTTCGAGGGCGAGCAGGTGAAGGTGCCAGAGCCGGCGGCTTGGCAGGTTTCATACTCATCGGTCAGCCAGAAGCTGATCTTTTGGAGGTCTCCGGTCGGATTGTGAAGACCGGTGGACGAGATTCCAATCCCGGGAATGCTGGTTGTCCAGCCTGAAAACCAAACGCCTGAGGGAAGACTGCCGCTTAGCCTCAAAAAAGAGGCATCGGTGGTGCTCGAGTTGTAGAGGAGGGATGCGCCACCCGAAACTTGGGTCATGCCGTTAAAGACGCGACCGGAGTTACATGAAGATGAATAGTAGAACCAGTAGCTTGATAGCGTCGAAGCGACGGTTTGTGTCGAGATGCAATGGTTGGCTGTCAGGAAATAGGGGGTGTTGGAGCTGCTGGTATCGTTCAGAAGTGTGCCGGTACAAAGGTACGAATAGCCGCCGGAGACAAAGGTGATTCGGGCCACGGCATTCGTGATCGGGGACCAATTAGCATAGCAGCGAGAATCAAGGTTACAGGATTCGGCCGCTTTTGGGATCAGGCTCTGTGGTTCGTTTTTGGCGGGATCAAGGGTCAGGTGAGATACCCCCGTGATCCTGAACCCGAGTTGATCGATCGTCGTACCGGGTGGAAGACTGACCTCGAGCCCCAGACTTTCACCCTGGATGACGGGAGACCAATAGATCAAAGCGTCTTCGGAGGTGTCACCGGCCTTTTGATTCGCATCCAGAATCCGCTGGATTTCTATTCCGCTCACTACTTCAATCTGTTTCAAGTTTTCGTCATGAAACCTCAGTTCGACTCCCGGTGGTAAGAGGTCAAAGCGAAGCCCCATTCTTAAGGCGGCAGCGCCCGATGAGCCGATGGTGAGGTGGCCCAGAGAAAAGCCATCAGGATTCGTTGTCCACGCGAGAGCTGTCATCACTTGGGATGCGCTTGCCAGGGCCTTGACCTCGCGCAAAACCCCGATCTTCACCGGTGCCGATGAGAAAGGATCCGCGGGCTCGATCAGTCGGCTTTCATTCAATGGTCCCAGCTGAATATGCTCTCCCCGGGAGGGGCTAAGCGCTGAGCGAAGGCGCGGCTCCATGCTGCTCCGCGACTCTGTGGACTTGGGTTTTTCATATGCTCGAGGCTGGACCCAGAGGGTTTCAGGATCAGCAAGCGCTTCGCCGGGAGATCCCCAGCCGACCAGATAGATCAGTGGCAGCAAGAAGGATAAGCGTGTCATGGGGCTCCGGTTGGGTCTGCGATCGTCTGTGAGAGGGGCCCTTTGGCCGGGCTTTCAAAGTGCGGTCTCAATGATGCGCTGTCCGCCCCGCCTCTCGATGAGGGCTTAAATCTAACGCATGTTAACAGTTAGAACGCCCGCGGGTGGCCTTGCCGAGTGTCAACGGAACGATTCGATTTCTCTTAAATCTAAAAAATAAAAAACTTGTAACACAAATGAAACATTAGTATGTTAGGCGCTCTCCGAAAACAGATTCATAAGGGGGCTGAGATGCAAAAAAAATCACAGGAATTACAGGTGGCATCCCACTGGCCATTTGAAACAAACAAAAGCGGACTCAAGGGTCTTGCCAAGGTTTTTGAAGCCGAGTCCAGCAGGATTTCCCACCTTGCGGTTGAAATAGACCAACTGGGGCCCGAAGAGAAGCTGAAGAAAATCAATATGCTTGAAGCTTGGGAGCGGCTCCAGGTCCTCGACGAAATCAGGCGCGCCCATTAAGGTTTTTCTTCTCAAACGATAAGAGGTTGATCCTTCGTCACTGCAATTGGCTGTGATCGTGGTTCGAGCGGCATGTTAGTATTTGCAGGTCACGACCTGCGGGTGCCTTGCTTTCGGTCGAATCATGTTGGATTTCATTTTTGAGTGTGAGAAACAAATGCGCTTTGGGACTGGGCAGGACATCGCATGCCACTAACCGCGCGCATTTTGATTTCGTGGATCTTTGTTTTGACGTCGGCCTGCCACTCCTTCGGCCCGGATACCTTGAAGGGGGTGCACCCTCTCTACAACAACGCGGTCAACGTCAGTATCAATGATCAGTTTGTGCAAAACCTTGTTCGGTTGCACTACTTTGATCCAATCCTCTTTCTTGACGTCAGCACCATCGCGGCATCGGCGCGCCTCGATTTCAATGGCGGTCTGAATCAATCCCAATTGGGCTCGACCCCTTCTGCCGATATCCTCAAGGTGACTGGGGGTGCCGATTACTATGAATTGCCGACCATTACCTTTTCCCCCCTTCAGGGAGAGGCCTTTGTCAGAAGCCTCTTAAGTCCACTGCCGCTGCGTTCCGTTTTTGAACTGACGGGCTCAGGCTGGAGTGCGAAGCGGGTGTTTGGGCTTTGTATTGAACGAATGAATGGCCTGGATAATGCCCCCTCGGCTTCGGGACCGATGCCGGATTTTGGGCCGACACGCAGTGGGGATTTCATTCGGCTCGTCGACCTGCTGGATAAGGTCCGTCACGGACATCTCTTGTCGATTCGCAGTGATGAAGCCGGCAAACAGGTCTTCCTCGAGATTCGGGATGATCCTGAGCTTGCCCGCGAGATTGCGGAAATCAAGCGGCTTTTGGAAGTGGATCCCAAACGCACGACCTATCATTTGGTCACAGATGTCATCGTGCGTGACCCCTCAGTCATCTCGATTACGACACGTTCATTGATGAGCATCATGTTCTATCTCTCCCATAACGTGGAGACTCCCAAAGAACATCTCGAGAAGGGATGGACCAAGGTGACCCATGACCGTGACGGAGGAAGCTACGATTGGCGACAAACGCCGGCGGGGCGAATTTTCCGGATTCAAACCAGTTCGGGCCGCCCAGACGATGCCTTTATCTCGATTCCGTATAACGACAACTGGTTCTATATTCCCCAGAATGACCTGGAGTCAAAGTCGACCTTTATGCTGTTAACGCAGTTATTCCGCTTACAGGCGGGTTCTGCGAAGTCAGTGACGCCGGCGCTGACGATCCCGGTTCGCTGATCAACGAGTTGGACGCAAGGATCCAGGCGCTTGGCCGTCGAAGCGCCTATCGCGATCTGAATGCCCGCTGAAGGATGACGACCGGTTCCTCGTGCGTCCATCCCGACACGAAGCGCATGCTGTGGCCTCGTGCGAGTTTTTTGAGCTCATCCTCTCGCGTTTGAAACTTTTCGAGATGGATGCGGCGTGATTTTTCATCACCCAGAATCATCCGATCTTCACCCAGGCCACCGTATCGGTGAAGTCCTTGAGGGAGATCACGCTCGATGGGGTCTGCGAGCATGATCAGGACCACGGTGCTTCGTTGTGCCAGCCTTCCCAGGCTTGAAGCACCCGCCGCACTGAGGTGACGGAAATCACTCACAATAAATGCAAGACTTCCGGGTTTGACGTGGCGGTTCAATTCGTTCAGTGCTTTGTCCATTGCAGGGTGCCGAAGGCTTGGGTTCTCAGGCGCCTGGGCGCGTTCTGCCAGACCTTTGAGAATCCGAAGAACGGCTGAATGTCCCTCCAGTGGTTTGTATTCGGTGCTCCCTGATTCTGAGAAAATTTGGCCACCAATCCGATCACCGTGATGGCAAGCGCTCCAGGCAATCAGCGCGGCAAGCCGCGTCGCCAGAACCGACTTGAACATCCCCCGGGTTGCAAAAAACATCGGGGAGCTGAGATCCACACTCAGGAAAACAGGTCTCTCGCGTTCCTCGCGAAAGAGTTTGGTATGGACTTTCCCTGTTCGGGCGGTCACGCGCCAGTCCAGGCTCCGAATGTCATCCCCATGCGCGTAAGGCCGACTTTCATCGAATTCCATGCCGCGCCCTTTAAAGGCTGAGAAATATTGGCCGCTTTGCAGCGCCCGCGCCGTCGAGCGAGCGAGCTCGACGCTTTTGGCGGGCTGATTCAGTCGGATCAGGTCATCGAGCGTCGGTCGAATGACAGCGTCCGGGTCTTTGGCATCATGAGGCTTTCGATGGATGTTCAACATGGGGTGGGCAGGAAATGCTGAAGAATGGAATCGAGGAAATTGAAGCCGTGTTCGCTGCAGCGAAGATGAGTCCTTGTCCGTTCGAGAAGCTGCTCGTTGAGTAGGTGCGTCAGGGTCGGCTCCAAGGTCTCCATTGCAAGGCCTGTTCGTTCCTCAAAGTGGCGGATCTCAAAGCCCTCACGAAGTCTCAACCCATTCATGAGAAATTCAAAGGGAATTTCCTCAGAAACCACCGGTGATGCATGACCCAAGGGACCCTCTTCCTCAGCGGCTTTCAGGTAACTCATGGGTTGCTTGAGGCGTTGTGTTCGGAGGATGGTGCCCGTCTCAAGAGAGGATATTTTGCCATGGGCGCCTGCACCAATGCCGACATAGTCGCCGAATTTCCAGTAATTGAGATTGTGGCGGCAGCGTGAACCCTCTTGAGCATAGGCTGAAACCTCGTACTGGGCAAAACCGGCTTGCCGAAGTCGTGATTGTCCAAGTTCCTGAATACTCCAGGTGTCCTCCTCAGAGGGGAGAACCGGCGGGTATTTGTGAAATACCGTGTTGGGCTCAAGCGTTAATTGATAAAAGGACAGATGCGTTGGCTTCAGTCCGATGGCCGTCTCAATGTCGTCAAGGGCGAGCGCTTCGCTTTGGCCGGGAAGGCCAAACATGAGGTCCAGATTGAACTCCGTGAATCCGGCGACTTTGGCCATTTGAGCCGCTGCAATCCCCTCCTGTCCATCATGGATGCGACCGATTTTTGTGAGGATTCCGGGATCAAAGCTCTGGATTCCAATCGAAAGTCGTGTCAACCCAATCTCTCGGTAACGGCTGAATCGACCCGACTCAGCCGTTCCCGGGTTCGCCTCCATGGTGATCTCGGCATCATGGGCCACAGGAACCCGAGACTTGATGCCCTGCAGTAAGGTCTCGAGGCTATCCGGGCTGAAGAGACTCGGTGTGCCCCCGCCAATAAAAATGGTTTCGATCGTTCGTCCTTGAATTTCCTGCTTCTGCTGATCGAGGTCGAACAGCAAGGCCTCGACATAGGCTTTTTCGGGCAAGCCTTCGGATTTTTCGTGAGAGTTGAAATCACAGTAGGGGCACTTTCGAATGCACCAGGGGATGTGGACGTAGAGACTGAGCGGAATGGAGGCGGCGAGCATGGGTCTAGTCTAACCTGCGCTTGGCGGAATGGGGGCTTTGGAGATGTATGGTTTCGGATCGAAAAAGACTTGGCCATAACGTATCGTAGCGATACTATTCGCGTTTCGTTTTTCGATCCAAGGAGCCCGATCATTCTGAAATGGAATCGCCTCTTGAGTTCGGTTTTATTGAGTGTCTTTCCAGTGCCGCTGATGGCGGAGGAGGCCGTGGGGCTCAATTCTGCCGAGCATGCATTGCTGACGAAAGACTAGTCGTGAAGATTGGCGCCGCCGGTTTCAATCACCTCTCGATAAAAATGGGCGCTGTCCTTGAGTGTTCTGGCCTGATTTTCAAAATTGACGTGGATGAGGCCAAAGCGTTTGGCGTAGCCGAAAGCCCACTCAAAATTATCCAGAAGTGACCAGGCAAAGTATCCCTTCAAGGGGACCCCGGCAGCGATGGCCTCCTGTGCTGCCAGGAGATGGCTTCTGAGATAGTTCGTTCGGCGTTGATCCGTGATCCGGCCGTCGGGATTGGGTCCGTCATCGAAGGCCGCCCCATTCTCGGTAATGTAGAGAGGCAGGTTGCCATACCGCGTGTTGACCCAAAGAAGACACCGCGTCAGACCTTCGGGAAATATCTCCCAACCCATGTCGGTCGTCCTCTCCGCTGGAGGTTCGACCCTCCCGGTCCGAAAGGGTGGGTTGCGAGGGGCATCCTCTACAACGGAGCGGCTGTAATAGTTGATGCCGAGAAAATCGATCGGTGTCTGGATCAGACGAAAGTCCGCCTCGGCAAAGGACTCCGTCGAGGCCCCCCAGATGTCCTCCAGTTCCTCGGGATAACGGCCGAGAAAAAGGGGATCGAGGAACTGACGATTCATCCAGGCATCCGCCCGCCGCGTGGCTGAAAGATCCGCAGGGCTTTCGCTCGCCGGATCCTTGGGCTCGAGGTTGACCACGATGCCGATCTCGCCCGAAGTCTCGGCCCTAAATGCCTGGACGGCCATTCCATGGGCTCTGAGGATGTTATGGGTGGCTTCTCGTGCGGCAACCATGCTGGTCAGTCCTGGGGGGTGAGATCCTGCGACATAACCTTCATGGACCATGACCCAGGGCTCGTTGAAGGTCGACCAGCGCGAAACCCTGGAGCCCAGTTCCTGGAAAACGACCGCCGCGTAGTCGGCAAACCAAGGGGCGGAATCCCGCTCTTGCCAACCGCCGCGCTCGCTCAGAGCCAACGGGTAGTCCCAGTGGTGGAGGGTCACATACGGCTCAATCCCAGCGCGCTCAAGAGCATCCAGCAAGCGTTTGTAGAAATCGAGGCCCGGCCCGTTGATAGGGCCTCGTCCTTCAGGAAGGATCCTGGCCCAATTCAGACTGAAGCGATACGCCTGAAGTCCCATCTCCTGCATCAGCTGGATGTCTTCGGGATAGCGGCGGTAGTGATCACAGGCAACATCGCCGTGATCGTTATTGATCACCCGTCCGGGTTGGTGGGAGAAGGCCTGCCAGTTGGAGGGTCCTGCGCCATCGGCGAGGGGGGAGCCTTCGATTTGGAAGGCGGACGTGGCTGCGCCCCAGACAAAATCCGTTGGAAACAAGGAAGAGGCCATCGATCGTTCTCATGAAATACAACAGGGCCATTATTACCAACTGTCCTCCCGGGGAGAAGCTTCCGGAGGTGTTATGCTTCTTTCCCTTGATCCCATCGTCCTTGAGGCATTTCGTTGAGCCGAGTTGTTGTCGCTGCATTTCTGGGCACCCTCTTGGTGTCAGGCTGTGCCTCGGCGCCACCCAGAAACCCCTCCGATCTTTGCGCGATTTTTCGGGAGAAAGACGATTGGTATGAAGGGGCGCTCGCCAGTGAAGCGCGCTGGGATGTGCCGATACCGGTCCAGATGGCCATCATTCGCCATGAGTCGGCCTTTGTTTCCGATGCCCAGCCGCCAAGGACCTGGTTTTTGTTCATTCCAACGGGACGCGTTTCAAGTGCCTATGGCTACTCTCAGGCCCTGGACGGAACCTGGGAGCGCTATCTTCGGGTGACCGGACGCTGGAGTGCCAGCCGGGATGATTTTGAGGATGCCGCCGACTTTGTGGGCTGGTATCTGAGGCAGACCTCACGGGAACTGGGTATTCCGACGGACGATGCCTATCGCCAGTATCTGGCCTATCACGAAGGGCCATCGGGGTACGCGCGAGGGAGCTACCGACAGAAGGCCTGGCTGATGGATGTCGCCAAAAACGTGGCCCGGACGGCGCATCGCTACGATGGGCAGCTGGCCGGTTGCCGAAGCGAATTCGATGAAGACTATGCAAGAAACTGAAAATACCGCCGCGAGGCCGGAGCTGATGGCATTCCACGCCACGACACCTTTAGGCCTTGAACTCCTTCTGGCCGATGAGCTGACTGCGCTGGGGGCCTCTTCGGTGGTGCCGGGTCGGGCTGGCGTGGCGTTCGAGGGGGGTCTTGAAACCGCCTACCGGGCCTGCCTCTGGAGCCGCCTGGCAAACCGAATTTTGTGGCCTCTCGACCGTTTTCCTGCAGCGAGCATTGAACAGCTCTATGACGGCGTTCGCGGGGTGGAGTGGTCCCACTATCTCGACACCGAAACGGTGATCGCGGTGGATTTTGCCTCTAGCCGGTCGGCCATTACGCATACCCTTTTTGGCGCCCAAAAGGTCAAGGATGCCGTCGTTGACTATTTCATGGACTTGAGTGGTAAGCGGCCCTCGGTCGATCTTGCAAACCCGGATCTTCGGATCAACCTTTATCTGGATCGGGATCAGGCCACCTTAAGTCTTGATCTTTCAGGGGACAGTCTGCACCGAAGGGGATACCGACTTGAGGGGGGCAAGGCGCCGCTCAAGGAAAATCTGGCAGCAGCCATTCTCATTCGAGCCGGCTGGCCTGAAATCGCCAAGGACGGCGGATCCTTCCTTGATCCTCTGTGTGGATCGGGGACGCTGCCGATCGAAGCGGCGCTGATGGCATCCGACACGGCGCCCGGTCTTCTTCGCTCCTGGTTTGGCTTCATGGCGATCCCCGATCATGATCCCAATGTGTGGCTCAATCTCCGGGATGAAGCGCAAGAGCGCAGTCGCAAGGGGCGAGAGTCGATGCCATTGATCCGGGGCTCAGACATCGATCGGCGGGCCCTGAGTGTAGCGAAGGCGAATCTGGAGCGTTCCGGTTTTCTCGATCAGGTCTCATTGACTCTGGGGTCTGTCGCTGACGCGCGGCCCGAGGGCCGTGCGGGCCTGGTCGTCACCAATCCGCCTTATGGCGAAAGGCTCGGGGATGAAGAATCTTTGGTGCCCTTGTATCGCCTTTTGGGGGAGACGCTGAGGTCCCATTTTGAGGGATACCGGGCCAGTGTTTTTACGGCAAATCCCGAACTGGCCTTCAAATTGGGAATCCGCGCTCGAAAGCAGTATGCCTTGTTCAATGGCAGTCTGCCGTGCAAGTTGCTGAATTTTGAAATCAGCAGCGAACGTCATTTCACACCTGCTGAGGGGGGTCCGCTAACGCCGGAAGAAAGGGAGCAGCGCAAATGGCTCCGAAAACTCCGGGAGGTGGACTTAACTTCGGGGGGCGCAGAAATGATCGCGAACCGGTTGCGAAAAAATCTTCGCAATCTGGGCCGTTGGGCGCGACAGAACGACATTGCCTGCTACCGTCTCTACGATGCTGATCTTCCTGAATACGCAATGGCCGTCGATCTTTATGACTGCGAAGGGGTTCTCAGGGCCCATGTGCAGGAATATGAAGCGCCCTCGACGGTTGATCCGGTCAAAGCCGAGCAACGACTGATCGAGTTCATGGCGGCGTTGCCGGCGGTCCTTGAAATTCCTCCCGAACAGGTGGTGCTCAAGATTCGAAAACGCCAAAAGGGTTTGAGCCAGTATGAGAAGCAGTCGGAGAAAGGTCATTTCCTGGCCGTTCAGGAAGCAGGACTCAAGTTTCGAATCAATCTTGAGGACTATCTCGATACGGGGCTTTTTCTTGACCATCGAATCACCCGACAACTGATCGGGTCCATGGCTTCCAAGAAGCGGTTTTTGAATCTTTTCGCCTATACGGGCTCGGCGACAGTCCATGCTGCGGCAGGGGGGGCGACGTCCACTCTGAGCGTGGATCTTTCGAATACCTATCTTGATTGGGCGGAGGCCAACATGGCCCTCAATGGCTTTAGCGGCCCATCGCACCGATTCCTTCGCGCCGATTGTCTGGCCTGGCTTGAAGAGGCGGCCCAGAACCCCGAGCGTTTTGACCTGATTTTCCTGGACCCCCCCACCTTTTCGACCTCCAAGCGGATGGCCGGGACCCTGGATGTCCAAAGGGATCACGTCGGGATGATTCGTTTGGCGATGGCCATTCTGGCGCCGGGGGGAGGCCTCGTCTTTACGACCAATCAACGCAAGTTCAAATTGGACCGCGCCACGCTGGAGGATCTTCTGATTGAGGACATCAGCGCAAAAACCCTGCCCAAGGATTTCGAGAGAAATCCGCGAATCCATATGGGGTGGATCCTTCGCTCAGGACAGACCGAGAATGGGGGCTGAGAGTGGAATCTGCCCGCGTGCGAGTCATCGTGAGTGGACGCGTTCAGGGAGTTTTTTTTCGGGAATCTACCCGAAGAAAAGCCGTCGAGCTCGGGCTTTGTGGCTGGGTCAGAAATCTTCCTGACCAGAGTGTTGAATGGGTTGCTGAGGGCGATCACTCAGGCCTTCAGGCCCTGATTCAATGGTGCAGGGCGGGAGGTCCGCCCATGGCTCGGGTCGATCGTGTGGATGTTCTGGATGCACCCGAGAGTGACCTCGATCCCGGTTTTCTGATTTTGCGCTAGCTTTCGAGCATTCGGCTGACCCGCGCGAGGTCCTCTGCCGTGTCGACCCCTGCGTGGGGGGGCTCGGCCACCGTCATCACCTTGATCTTTTCGCCTTGCCAAAGGATCCGGAGTTGCTCCAGGGCTTCGATCTGTTCCAATGCCGATTGAGGCCATCGCACATAACGGCGTAAAAACCCGGCGCGATAGGCGTAGATCCCGATGTGACGAAGCCATGGACTCGATGGCGGCAGTGAGTTCTGCGTTTCGCGAAAATGATCCCGGTGCCAGGGGATGGGCGCTCGGCTGAAATAGAGCGCATGCCCCTCTCGATTGGTGACGACCTTTACCGCATTCGGATCGAAGACTTCTTGCGCCTCCCTGATCGGTGCGGCGAGGGTGGCGACGCTCGCCTCCCGATCCGCTGCCAGAGCTTCAGCGAGCTCCCGGACCAGGCTCGGCTGCATCAAGGGTTCATCCCCCTGAAGGTTGACCACCAGCGTGTCATCCGACCACCCTTCGATCTCTGCGATCTCGGTAATCCGGTCAGTGCCACTGGCATGGTCTGCCCGGGTCATCAGAGCCTTCACCTTGAGCCCTGCAACCGCCTCGACGATACGGGTGTCGTCAGTGGCAACGAAGACGTCCCCACCGGCTTCAAGAGCCCGCTCGCAAACGTGAACGATCATCGGCTTGCCGGCAATATCCAGCAAGGGTTTGCCCGGCAATCGACTGGAGCCAAACCGCGCCGGAATAACCGTTTTGAACGGTGTCATGGCTAGTCGACGAGAGCCGTCTTTTTGGGGAGCGCGTCGTATTCCTCAAGGCTGATGCGGCGCGCTTCGACTTCCAGCATGACCGGAATGCCATCACGGACCGGAAAAGCCAGTTTGTCCGCACGGCAAACTAACTCTTCTTGGGATTCGAGAAAAACGAGATCGGACTTGCAGATCGGGCAGACCAGGATTTCCAGTAATTTCTTGTCCATGCATTCCTCAGGTGTGAAAAGGGTCGGGTTTAATGGGGGGAGGCCTTTACGGTGGCGAAGCTGATGCGCTGGAAGCCGAGCTGTTCGAGTGCTTCCAGTGTCAGCACCAGAGCCTGGTGGCGGGAGTTTTGGTCTGCCTCGATCAGAATCAAGGGGTCCTGCTGTTCACCCGCTGCGGTCTTGAGGGCGGTCTGAATCGTTGCGCTGGTTGCGACGGGGACGGGTTGCCCTGCAATCAGGAAGCGACCCTCGGCGTCAATCAGAATCGCCAGCGGCTTTTCTGGGGAGAGGGGCGCTGTGGAACGGGCTTCAGGCAGGCGAATTTCAAGCCCTGTTTGTTGGGCAAATGTCGTGGTCATCACCAAAAAAATCAAAAGGATGATCAGAACATCAATGAGAGGGATCAGATTGAGTTCCGGCTCATCGCGGTCATGGGGCCTGAAATTCATTCGGTCGGCTCAGGGTGGCCTTTCGAGTCAAGGCTTTCTATGAATTGGACGGCCTCTTCTTCCATGCGGACAGTCAATTCGTTGATTCGCCCCCTGAAGAAACGGTAAAAAATCAGACTGGGTATGGCCACGGCAAGCCCTGCGGCCGTAGACATCAGAATTTCTGAAATCCCCCCCGCCAGAAGGGCAGGATTCTGGACCGCCCCTTGGGCGCCGGCGCTCGAAAACGAGGAGAACACGGTCATCATGCCAAGGACGCTTCCAAGAAGCCCAAGGTAAGGTGAAACCGAGGCAATCGTCCCGAGGGTATTGAGATAACGTTCAAGCGTATGAACGACCTGTCGTCCGGCATGCTCGACCGCATCCTGCATGGGCTCTCGCCCCTGTGACCTTGTGGCCAGGGCCGCGGCCAGAATAGCGCCCAAGGGTGAACCGATCCTGAGGGATCTGAGTGTGCGGTGGTCAATTTGTCCGTCGCGGTGCAGTCGGTAGACCTCGGGGATCAGATCGGCGGGCATCACCTGCTGGGTTCGAAGCGCCCAAAATCGCTCCAGCACGATCGCCATGGAAACGATGGAGCAGATGACCAGGGGTGCCATCATCCAGCCGCCTAGCTTGAAGATCTCGATCACGGTACCCGTTGCTGTCTAGAAGAGGGGGATAGCCCCTGAATGGGGGTTTTTGTGTGTCTTCTATTCTAACATCCACCGATCATCGGGGGGGTCGCTCTGACGGTGGATCCTCGGTTCGACTACAATACGGATACCCTCGTCCACCGAGATTGCCCCGGTTTTTTCATGGCTTCACTTCGATTGAAACATCCCGCCCTTTGCGTTTTGGTACCGATGCTGGTCCTGGATATTTCCGGATGTGGGCAAAAAGGGCCGCTTTACATGGAGGGGCATGAGCCTAAGTCGCAACGTGCGGTCGCCAAGAAGCGGCGCGAGGACCAGGCCAAACAAGCGGAGGATGCCCTTCGGGCGCAATCGTCCGGCATGCCCCGAGAAGAGGCACCGGATCTGAGCGAGAAAGACAACATGCCAGTCCTGGCCCCATCTGCACCGAACTAAATGGATTACTTCAACGAACGATCTGGACGGCTTTATGCCGAAGAGATCCCCCTGACGACGCTGGCCGAGACGCATGGCACGCCCCTTTATGTGTACTCTCGAGCAACCCTTGAACGCCACTATCGCGCCTTTGATGAAGCATTTGGCGGCAAGGAGCACCTGATTTGCTATGCCGTCAAGGCGAACTCCAACCTGGCCGTACTCAATGTGCTGGCTCGTCTGGGCTCGGGCTTCGACATTGTCTCCGCGGGCGAATTGGAGCGCGTGCTGAGAGCCGGTGGCGATCCATTCCGCGTGGTTTTTTCAGGTGTTGGAAAGCGCGAGGACGAGCTTCGTCGGGCCCTTGAAGTAGGCATTCGCTGTTTCAACGTGGAGGTCCCGGACGAGCTGGATATTCTGAATCGACTGGCCGGAGAGCGGGGGGTTCTGGCGCCGATCTCCCTCAGGGTCAATCCCGATGTCGATGCCAAGACGCACCCCTATATTTCCACGGGTCTGCGTGAGAACAAATTCGGGATCCCCATGGATGCTGCGTTCGTGGAGTATCTGCGGGCAAAAACATTGCCGAACCTCAAAATCGTCGGGATTGACTGCCATATTGGCTCCCAGTTGACCAAGATCGATCCATTCCTGGATGCCTTTGATCGCCTTTTAGGCATGGTGGATCGTCTGGCCGGGGAGGGCATTGTTCTTGAGCACATTGATATCGGAGGCGGGCTTGGCATTCGGTACAACGATGAGAGCCCGCCCGAACCCAGAGAATACGCCGCGGCCGTGATAGATCGACTCAAGGGGCGAAATGTCTCCCTGTTCATGGAGCCTGGACGCGCGATCGTCGGGAATGCAGGGGTTCTCCTGACCCGAGTGCTTTATCTCAAGTCAAACGGCGAAAAGCATTTTGCTGTCGTGGATGCGGCCATGAATGACCTCATTCGTCCTTCGCTCTATCAGGCCTGGCAGGCGATTCTTCCGGTTGAGGTTCCGACCGCGTCCGAGACACAGAGCTATGACATTGTTGGCCCGGTTTGCGAGACCGGAGACTTTCTGGGGAAAGATCGCGAGCTCGCGATCGTCCCGGGGGATGTTCTTGCCGTTCGCTCCGCGGGTGCCTATGGCTTCACGATGAGTTCCAACTACAATTCGCGCCCCCGAGCGGCTGAGATTCTGGTGGACGGAGACCGTGCCCATGTCGTGAGGCAGCGTGAGACCCTAGAGGGACTTTTTTCCCTTGAAAGCGTTCTTCCCGAGTAAAAAATGCGCCTCGCTTTCACCAAAATGCAGGGGCTTGGCAACGATTTCATTGTCATCGATGCGGTCCGTCAGGCGGTGACACTGGAACCGGAGCGAATTCGCCGGCTGGCCGACCGCCATTTCGGCATCGGCTGCGATCAGGTGCTGGTGGTCGAGCCTGCCCAGGGACCCAACGCCGATTTTCGTTATCGAATCTTCAATGCGGATGGCTCGGAAGTGGCCCAGTGCGGCAATGGCGCGCGCTGCTTTGCCCGCTTCGTGAAAGAGAAAGGCTTGTCCGATCACGACCGTATTTGGGTTGAGACCCGGGCTGGCGCATTGGTTCTTCACCTGGTTGCCGGCGACGAGGTGTTGGTTGATATGGGCATTCCCCGCCATGCACCCGATCAAATTCCGTTGAATGCGGAAGTGGAAGCGGATCGCTACGTGCTGGATCTCGAGGGCGAGCGGGTCGAATTTTCTGCAGTTTCGATGGGGAACCCGCATGCGGTGCTTCAGGTTGCAAGCACCGCGAAGGCACCCGTTGAAAGCTTGGGACCGATTCTGGAATCCCATCCCCTGTTTCCTGAGCGTGTGAACGTCGGATTTCTCGAAGTGGTGAATCGCCATCAGGCGCGTCTTCGGGTCTATGAGCGAGGTTCGGGTGAAACCCTGGCCTGTGGCAGCGGCGCTTGCGCTGCGGCGGTGGTAGGCATAGAACAGGGTCTTCTTGAGAGTCCCGTGGATGTTGAATTGCCCGGCGGCCACTTGACCATCAACTGGCAAGGCCGGGGTTTTCCTGTGATGATGCAGGGGCCCGCGGTCACCGTTTTTGAGGGAGAGATTGAACTGTGAGTGCACAAGATCCTTGCCTGAGTGCTGAAGAATCCAGTGATGCGGCTCAGGTGGCAGCCTACCTTTCCAATCACCCGGATTTTTTCAAGGCCCATCTCTCTTTGCTCGAATCGATCCGGCTCCCCCACGACAGCGGGACCGCGGTGTCCCTGGTGGCCCGGCAGATTGATGTGCTGAGGGAGAAGAATGAACGGCTTTCAGAGCAGTTGGATGATCTGGTTCAGATCGCCCGTGAAAACGATGCGCTCTATCAGCGGATTCACCAACTGACGCTGACCCTGCTCGATGCCAAAAGTCTTGAGGATGTCCTGGCCAGTCTCGATTGGGGATTGCATCAGTATTTCCAAGCTGATTTTGTCGTCGTGCGGCTTCTTCATCCGGAGATTGAAAGCCCGGTGCTTCAGCTTTTCACAGCGCACGATCATCCCTCTCGCTCTTGGGCTGAAGAGAGGGCCGAGGCCGCACAGCCTCTGTGTGGTCAACCCGATCCCGCCCATGCAGCCTATCTTTTTGGGGATGCCGCGGATCAGGTGGGGTCCTATGCCGTCATCCGCCTCAATCATGCCGCGCTTCGAGGACTTTTCGCCATTGGTAGTCGGGACCCTGAGCGTTTTCGCGCCGACATGGGGTTTGTGTTTCTGGCGCAGATGAGTGAAATCCTCGCCAGTCGAATGGCCAGCCTCTTGTCTCAGGACTGAGCGGATGGAGCCAGAGGCGCTCGATCATCTTAAGACCTACCTGGAACGCCTTCGGGTCCAGCAACGCCTCTCTCCGCAAACGCTTTTGGCCTATCGGCGAGATCTTGGCCAACTGCAGCAGTTTTTGACACAGCACGAGATGGCCGAATGGGGTCAGGTCGACCCCAGGATCCTTCGAGCCTACGTGGCTGACCGGCATCGGCAGGGTCTCGGGAGCCGAAGTCTGCAGCGCGAACTCTCGGCGATACGAGGATTTTTCGATGCCCTGATTCGCATGGGCGTCATGACGCAAAATCCGGCTCAAGGCATTCGGGCCCCGAAGGCCGCCAAGTCGTTGCCGGATGTCTTGGACGTGGATGCCATGGTGGGCCTTTTGACGGCGCCGCCAGAAGATCCCCAGGAAGTCCGCGATCTTGCCATGTGGGAGCTTTTTTACTCCTCTGGCCTTCGGCTCTCGGAATTGGTGGCGCTGGATCTTCAGGATCTGGATTTTCGTGAAAGCAGCCTGGTGGTACGAGAAGGTAAGGGGCAAAAGACCCGGCATTTGCCGATCGGTCGCTGTGCTCGGGAGGCACTGGAAAATTGGCTGACGGTTCGTGCAACCTGGCCGGGCGCTGAACTGACGGCAGTTTTTACCAGCCGGAGGGGGCTTAGGATCTCCCCTCGGAGTGTCCAGTCCCGCCTGACCCGCTGGCAACTCAAGCAAGGGGGAGCAACCGCCGTCCACCCCCATATGCTCCGGCATTCCTTTGCCAGCCACCTGCTCGAATCCAGCGGCGATCTTCGGGCGGTTCAGGAGCTACTCGGTCATGCCAACCTGAGCACGACCCAAGTCTATACCCATCTCGATTATCAGCACCTCGCAAAAGTTTACGATCAGGCCCATCCGCGGGCAAAGCGGAAGGGGAATGCTGATCGCTGAGCATCCTTTGCAGGGGAGGCAGGGACGTCAGGAGGGGTGTGTTGTATACTCAGAGGCTGATGCCCAGTCTAGGACAACCGCATGTCAGAACCTGAAGAGAGCGAGATCGAAACGGCCGAAAAGGCCCCCCGTAAGAGCAAGTCGGGTTTACGTGACATTAGCCAGAAGCCGGGTTTCCGTAAGTTCGGGACGGGTGTGCTGTTGATCGCTTTGGGCATGTATGGCCTGGCCCTCTATTGGAGCCAGGAGCCCAAACCCTTCGACGTGGTTGAGGAAGGGGCACATGCAGCCCATGTGGAAAATCCGAAGGAAATGCCACTGGGTTACACCTATTCAACGACGCTGATTGAGATTTCGCATACGCTGCTGCATAAGCCGGGTGGTTTTCTCTCGAACGACGTTTTTCCGCCGAGCGTCTTTCTCGACAATATCCCGAACTGGGAGCTGGGCGCGCTGATTGCGCTGCGTGATGCCACCACCCAGCTGCGTAATAACATTGCGCGCTCACAGACCCAGTCCCAGGAAGATCCGGATTTGGCGAAAGGCGAGCCCTTCTTCTACTTCGACTACCGATCCTGGCAGTTGCCCTCATCGGAATCCGAGTATGAAAAGGGGATTGAATCACTCGAAGCCTATCGTGAGCGCCTGAGAAAACGCGGGGCGAATTTCTATGCGCGTGCCGACAACCTTCGCCAGTATCTCGAAGTCCTTGAAAAGCGTCTGGGTGACTACTCGAACAGACTGAGCGCCAGCACCGCTGACCGAGTGAACGATGAGACGGAGGAGCGGCATGCTGACATGGAACGCACCCCTTGGCTCAAACTAGACGACCGATTCTTCGAGGCGCGCGGCTACACGTGGGCGGCCATGCTGGTCCTCAAATCGATCGAATGGGACTTTAGGGACATTCTGGGTAACAAAACGGCACAGGTCTCACTCCAGCACATCGTGCGGGAACTGGAAAACTGTCAGGAAAGTTATTTGAGCCCCGTGATTCTCAACGGCAGTGGGTTCGGTCTTTTTGCCAACTACTCGTTGACTCTGGCCAATTACATCGCCCGCGCCAACGCGGCAACCATCGATTTGAGAAGTCTTCTCGAACGGGGTTGATCGACGGCTCTGTGCACACAAAAAAGGCGCCTCGGCGCCTTTTTTGTGTCTGTGGTGCCTATCTCAGGTGCATCTTGTCGATCAGTTTGAGGAATCGCTGGTAGCGTGCTTTGTGAATGGCGCCGGACGCAGCCGCTTCTCGCACGGCACATCCCATATCCTCTCGGTGCCGACAGTCATTGAAGCGACACTGATCGAGAAACGGTCGAAATTCAACATAACCTGATGCCAGTTGTTCGGCATTCATCTCCGCCAGGCCGAACACGGCAACGCCGGGGCTGTCGATGAGGTCGCCTCCGTCGGGAAGATGATAGAGCATGGCCGCAGTGGTCGTATGACGACCCAGGCCTGCTTTCTCTGAGAGCTCCCGGGTTCTCAGGTTCTTGCCGGGAAGGAGCGCATTGGTCAGGGAGGATTTGCCGACCCCGGATTGTCCCGAAAGCATGCTGATTTTGCCCTTGAGAGCGGCCCGAAGTTGATCCAGCCCCTCTTCGGTCCGGGCGCTGACCGGATAACAGGCGTACCCCATCTCGCGGTAATGCGCCATTTCATAATCGAGTTGGGCGCGGTCCGTCAGGCGGTCAATCTTGTTGATGACGATGGCAAGATTGATCCCGCGGTGGGCTGCGGCGGCAGTGTATTGGTCCACCAAGAGCCAGTCCGGTTCAGGCTCCGGAGCTACAACCACCAGAACCTGATCCAGATTGGCAGCCACCGGCCGGACTCGGCCGGCATGTGCCGGTCGGGTCAGGACGCTTTTGCGCTCGAGAATGGATTCGACCCGGCCCAAGCCTTCCCCGGCCGCGATAAAGAGAACCCGATCCCCGACCGCAATGGCGCCGACCTGGCGCCGGGTCTGACACAGGCGAATCTCGCCATGAGCATCCTCAACGGCCAAGGCTTGCCCCAGATGGCTTAGAACCAGCCCCTCATGAGGGGTGTCCGGATCGCTCGAGGATGCCATCTTGGGGATCGGATGCTGACGGATTTATCTTGCGCGGTTGAGATGATCGATGCGAATGGCCGCCGGAGGATGGCTATAGTGGAATGCCGCATACAGGGGATCTGGCGTCAGCGTGCTGGCATTCTCCCGATAAAGTTTGACCAGTGCGCTGACCAGATGGCGCGCCTCGGTGTGCGATGAGGCGAAGTCATCGGCTTCAAACTCGAAACGCCTTTGAAAGGCCGCCATCAGGGGCTTGAGAAAGACGGTAAAGACCGGTGCCGTCAGCATGAAAAGGAGGAGGGCAGGTGCGGCCCCTGGCGTGGGTACACCGAGTCCTTCAAAGAACCAGGGCTCCTGGCTCACCCAGCCGAGAACGGCAAAGCCGATCAGGCTCAAAAGGGAACTGGTCATCAACATCTTGATGACATGACGGCATTTGAAGTGGCCGAGCTCATGGGCCAAAACAGCTTCCAGTTCGTCATGCTCGAGGGAGTCGACCAGGGTGTCAAAAAAAACGATTCGCTTGCTGGCGCCGACACCGGTGAAATAGGCGTTTCCGTGACCGGAGCGCTTTGAGCCATCCATGACGAAAATCCCCTTGCTCTGGAAGCCGCAACGATCAAGCAGGGATTCGATTCGGGACCTGAGTTCAGGATCGGGTAGGGGAGTGAATTTGTTGAAAAGAGGGGCGATCAGGGTGGGATAGGCCCAGCTCATGAGGATTGAAAAACTGATCAGGATGCTCCAGGCCAAAAGCCACCAATAGGCGCCGGTACTTTCCATGACCCAAAGGATCAGCGCAATCAGGGGTGCGCCCATGACAAAGCTGAGCAGCGTCTGAAGGACAAGGTCCTTCAAAAATTGCGGCACCTGGGTCTTGTTGAATCCGTAGCGTTCCTCGATGACGAAGGTTTGGTAGAAGCTGATGGGCAGTTCAATTAGCTGGGCGACCAGAAGAGTGGTCAGGATCATGCCCACACCCTTGGCGATAGGACCCAGTTCGAATCCTTCCCAGAGCCCCTGGATCCAGGCAATTCCGCCTCCCAGGGTGAAAACGAGCAGGACCCCTACGCCCAAAATGCGGTCAAAGTCCGCCAGTCGCGCCTTATCAACCGTATAGTCGGCCGCTTTCTGGTGTGCCTCGTGGGTGATGCTTTCCTGAAAAGCGGAAGGGACTTTATTTCGGTTGAGAAGGACATGCTGGACGTGTCGGCGCGACAGCCAAAACTCGACCAGAAAGGACACGGCTAGGGCGATCAGAAACAAAACAGTAAAATCATTCATCGTTTTCTTTTCCCGGCACAGGGTGCCTTTTTGTGTCATCCGGGCCCCCTTGAGGGGAGCACCGGTCTTGTTCTACCTACTGTGACTCTAAATCATGCCCCTAAATTCCCGAAACCTGATCTGGATCGATCTTGAAATGACCGGACTCAACCCTTTGACGGACGTCATCCTCGAGATTGCGACCCTCGTCACGGATGCTGACCTCCATATCCTCGCGGAGGGGCCTGAGTTGGCGATCCATCAGCCAAAGGCCGCTCTGGACGCCATGGATGAGTGGAATCAGACGCATCATGGTCGGTCAGGACTGATCGATCGGGTGCTTTCCAGCACCGTTTCGATTGAGGACGCCGAGCAACAAACAATCACTTTCCTGAAGGATTGGGTTCCAGAAGGGGTCTCCCCCATTTGTGGCAACAGTATCTGTCAGGATCGCCGTTTCTTGGCTCAGGGGATGCCCCGGCTGGAAAAATATTTCCACTACCGCAATCTCGATGTCTCGACCCTCAAGGAACTGACCGCCCGATGGGCTCCGGAAATCGCTCAAGGGGTTCAAAAGACCGGGCGTCACCGAGCGTTGGATGATATCCGGGAATCCATCGAGGAACTGCGCTACTACCGTCAGCACATCCTCAAGATCTAGGGGTCTCCCGTCCTTAAAGTCCCGCGATAATTGCAATCAGCAAAAGCAGCATCACGACCCCGATGGTCACAAACATGGTGAACCAACTCCAGCCGGAGGTTTCCCTCTCGACGGGTTCTACGCTGTCGTGAATCGGGGTTCCGCAATTGCTGCAGATCACCGCTTTATCCTTAACTTCATGTCCACAGTGGCGGCAGTACATCAGTAGCCTCTTCGGGTTCAGGTTTTGCCGACGTTCGGCGTCCAGGTCCTATTGCCCGAAGAGCATAGCGGAAGCCGTGAACGGTTTCCATTTTGGATGGTCGAAACGCGACGTTCGGTCTGGGTTCACAGTTATTGGAGACAGCCTAGCTGCCATTATGTGAGAATGGCGCGTCTTTTGTGCTGTGAGGATTCCTGAGAGGGGTTCCGACCCAAGCACCGCACAAAATTTGTCCACATCAAAGAGAGAGTCACAAGATGAATAAGACCACGATGACGACCCTGATTGGTGCCGCTGTAGCATCTACGCTGGCCGGATCTGCCCAGGCTTCGGAAAATCCCTTTGCCCTTAAGGAACTCGCCAGCGGTTACGTCCAGCTGGCCGAAGCCGGCAAGGACGGCAAAGAAATGGTTTGTGGCGAAGGCAAGTGCGGTGGCGCCAAGATGAATTCTGGCAGCATGAACTGCGGAGCCATGATGCAGAAGGCTCCGGCAGAGCCCCAGAAGGCGATGGAAGGCAAGTGCGCCGGGATGAACATGGGCGGACAGGCACCGGCAGCTCCTGCGGCCCCGGCTGCGCCTCAGCAGGCTAAGTAAGCCGCTCTCGGATTGCCCGTTCGGCCCATGACATCCGGTCACTCCCGGCACCTTCAGGGTGTCGGGCTTGGGCTCAGGCGAGTCCATCTGGATGATTTTGCCGAGCGGGAATCCCTCCCGGTCGATTTCCTTGAAATCGCGCCGGAAAATTGGATGCGGGTGGGCGGCCGACTGGGTCGCCTCTTTCGACATCTGACAGAGCGATATCCCTTTGTCGCTCATGGTCTTTCCCTCTCCCTCGGAAGCCAAGATCCCCTGGATATCGGCTTCATCACTGAACTTCGCGCATTTATCGAGCATCACGGCATCCTGGGATACAGCGAGCACTTGAGCTACTGCAGCGACCAGGGCCATCTCTATGACTTGATGCCGATTCCTTTTACCGAAGAGGCCATCCAGCATGTGGCCCGTCGAATTCGGACGACCCAGGACATTTTGGGGCGCAGGATTGCCATCGAAAATGTGTCCTACTATGCGGCGCCGGGTCAACTCATGGACGAAGCTGAATTCATCCGAGGAGTGCTTGAAGAAGCCGACTGTGGCCTCCTTCTGGACGTCAACAATGTCTATGTCAACAGCATCAATCATCGCTATGACGCCCAAAAATTCTTGGCCGGGATGCCGGTCGAGCGAATTGTGGGGCTTCATGTTGCGGGGCACTACGTTGAGTCCGAGGATCTGCTCATCGATACCCACGGCGCTCCCTTGGTCGATCCGGTCTGGACCTTGCTGGATGAGGTTTACAGTGCCATGGGTCTTTTCCCGACCTTGCTTGAGCGTGACTTCAATCTTCCACCTTTGGACGAGTTGTTGCTCGAGGTGACCTCCATCCGCAAGGTGCAGATGCGGCATACGCTGTCTGAGAAGCAGGCCTCATGAGTGCCCCCTCGCTCAGCGAAATCCAAAAGGCCTTTGCAGCCCATATCCGGAATCCGGAGGCTGTGCCTGAACCTTCCGATGTGCGGCCTGAGCGCATGAAGGTGTATCGCGAGCTTTTTTTTAACAATGTCGAAAGTTTCCTGAGCACGGGTTTTCCCGTACTGCACGCCATTCTTGAAGGGCCGCGATGGTCTTCCTTGGTCAGGGATTTTTTTCGCGAACACGTGGCCGCAACACCCCTTTTTGTGGAGATTGCGGGCGAATTTGTCAGCTATATGGCATCGGAGCGGGGTGCGCGTCCCGGGGACTTGCCCTTTCTGAGGGAGTTGGCCCATTACGAGTGGGTTGAGCTGGCCCTTTCCGTTCGGGAGGCCGAACCTCCCCCCCTGGATCCCCGCTTCGTTGAGGATCCCCTGAGATTTGGTTCCAGACTCTCGGAGGTGGCCTGGTTGTTGAGTTATCCCTTCCCGGTCCAAACCATCGGTCCAGATCACCAGCCTCAGAAAGCCAACGAACATCCGGTCCATCTTCTGGTCTACCGGGGGCGGGATGAGCGGGTTCATTTTCTTGAGTTGAACCCCGTCACCCATTGCCTTCTTGCCAACCTGGAATCCTCCGGGGAGAGTCGCCTTGATGAGCTCCTGGGCCAGTTGGCCATGGACATCGGTCATGCGGATGCTGCCAAGGTACAGACCTTTGGCGCTGACTTGATGCGGGATCTCCACCAGAAAGGCGCTGTTGCCCCAAAAGCACCCTCCCAGTCCCTCTAATTCCTCTTCTGCTCCATTTTGGGGCGTTTTTATCTCGCTATTTCGCACCACTTGAGTGCATCATGGGGTCGTCCGTCGATTGCCCAGAGACAGGGGGTCGGTTTTCCCTGCTCTGGCCTCTTTATTGCTTGTGAGTCGACATGAGCGCGAACCTCCCGATCAATCAAAATCCCAAGATTCTGGATCACCTGACCGATGCTGTTCTGGTTTTCGATACCGGAAATCGGCTGATTTACATCAATTCGGCCGGGGAAATGCTCTTCGCTGTCAGTGCCCGCCAGGTTCAGGGGATGCGGGCCCGTTCTATTTTTGGCCTGAGCGATCGCTCCATTGAGGCCGACTTCAAGCGGGCAATTCTTCGCGGCGAAACACTGACCAAGCGAAACCTGACCTTGGGGACGCCCTCGCAGCCAGTGACCGTGAATCTGACCGTCGTGCCGGTTCAGGAGGACGGTCAGACGGACATGGTGCTGGTTCAAATTGAACAGCTGGATCGGCATCTTCGCATCTCGATGGAGGAGCAGATCCTCGCCCAACAGAACGCAGGACGGATGTTGCTGCGCGGACTCGCTCACGAAATCAAAAATCCCCTGGGGGGGATTCGGGGAGCCGCCCAGCTGCTGGAGCGAGAGCTTCCCGATGCGGATCTTCGCGAATACACCCGCATCATCATGGATGAATCCGATCGTTTGCAGTCGCTGGTGGACCGGATGCTCGGCCCCAATAAGCCACTGACGATGGAGTCCATCAATATTCACAAGATTCTTGAGCGCGTTCGCCAATTGGTGCAGGTCGAAGCGCCGGCCGGGGTCATCATCGATCGCGACTATGACCCCAGTATCCCCTCGGTCATGGGGGATGGTGATCTGCTGATCCAGGCCATCTTGAATATTGTCCGTAACGCTGCTCAAGCGGTCGGGGTCCGGGGCCGGATCCAGATCAAAACCCGGATTGATCGCCAGGTCACCATTGGCCATCGACGCAATCGCATGGCCGTCAAAATCGAGGTCCATGACGATGGTCCGGGGATTCCGCCGGGGTTGATGGGGCAAATCTTCTATCCCATGGTCACCGGCCGGGCAGAGGGCACGGGCCTGGGTCTTTCGATTGCTCAATCGCTCATCAATCAGCATGGCGGACTGATCGAGTGCACGAGCGAACCCGGTCATACCGTTTTTTCTATTTACTTGCCGTTGGAGCTTGCTCATGAACAAGGTGGATGAGGTCTGGATCGTCGACGATGATCGGTCGATCCGCTGGGTCCTTGAGAAGGCCCTGGAGAAGGCGGGCATCAAGACGCGCAGCTTTTCGAATGCCGACCTTCTGTTGGCAGAACTGAACGGCATCATTCCAGATGCCATCATTACCGATATCCGGATGCCAGGCCTTGATGGTCTGAGTCTTCTCAAGCGAATTCAGGAAAGCTACCCCGGTCTTCCCGTCATTGTCATGACGGCCCACTCGGATCTTGAAAGTGCAGTTTCCGCATTCCATGGCGGCGCCTTTGAGTATCTCCCCAAGCCATTTGATATCGATGAGGCCGTTGACCGTGTTCAGCGGGCCTGCGCTCAGGCCCGAAATTTGAGGCTTCAGCGAGAGCCGGTGATGGCATCCGAGGCCACGCCTGAAATCATCGGCGCCGCACCTTCCATGCAGGAGGTGTTCCGTGCCATTGCCCGCTTGGCGCGCTCCCATATCACCGTTCTGATCAATGGCGAATCGGGGACGGGCAAGGAACTGGTCGCCAAGGCACTGCATCGCCATAGCCCAAGAGCCACTCAGCCCTTCATCGCACTGAATATGGCCGCGATCCCGCGAGACCTTCTGGAGTCAGAACTGTTTGGTCATGAGCGAGGCGCCTTTACCGGTGCGCAGGCACGCAGAGCCGGGCGCTTTGAGCAGGCGGACGGCGGCACCCTCTTTCTGGATGAAATTGGGGATATGCCGGCCGAGCTTCAGACCCGCCTCCTTCGTGTGCTGGCGGATGGCGAATTTTTCCCGATCGGGGCGCATGCACCGGTGAAAGTGGATGTTCGCATTATTGCGGCAACACACCAGAATCTGGATCAACTGGTGGCCGAAGGGCGTTTCCGAGAGGATCTCTATCACCGGCTCAATGTCATTCGAATTCATTTGCCACCGCTGCGGGAGCGTCGTCAGGACATTCCGTTGCTCCTCAAGCATTTCTTGCATGAGGCCAGTCACGAAATCAAGGCGGAAACCAAAGTCCTGAGGGCCGATGTTGAGGAGTTCCTCTGCACCCTCGACTGGCCCGGCAATGTGCGCCAGCTGGAAAATACCTGCCGTTGGATCACGGTCATGGCGGCGGGCAAGGACGTCCATCTGGATGATCTTCCGCCGGAACTCTTGCACACGGGAAAAGACCTGCCGGCCCCCCTAGGGGATGGCAATTGGCAGGATGCCCTTCGCGAATGGATTCAGGATGAGCTTCGTCAGGGCCATGTCAACATCGCCAAAGAGGCGATCGAATCGGCCGAAAGCATCCTGATCCGAACCGCTCTGGGAGCCACTCGCGGGCGCCGGCAGGAGGCTGCCAAACTCCTGGGTTATGGGCGCAACACCCTGACACGCAAGATCGCAGAGCTCAATCTCGACGTCTGATCGATTCGTGAAATGCGGGGTTGCCATTCTGGCCTCAAATTTGGCGGCCCCAAATGCGATAATGGACGCAGTTCCCTGAGGCGGGATGCGCAGTTTGCGCCTCAGGTCTCAGGTGAGCGGGGTGTCAGGCCTTCAAAGGGCCGACAAGACCTTTCCGTAGCGGTCCCCTGCTGCCCTCACAGTCCAAGCCAGAAGCGATTATGCCCACCCGACATCTCATTCGAAGCGAACCCAATGAAGCCCTGACGGAAACAAGTCCTCTCGGCATGAAGGCCAAGGATATTGCCTCTGGGGTCTCCCAGCATTTCACCTACACCCTGGGGCGAGATCGTTTCTGCAAGTCCACGCATTACAGTTATACCGCACTGGCGCTCACCGTCCGTGATCGTCTGATGGAGCGCTGGAAACATACCCAGCAAGCCTACCGTGCCTCGGGCTGTCGAAGGGCCTATTACCTCTCGCTTGAATTTCTCATGGGTCGAACCCTTCGAAATGCCATGCTCAATCTTGCTCTCGACAAGGCCACGTCCAAGGCCTTGGATCAGTTGGGACTGGATCTTGAAGAGCTTGCTGAAATCGAAAATGATGCGGGGCTGGGCAACGGTGGGCTCGGCCGGCTTGCGGCGTGTTTTCTCGATAGCTGTGCAACCCTTCAGTTACCGGTGACGGGATATGGCATTCGCTATGAATATGGCATGTTCCGCCAGTTGATTGAATCGGGACACCAGCTTGAGGAGCCGGATCACTGGCTCCGCAACGGCCACGTTTGGGAGCTTGAGCGGCCTGAGCTGACGACCCGTGTTCGTTTTGGCGGTCGGACCGAAATGGATGCCGCGCAGCGGGTTCAATGGATCGATACGCAGGATGTTCTTGCCGTTCCCTATGACGTCCCCGTCCCGGGTTTCGACAATGGGACGGTCAATACCCTAAGGCTCTGGAAAGCTGCGGCGACCGATGAGTTCAGCCTGAGTGAATTCAACGCCGGAGACTATACCGAGGCGGTGCGGTCCAAGAATCTGGCCGAAAATATCACGATGGTGCTCTATCCCAATGACGCCAGCGAAAATGGCAAGGAGCTCAGACTGCGCCAGCAGTACTTCCTCGCCAGCGCCAGCCTTCAGGATGTCGTTCGGACCTGGATTCAGGGCCATGGCGAGGATTTCAGCCAGTTTGCCGAAAAAAATGTATTCCAACTGAATGACACCCATCCCACCATCGCCGTTGCTGAATTGATGCGCATTCTGGTGGATGACCATCGGCTCCCCTGGGATCGGGCCTGGGAAATCACCCGTTCGACCATGGCCTACACGAACCACACGCTGCTTCCCGAAGCCCTCGAGAAATGGCCGGTTCGCCTGTTCAGGCAGCTCTTGCCACGCCTTCTTGAGATCATTTTTGAAATCAATGCCGGATTCTTGCGCGAAGTCGCAGCGCGTTGGCCCGGGGATAATGATCGGCTGGCGCGGATGTCGCTGATCGAAGAGGGCTGGGAGCAACAGATCCGGATGGCCTATCTCGCCATTGTCGGGAGTTTCTCCGTCAATGGCGTGGCTGAGCTTCACTCTGCTCTTTTGGTCAAGGGCATGTTTCAGGACTTCCATGATCTTTGGCCTTGGAAATTCAATAACAAGACCAACGGCATTACTCCAAGACGGTGGCTTTCGGCTTCAAATCCGGGCCTTGCAAGACTGCTGGATGAAACCATCGGTACCGAATGGACACAGGATCTTGGCAAACTCTCTGACTTAAAACGGCATGCCGACGACCCCGCCTTCCAGAAAGCCTGGCGCAAGGTTAAACGCAGCAACAAGGAGCGACTGGTTCGCTATGCCGAGGCTGAAACGGGCATTACCTTGAATCCCGATGCCCTCTTTGACACCCAGGTCAAAAGGATCCATGAGTACAAGCGTCAGCTGCTCAACGCCCTTCATGTGATCCATCTTTATGATCGGATTCGAAGAGGCGATGCCGCGGACTGGACGCCTCGCGTGGTGTTTTTTGGGGGCAAGGCTGCACCGGGCTACCAGATGGCCAAACGCATCATCAAGCTCATCAATAACATCGCTGACCGGGTCAATGCAGATCCCATGGTTGGCGATCGCCTGAAGGTGGTTTTTCTCCCGAACTATCGGGTCACAGCGATGGAAACGATTTGTCCCGGAACGGATCTTTCCGAGCAGATTTCGACGGCCGGCAAAGAGGCCTCAGGGACCGGGAACATGAAGTTCATGTTGAATGGCGCCCTGACCATCGGGACGTTGGATGGGGCAAACATTGAAATTCGAGAAGAGGTCGGTGAGGAGAATTTCTTCCTTTTCGGATTGACGGCCGAGGAGGTCGAGTCCGCGCGAACCGATTACGATCCCGTCGCGATTATCCGGGAGCATGACGATCTCTCCCGCGTGATCTCGCTGCTTGAGGCGGGATTCTTTAATCCGGATGAACCTGGGATTTTTGATGCCATCGTGGCGGCCATCAAGTCGCCGAATGATCCTTGGATGACCGCGGCGGATTTCCCTGGCTATGTTCAGGCCCAGCAACGGGCGGCCTTGGCCTTTCAGGATGAACGCGCCTGGACGCGAATGAGCATTCTGAATACAGCCTCTGCCGGAAAGTTTTCTTCGGACCGCACCATCCTTGAGTACAACGAAGAAATCTGGAAGCTCAAGGCGGTTAAAGCGCCTCTCGCCTAGTGCTGGACGTTGTTCTTTTCGAGCCGGAAATCCCGCCAAACACGGGCAATATCATTCGGCTCTGTGCCAATGCTGGCGCTGGGCTCCACTTGATTGAGCCCCTGGGCTTCAGTCTGGATGATGCGAGGCTGAAGCGGGCGGGTCTTGACTATCACGAGTACGCCTGCGTCAGGACTTATCCCCGTCTTGAGGACTATCTTGAGGCGGCGGGTTCCCGGCGAATCTTCGCCTTGTCGACCCGTGGGACCCGTCCTTACGTCGAGCCGGAGTTTGCGCCCGGTGATACGTTCCTGTTTGGCCCGGAAACCCGGGGTCTTCCCAGAGAGATTCTGGAAAGCCTTCCGGCGTCGCAACGTTTAACCATCCCCATGCGGCCCGGCGGGCGCAGTCTGAACCTTTCCAATGCCGTCGCGCTTGTCGTGTACGAAGCCTGGCGACAACTGGACTTCCTCGGAACAGGCCCCCGTGATTCGGTATCCTAAGCCTTCGTTCGGCATTTAGTCTGGAGTTGCCATGCCCCCCTCGACGACGTATCGCAATTTTCTTTTGCTTCAGTTCTTCTACATGGTCTCTTTTCCCTTGATGAACATGCTGGGGCTTTGGGGCGACATCCTTGAGTTAACTCTGGGGGTCGGGCTTTTGACTGCGGGGCTCCTCTTGTCCGCGGGACGAAAAAGAAGGGTCGTCAGTACGATCCTGATTGCGCTTCTGGTGCTCGTGCTTTGGACGCTCGAAGTCATGAACCCCTCGGAGCGCTGGCTGGCTTTGACCCGTGAGTTCATCTTTATCTTCTTTTTTGCCCGGGTCATCTTTGTCATGGCCCACCATGTTTTTCTGTCCCCCAGAGTCAGGACCTCAGACCGACTTTACGGTGCGGTGTCGATTTATCTGATGATTAGCGCGTTCTTTGGCAGCATGTATACCCTGACCGCTCTGATCATCCCGAATGCCTTTGATTGCACGCTAAGTCTTTGTGGGGGGGATGTCAGTTTTTATCTTCGCAATGGCGGGAATCTCTACTTCAGCCTGATCACCCTGACCACTCTCGGCTATGGAGACATTACGCCGCTCAATCCTTTTGCCGGCATGCTGTCTTCCCTCGAAGCCCTGATCGGCCAGATGTATGTGGCGGTGGTCGTTGCGCGTCTGGTGGGACTCCACCTCATGGAGAACCCTTCCCAAAGACCGACCCCCTGAAACCAAAAAGCCCGTGCCGGCATCAAAGCCGGCACGGGCTATCTGAAGGGGCCCTTGGCCCCTGGGGTCCAAGACTCAGAGGTAGTCGCGGATCAGCACTTCAGCAATCTGGACACTGTTGAGTGCTGCGCCCTTGCGAATATTGTCTGAGACCACCCAAAGATCCAGTCCGCGAGGATGAGAAATATCTTCCCGGATGCGCCCCACGAAGACCGGATCCTGGCCTGCGCTTTCGGTCACCGCGGTGGGATAGCCCCCGGGCTTGTGTTCATCGACAACGATGACTCCCGGGGCCTGGCCCAGGAGTGCTTTGGCGTCTTTCGCTGTGATTTTTTCCCGGGTCTCAATGTGCACAGCTTCCGAGTGTCCATAAAACACGGGAACCCGGACGGCGGTCGGATTGACCTCGATCCGATCATCACCCATGATCTTTCGAGTCTCCCAAACCATCTTCATCTCCTCCTTGGTGTAACCATTTTCAAGGAAGACATCGATCTGGGGCAGAACGTTGAAGGCGATCTGCTTGGGGTAGACCGAGGGTGTGACCGGTTTTCCGCTCAGAAGCTGGGTGGTTTGCTGGGCCAGCTCTTCAATGGCCTTTTTGCCGGTTCCGGAGACCGCCTGATAGGTGCAGACATTAATCCGTTCAATGCCAACGGCATCATGGATCGGTTTAAGGGCAACCAGCATCTGAATCGTTGAGCAATTCGGGTTGGCAATGATGCCGCGATTCCGGAACTGGGCGATCGCCTCCGGATTGACCTCCGGCACGACCAACGGAATGTCGTCTTCGTAACGAAAACGGGACGTGTTGTCGATGACGACACACCCTTCGGCCGCTGCCTTCGGGCCGTAGACCTCAGAGACGGAGGCACCCGCTGAAAAAAGACCGATTTCAGTCTGGCTAAAGTCGAAGGTCTCGACGTCCAGTACCGTCAGGTCCTCACCGCGAAAGCTGACGGTTTGCCCGGCAGAGCGACTGCTGGCCAGGGGAAAGACCTGGCCGACCGGGAAATTCCGCTGCTCCAGAATTTCCAGCATGGTTTCACCGACCGCACCCGTCGCGCCGAGGACGGCAACGTTGAAGGTTCGCATGATCGTTTGCTCCTAGCCGCGCAGCGCCGCAATGATGGCAGCACCCATTTCCTGGGTTCCGACTTTGCGGGTGCCCTCGGAGTAGATGTCTGCCGTGCGGTAACCCGCGTCCAGTGACTGGATGACGGCCTTTTCAACGCGGTCTGCATTGACGGCATCGTTAAAGCTATGACGCAGCATCATGGCAACCGACAGGATGGTCGCGATCGGATTGGCCACGCCTTTGCCGCTGATGTCAGGTGCCGAGCCATGGATCGGTTCGTACATGCCCTTGCCATTCTTGTCGAGTGAGGCTGAGGGCAGCATGCCGATGGATCCGGTCAGCATGGCAGCGCAGTCTGAGAGAATGTCGCCAAACATGTTTTCGGTCACCATGACGTCGAATTGCTTCGGAGCCCGAACCAACTGCATGGCCGCATTGTCGACATACATGTGGCTGAGTTCGACGTCCGGGTAGTCCTTGGAAACTTCGATCATGACTTCACGCCACAGCTCGGTGCATTCAAGAACATTGGCCTTGTCGACAGAGCACAGCTTCTTGTTGCGCTTTTGGGCGGTCTGGAAGGCGATATGACCGATGCGGCGGATTTCAGATTCGGTATAGATCAGCGTGTTGAAGCCTTCACGCTCACCCTGGTCATTGACCCTGCGTCCGCGGGGCTTGCCGAAGTAAATGCCTCCGGTGAGTTCGCGAATGATCATGATGTCGAGGCCTGAAACGACTTCAGGCTTCAGGGTCGAGGCGGCCACGAGTTGCGGATAGAGGAGCGCAGGACGGAGGTTGGCAAAAAGCTCAAGTTCGGCGCGAAGGCCCAGAAGACCCCGTTCAGGGCGAACGGAATAATCGAGGGGTTCCCATTTTGGGCCACCGACGGCGCCGAGAAGCACTGAATCTGCAGCAGCGCAGACTTTCAGGGTCGCTTCCGGAAAGGGCGTGCCCATTGCATCATAGGCTGCGCCGCCAATCAGGGCTTCTTCGGTCTCGACCTTGAGGCCATAGTCACTTTTAAGGACATCCAGAACCTTGAGGGCTTCGGCAACGATTTCAGTTCCGATCCCGTCGCCGGGCAATACTGCAATTTTTTTGGTCATCATGTCATGCGAGAGCCCCGATCCAATGCGGTGGGGAGGGATAGCGCGGCGCACACAATAAGGCGCCCTGATTCTCGCTTCTCCTATCGATCTTTGCTATCCAGGGGTGGTAAGAATGGGGCGTGACCCAGACGCTATGGCGCCCGGATCACGGTCAGCTTTCATGGCAATCAGCGGGAGCCTTAGGCCACGTCAGTGAACAGCCAGGGGGCTTCCTTCTTTCGACGCGCTTCATAAGCGGAAATGTCCTCCGCCCGCTGAAGCGTCAGGCCAATATCATCTAGCCCATTCAGCAAGCGGTGCTTGCGGGTGGGTTCGATCTCGAAATGAATTTTTTCGCCGAACTTCGTGGTAATCGTCTGGCTGGGGAGATCGACTTCGATCTGGTATCCGATACCCGCCGCTTCCTGAAAAAGGTGGTCTACGGTCGCGCTATCAAGAATGATCGGCAGAATGCCGTTCTTGAAGCAGTTGTTGTAGAAGATGTCCGCAAAACTGGGCGCGATGAGCACCCGGAAACCATAATCTTCTAGGGCCCAAGGCGCATGTTCGCGAGAGGATCCGCAACCGAAGTTTTCCCGGGTCAGGAGAATTCGCGCCCGGTATGCCGAGGGTTTGTTGAGGACAAAATCCGGATTCCGGGGGCGGTGGGTGCAGTCCATGTCCGGTTCGCCGCGGTCAAGGTAACGCCACTCGTCAAAGAGATAGACGCCAAAGCCACTGCGCTTGATGGATTTCAGGAACTGTTTCGGGATGATCGCATCCGTGTCCACATTGGCTCGATCCAGTGGAATGACCCGGGAATTGATGTAACGAAAGGATCTCATGATTTGGGTGACCTCTTACGCAAGGTTGATCCCGCCGGACGGGGTGCCGGCTTCTTGGGGGTCGGGGTGGCAGCCGCTTTTTTCTCTGATGCCACCTTCTTGACCGGAGCCCGAGCCTTTGTGGGCTGCTTCGCCTCGGCGACTTTCACCTCAGCGGGCGCCTGGGTGACCGGGGTTTTCGGCGCAGTTTTCGCAGCCTTGGGCGACGTCTTGGTCTTGGCCGCTGCGGGCTTTTGGATGGCGGGCGCGGAAGCCTCGGTCGGCTGAGGGGCGGCCACGACGACTGTTTCTTTAGCGGGCGGACTGACGGGTTTCGTCGCAGCGACCGGTGCAGGCTTTTCTGCGGGCAGAGGCTTCAGTGACCTGACATCAATGAAATGGCCGGTGACTGCCGCTGCCGCGGCCATGGCGGGACTCACCAGATGGGTGCGGCCGCCGAAGCCCTGACGGCCTTCAAAGTTTCGGTTTGAGGTCGAAGCACAACGCTCGCCGGCCTCCAGTCGGTCAGCATTCATGGCAAGGCACATGGAGCAGCCAGGATCTCGCCATTCAAAGCCTGCGGCAACAAAGATCTTATCGAGACCTTCATCTTCTGCCTGTTGTTTGACCAGGCCTGAACCTGGAACAACCATGGCCAGCTTGATGTTACCGGCGACCTTGCGGCCTCGGGCGACCTCTGCGGCTGCCCGCAGATCTTCAATGCGTCCGTTGGTACAGGATCCGATAAAGACCTTATCCGGCTTGATTTCGCTGATGGGTGTGCCGGCCTTGAGCCCCATGTACTGCAGTGCGCGTTCCATGCCATCCCGCTTGACGGCATCTTTTTCCTGGGCAGGATCCGGGACCTTGGCATCGACCGGCAGAACCATCTCGGGTGAGGTGCCCCAGCTGACCTGCGGCTTGATCTCTGCGGCGGCCAATTCGATGATCGCATCAAAAGTGGCATCTGCATCACTCTTGAGGTTCTTCCAGCTAATGACGGCCTCGTCCCAGAGCCGGCCGGTGGGGGCCATCGGGCGCCCTTTAAGGTAATTGATCGTGGTGTCGTCCACGGCGACAAGGCCTGCGCGGGCTCCCCCTTCAATCGCCATGTTACAGAGGGTCATGCGCCCTTCCATCGTCAGGCTGCGAATGGCAGATCCCGCAAATTCGATGGTATAGCCCGTGCCGCCGGCCGTTCCGATTCGACCGATGACGGCCAGGATGATGTCCTTGGCCGTGACGCCGACGCCAAGGGTGCCTTCAACCTTCACCTGCATGGTCTTCGACTTTCTCTGGACCAGGCACTGGGTGGCCAGCGCATGTTCCACTTCGGAGGTTCCGATGCCAAAGGCGAGGGCACCGAATGCGCCATGGGTCGCCGTGTGCGAGTCGCCACAGACAATGGTCATGCCGGGGAGGGTGGCTCCCTGTTCGGGTCCCATCACGTGGACAACGCCCTGACGCACATCACCCATCGGGAATTCCAGAATGCCGAATTCCTCACAATTCCGGTCGAGGGTTTCGATCTGGAGTTTTGCAATGGGATCTGCGATGCCCTTTGCGCGGTCCTTCGTGGGGACATTGTGGTCGGCGGTGGCGAGGTTGGCGCCTTTGCGCCACACCTTACGCCCGGACAGTCTGAGACCTTCGAAGGCCTGCGGGGACGTTACTTCATGCAGCAGTTGGCGATCGACGTAAATCAGGGCCGAACCATCCGGTTCGGTGCACACCACATGTGCATCCCACAGTTTGTCATAGAGGGTTTTGCCGGCCATAGGCGTCAGGTCTCGGTAAGGGTCTAGGAAGTCAGGGTCAAGCCGTCTCAGTTGGCGGCATCAAGGACCTCGAACAGTTTCTGGGTGATGGCGTCCACGCTGCCAATGCCATTAATACTGGCAAACCGAACAGATCCCTGTTCGGCCTTGGTCTGGTAATAACCCACCAGAGGCTTGGTCTGCTCATGATAGACCGAGAGCCTTTTGCGAACCGTCGCTTCGCTGTCATCGTCGCGTTGAATCAACGCTTCGCCGGTGATGTCATCGATCCCTGCCTGCTTGGGCGGGTTGAAAACGACATGATATGAACGGCCTGAGGCAGGATGCACCCTTCGACCACTCATGCGGCGAACGATCTCCTCATCATCGACGACGAATTCGATGACGACATCGATCGTAATGGCCAGAGCTTCAAGGCCATCAGCCTGCGCGATCGTCCTCGGAAAACCGTCCAGTAGAAAGCCTTTACGGCAGTCATCCGCGGTGATTCGCTCCTTGATCAAGCCCAAAATGATGTCGTCGGAAACCAAAAGCCCCGCATCCATGATCTTTTTGGCGGCAAGGCCCAGTTCCGTTCCATCCCGAACCGCGGCACGCAGCATGTCGCCGGTCGAAATTTGAGGGATATCGAACTTCTCGGTGATGGCCTGTGCCTGGGTGCCTTTGCCCGAGCCGGGCGCACCTAGGAGGATGACTCGCATCGCAACGTCTCCACGTAAAAATGACGCGATTCTCGCATATTCAGGGGGTGGCTGCCCATAGGCTGACCCGTGTCCTGAGATGGAATGGGGATTGAGAGGCGACGGGGCGAAGCATCACAGAAGCAAGTTCGGAAGTTGATAAGTGGGCGGGTAGGGGAGGTCTTCGGCAAAAAAGCTGAGTTCGGCCACGCCGCCGGTCACCAGAGCGGAATCAATGCCAATGGCGTGTGCCCCCCGAATATCGGTTTCGATCTGGTCCCCGATCATGACAGCATTCCGGGTGCCCGCCCGTCGAACGGCTTCTTCAAAGAGGGCCGGCATGGGTTTTCCGAGGATGGTAAAGCGGATGTCCTTTCGCTCGGGATAGCGTTGCCGCAAAACGGCCTCAATCAGGGTGGCCATGGCACCACAGGTCAGCCCGAAGCCGTCAGGTTTGGGGTAGATCAAATCCGGGTTAGGCAGGACGAGGGCAACCGGGCGGTCGGCATCAAAGCGCTGGATCAGATGGGTCAAGGTCGCATCCATGTGCTCGACAAAGGGGAAGCCGACCTGATCTCCGATGACGAGGACGTCGAAGGGTTCTGTGGCGGGAACCGCAATCCCCTGGGCCTGTTCCACGAATCGATGGCTGTCCTCAGGGCCCAAGACCGCGCAGCGTTGGCCCTCAAGGCCCTGCGCCTTGAAATGCGGTGCGATCAATGATCCCGCGGTGATGATCTGATGGGCTTCCAGACGAAAACCAAACTGCTGATAACGAATGGCTGCGTGCTCGGGAAGGCGGGCAGCGGAGTTGGTCACCACAAAATAGGGTTTTCCCAGTTGATGCAGTCTTTCCAGAAGCTGGCAGGCACCCGGGAGGGGGCCGTCGCGATGGAGCAGAACCCCGTAGGCATCAAAGAACAGCGCATCGTAGCGTTCGATGAGGGTTTCGGGATGGATCCGAGGGGCGGGCGGCATCGGGCTGAGCCTGCTCAAAGCAAGGTTAACGGGCAATTCTCTCTCAAAAACGCCATAGCGAAAAGGGATTCCGCTCGCTTGGCTGGAAAAGCGAAACGGTGTGAGTGAAAACCCCCGCATCATGGAGTGGGGCCTCGGTTCAAAACGGTGTAGTCTAGGATCCACTGCCAGCAAATTTCAGGGGTTCGCATGCTTTTAGCCGGAGACATCGGGGGCACCAAGACCATCTTGGCGCAGTACGAAAAAAATACCGACGGACTGGAGCGGGTTCGCGAACGACTGTTCCCCAGCGCCGACTATGCCTCTCTGGAGGAGATTGTTCAGGAGTTTCTGAGTGATCAGAGCGTTTCCGTCGAAGCGGCCTGCTTTGGGGTTGCAGGGCCTGTTTTTGACGGAGTCTCCAGAATCACCAACCTCCCGTGGGTCATTGACGAGAAGGTCCTCTCGAAGGTGGCTTCGATCCCGCGGGTCAAATTGCTGAATGATCTTCAGGCCATGGCTCTGGGACTTTTGAGGCTCGGCCCTGAAGAATGGCTGGAGCTTAATCCGCATGCGGAGTCTCGCGTTGGCAATCGGGCCGTTGTGGCTGCCGGGACAGGACTGGGCGAGGCCATTTTGTTTTGGGACGGCATGAACTATCACCCGATTGCCACCGAAGGCGGACATACCGACTTCGCACCGGGTGATGCCTTTGAAGATGGACTCTTGGTCTATCTCAGGGAGAAATTCTCCGGCCATGTCAGCATGGAACGCATTCTTTCGGGTGCTGGAATTGCCGAACTCTACGGCTACATGCGTTCGACCGGAATGCTGCCGGAGTCAGAAGCGCTCGCCGCGGCCCTTCAGACGGCTGAAGATCCGGCACGTGAAATCAGTTTTCATGCGCTGGAATATCACGATCCGCTGGCGCGGGAGACTCTCCGTCGGTTTGCGCGCATTTATGGCGCCGAGGCTGGCAATCTGGCTTTGAAGTGCCTGTCCCGGGGTGGCGTTCTGATCGGGGGCGGCATCGCGCCCAAGATCCTCAATGCGCTGGTGGAGGACGGCCAGTTCATGGCCGGGTTCCTGGCCAAGGGGCGCTTCTCTCACTTTCTCAAGGAGCTCCCGGTCCGTGTGGCACTCAATCCCAATACGGCCCTTTTGGGTGCGGCGGACTATGCCGCACGTTGCATGATCTGAATTCGTCTGTTTGTTCGGGCCAGGCCCCGGTTGGGCTATAATCCGGCCTTTATTTTTGCATGCCATAGGGAGCGGCCGGCGTGTCCCCAAAACAACGCGATGTTTCGACTTTTCAGGGCCTGATTCTGGCCCTTCAGGACTACTGGGCAGCTCAGGGCTGCGTCATTCTTCAGCCGCTGGATCTTGAAGTCGGGGCCGGGACCTTTCATCCGGCCACCTTTCTAAGATCGATAGGTCCTGAGCCCTGGAATACAGCCTATGTCCAGCCCTCGCGGCGTCCGACCGATGGCCGCTACGGCGAAAACCCCAATCGCCTCCAGCACTACTACCAGTTTCAGGTGATCATGAAACCGTCTCCGGCGGACTTTCAGGACTTGTACCTGGGATCCTTGGCTTACCTTGGGTTTGATCTCGAGGAGCACGACATCCGCTTTGTCGAGGACAACTGGGAGTCCCCCACCCTGGGGGCCTGGGGCTTGGGGTGGGAAGTCTGGCTGAATGGCATGGAAGTGACCCAGTTCACCTATTTTCAACAGGTTGGCGGTCTCGATTGTCGTCCGGTCAGTGGGGAAATCACCTACGGTCTGGAAAGAATCGCGATGTATCTCCAGGCCAAGGCCAGTGTCTTTGATCTGGTCTGGGCGGATGGACCGCAGGGCATCGTGACCTATGGCGATGTTTACCACCAGAACGAAGTTGAAATGTCGGCTTTCAATTTTGAACACGCCGATACGAACTTCCTTTTTGGGGCCTTTGATACCTATGAGCGGGAGTCCAAGCGCCTGATCGCCTTGGATCTTCCGCTTCCGGCCTATGAAATGGTGCTCAAGGCATCCCATTCCTTCAATCTTCTCGATGCCCGCAAGGCCATTTCGGTGACCGAGCGCCAGCGCTTCATCCTGCGCGTCCGAGAACTGGCCCGTGCCGTTGCCGAAGCCTACTACCAACGTCGGGAAAGCCTTGGCTTCCCCATGCTGAATCCAAAGGTTCGCTGAGATGACCGAATTTCGTGATGTGCTTTTTGAATTGGGTACGGAAGAGCTTCCTCCCAAGTCACTTCTGACGCTGAGTCGCTCGCTGGGCCAGTTGGTCGATGAGGGCCTGGCCAAGGCCGGCATTCGCCACGGCGGGATTGAACCCTATGCGTCTCCCCGACGGCTTGCGCTGCTGATTCGTGAAGTCGCCGTTTCTCAGCCTGATCAGGAAGTTGAACGCCGGGGACCTGCGGCCAACGCTGCCTTTCAGGCCGACGGGAGTCCGAGCAAGGCGCTGGAGGGGTTCCTCAAGAGCGCGGGAGCCCGTGTGGGTGACCTTTTGACGCTGGAAACGGACAAGGGCGCCTGGGTTGCCGTCCGTCAGGTCGTCAAGGGCGTCGAGACCCGCGAATTTTTACCGGAACTTTTTCGTCAGGCTCTGGCGGGACTCCCCATTGCCAAGCGCATGCGCTGGGGGAATGGCACGGCCGAGTTCGTGAGGCCGGTGCATTGGGTGGTTCTTCTTTTCGGGGCCGAGGTCGTCCCGGCTGAAATCCTGGGTGTCGAGACCGGCCGCACCAGCCGGGGGCATCGATTCCACTGCAAAACCGCGATCGAGTTCAAGGTTCCGACCGACTATCTCGAAACCCTTGAACATTCGGGGTTCGTGATCGCCGACTTTGACCGTCGACGGGCCGCCATTCGGCGCCAAGCCGAAGAGGCGGCAGCCTCCGTCGGGGGGGTTGCCGTCATTGATGCCGATCTTCTGGATGAAGTGACTGCTCTGGTTGAATGGCCGGTCCCCGTGCTGGGCAACATTGAAGCCCGTTTCTTGACGCTGCCGGCGGAAGTCCTGATCACGACACTGCAGGCCAACCAGAAGTATTTTCCGATCCGCGCCGGGGATGGAAGGCTTTTGCCGCATTTTATTACCTTCAGCAATCTTGCAAGCTCGCGTCTTGAGACGGTTCGGGAAGGCAATGAACGCGTTGTCAGACCCCGACTCTCTGATGCCGAGTTCTTTTGGAACCTCGATCGCAAAAGAACCCTCGAAAGCCGCGTGGATGACCTTGCGAACGTCACCTTCCAGAAAGTCCTGGGTTCCTTGCTCGACAAGACCCACCGCGTGGTTCATCTCTCCGGCGCTATTGCGCGAAAGCTGGACGTCGACGCTGCGCTTGCTGAACGAGCGGCACGGCTCGCCAAGGCGGACCTTCTCACGACGATGGTGGGCGAATTTCCGGAGCTCCAGGGCACCATGGGGCGCTACTATGCGGCAGCAGAAGGGGAGCCGTCGGCGATTGCTGAGGCCATCGAGGAACAGTATCTTCCCAAAGTGTCGGGTGGCGATTTGCCATCCACGCCCGTGGGGCAGGTCGTGGCTCTGGCTGAAAAGCTGGACACACTGACCGGGATTTTCTCCGCCGGCTTGATTCCGACCGGAGACAAGGATCCCTATGCGCTTCGGCGGGCTGCGCTGGGCGTGATCCGGATCTCCATTGAGGGCGCACTCGATCTGGACTTGGCGCATTGGGTTTCCGAGGCCTTGTCGCCGCTAACCCATGCGTTTGATCGGGACAAGACCTGCGAGTTGGTCCTGAACTTTATTCATGACCGCCTGAGGGGGTATTTGGTCGAGCGCGGTGCGCGTCCGGATGAATTCGATGCCGTTCTCGGCGTCAATCCCCAAAGTCTGGTCGACTTTGAGCGCCGCCTTGCCGCGGTCCGGGATTTTAGGATGTTGCCCGAGGCCGAGAGTTTGTCTGCGGCCAACAAGCGCATCCGCAATATTCTCCGTAAATCCGAAGAGCCGCGGGTTGCGACCGTGGATGAGTCCATTTTGCAAGATCCCCTGGAAAAGACGCTTCTTCAGGCCGCTCGCGATGCGCGGGAGGCGACCACAACCCTTCTGGCGGAGGGTCACTATGGCGCTGCATTGAAGCGTCTTGCGAGTCTGCGCGAACCGGTCGATGCCTTCTTTGAGGGGGTGATGGTGATGGCCGATGATCCTGCACTCAAGGCCAATCGCATTGGACTGCTTTCGATCATTGAGGGGCTCTTCCTCGATATCGCCGACATCTCTCGGCTTCAGGGATAGGCGTGTGGGACCGCTCAGCGAACGCATCGTCATTCTCGACCGTGATGGCGTCATCAATGAGGACTCGGACGATTTCATCAAATCGCCCGAAGAGTGGGAGCCCATTCCTGGAAGCCTTGAGGCGATTGAATTGCTGACGCGCCGGGGTTACCGGATCTTTGTGATCACCAATCAATCGGGGATTGCTCGTGGCTATTTCGATGCCACGGTGCTGGATGCCATTCACCAGAAAATGGTGAATCTGGTGGAGGCCCGAGGGGGACGGATCGAGGCCATTTTCCATTGCCCCCATGGCCCTGAGGACTTTTGTCACTGCCGCAAACCCAAGCCTGGTCTTTTTGAATCCCTGCGGGTCCAGTATGGTCTTGATCTGACGGGTGTGCCGGCGATTGGGGATTCCTTCCGCGACCTTGAGGCCGCCCGTGCGGTCGGGGCCACACCCCTTTTGGTCGAAACCGGCAAGGGGCTTAGGACCCTCAAACACCACCCGGATCTTGATGTCCCAGTTTTCTCAAATCTTTATGAAGCGGCCCAGCACATCCTCCTCTCCTAAGGCCCTTGTGGTCTTTCGATCTGCTCTGTTCCTGTTGGGGCAGGTGGCATCAACGCTTCTGATCGGGCCGATCATGACCCTGCTGTGGTCGTTTCCCTTCAGGCTGCGCTATGGGGCCGCAAACCTTTGGGTGCGCCTCAATTTGTGGTGGCTGGGCGTCGCTTGTGGGCTGCATTTCGTTGTCGAAGGGGCAGAGCATATTCCCGTGGGGCGCAGTGGCCTCATTTTCTGCAAGCACCAGTCCGCGTTTGAGACCTTGGCGCTCCAGGTCATCTTTCCCCCGGTGGTTTTCATCCTCAAGCGCGAGCTCCTCAGAATCCCGGTCTGGGGATGGGCGATGGCAACGCAGCAGCCGATTGCGATCAACCGAAGTCTCAAATCTCTGGCGCTCAAGCAGGTCCTAAGGGATGGTGAAGCACGGATACGCTCCGGTCGCTGGGTGGTCTTATTTCCTGAGGGTACGCGGGTCGCGCCGGGAGTCCGGGGACACTATGGATCCAGTGGCGGTCTTCTGGCCGCCCGCGTGGGCTGTCCCCTGGTTCCGGTGGCCCACAATGCCGGCAGCTACTGGGGAAAAAATGGTTTTCTCAAGTACCCTGGAACGATCCGGGTCGTTGTCGGGCCTGCCTTGGAGGGCGCGAGCCTTTCGGCACAGGACTTGAACCGGACCGCCGAAGAGTGGATTGAGTCGACCATGGCGAGAATCGAGCCGGGCGAACCGTCTAAAAAAATGTAGACACCGTTGATTTTGTCGCTAGACTAGCCGGACGTCCTCAGGGCGTCCTTCGAAATCTGAAGGAGGAGAGTAGGCCTTCAAGGCCAACCAGAAAAATAAGAAAAATCACAGCAGATCGCTGGAAGCGCGCTGTAATAAAAACAAAAAGTAAAAAACGCCTGCAAATGCAGGCTTTTTTTTGCCAAAAAAAAGCGACCGGTGCGGTCGCTGAAGGAGGAGAACTGCCGATTGGAGGTTACAGGAGGAAACCTGTCGGTGTTCTGTTGAGATTAGACATAAGTTTTGCATATATTTTTTTTTAATTTAAATAAATTATTCTTATGGTTTCGATAGGTCATCCGTGATGGTGCCCGTCGGTTCTTGTTCCTTTGGGCGACCGATGACGGACTGGGACCGTGGCGGACGTTCGACTTTCCCTGAACACCGAATTATCATGGCCCATGATGTACATGCGCCTTTGCGCCTTGGAAACGATCTGACCTGATATGGAATCCTCGATCACCGAACTACTGGTCCCCGGGTTGAAGCTCATGCTGATTGGCATGGGCATCGTCTACCTGTTCCTGGCTTTGCTGGTCTGGATTATCGGGATTACCGCCCGGCTGGTCAGCGTTTTTAACCCGCAAGCCCATCAGGAACGAAAGTCCAGTCTTGCCGTCGAGCCGGATGAGGCTGAGCTGGTTGCGGTGATTGCAGCCGCTCTGGAGCGGCAACAGCGCTAAGGGTGCATCAAGAGTCCGGTTTCCCTCTGGAAACGGGACGGAATCTACGGGTTGTTCTGCCGGTTTATCGCTAAAGGATTCAAAAGGAATCGACACTATGGCCAAAGCTCTGGGTATTACCGATGTCGTGTTGAGGGATGCGCACCAATCGCTCCTGGCCACCCGACTGAGGCTCGACGATATGCTGCCGATCTGCGGCAAGCTCGATAAAGTGGGATTTTGGTCGCTGGAGTGTTGGGGCGGCGCCACTTTTGACGCCTGTATTCGTTACCTTGGGGAAGATCCCTGGGAGCGCCTGAGAGCCCTTAAGAAGGCTCTGCCTAAGACGCCGCTCCAGATGCTGCTCAGAGGTCAGAACCTTTTGGGTTACCGCCACTATGCCGATGATGTGGTGGAGAAGTTCGTTGAGCGCTGCGCGGTCAATGGCGTTGATGTCTTCCGCATCTTTGATGCAATGAATGACCCTCGGAATTTCGAAAAGGCCGTCCGCGCCACGGTGGCCTGCGGCAAGCATGCGCAGGGCACGATTTCCTATACCGTGAGTCCGGTGCACACGATCGACATGTGGGTTGATCTGGCCAAGCGGCTTGAGGACATGGGCTCGCATTCGATTGCCATCAAGGACATGGCCGGATTGCTCAAGCCCTATGACGCCTTCGAGCTGGTCACGCGGCTGAAAAAGGCGGTGAAGGTTCCGATCCACATGCAGTGCCATGCCACGACAGGGCTGAGCACCTCCACCATCATCAAGGCGGCTGAAGCGGGGATCGACAACGTCGATACGGCCATTTCCTCGATGAGCATGACCTATGGGCACAGTGCCACGGAAGCGGTCGTTGCAGCCCTTCAAGGACAGCCTCGGGACACCGGGCTGGACATCGAGCTCCTGGAGGAGATTGCCGCTTACTTCCGTGAGGTCCGCAAGAAGTACGCCAAGTTTGAAGGCACCTTGCGGGGTGTGGACAGTCGCATCCTGGTGGCGCAGGTCCCCGGAGGCATGCTGACCAACATGGAGAGCCAGCTCAAGGAACAGGGTGCACTCGATCAGTTTGATGCGGTCCTCAGCGAAATTCCGAAAGTCCGAAAGGATCTGGGCTATCTCCCCTTGGTGACCCCGACTTCACAGATCGTCGGAAGCCAGGCCGTGATCAATGTTCTGATGGGAGAGCGCTACAAGTCGATTACCAAGGAAACCCAGGGGGTTCTGCGCGGCGAGTACGGCGCAACCCCGGCACCGGTCAATCAACGACTTCAGAAGAAGGTTCTCGGCAAAGATCAGCCGATTACCTGTCGCCCGGCAGACCTTCTTGAGCCTGAACTTGAAAAGCTGACGGCTGAGCTGAAGGCGCTGGTCAAAAAACAAGGGATCTCACTGGCCAAGGATGAGATCGATGACGTCTTGACCTATGCCCTCTTCCCTCAGATCGGGTTTAAGTTCCTTGAAAACCGGGGCAATGCCGCGGCGTTCGAGCCCGTTCCCACGCTCGAGGAGTCCGCACCGGCCAAGCCCCAGGTCCAGGATGCCGCTGAATACGATGTGACGGTCAATGGTCGCAATTTCAGGGTCGAAACGCCCAGCGCCGGTGTGCTGACGGTGAACGGTCGCAACTACAAGGTGGATGTGGCGGCAGCAGGTCAGCAGCCGGTCGTTCAGGGAGCCACGGCGAAGGGCGAGGGCGAGGTGGTCAAGGCCCCGATGGCCGGGCACATTCTCCGGATCAACGTGGCCCCCGGGCAGCATGTCGAGCCCAACACCGTGGTGATCGTGATGGAGGCGATGAAAATGGAAACCGAGATCCGGACCCGGACCGGGGGGATTGTGGCAACCCTGGCTGTGAAGGTTGGCGAGACCGTCGCTTCGCAGGATGATCTCCTGACGCTCGAATAGGAGAATTGCATGGAAGCCTTGCTGCAACTTTGGGCCAGTACCGGAATTTCGAACTTCCAGGCTGATCAGGTCGTGATGATGTCCGTCGGCTTTGGCCTTCTGTACCTTGCCATCAAGAAAGAATTCGAGCCGTTGCTGCTCTTGCCCATCGGGTTTGGCGCCGTCTTGAGCAACATCCCGGTGGCGGGCATCGCCGAGGAGGGCGGGCTTCTCTCGTATCTTTATTTCGGGATCAAAAGCGGTCTTTTCCCTCTTCTCATCTTTATGGGGGTGGGTGCCATGACGGACTTTGGTCCGATGCTTGCCAATCCCAAGACGCTGCTTCTCGGAGCTGCGGCGCAATTCGGCATTTTTGGAACCCTGTTTGGCGCCTTGGCGCTGAATCTTCTGCCGGGTATTAACTTTACCTTCAAGGATGCGGCCGCCATCGCCATTATCGGGGGGGCCGATGGCCCGACCTCGATCTATGTGGCTTCAAAGCTGGCACCGGAACTGCTCGGTGCCATTGCGGTGGCTGCCTACTCCTACATGGCACTGGTCCCCCTGATTCAGCCGCCCATCATGCGTCTTTTGACCACGGAAGATGAGCGTCTGATTGAAATGGCCCAGCTTCGTCATGTCACGCGCCTTGAAAAAATCATTTTCCCGAGCATTCTTCTGATCCTGACAGCCATGCTGCTGCCTTCCGCAGCCCCTTTGATTGGCATGTTCTGCCTGGGCAACCTGATCCGGGAATGTGGGGTGGTGGACCGATTGAGCAAGACAGCTCAAAACGAACTGATCAACATTGTCACCATCTTCCTGGGCCTGTCCGTCGGATCCAAACTCAGTGCGGATCAGTTTCTTCGAGCCGAGACCCTCGGCATTTTGGGCTTGGGCGCTCTGGCCTTCAGTTTTGGGACGGCATCCGGCGTCATGATGGCCAAGCTCATGAACGTGATCTCTCCTGAAAACAAGGTCAACCCCTTGATTGGTGCGGCGGGGGTCTCTGCAGTCCCCATGTCGGCACGCGTGGCCAATAAGGTGGGGCAGGAGTCCAATCCGCACAATTTCCTGCTGATGCATGCCATGGGCCCGAATGTGGCCGGGGTCATTGGTTCAGCGGTTGCAGCCGGCGTGCTTCTGGCTCTGGTCCAGTAGCCCTTAAAGTCTCTCAAGCGCAGTTGCCGTGAAGATCCTCCACGTTGAGGGCGGTCGTAATTTTTACGGCGGCGCGCATCAAATCCTTCTCCTCATGGAAGGCCTCAAGGCTCGGGGAATCGAAAATGTCCTCGCGTGCCGGGTGGGGAGCGATCTTGCCAAGGTGGCCGCGCCTCTGGCCGAAGTCCATGCCATTCGCATGGAGGGTGATCTCGACGTTGGATTGATCCAAAGGCTTCATCGGGTCATCCGTCTGACTCATCCTGATGTCGTCCATCTCCACAGCCGGATTGGTGCCGATGTCATGGGGGGGATCGCAGCCCGACTGGCCGGTGTCCCGGTCATTCACTCCCGGCGTCAGGACAATCCGGAGTCCCGACTGGCGGTCGCTCTGAAATATCGGCTGCATGATCGGGTCATTGCCATTTCAGAAGCGATCGGAAAGATCCTTCTGAGCGAAGGGCTCCCGGCCGGCAAGCTTCGGTGCGTTCAAGACGCCGTAGAAATTACCCCCCGAGTGGAGCATCCGGACAAGGCATGGTTCCATCAAACCTTTGAGATTCCTGATGAAGCCCTGACCCTGGGTGTGGTCGCTCAGCTGATTACGCGCAAAGGCCACTCAGTGCTCCTTGAGGCCCTGCCGAAAATTCTTGCCCAGTTCCCCGAGACCCGGGTGTTTTTTTTTGGCAAGGGCCCTCTGGATGAGGCATTGAAAGCGGCCGTTCGCCAACAGGGACTGGAACATCGCGTGATTCTCGCCGGGTTTCGAGAGGATCTTGATCGGATTTTGCCTTGCCTCGATCTGGTTGTGCATCCGGCCTATCGCGAGGGCATGGGTGTTTCTCTCCTGCAAGCTTCCTTGGCCGAGGTCCCGATTGTGGCCACCCTGGTCGGAGGCATCCCGGAGGCCGTCAAGGACGGCCTGACGGGTCTGCTGGTTCCGCCCAAGGACCCTGAGCGTCTAGCCGAGGCCATTATCGAACTGCTCAAAGACCCAGAGCGCCGTCGCCAATTCGGTCAATCAGGCCGTCAATGGGTCGAAGAGGGATTTTCTGCAGAGCGAATGGTCGAAGGCAATCTCGCCGTCTACGAAGAGCTCACTCAAGAGGCTTAGATCAGTGTGGCAAGATCCGGGTCACCGGACTTGAGCTCGCTGACGAGCGATTCAATCGACGCGGGGGTTCGCTCCTCTCTGGCTAGAGGGATCTTGAGATCCGTTACCACTTGCATCGGCGATGCTGCGACAAAGACCAGCCGGTCGGCCAGTTCAATGGCTTCGCGAAGGTCATGCGTCACATAGACGACGGTATGGGGGCGAGAGGCCCAGAGGGAGAGCAAGAGGGCGCGCATCTTTCTGGCCGTGGGCGCATCCAGCGATACGAGGGGTTCGTCCATCAGAAGGATGTCAGGATCGACGGCAAAGGCCCGGACCAGAGCAACCCGCCGCATCATGCCGACCGACAGACGTTCGGGGTATTGTTCCATGATATCGGGAAGACCGACACGCGCCATCCAGTCCTCGATGGATCGGGGAGCTATCGCCCGATCGAGCACCAGTTCAAGGTTTTGCCGCACGGTTCGCCAGGGTAAAAGCCGCGGGTTTTGAAAGACCATGCCCATTCGAGGATCCGCCTTCCCGAAGCAGAAACTCCCTTCAGAGGGCTGATCAAGCCCTGATAAAAGCTGAAGGAGTGTACTTTTTCCGCATCCCGAGGGTCCCACGATGGCGACGAATTCTCCGGCTTGAATTTCAAGGTTTAGGTCACGAATGACGGCCTTGGCGCCGAACGCTTTCCCGAGGGCCTGAATGCGGACGCCAGTCATCTTTTCCACCGCAGGGCCGCCCGATCCAGGGGAGCCAGGCACAACCACTCAATGCATTGCACCACGGCAATAAAGGCCATCGAATAGGCCAGAATTCCCGCGACATCGAACATCTGAAAATAAAGATGGAGCTGATAACCCATGCCATTGCTCCGGCCCAAAAGCTCCACAACCAGCACAATCTTCCAGATCAGGGCCAATCCCGTTCGAGCGGCGGTCATGACGTAGGGAAAAAGCTGGGGCCAGATCACATGCCGAATGGTCTTATAGGGCCCTAAGCGGTAAACCTGCGCCATGTCCATCAAATCCCGGTTCAGCTGACGGGTCCCCTCCCGAAGGGTCACGATGACGTTGGGCACCTTGTTGATGAATACTGCCAGGATCGCGGCGAACTCATTTAGGCCAAACCAGACGTAACAGAGAATGATGCTGACCAGCGCCGGAATGTTGAGGGCGATGGTGAGCCAAGTGCTGAAGAAACGATCCAAGGTTCCCTTTCGGCCCAGGAGAATTCCGAGACTGGTCCCAATCAGCATGGAAAGGGTGAAGCTTGCGGCTAATCGAAGGAGCGTCACGCCAAGGTGAAAGGGCAGCTTTCCATTCTGGATTTCTCGAAGCCCGACCTCAAGAACGCGCTCCGGTGAGGGGAGCAGGGGGGATTGGGCGATCCCTGCGATGAGTGCCCAAAGAGCCAGCAGAACGACCAACGCCAGAAGATCCATCCGGCCCCTAGCCATGCGCTGTCCCGTCAAGGCGACCGGTCAGGCATTCCTGGGTTGAATCAAAGTCGAGAAGTGTTGTTTCCCGGATGGAATAGGGAAGTGTGGCGGCCACCTTTGGATCGACCCAAAGGCCGACGCGATGAAACTCCGGGGTATAGCCGCTGATCCAGACTTTCCCCTCCGATTCCCGATGCCCTTCCCAGAGAACGGGCCGTGTTGAGCCCATCCACGCCTGCATGGCGCGGTGTTTCTGCGCCCTCGCAATGGCGTGAAGTTCGCGGCTTCGCTCTGACTGAATGTTCCCGGGGATGCGCTCCTTCATCTCGGCCGCAGCCGTTCCGGGTCTTGGCGAATAGGAAAAGATATGAAGATCACCAAAGCCCACCTCATGGACCAGGCTGAGGGTTTGATCCCAATCCGCCGGCGTTTCCCCTGGGAAGCCGACGATGATGTCTGAGGTCAGATTGATACCCGGAATCCCTTTTCGAAGTCGTGCGCAAAGATCGAGAAAGTCGCCCCGACGGGTTCGGCGCGCCATGCGCTTCAGTATGGCATCCGAACCTGACTGCAGGGGAAGATGGAGGTGAGGCATCAACCGCTCGTTCTGAAATAGCGCAATAAATGCATCAGGAAGGTCCCAGGGCTCCAGTGAACCCAGTCGGATTCGGGGGATGTGGGTCTCGGCCAAAACGGTTTCGACCAATTGGGTCAAGTCACATCCCGTATCGCTCCCGTAGCCCCCAAGGTGAACCCCAGTGAGGACCACTTCGCCAATCCCCTCCGCTTCAAAGCGGTGAATTTCATTGACGATCGCCACAAGGGATCGGCTGCGTTCTTCCCCTCGGGCGAGGGTCACAATGCAATAGCTGCAACGGTAGCGGCAGCCATCCTGGACCTTGATGAACGCCCGATGGCGCCCCAGCCGGAACAATGCGGAGCCCTCAGGATCCGTTGAGTGTGCGGGCATGGTCTCCGGCGGCAGTTTCTCTTGGGCCAATGCAACCAGCCGATGCTTCTCCTGATTGTCGACGACCAGATCCACCCCGAGGGTCGCTGCTTCATCGGGTTCGAGGGTGGCATAACAGCCGCTCAGGATGATTTTGGCCCCCGGATTCTCGCGACCGAGCTTGCGGATCAGGCTGCGGGATTTTCGCGTGGCATCCTGAGTGACGGCGCAGCTGTTGAGTACCAAAAGGTCCGCTTCTTCGCTGTCATCGACTACACGGTAGCCGGCAACCTGAAATTCTCTGGCCCAGGTCTCAAGCTCGGCTTCATTCAGCCTGCACCCGAGCGTCTTTAGCTGCACGCGCATGATGATGGGTAATCAGCGGGCGTCCTTGAGGCCCAGGACGTCCTGCATGTCGAATAGGCCTGGCGATTGAGAGGAAAGCCAGTGGGCTGCCCGCATGGCGCCCTTGGCAAAGGTCATGCGGCTCGAGGCATGGTGGCGGATCTCGACCCGCTCGCCCTCATCGGCAAACATCACCGTATGGTCCCCAACGATGTCCCCGGCCCGGATCACGGAGAAACCAATGGTTCCCGGTTGCCGCTCTCCCGTATGTCCTTCGCGCGCCCAGACGGCGCAGTCATCGAGATCGCGTCCCAGGGCTGCGGCGACGACTTCGCCCATCCTCAGAGCCGTTCCGGAGGGCGCATCCACCTTGTGACGATGATGTGCCTCGATGATTTCAATATCGGTCTCCTGGCCAATCACCCGGGTGGCGATCTCGAGGAGCTTCAGTGAGAGATTGACGCCCACACTCATGTTGGGTGCGAGCATGATCGGGATCGTCCGGGCCGCATCGCTGATCAGTCCCTTTTCGGCCGCTGAAAAGCCCGTTGTACCGATCACCATGCGCTTGCCGTTCTCCACACAGATCTTCAACGCCGCAAGGGAAGGTTCGGGTCGGGTGAAGTCGATCAAGACATCAAACTGGTCGACCACCTGATCCAGACGGTCCGTTACGGGGATACCCAAGGCACCCATTCCAGCAAGAAGGCCTGCATCGGTTCCGATGGATGAACTTCCGGGGCGCTCAATGGCCGCACCCAGCGTCAGATGCTCGGCCTGTTGGCAGGCGGTGATCAGGGCATGGCCCATCCGGCCATCGGCGCCGAGAATCGCAATTCTGGTCATGTGTATTTCCGTCAGGGACTAAAAAAGTGGGCGCACCCGGCGCCCACGATGGAAAGTTTTACAGCGGGCTTTCATTAAAGCCCGATTTTATCGAAAAACTGCTTCACCCCATCAAGCCAGCCATGGGCCTGAGGGCTGTGTTTGCTTCCACCCCCGGTCAAGGATTGATCCAGCTGTTGAATCAGGTCGATTTGCTCCTTGCTGAGGTGCACCGGGGTCTCCAGCCGAACGCGGCACATCAGGTCGCCCGTGGGGCCGCCTCGCACCGGCTTGACCCCTTTCCCACTCAGTCGGAACATGCGCCCCGTTTGGGTTTCTTGAGGAATCTTCAGCGTCACTTTGCCAGACAGGGTTGGCACTTCAACCTCACCCCCGATGCAAGCGGTCGGAAAGCTGATCGGGACTTCGCAATAGAGGTTGGCGCCATCACGGGTAAATATCGCGTGTTCCTTGACCGCGATCTGGACATAAAGATCTCCGGGGGGGGCGCCGGCTTCCCCGGCTTCGCCTTCCCCTGAAAGCCGAATCCGGTCGCCATTGTCGACCCCGGGCGGAATCTTGACCGACAGCGTCTTGGTTTCCTGAATGCGGCCCTGACCATGGCAGCTTTTGCAGGGATCCTTGATCTGCTTTCCCGAACCTCGGCAGGTGGGGCAGGTTTGCTGGACACTGAAAAAGCCCTGCTGCATCCGAACGGCACCATGCCCATGACAGGTGGTACACGTCAGAACCTTTGAGCCCTTGGCTGCCCCGCTGCCGTCACAACTGGAACAACCGACCAGGGTAGGAATCGGAATCTTGACTTCGGTTCCGCCGACCGCCTCTTCGAGCGTGACCTCGAGGTTATAGCGAAGGTCAGAGCCTCGCTGCGCGCCGCCACGGCCGCCGCGGGCACCGCCGCCTCCAAAGATGTCACCAAAGACATCGCCGAAGATATCGCTGAAGTTGGCTCCGGCACCACCAAATCCGGCACCGCCGCCCATCGAGGGGTCAACGCCGGCATGGCCGAACTGATCGTATGCGGCGCGTTTTTTGGGATCCGAGAGGACATCATTGGCCTCCTTGATCTTTTTGAACTGCTCCTCGGCCTCCGGATTATCGCTGTTCCGATCCGGGTGGTATTTCATCGCAAGGCGACGAAAGCTTTTCTTGATCTCTGCATCGGTTGCGTTTCGGGCAACGCCGAGCAGTTGGTAATAGTCTTCTTTGGCCATGACGCAAAATGCCGCGGCATTGACCGCGGCTCCTTAGTGATGAGGTTCAGTGGCCTGGGATGACCTTTGGGATCACCCCAGGGAGAAAGATGCCTTCGGCCTCTTACTTCTTGTCGTCCTTAACTTCCTCGAACTCCGCATCGACGATGTCATCTTGTGCGGCTGAGGAGGACGCTCCGGCTGCACCCATGTCCGGAGCCGCGCCTTCGGCGCCTTTCTGAGCATAGAGACGTTCGGCCAGTTTTCCGGAGACCTCGGTCAGCTTCTGGGTCTTTTCGTCAATGATGTCCTTGTCGTCACCGGCAATGGCTTCCTTGAGCTCCGCGATGGCTGACTCAATCTGGGTCTTTTCGTCCGCCTGGACGCCATCCCCAAGTTCGCTCACCGTTTTCTGGGCTGCGTGGATGAGCGAGTCCGCCTGGTTACGGGCCTGGACCAGTTCATGAATCCGCTTGTCTTCCTCAGCGTGCAGTTCCGCATCGCGAACCATCCGCTGGATCTCGTCATCGCTTAAGCCACTGGAGGCTGTGATGCGAATCGATTGCTCCTTGCCGGTCGCCTTATCCTTTGCCGAAACGTGGAGGATACCATTGGCGTCAATGTCGAAAGTGACCTCAATCTGCGGCATGCCGCGGGGGGCAGGCGGAATGTCGGCAAGATCAAAACGGCCGAGGGACTTGTTGTCCTTTGACATTTCGCGCTCGCCCTGCAGCACGTGGATCGTCACGGCCGTCTGGTTGTCGTCCGCCGTCGAGAACACCTGACCGGTCTTGGTCGGGATGGTGGTGTTCTTTTCGATCAGCTTGGTCATGACGCCACCCAGGGTTTCGATGCCCAGCGACAGCGGCGTGACATCGAGCAGGAGGACATCCTTGACCTGGCCCCCGAGAACGCCGCCCTGAATGGCAGCGCCCAGCGCCACAGCTTCGTCCGGGTTGACGTCCTTGCGGGGTTCACGGCCGAAAATTTCCGTGACCATCTCCTGAACCTTGGGCATCCGGCTTTGACCGCCGACGAGAATGATTTCGTCGATCTCGCTGGCCTTGAGCCCTGAATCCTTGATCGCGGTTTCGCAGGGCGCACGCGTTCTCAGGACCAGATCCTCGACCAAGGACTCGAGCTTGGCCCGGGTCAGCTTCAGGTTAAGGTGCTTGGGACCTGTCGCATCTGCGGTCACATAGGGCAGGTTGATGTCCGTCTGCTGGCTGGATGAAAGCTCGATCTTGGCCTTTTCTGCAGCTTCCTTGAGGCGCTGCAGGGCCAGCGGATCATTGTGAAGGTCAATGCCGCTTTCCTTTTTGAATTCCTCACACAGCCAGTCGATGATGCGAAGATCAAAGTCCTCGCCGCCAAGGTGCGTGTCACCATTGGTCGAAAGCACCTCAAACTGATGTTCGCCATCGACTTCGGCGATCTCGATGATCGAGACGTCAAAGGTACCGCCGCCGAGGTCGTAGACCGCAACCTTCATGTCACCCTGCTTGCGATCCAGGCCGAAGGCCATGGCGGCTGCCGTGGGTTCATTGATGATGCGCTTGACTTCAAGGCCCGCGATACGCCCTGCATCCTTGGTGGCCTGACGTTGTGAGTCGTTGAAGTAAGCCGGTACCGTGATCACGGCTTCGGTCACTTCTTCGCCGAGGAACGCTTCCGCATCCTTCTTGAGTTTCATGAGGACGCGAGCAGAGACTTCTGGCGGCGCCATTTTCTTGCCGTTGGCTTCAACCCACGCATCGCCATTGTCTGCACCGACAATTTTGAAGGGCACCAGGTGAATGTCTTTCTGGACTTCAGCATCCTTGAATCGACGACCGATCAGACGCTTGACCGCATACAAGGTGTTGGTGGGGTTGGTCACCGCCTGACGTTTAGCGGACTGGCCGACCAGAACTTCGTTGTCGGGTGCGAAGGCAACGATCGAGGGGGTCGTCCTTGCGCCTTCGGAATTCTCGATCACCCGGGGCTTGCCGCCCTCAAGGATGGCCACACAGGAATTCGTGGTGCCCAAATCGATGCCGATGATTTTTGACATGCTTTTCTCCGGGGTAAAACGCTGAAATAGGGTGATCTTTTGAATCTGATGCCGATATTGGGATCAGATCCTGATTTTCAAGAGGGTTATTGCGGTGCCTGTGCAACGACGACCATTGCCGGGCGCAAAAGGCGTTCGCTGAGGAGATATCCCTTTTGATAGACCTTGAGCACGGTATTCGCTTCCGCATCCGGGGTGGGCTGCATGGCCATGGCCTGATGCAATTCGGGGTTGAATTTTTCGCCCTCGGGGTTGACCGCGACCAGCTGGAATTTTTCAAAACCGGCCTGAAGCTGCTTCAGCGTCAGTTCCATGCCTTCGCGCAGCTTGGCGACTTCCGGGTTATCACTGGATTCGACGCCCAATCCGAGCTCAAGACTGTCTGCAACGCTCAGGAGTTCGCGGGCGAATTTTTCGATGGCGAACTTGTGGGCATTCTGGACATCCTTTTCAGCCCGGCGCTTAAGGTTTTCGAGTTCGGCTTGGGTTCTGATGAAGCGATCCCAGTTCTCCTGAGTTTTTTCCTGCGCCGCGGCTAAGGCCTGGGTCAGAGATTCCAGGGTGGGGGTTTCATTCGGTGCATCGCCAGAAAGGGTTTCCTCGGCCTTTACGTCGGCTGCGGTTTGCGTTTCTTCTGGCAAAACGTCATCAGGGCTCATGGGGAGCGGCTCCTCGTTGGTGTTTTTACAGTCGCAAGGCCCTGAATCCCTCAGGATGAGGACCTCAATTCATCAAAGTGGGGGCAAACTTTGCAGATTCAAGGCCGCGCCCACCAGTTTTGCGGTGAGATCGACCAAAGGGATGACCCGCTCATATTCCATGCGGGTTGGACCGATCACGCCGAGGACCCCGACCGCGCGATCATGGATGCTGTAGGCCGAGGTCACCAGGCTGCATTGGTCAAAGGCACGATGTCCTGACTCCTCTCCAATGAAGATTTTGACGCCAGGGGATTGGATGCAGCGATCCATCAGGCGAACCATGTCTTCTTTCTGGTGCAAGGTTTCAAAAAGATGTCGAAATTGATCGATATGGGCCAGCTCGGAAAAATCCATCAGGTTAATTTCGCCGCTCACCAAAAGGGGTTTTCTCGGCGGGGCGGACGGATTGAGTGCGAGTTCACTCAGGTGTGCGGCATCCAGGAGTTCCTGGCTGAGCTTTTCGCGAACGTCCTTGACTTCGCGAAGCAGGGTTTCCTTGACCTGAGTCACATCCCGTCCGGCAAAGCGACTGTTGAGAAAGTTTGCGGCGGCCTGAAGCTCTGCGGGGGTGAACTCTCTTGGAGCCTGAATGATCTTGTTCTGAATCTCCTGCTGTCCTGAGATGAGGATGACCAGCAGGCGGCCCTCGGAGAGGGGCAGAAACTCAATGTGCGTGAAGGTTCGGCTCTCATGCCTTGGAAGCATGACCACGCCGGCCATGTGAGTGGTCTCTGAAAGAAGCCTTGAAACCGCCTCAAGAAGGTCCGACGGGGACTGCTGCTGAACAATTTCCTCTTGTAACTGCCGAATGAAAGCTTCTTCCAGGGGGCGAACGGTCAGAAGGGTGTCGATGAAAAGCCTGTAGCCCGAAGTGGTGGGCATCCGACCTGCGCTGGTATGCGGGGCGGTAATGAGCCCGAGGTCTTCAAGGTCGGCCATCACATTACGGATGGTGGCAGGGCTCAGGTTAAGCCCGGCTTCCTTGGCCAAGGCCCTGGAGCCCACCGGTTGCCCCTCATCGATATAGCGCTCTACGAGCACCTTCAAAAGGTGTTGGGCGCGATCGTTGAGGGGAGGTGGGGTCGGCACGATGGAAGAAATTAGCACTCTCGGTTTTAGAGTGCCAAAAACTAGCAATCCCTAGATTCTGTGTCAAGATCGACTTACCATAGAACCCGTTAGGGAAGTGTCTTCCCCCTTGCGGGCCAATGTCCTTGCCCCCGTCTGCCAACCGCTGAATTTCCTCATCACAAATGAATGATGCAGTCCGATTTCGAGTCGCTGGCCTGATCGCCAAGCCTGATGCCGAGCGGGTGGGAGAGGCGCTGGGCGAACTTCAGCGTTTTCTGGCCGGCCGCGGTGTGGCCATCGTGCCTGAATCGGACACGGCCCGAATCTTAGGGATTTCCTCGGGCGTCCCTTTGGAGGCCTTAGGGCGTCAGGTGGATTTTGCGGTGGTCGTCGGGGGTGATGGGACGCTGCTTGGGGCCGCCCGCGCGCTCGCGCCCTATGACGTGCCGCTGCTTGGTGTCAATCTGGGGCGGCTCGGATTCCTTGCGGATATTTCTCCCGTCGATCTAGTGGCGCGCCTGAGAGAGGTGCTGGATGGTGCCTGCACCGAGGAGCGCCGATTCCTTCTGACGGCCAGCGTCATTCGGAATGGGGTGAAGATTTTCGAGCAGTCAGCGGTCAACGATGTGGTCGTTCATCGCTCCAATGCGACCAGCATGATCGAGATGGTCACCCACGTCGATGGGGTTTTTTTGAACTCCCAACGTTCCGATGGGCTGATTGTTTCAACGCCAACGGGCTCCACGGCTTACGCCCTCTCCGTCGGCGGACCGATTTTGTCCCCGTGCCTTAAGGCATTGGTGTTGGCGCCCATCAATCCCCATGCTCTGACGATGCGACCGATTGTTCTCGACAGTGAGAGCGTCATCGGAATTACCTTCCGTGCCGGTCGAAATTTTGGTGCGCGGGTGATTTGTGACAGCGTGACCAGTCCAAACCTTGAACTCGAAGACCGCATCGAAATTCGGCAGTCAGGTCGTTTTTTCAGGCTGTTGCATCCTGAGGACTATGACTTTTTTGAAATTCTCAGGGCGAAACTGAACTGGAGCTCCGGTCAACCGGCCTAGCCATGTTGCATGCAATCGCCATTCGAGATCTGGTGGTCGTGGATCGTCTGGATCTCTTATTAGAGCCGGGGTTCACGGTCTTAACGGGTGAAACGGGCGCGGGAAAATCGATTCTCCTGACCGCGTTGGGGCTTGCGCTGGGGGATCGGGCCGACAGCGCTTGCATTCGTCCGGGAGCCCCGCGCGCCGAAGTGAGTTTGACCTTTCTTCTTGAAGATGCCCCGGCCGCTCAGGCCTGGTTAGAGGAACAGGCCCTTGCTGACGGGGACGAGGAGTGCATCCTTCGCCGCATTGTCTCGAATGACGGGCGTTCACGGGCTTTTATCAATGGCTCCCCCGTGACCTTGCAGACCTTGCAGGAATTTTCTCAGCGGCTACTTGAAATTCATGGTCAGCATGCCCATGTCCAGCTCATGAAGCCGCAGGAGCAGCGAAAGCTTCTTGATGCGGCAGCAGGTAACGATGAAGTCCTGGCCTCCGTTCAGTCCACGTTTAAGCGCTGGCGTGAGACCAGTACGCAACTTGAGCGCATTGAGTCTCAGGGACATGAGCGACAGGGTCGGCTCGAGTTGCTTGGGTTCCAGATCGAGGAGCTTGAGACCTCTGACATTGAAAGCCTGGATTACGCTGCATTGGTCGAGGAGCATGGACGCCAAGCCCATGCAGAAAAAATTCTGGAGATTGCTCAGCGGGAACTGAACGTTCTTTATGAGGCGGATAGCGGGTCCGTGGTTCAGCGTCTGGCGCAGGCCAATCGCGGCCTCAGTGAACTCAAGGGCTGGGTTTCGGATTTCGAAGTTCATCTTGATTTGCTGGAGGAGGCTCTGGTGCAAATCAAGGAAGCTTCCATGGGTCTGAGACGCGAAGTAGATCGACATGAAGCGGATCCGGCACGCTTGAGCCTCCTTGAGGATCGCCTGGCCGATGTCCACCGACTGGCGAGAAAACATCAAGTCCGCCCGGAAGAGCTTGCCGAACACTTGGAGGTTCTTCGAAGGGATCGAGAGGCCCTCGTGGGTTCGGGTGAGACCAGCGAACAGCTTCGCGGCGAGGTCACTGCGCTTGAGGCTGAGTACCGTGCGCTGAGCCAGAGGCTTTCTGAGCGAAGGAGGCAGGCGGCCTTAGCGCTCGAACAGGATGTCATGGGGCTGGTCCGTGAGCTTGGGATGCCGCAGGCACGGATCGCGTTCCAGGTTGAGCAGGAAGATCACCCGATGCCCCGGATGCATGGCGACGACCAGGTCGAGATCCAAGTCAGCGCTAACCCGGGGATGCCCTTGAGGCCCTTGTCCAAGGTGGCCTCGGGCGGAGAACTCTCCCGAATCAGCCTGGCCCTCCAGGTGGCGCTGACCGGGGGAAAAAGTGTTTCGACCCTTATCTTTGATGAGGTCGATAGCGGCATTGGGGGCGGGGTAGCCGAGGTGGTCGGGCAGAAGCTTCGGCAACTGGGCGCCTCGATACAGGTGTTGTCGGTGACGCACCTTCCCCAGGTTGCCGCCCAGGGCCATCAGCACCTCAAGGTGGTGAAAGGCACGAATGGAGAGTTCACACGCACCGAAGTGCATGTGCTCGATACTGACCAAAGGGTGGATGAAATTGCCCGGATGCTGGGTGGCGTGGTGATGACACCACAGACCTTGGCCCATGCCCGGGAAATGCTCGATCGAGGGGTTGGGGCCACCTGACCGGTCAAACAAGGTATGGTGTGCGGGGCGCGCGTTCTGCCCATCAACGTGAATGGGGTCTGTCTTCCTGATACTATGGACTCCCGAATTTAGCGGGGTTTTACCCCCAAGAGGTTGTGAAACTGTGAATGACATGCTCAAAAACGTGATTCTCTGGGTCGTTGTGGCCGTCGTCCTGATGTCGATGTTCAACAACTTCGGCGGCAGGAAATCCCAGGAATCCAACATGCCCTACTCGCAGTTCATCCAATCGGTGCGCGATGGGCAGGTCAAGCAAGTCATCATCGATGGTGCCCAGATTCGTGGCATGGTGGGAACCGGCGAGCGTTTTTCAACCACGGCCCCTCAGAACGATCCTCACATGATTGACGATTTGGTCGAGAACCATGTCGACTTCAAAGTGGATCCCCCAGAATCACAGTCTTTCCTGACCCAGGTCTTCATTTCCTGGTTCCCGATGTTGCTCTTGGTCGGTGTATGGGTTTTCTTCATGCGCCAGATGCAGGGGGGCGGCGGTGGCCGAGGGGCGATGTCCTTTGGCAAGAGCAAGGCTCGCCTGATTGAGGAAGACCAGATCAAAATCACCTTTGCCGATGTTGCCGGGGTTGAGGAAGCCAAGGAAGATGTTCAGGAGATGGTCGACTTCCTGAAAGATCCCAGCAAATTCCAGAAACTCGGTGGCAAGATCCCCCGTGGTGCCCTGATGGTGGGGCCGCCAGGTACCGGTAAAACCCTCCTGGCCAAGGCCATCGCAGGGGAGGCCCGTGTCCCGTTTTTCTCGATTTCCGGTTCAGATTTCGTCGAAATGTTTGTAGGTGTTGGGGCTTCGCGTGTTCGTGATATGTTCGAGCAGGCCAAGAAAAATGCCCCTTGCATCATCTTTATCGACGAAATCGATGCCGTCGGCCGTCATCGCGGCGCCGGTCTGGGTGGCGGGCACGATGAACGTGAGCAGACACTCAACCAGCTGTTGGTCGAGATGGATGGCTTTGAAGGCACCGAAGGCATCATCGTGATCGCGGCAACCAATCGCCCGGATGTCCTGGATCCTGCGCTGCTGCGTCCTGGCCGGTTTGACCGTCAGGTGGTGGTCGGCTTGCCGGATGTTCGCGGCCGCGAGCAAATTCTCAAGGTCCACATGAAGCGGGTGCCTCTGGCCACCGATGTGGAAGTGTCTTATCTCGCTCGAGGAACTCCCGGATTTTCCGGTGCGGACCTTGCGAACCTCGTCAATGAGGCGGCTCTTTTTGCAGCGCGCAAGAACAAGCGCGAAGTCCAGATGGAGGACTTTGAAAAGGCCAAGGATAAGATCCTGATGGGGGCGGAGCGCCGCTCGATGGTCATGAGCGAAGAGGAAAAGCGACTCACGGCCTACCACGAAGCCGGTCACGCCATTGTGGGCCGCCTGGTCCCCGAACATGACCCGGTCTATAAGGTGAGCATCATGCCCCGGGGACGGGCGCTGGGCATTACCATGTTCCTGCCGGAGCGAGATCAGTACAGCGCGAGCCTTGAAAAGCTGGAGAGCCAGATTTCCAGCCTCTTTGGTGGCCGCATTGCTGAAGAAATCATTTTTGGACGCCGTAAGGTGACCACGGGAGCCTCGAATGACATCGAGCGGGCCACCAGCCTTGCCCGCAATATGGTCACTCGGTGGGGCTTGTCCGAGCGTCTTGGACCTCTGGCTTATAGCGAGGAAGAGGGTGAGGTGTTCCTGGGTCGCTCAGTCACCAAGCACAAGGTGGTGTCTGAGGAAACCTCACATCTGATCGATGAGGAAATCCGTTCCTTCATTGATCGCAACTATGAGCGAAGCGAACGCATTCTCCGGGATAACCTGGACAAACTTCATCTGATGGCTGATGCCCTGATGAAGTATGAAACGATCGATCACTTCCAGATTGATGACATCATGGCCGGAAAAACACCCCGTGCCCCCCAGCACTGGGACGAGACACCGCCCAACGGCGGAGGTTCGGCGCCTTCGAGCGTGGATGATTCTGAGGGATCATCGACCGATGAAATCGGCAAGGCGGCCGAGCAGCACTGAGTCTCGGAAAAAGAATAATTCAACTCAGGGGACGCTGACCGGGGGGTCGGCGGAAGACGCGATAGTCATGCTGTCGCTTTGTGTGTGGGGAAGCTTTCTATGAGTCGGGCATATTTTGGAACCGATGGTATTCGGGGTAAGGTAGGAACCTACCCGATCACAGCGGATTTCGTCCTGAAGTTGGGATGGGCCGCAGGGCGTATCTTTGCGCGTGACCGAAAAGAGCCGACAGTCTTGATCGGCAAGGACACCCGCATTTCAGGCTACATGTTCGAATCGGCCCTGGAGGCCGGTCTTTCTGCTGCGGGAGTCAACACCCAGTTACTGGGTCCCATGCCCACGCCGGCCATTTCGTATCTGACCCGGACCTTCCGGGCCGAGGCGGGCATTGTGATCAGTGCCTCGCACAATCCTTACTATGACAACGGGATTAAGTTCTTTGGTCCCGATGGTCTGAAACTCTCGGATGAAATCGAACACGAGATCGAGGCTGAGATTGATCAGCCGATGACCACGGTGGACTCCTCCCGCATTGGTCGTGCCAAACGCCTCCAGGATGCGGCCGGGCGTTACATTGAATTTTGCAAAAGCACGATTGCTTCCCGCATGGACTTCAATGGGATGCGCGTGGTGATTGACTGCGCGCATGGGTCGACCTATCACATTGCACCGTTTGTTTTTGCAGAGCTGGGTGCGACGGTCATCACGATGGGGGATGCGCCCAACGGCTTCAATATCAATGAAGGTGTGGGAGCGACGAAGCCTGACGCTTTGCGCGAACGTGTTCTTGAAGTCGGAGCCGATCTGGGGCTGGCTTTTGACGGGGATGGTGACCGACTCATGATGGTCGATCACTCCGGAAACCTTGTGGATGGCGACGAGGTGCTCTACATCATTGCCTCAGCCCGCTTGGCGCGTGGCGAATTGCACGGCCCGGTGGTGGGCACCCTCATGACCAATTTAGGTCTTGAGCATGCTTTGGCCCCCTTTGGTGTGGAGCTGAAGCGCGCGGCGGTCGGTGACCGTTACGTCATGGAGATGATGTTGGCCCATGACAGCACGCTCGGCGGTGAAAATTCCGGCCATATCATTTGCCGCGACCGCATTCCCACGGGGGACGGCATTGTGGCGGCGCTTCAGGTGATGGAGGCGATGCGGTCCTCGGATAAGACCCTCTTCGAACTTCGAAAGGGAATGGATAAATATCCGCAGACATTGGTCAATGTAAGAACACGGGAGCGAGTGAACTTGAGCCAAATGGAATCGGTTCAGTTACTCAAATCCGAGGTGGAGCGTGAATTGGGGGGCCAGGGCCGTGTCCTGCTAAGAATCTCGGGTACGGAGCCCCTGGTGAGGGTCATGGTTGAAGGGGCCGATGGCGACAAGGTTCAGGCGCTTGCCGACCGACTCGCTGAGGCGGTGCGGGATGCGCTGGATACGGGCGATTGACGCCTTGTCAGACCTTCATAGCAGGCGATTAGGAATTTTGATTAAATAATCGACGAGATATAGGCGGAATTAGGCGGAAAGCCTAAATAATAAAAGGAGAAACTAGGATGTCTAAAGGCCAAAATTTGCAGGATCCTTTCCTGAATGCCTTGCGCAAGGAACACGTGCCCGTATCCATCTATCTGGTAAATGGCATCAAATTGCAGGGTAAAGTCGATTCTTTCGACCAATACGTCATCATTCTCAAGAATGCCGTGAGCCAGATGGTCTACAAGCATGCCATCTCGACGATCGTTCCGGCCCGACAGGTTCGCCTGAGTTCAGGCCAGGAAGAAGACGAAGTCGAGGGCTAAACGAGGCCAAAGGAATGCACATCATGATGAAAGCCCACGTGGGGTCGGTCATTGTTTGACCGTCCCAAAACGGGTGAGCGGGCGGTACTGGTTCTCGGTGGGGGCAACGATGAACTTCCGGTTCTCGAGGAACTTCAGGAGCTTGCAAGATCTGCGGGGGCAGATCCTGTCGGCCATCTGATCAGTAAGCGAGAACATGCCGACCCGAAATTCTTTATCGGAAAAGGAAAAGTTGAGGAACTCGGATTCTTGATCGAGTCTTTGGGAGCGGAATTGGTGTTGTTTAACAACCCATTGTCACCCTCCCAGGAGAGGAATCTCGAAAAAGCCCTTGAGGTCAGGGTTCTCGATCGAACCGGGCTGATTCTCGATATCTTTGCCCAACGGGCACAAAGCTATGAGGGAAAGCTGCAGGTCGAGCTGGCCCAGTTAAAGCATCTTTCAACCCGACTGGTCCGGGGCTGGACGCATCTTGAGCGTCAAAAAGGCGGTATCGGTCTTCGAGGGCCGGGTGAAACCCAGCTTGAAACGGACAAGCGGTTGATCGGTCGGCGGATCCTTCAGATCCAGAAACGTCTGGAAAGGGTGGATCGGCAGCGGGATCAGGGCCGAAGGGCCCGGCGCCGCACCGAGGTTCCGGTGGTAGGGCTCGTGGGCTATACCAACGCTGGCAAGTCGACCCTGATTAATGCCCTGACAGGTGCTGGGGTTTACGCGGCAGACCAGCTTTTTGCGACGCTGGATCCGACGTTGAAGCGCTACACCATTGGTCAGGGTCAGACGGTGGTTCTCGCGGATACCGTGGGTTTTGTGAGAGACCTCCCCCACGAACTGGTTGCGGCCTTCAAGTCGACACTTCAGGAGACGGTGGAGGCAGACCTTCTGTTGCATGTCATCGATGCGACCGATGAGCAGCTTCAGGAAACCATCGATGAGGTCGAGCGCGTGATCGATGAGATTGGTGCAGGGGACGTCCCAAGGGTCCGGGTCTTGAACAAGATCGACGGGCTCGAAGGCCGCGAGCCGACTCTGGAGCGAAATGCGGAGGGTCGCATCGACGCCGTCTGGTTGTCGGCACGCGATTCGCGCGGACTCGAATTGATTGATGAAATTGTCCGTGAGCAGGTGGTTCCGCAGCGGATTCGTCGGGAGATCAAGATCAAGCCCTCTGAGGGGCGTTTGCGTGCCCAGCTCTACCAGCTGGCAACGGTGCTCTCGGAGACGGTGGATGAGGACGGCGGCTGGGTGATGCAGGTCGAGGGCAACCCCGACCGGTTCAGAAAGCTGCATCTCACCGACGATGCGGAACACGATAGCCAATTCCATGATGCCTTGTTAGCCTAGTCGGCTGAAGGCGTCATCGCTGAAACACAAAAAAGGCCCTAGAACGAAGGTCTGGAGAATACGATGTCCTGGAATGAACCGGGTGGAAACAAGAAGGATCCGTGGAGTGGCAAAGATAATCAGCCTCAACCCCCGGATTTGGATGAAGTGCTCAAGAGCCTTCAAGACAAGCTGAAGGGTCTTTTCGGCAACACCTCCATGGGGGGTGGTGACGGGAATTCAGGGACGAGCCAATTGATGGGGCTGATTGCCCTCGTTGCGGTCCTCCTTTGGTCCCTGACCGGGATTTACCTCGTCGATGAAGGGAGCCGCGCGGTCGTGACCCGTTTTGGTGCCTACGTCGAGACGACGCTTCCGGGGATTCACTGGCACCTGCCGGTCCCTGTCGAGCGTGTGGATCTGGTGAATCTTGAGCAACAACGTTTCGTCGAAATCGGCTATCGCTCGGGGGGACGTCAGCAGTCTTTGGGGTCTGTTCCCAAAGAGGCGCTGATGCTGACCCAAGATGAAAACATCATTGATATCCGGCTGGCCGTTCAGTATCAGATCAAGGACGCTAAAGCGTATATTTTCAATGTGGCCGACCCGGACCTGACCTTGAAGCAAGTGATCGAAAGTGCCCAAAGGGCAGTCATCGGCAAGAACACGATGGACTTTGTTCTCACCGAAGGTCGCAGCAACATTGCCGATGAGATTAAGTCTGAAATCCAGCACACATTGGACGAATATGAAACCGGCATCAGTGTGAGCAATGTCAACCTTGTCGATGCTCAGCCGCCGGATGAGGTTCAGAACGCCTTTGAGGATGCCATTAAGGCGCGTGAGGACGAACAGCGACTGAAGAACGAAGCCGAAGCCTATGCCAACGAAGTGGTGCCCAAGGCGCGAGGGGCGGCGGCGCGGTTACTCGAGGAATCTGAAGCCTACAAGCAGAGGACGATTGCCCATGCCGAGGGCGAATCTTCCCGTTTCCTCCAGCTTTTGACCGAGTATGAAAAGGCCCCGGATGTCACGCGTGAGCGCCTCTATCTGGAAACGATGCAGGATGTCATCAGCCAGTCCGGTGTCACGGTTATAGACGTCAAGGGTTCGAATAACGCGATCTACCTTCCTGTCGACCGGATTCAGAAGGGCGCTGCGGCTTCGCCTGCGCCTCGCGACAGCGAACCTTCCGCCTCCCCAACACCAGATGCTCCGGAATCCGGATCAAAATCCGCACGCAGTGCCTCGGGTCGAGGTCGTGACAGCCGAGGAGGGCAGCAAAAGTGAATCGACAAACCCTCCTGAGTGGACTGGGCTTTCTCGTCCTCCTCGTTTTACTGACCTCCACCTTCACGGTTTCAGAAACCGAAAAGGTCATCTTGCTTGAATTCAAGAAGATCGTCGGAACGGACTACGGCCCTGGGCTTCACTTTAAGTTGCCCTATCGGCAAGTAAAGAAGTTTGATAGCCGAATTCTCTCGCTCGAATCGAAGCCCGAGCGCTTCCTGACCTCGGAAAAGAAGAACGTCTTGGTGGACTGGTTCGTCAAATGGCGAATCAATGATGTCACCAAGTTCTACACCTCCGTGGGCGGGGACAAGGCGCAGGCCAATATCCGCCTGGACCAGATCACCAAGGACGCCATGCGCAATGAATTCAGCAAGCGAACCATTCGTGAACTGGTGTCTTCCGATCGGGGACGCATTCAGGATGCGCTGACCACCATGGTGGCGCCGGCGGTGGCTAGTTTGGGCGTGGAAGTAACCGATATCCGTGTCATGCGGATCGATCTTCCCGAGGAAGTCAGCTCATCGGTCTATCGCCGGATGGAGGCCGAAAGGGCCAGGGTGGCCCGAGAGTTCCGCTCGCGCGGGGCTGAAGCCGCCGAGAAGATTCGGGCGGAAGCGGATCGTGAGCGGGAAGTCCTCATTGCCGAGGCGCAAAAAGGGGCTGAGATTCGCCGGGGCGAAGGGGATGCCACCGCCACTGAAATTTATGCCAAGGCGTATGGAAAGAACAAAGAGTTCTTCCAGTTCAACCGCAGTCTGATCGCCTATCGGCAGGCCTTTAGGGACGATGGCAGCCAGTTGTTGCTGTCCCCGGATTCGGAATTCTTCCGCTATTTCAAGGCAACCCATTAAGGCTGTCATAAAACGCAGGTGACACGCACCCCCCTTCGCGGAGGGGTGGTGAGCTTGGCCCTGTTGATTTACCATCTCCCGTTCGTTCAGGCCTTAAGAAAAAACGCGCATGCTGACCCAGGACCGCTGGCTCCTCCCCGAGGGCATTGAAGAAATCTTTCCGGATGAGGCCGAAAACCTCGACCAACTGGGACGGGTGCTGATTGATCAGTTTCACGCCTGGGGTTACCGGCTGGTCATGCCACCGATTGTGGACTTTCTTGAGTCCCTTCTCACAGGAAGCGGCTATGAGCTGGACCAGCAAACGCTGAAATTTGTCGATCCCCTGACCGGGCGCCTTGTCGGCCTTCGAGCGGACATGACCCCCCAGGTCGCCCGAATCGATGCCCGGACGGCCGCCTCAGGGCTGCCTTCCCGCCTTTGTTATCTGGGCAATGTGATTCATGGGGTGGGTGCCCATCTTGAAAAGACCCGCAACCCGATTCAGGTCGGGGCGGAGCTCTACGGGCACAGTGGGGGTGCGGCTACAGCCGAGGTGATCCGGCTGATGCTGGAGACGCTGCATGCGGCAAATATTCGAGAGGTTCACCTGGACCTCGGTCATGTAGGGATTTATCGTGCGTTAGCGCACGAGGCGGGGCTTTCGGAGTCGGATGAGGCGAGCCTCTTTGATATTCTCCAAAGGAAGGATGCAACCGACCTGAACCAGTTCCTCTCCGAAAAGGCCATTTGCCCCAAGGTCCGCCCCCTGATGAAGGCGCTTTTGGATCTCAATGGTCCGCTTGAAATCTTGGATGAGGCGCGCCATCGCCTGGCCGATGGCGGTGACCAGATTTTGGCCGCCCTTGGCGAGCTCGCTGATCTGGGCGCGGAACTCCAGCGTCGTTATCCAGGGCTTCCCCTGCACCTTGATCTTGCGGAACTTCGGGGCTATCAGTATCACACCGGGATCGTGTTTGCAGCGTTTGTTCCAGGGCAAGGTCGCGAAATTGCCAGAGGGGGCCGTTATGATGACATCGGTCATGTCTTCGGATTTGCAAGGCCCGCTGTGGGCTTTAGTGCAGACCTTAAGTTCCTGGCACGTCTCGGCGCTGCTTCCGGTCGGGAAGGGGCGCGGCGAATCTTTGCACCGGCCACGGACGATCCGGCTTTAGAAAAAAAGGTTGCATCACTTCGAGCCGAAGGGCGAGTCGTGATCCAATCCCTTGGGCATGCCGATGAGACCAAAGAGCAACTGGGTTGCGTTGAAAGCCTGATCCTCAAGGACGGCCGCTGGATCCTGGTCTAATCCATCCATCAATCAGTCACACCGAACAGAGCAGAAGAAAACATGGGAAAGAACGTTGTCGTGATCGGCACCCAGTGGGGAGATGAGGGCAAGGGCAAGCTGGTCGACATCCTTACCGAACGTGCCAAGGGGGTCGTCCGCTTTCAGGGCGGGCATAACGCCGGTCATACCCTGGTCATCGACGGACAAAAAACCGTTCTCCATCTGATTCCCTCTGGAATCCTGAGAGAAGGGGTGACCTGTTATATCGGCAACGGCGTGGTGTTGTCGCCCGATGCGCTGATGGAAGAAATCGGTGTTCTTGAAAAGGCCGGCATCCCGGTTCGGGAGCGACTGGTCATCAGTGAGGCGTGTGCACTGATTCTTCCCATTCATATTGCGCTCGATGTGGCCCGTGAAAAAGCGCGGGGTGCCAAGGCGATCGGGACGACCGGACGGGGGATTGGCCCCGCCTATGAAGACAAGGTATCTCGTCGCGGCCTTCGTGCGGGCGATCTGTTCTATCCGCATCTGCTTGAAGAAAGACTCCGGGATCTTTTGGATTTGCACAATTTTGTCCTGTCCCAGTACTACAAGGAAAAGCCTCTGGATTTCCAGGAAGAGCTCGATAAGCTCTGCCGGATTGGCGAAGAAATCAAACCGATGCTCGGCGATGTTTCGGGAGAGTTGCATCGGTTGGGTGACGCGGGTGCACCGGTCCTTTATGAAGGAGCCCAGGGTGCGATGCTCGACATCGATCATGGCACGTATCCTTTTGTGACCTCTTCAAACACCACGGCGGGCGGCGCTTCGGCAGGATCCGGGGTGGGCCTGCTCGAGTTTGACTATGTTCTGGGAATTACCAAGGCCTACTCGACACGCGTTGGCAATGGTCCTTTCCCGACGGAACTCTTTGATGACGTCGGAAAACATCTCTCCTCCCGCGGTGCCGAGTTTGGTGCGACGACGGGAAGGGCAAGGCGTTGTGGATGGTTTGATGCCGTTCTCATGCGTCGGTCAGCGAAGCTGAACAGTCTGACGGGCTTATGCCTGACCAAGCTGGACGTTCTTGACGGTCTTGAAACGATTCGGATTTGTACAGCCTACCGCTACCGCGGTGTTGAGATCGACACGATTCCGATTGGTGCAGAGGCGTATGCCGAATGTGAGCCGGTGATGGAAGAGATGCCGGGTTGGACCGACTCGACCGAAGGCGTGACGGACTTTGATGCCCTGCCTGAAGCGGCGCGCAACTATATCCGCCGAATCGAGGGGCTGGTTGGCGTTCCGGTCCACATCCTCTCGACAGGACCGGATCGTCGGGAGACCATCGTGCTCCATCATCCCTTCGACGAATTCACGAGCCTTTGAATTTTCTTCTCAATCTGCTTTGGGCGATTTTCGGCGGGGGTCTTCTGACCGCCGTCGAATACCTTTTGGCCGGTCTGATCCTGTGCCTCTCCATCGTCGGCATTCCCTTCGGGCTTCAGTGTTTCAAGCTGGCCGGTCTTGCGATTGCCCCCTTCGGGAAGGTGTTTGAACCTCATTATCCGAGCCCGCTGGGGTTTATGGGCAATCTCTTGTGGATGGTCTTTGCGGGATTCTGGATCTTTATCAGTCATGTCGCGCTCGGGCTCTCCCTTGCACTGACCGTCATCGGTATCCCCTTTGCTCTCCAGCACCTCAAGTTGGCGGTTTTGGCTTTGGCACCGTTCGATGTCAGAGTCCGGAAGGACGACTCCCCATGAAAAAAACCGGATGCCCCGAGAGAAGGCATCCGGTTGCTTTCAGTTCCCGGCCTTAGAAGGTGTGGGAGAAAATCCAGAAAAGCAGTCCCGACAGACACATGGCGGCGGGCAGTGTTGCGATCCAGGCCATGGCCAGATTGCGAATCGTCTGGAGCTGAAGCCCGGATTTGTTGGCCGCCATGGTACCGGCAACGCCTGACGACAAGACGTGAGTCGTTGAGACCGGAAGGCCATAGATGTCGGCAGCGCCAATGGTGATCATGGCAACCAACTCGGCAGAGGCGCCTTGGCCATAGGTCAGGTGGCTCTTACCAATCTTTTCGCCCACCGTAACGACAATGCGCTTCCACCCCACCATCGTGCCAAGTCCCAGGGCGATGGCAACCGCAATCTTCACCCAGACCGGAATGAATTTTGTGGCCTTGTCGGTTAACTTCTTAAAGCCATCCAGGTAGGAGAGGGTCTCGGGGTCCAGTTTGACGGTTGAGTCCTTGCTCAGAAGTTGAATCGCTTCTGAAACCAGGTACATGTCATTACGGACATTTGGAACCGCCGCGGTCGGGATCTTGGCGAGGCTGTTGTAGTCTTTAACCTGAGCGGAGATCTTGCCGATTTCGGAGGCCAGGGCCGGATTCACCGCGGGCACATAGTGTTTGCTCCGAATATATTCCGTCAATGTCGTCAGGGCTTTTCCCTCTTCCATGGCCGGCGCTCCCTTGAGAAGAGACTCTTGCGCGACATGCGAGATGGCCACAAATTGGGTGACGTCTTCCGCAGGCATGGCCCGATTCAGGGCATAGGCCAGAGGAACGGTTCCGACAAGAATCAGCATGATCAGTCCCATGCCCTTCTGGCCATCGTTCGAGCCATGCGCAAAGGAGACGCCGGTACAGGTCAGAACGAGAAGGCTTCGTATCCACCACGGGGGCGCTTTCGTCTTTTTAGGCTCCTGGTAGAGCTCTGGGTTTTTGACCAGAACCTTAAGCGTCAGGAAAAGGAGGGCTGAGACAATGAAGCCAATCAGCGGGGAAAGCAGGAGCGAATACCCGACATTGATGGCCTGATGCCAATCCACCCCACTGGTCCCGTCATAGCCGTGCATGAGCGCGTTGGCGACACCGACGCCGATAATCGAACCAATCATGGTGTGTGAGGAGGAAGCGGGAAGACCTAGCCACCACGTGCCAAGATTCCACAAAATGGCGGCAATCAGGAGAGCAAAGACCATGGCAAAGCCGGATTTGGAGCCGACCTGAAGAATGAGTTCAACCGGCAGCAAAGAGATAATCCCGAAAGCCACAGCGCCGCTGGAAAAAAGAACCCCCAGAAAATTGAAGCAACCGGACCACAGCACCGCAAAGTGCGGGGGAAGGGAGTGGGTATAAATGACCGTTGCAACGGCATTGGCGGTATCGTGAAAGCCATTGACAAACTCAAAGCCGAGAGCGATCAGAAGGGCAATGCCAAGGAGTAAAAAAGGCATCCAGCTCGAGGCTTCGACTGCCTTGCTGCTGTCAATGTCGCCCCACACACTGATGGTCGTGAAGATGAGTCCAACCAGCAGTGTGACAATGAAAATGAGATTCGTGAAAGCGCTGGTCTTCCCTTCCAGATTGGGACGGCCCGAAGAATTGGCCGGGTGTCCCGCTTTTTGACTGCTCATAACCTTCCTGCCTGATGGATGAATTTAGACGGAGGCTATCAGGGTCAGATGTCCAAAATGTGACTTAGGTCTGACGCCCATCAAATTAACTGCCAGAATGCACTCCCAGCATCGGGATGGAGAGGCCGTCTTAGGGCCTCTCTGTCTCTGTCGGGGGTCGGGAGGCATAGGGTAGATCGGGCATTGGGTGAAAATTAAGAGGGACTGGAGAGGATGATGGATAGCCTGCAACACATTGATATCAGCAACCCTTTTGTAGGGTGTGTAGCGATTGGGGGCATCGTCATCCTCGCGATGGGTCTCCAATTACTCACCAATAAACTCATCGAAGTAGAGCGATTTGAGGCGATCCATGAAGTCGGTGGCATCTATATGTCCGCCGTAGGAACGCTCTACTCGGTCGTCCTGGGAATGATCCTGGTCAACGCCTCTGAGAAGTTTACTGAGGCAAGAAAATATGTGGGGCAAGAAGCCGAAGCATTGATTCAGGTCTACTCGGGCGCGGATCAAATGCCAATCGCGCATCGCTCCGAAATCAAGGAGTCGATCAAAAATTATGTGGATGGTGTGATTGATGATGAATGGGAGCTGTTATCCTAGGGCAAATCCCACGAGAATACGAAGGTCCTCTTCAAGAAGATATGGAAAGCCCTAAGGTCAGTTGAGCCCACTACGGAAAATCAAAAGACCATTTATCCAGTCATGGTTTCCTCTTTCATGGCCGCAGAGGAAGGTCGAAGAGAGCGAGTCAACTTCTCAAATTACAAGATCACCAGTATCGAGTGGTACACCATGATTGCTGGGGGTCTTGTGAACATCCTGTTCACTCTTTTCTTTTCAGTCAGAAACTCCGTGGTGCAATCCTTGATGACAGGGATGGTGGCGTTTATGGTTTCGATCAATCTCTATGCTGTCTTTCTTCTGGGTGACCCGTTCTCTGGGACGAGAGAAGTACCAGTAGATCAGTTTCTTTTTCTGCAGAAATACATTGCGGAGGGGAAAGACCTGTAGCGATCTCGTCTTTGGGCGGGAGATCTCTTCGCAGACGAAGAAACTTGAGGTGGGGGGAGTCTCATCTCAGGTGTGATTTGAGAAGCTCAGGATCAAGATGAATAGGCTAAAACCCTGAATCGCGCATGCAACCATGCCCGGAATCAAAAGGTCATGCCTGAAATAAAAAACGGCCGAATGGGGTTCGGCCGTTCTGTTCAACTTCTTGATTTAATTTGGTCGGGGTGAGAGGATTCGAACCTCCTACCACCTGCACCCCATACAGTTTTTTAGTGATTTTGGGAGGTCCAAGGACGTCCTGTATCATCTCGTAAGATGATGTTATAAAAGGAAAAATATCAATTGCCTTGTCTTGAGGCGTCCTTTAATATCCACCTGTAGCGCAGAAAAAAGTTATCCCGAAAGTTATCCCGAAATCAGCCCGGGATTCTGGACGGTGGATATGGCCATCAACAAACTGACAGACGCAACATTCAGAAAGACAAAGCCATCGGCATCAGAGCAACTCCTTTCTGATGGGGGAGGACTCTATATGCGAGTTCGTCCAGCGGAGGAGGGGGGAGCCATTTCTTTTCGATTGGTTTACCGAATTGGGGGAAAGCAAAGATGGCTGACGCTTGGCGGATATCCGGTCATGTCTTTGGCGGAAGCCAGAAGAAAGCGTGACGAGTACAAAAGCCTCATCAAGTCTGGGGTTGACCCATCACTTGAGCGGCAGATCGAGATTCGGAGGAATCGGCAAGCCCAACTGGATGAAAAGGCAAGGCTGGAGCGAGAAGCCTCCCGCGCTACCGTTAAGATCTTGTTTGAGCGTTGGACGGCTTTGGAGTTGGCGAAAAGAAAGGAATCAAGTCGCAAGGAGTTGATTCGGGCATTTGAAAAAGATGTGATCCCGCTTTTGGGCCACCTTTTTGCAGATGAGGTCACCAAGGCTCATGTCATGCTCGTTCTGGATGCCATTCTGACTCGAGGAGCCAACAGGCTTGCGAACAGAACCCTTTCTGAAATGCGACAGATGTTTGGGTTTGCCTATACCCGCGACATTATTCAGACAGATCCCACCCACCGAATCAAGAAAATCGATGTCGGTGGAAAGGAAACGGAACGTGATCGGGTGCTCAGCGAAGTAGAGATCACTGAACTTTCGCTGAAGATCACCTCCGCCAACCTGCATCTCCCCACGGAGTGTGCAATTTGGATCATGCTTTCAACTGGATGCCGTGTTGGTGATCTGATGAAGGCGACTTGGAGCGAAATTGATCTCTCAGGTCGCGTATGGACTTTCAGTCCAGAAAAGGACAAGACGCATATCAAACGGATCCACAAGATTTATCTTTCGGACTTCACTTTAGGTTGGTTAGAGATCTTGAAGAAAGAGTCGGGAGAGACCCAATGGCTCTACCCCGATAAAACCAACACGAAGGCGGTCTGCAAAAAATCGATTACACGGCAGATCGGAGATCGGCAACGAGCGGTGGCGTTCAAGAATCGAACACAGGAATTGAATGGATTGTCTCTTTCTGGCGGTCACTGGACCCCGCACGATCTAAGAAGAACAGCGACCACTCTAATGGTGGATTTAGGTGTTTCTCCTGATGTGGCTCATCGGTGCACTTACCACATTGAGCCAGATCGCATTAAACGGATTTACAACAGGTCCCAGCAGCGGGATGAGCAGCTAGATGCTTGGAAGAGACTGGGTGAAAGGCTGGGTATTCTGACTGGGCATTTAGGGTCAAATGTTCGTACTCTGCCGGTCGTCAAACGAAAGGTTTGATGCGGCGTAAATGAGGGGGGAATATGGATCTTCTCCTCGGTTGCGATCAGTTCGGTTACACACAAAAGAAATTCATAAGCGATCTGAATCGCCGCCTCAGAGCGGTCAAGCGGAATTTCTGAGTCCGGATTGCGCACCGAGCATGTTCTGGTTGAGTCGATTGAACCCCTTTATCTCATCGGTGAATAGGGGATGACGCCAGCGTCTTCAATAAACTTCTGCAGATCGTCTCTCTTCATGCCACTTTGAACCGAAAGGTTACGCGCCGTCATACCGGTCGAACAATCCAAGGGTTTTTAGACTCTCTCGCGACCCAGCAATATCAGGGCCTCCAGAGTCTTATATATTAATGGGATGGACGCTCCCCACCCCAACGGCTTTTTTGTGGATTCATCGCCGCGATCTCAGTAACTTACTTGGAAGCCTAGTTGAACCCCACGCCCGGGTTCTGGTGCAAAATTCTTCAGGTAGGAGGTTGAATTGCGGATGTCCTGATCAAGTAGGTTGTTTCCTTTGAGGTAGAACAGCAACTTACTGTCCGCATAGGTTTTTGCCTCATAAGTGACCCCAACGTTCATCAGAACCCATCCGGGGGTTTCGGTTTCGTTTTCTCCCGCGTACCCTTGCC
>JBILGU010000057.1:0-8032 GCA_044350805.1 Methylococcaceae bacterium
GGCGTGAAAACCGTCCTTTTTCGACATATCGAGCGTGATTCATGACCATTGAATCCATGTTTTTTCAAAAAATCAGGTTTTGGGACTCACGCGTGAGTCATAACCGCATTGATCCGTGATTCCCTAGGGTCGATTGCGACAATTTAAAGGCGGTGCCCACGTGCAAATTAAAGTGAAGGGCACAGTCTCTGAGGCGTATTGAATCGCCCCGGGTTTTGTAGACACTTCCAAGCCTTAAAAACGTAAGGCAATGTGGAGGTGTTATAAGCAGCAAGCGGTACCCGGAGGAATTCCGGATTGAAGCAGTGAAACAGGTGTCTAGCTGGCGCTCCAGATGATGCTGCAAACGGTGCGCCAAGGCAGGATGGATCAGGGGATTTCAGAGTAAATGACTTTCTGAAGGCTTGGAAATCCTCTGAGCGCGTGGCAGTTTGCGGGATTCTTGAGCAAGTTCCTTAACCAATAAGCAATAAACGAGAGTGAGTGATGAACAAAGAGAGTCAAAGCATTTTGACGGGGTATGCCATCAAGGCAAATTTGGAAGGGCTGGCATTCGATGAGGTCTGGGATGACTTGATCGATAGTAAGGCTGAGGGAGTCAGTTGCACAGAGATTCTTCATTTTGATCTGCCCCCAAAGGAATTGGCTAAGTTGCTTCGCAAGGGAGATCTTCGTGAGGTGATGGAAGAGATGCGATCCGCGGGTGCAAATTTTGTGATTGTTGGTCCAGTTGTCGGAACACCAGTCGATGGACTTTCTTTGTAGCTCTTGATTTTGAAGAGATCAAAATAAACTCGCTCGATACTGGAACGCGGGTTAATTATCTGATCAATTTAATGCCTCTCTTCCTGAGAAAGAATTTCCGATGCGCTGTCAGAGGGACAGTTGCAACGCAAAGATAAGATCCAGAAAAAGGCGGTTATGGGCAATAAAATCCAGGTCATATAAGCCCCTGGCGGCGGGCTTAGAACGATCAAGGGTTTCATCAGACCAATGCATGCTCGCAAGACCAACTCCAGGAGTTGGATTCCCAACATGAAGCTGGTCAGCTGACGATAACGAATGATGATGGCCATTCCCATCATGGCCTCAACAAATTGACTGGCTCCCCATTGGCCGACGATGGCCACAAGGTTTGCACCTGAATCCCCTTCCAAGGCAATCCCAGCAATGCTCAGGGCCCCGCTGTCTGGAGCAAACATGTGGATGAGGCTTCGTATTGTGCCGAAGACGGAAGTCAGTATCAGGAAGTAGAGCGGAGCTTTCTGAGAAATCATGGGGAATTGCGTGGGCGCTAGAAACGGTTAGGGGAGTACCCTGTTATACAAGATTTTGCGCATCTTCTCTGAATGGCCTTTGCAAAATCTGGATTTTTTTGAGCAACGGTTCCATGAGAGATGGCTCCATGCGCTCACCGATTGACATTGCCTCAGGTTGAAATGGAATGCTTCATTCAAAACTGGCCTGATGCGATTCTTTTATCGAGGTGCTGCATGCAGATAAGGCCATAAGAGAGCATCAACCGATATAAAGAATAATTGCGGCGAACAAAAGCACTGATGCACTTGTCCGATGATGGGAGTCCAAGTCAAAAAAACGCAGTGCCCCTGGAAAATTCAATGAATTCGTCCCCTAATCTACTCCAGCTTCATCAGGTGACCCATGCCTTTAGAGAGGCTGGGAGGTGGCGAGAAGTCCTGCGAGGAGTGGACCTCCTGGTGAATAAAGGAGAACACATGGCTTTGGTTGGCCAGAGTGGCTCTGGTAAGTCCACTCTGCTTCACTTGATGGGGGGCTTGGATTCACCCAATTCAGGGGAGATTTTGTTCAAAGGGATTGACCTCGCCGGTCTGGCGGAGCCTGGAAGGACCCTCTGGCGACGTCAGCATGTGGGCTTTATTTATCAATTTTTCAACCTCATTCCGACGCTAACCGTCATTGAGAATGTGCTCTTGCCTCTTGAGCTGAATGGCATCTCAGAATTCGCCGGCCGCCATGAAGCGCTCAATTTACTCAATGAAGTGGGTCTCAAAGATCGCGCTGATACGTATCCTGATCGGCTATCCGGTGGGGAGCAGCAGCGGGTGGCGATTGTTCGTGCGCTGATTCACCAACCAGAACTCGTTTTGGCCGATGAGCCGACCGGTAACCTTGATGCTGCAACCGGCGAACAGGTGATGGACTTGCTGGATCGTCTGGTCCGCGCGAAGGGGCATACGCTGATTCTGGTGACTCATAGCGCAGAGGTGGCGCGAAGGGCGGATCGCGTCGTGCGTCTTGTGGGCGGAAAATTAGCCCCGGACATTTCTTCATGAGCCTGCTCGCGCGGGCGAATCGGCGTCATTTTGTCCGTCATCCGGTTCAGTTGATCCTTGCGATTCTGGGTGTGGCCTTGGGTGTTGCCATGGTGGTCTCAATCGACCTGGCCGCTCAAAGCACCCACCGCGCGTTTGCACTCTCCATGGAAGCTCTGACGGGCCGCTATACCCATCATGTCAGCGGGGGACCCGAAGGGCTGAAGGAGTCACTCTTCACCCAGTTGAGGGTCAATGCCGGTGTTCGAGAGTCGGCGCCCGCTGTCGAAGGATATGTCAGCCTAGGGCAATCGACCGTCAGGCTGATCGGGTTTGATGTCTTCTCAGAGCAAAACCTCGCCAGCCGCTTCGTCAATGCCGCAAGGGGGGAAGAAGGACTTCGTCTTTTAACCGAGCCGGACACGGTTCTGTTGTCTGCGGTCACCGCCCAGCGCATGGGGGTCAAACCTGGAGATACCCTGGAAGCGATGATTACCACTCGCCCACATGCTTTGAAACTGGTGGGTTATGCCGAGGGAAATCGTCCTCCAGATCCAGCGCTCGAGGGCGTGATACTGGCCGACATCGCGACAGCCCAGGAAGTTCTGGGTCGGATTGGGGTTTTGGATCGCATTGATCTGGTGCTTCGCGATGATCCGGCGATGGAAGAGAGAATCAGATCCCTTTTGCCGTCAGGGGTTGAACTGAGTTCCGCGGCAGGGCGACAGAGTGCTACTCAAAACATGACGGCGGCCTTTGAGCTCAATCTTCGCGCGATGAGCCTTCTGGCCCTTCTGGTCGGCTCCTTCCTGATCTACAACACCATGGCTTTTTCCGTTCTTCAAAGACGGGAGCTCCTGGCATCGCTTCGCGTCCTCGGCGCAACCAGTCGTCAATTGCTGAATGAGATTCTTCTGGAGGCCGCTCTGCTGGGTTTGGTGGGGGGGCTTTTGGGTCTCGGATTGGGAATGTTGGCCGCGCAAGCCCTATTGCACATGGTCACGCAGACCATTAACGACATCTATTTTGTGCTGACGGTCACGGAGTTTTTGATCGATCCATGGGTGTTGGTCTACGGCGTTTGTCTGGGGGTAGGGGTTGCCGTCATGGCGGCGCTGGGGCCTGCGATCGAAGCCTCCATGACCTCTCCGATCATGACGCGAGCGCGTTCAGGTGTGGAGGGTTCTGCACGACGGGTACTTCCTTGGGTAGCGATGGCCGGAGTGATCACCTTGCTCTGTGCAACGTTGCTCTTGATGGGCAATCTTCCAGGACTGGTTCCGGCGATTGCGGGTGTATTTTTATTGCTGCTCGGCTATGGGTTACTGTGCCCAATGGTTCTTTTGTGGGGCGTCCGGCTGGTGGGATGGCTGGCTCCTTTCTTGGGTGTATGGCTTATACGATTAGCCGTCCGCGGCGTTGGCGCTACGCTCAGCCGATCAGGGCTGGCTATCGCGGCGCTCACCATAGCAATCGCCGTCAGCATCGGTGTTGGGACGATGATCGAAAGTTTCAGAGGCTCGATTGCCGAGTGGTTGGATCAGATTCTTCAGGCCGACATCTACATCGCCATGCCCCAATCCACGCCCCGATCGACGCCACCCCTTCCCGTGGATCTGGCTGACCGATTGGGGAGCATTCCGGGGGTGGATCGAATCGGAACAGGACGGCGGATTTTTGTTTCGACGTCGAAAGGGGAAAGCGAAGTGTTGGCCTTGGATCCCCCTAACCTCAATGAACCGGGCTTTCGTTTCAAGGATCTTGATGGCCAAAAGCTCTGGGCCCGATTTCCGGAGCTCCAAGGTATTTTGATTTCAGAGCCCTATGCTCAAAGACATCGACTGGCCGTGGGTGATGCGGTTGAGATCATGACCGACGTTGGCCCTGTGACGTTGCGGGTTGAAGGCATTTTCTTCGATTATCGTTCGGATCAGGGGTTGATCGTCATGCATCGGCGCCTTTACAACACCTTCTGGCACGATCAGGCGAATACCTCCTTGGGGCTGTATCTTCAAAAGGGTGCCGATATCTCGGCGGTCCGAACCGAGCTGGACCGACGTTTGATAGAGAGTCATCAGCCTTTATCGGTCCGCTCCAATAAGGAAATTCGCGAGGTTTCTCTTGAGACTTTCGAGCGGACTTTTGCGATCACACAGGTCCTTCGCCTGCTGGCCGTCGGGGTGGCTTTTATCGGGATCGTCAGTGCACTCATGGCCCTTCAATACGAGCGTCGTCGAGAGATGGCCGTGTTGCGTGCGACCGGATTGACGCCCCTTCAGACGGGGGGGCTGGTATTGCTCCAGACGGGTTTTATGGGGTTGATGGCGGGGCTGATGGCGATCCCCTTGGGCATCGCGGTCGCCGTGGCTTTGGTTCGGGTGATTAATCTTCGTTCCTTTGGCTGGACCATGGATTTGACAGTCTCCGCAGGGCCTTTGGTCCTTGCGGTGTTGTTGGGGACGCTAGCGGCTCTTTTGGCGGGCGCCTATCCTGCCCGGTTGGCGATCAGGACCCCGCCGGCCTTGGGACTCCGGGAGGAATGAGGTGAAACTGCGAAGCTTCGGCCTGATTCTGGGTGTTTTCCTGGCATCCCTCACCGGTTGCGATCAGCCGGTGCCACCCGATGCCGGGGTCACAGCGACTTTGCATCAGTCAAATTCCACAGGATTTGATCGGGCTCTGGCCGTGCGCCCTTTCCAGTTTCCTGCCGATCACGGACCCCATCCGAATTTTCGGGATGAGTGGTGGTACGTCACCGGTAATCTGGATGGACCGAATGGCCGACGCTTCGGTTTTCAGATCACGTTCTTTCGCCACGGCATCCGCCGAGGAAAACGGCCAGGCGAATCCCAATGGGCGGGGCAGGATGCCTGGATGGCCCACTTGGCTCTGACTGATGTGGCGAACCAGCAATATCACTCATTTCAACGCATTTCGCGGGAGGCCATCGGCCTTGCGGGAACTCGCGCCGAGCCTTTCAAGGTCTGGTTGGATGACTGGGTGTTGGAGGCCTCAGGTGGGGAGGGGGATCCCTGGCATTTCAAGGCCCAGCAAGAGGGCGTGGAGCTTGATTTGATGCTCAAGTCCGGCAAGGCGCCGGTTTTGCAGGGAGATCGCGGACTCAGCCAGAAAAGCATGGAGCCAGGGAACGCCTCTTACTACTATTCCATGACGCGAATGAGCGCGCGTGGCAGGGTGAGATTGAAGGATGAGGTGGTGCCTGTCAGCGGCCTTGCCTGGCTGGATCGGGAGTGGAGCACCAGCATGCTGGCTCAGGATCAGGCTGGGTGGGACTGGTTTTCCCTCCAGTTGGATAGCGGAGAGGATCTCATGTATTTTCGGATGCGCCGCAAAAACGGAGAAGAGGATCCCTTAAGTTCAGGCGCATGGATCCCCTTTGATGGAACCTCCCGCCATTTGAATCGAGAGGATGTGAAGCTGACTTCGCTTTCAACGTGGGGAAGCCCTGCAGGGTATGACTACCCCGCAAGCTGGCAGTTATCGATTCTGCCGACCGGCCTTAAATTAGTGATTAAACCCGTGCTCGCCGATCAGGAATTTCGTCACGATGCCCGTTACTGGGAGGGTGCTGTCGACGTAACAGATGCGGAAACGGGACAAAGGCTGGGGAAAGGATATGTCGAACTGACGGGGTATGCTCCAGGCGCTGTAGAAAAAGCAACCGACTGAAAAAATCCAGTGCGGTAAGAGAACCGAGAGCGGGAGTCGCTTGAGTGTGAATGCTCAGAGGATGGCCGTATCGAGCATAGCCCTGGTTGAGCTTGACTCTGAGGCAGACAAGATTGAAAGGGGTAGACATCTACATGCCGATGACTTTTTCCTGGAGATTAAGGCGTCGCGTGGGGTCGATTTGAAATTAGGGGTGGAGCGATTTGAGGGTTGCCGCTTCGGCAAGGCGGTAACAGTGGTTCAAACCCCCTTGGGGGCGCCAATAAAATCAATGAGTTGTAGGCTATTTGGGTTTTAGTGGTTAAAATATGGTTAAAAAGACTGTTTTAGAAACGCGAACTAAACCAAAACGCAAATAGATCCGTCGTCTAAGCTTCACCCAATCTCCGCAACTCGCGATTTGGCATTGGTGGCGAGATTCCGCTTTTCGCTGCTCCAAAAACGAGGAAGAGAGCGGAAGTTTGATCGGCACGGACCAAAGGATGCAATATAGGATCGACCACCCTGGTGATTTTTTTACGTCTGAAGGTTTGTCCTGATGATTACGGTGGATTAAGCAGCGCGAGTTTTAATTCACTATAGATCCAACGTTGTGATGAGAACGAGCACCAATTTGACTCGTTCTCACTCATTTTTGTATCTTGCAGGGTTTTTAGGTCACCCGCCGCACCCGACAGTCATGGATTTACTGCAACTCAAGAACGGCCTTCACAGCAGCCTCCGCATCCACAACACCCGCGCCACATTTGCCCAGAAGGGTTGTCGTACACCGAGATTGGTCTCGGTAGAGCAGCCACTCAAATACGGGAGGATTGGAACCCGAAATGACTTCCAGGTATGGTGTGTAGTTGAAAAATTCGACTGCAGTATCCTGAAGTACCTTTTTCACGAGAGCTGGGGTTAATTTGTGCTTTTTGTCGGCACTGACCATCAGAGAAACCACACCGGAGACCACAGGAGCGGACATACTCGTTCCCTGCAATGGCCCATAGGCCATCTTTCCTAAGCCAGGCGAAGTGAGGCTGCTGTTAATGGTTGACCAAACTCCCCACTGCGGGGCTGGCAATGGCATTAGTTCTGTTTTCCCACTCACAGGGTCAACGGACAGAGCCAAAAACGACGTCTGACCACCCGGCGCTGCAACGGTTATGGAGCTTCCGAAATTACTATAATACGCAAGGTTCCCAAGATGGTTCACAGAGGCCACGCTGATCACGCCGCGGCAATTGGCGGGATTAGCAAGGGAGACGTCTTTTGAGTCGTTCCCCGCAGACCCGACAACGCTAATCCCTTTCGATAAAGCATAGTCGATGGCTTCCTGGTAGACATTAGGACAAGCTAAACCGTAACCGCTTATACTCAGGTTGATGATCTTCACCGGCGTCCGGTTCGGCTTTGCTCCTGGCACCTCCTTGCTACCGGCTGCCCAAATAATTCCATCCGTAATATCAGAGAGGTCACCGTCGCACGCACCGAGTGCCCTCACCGGAACAATCTTTGCTCTCCAGTTAATCCCACTCACCCCCAGGCTATTGTTCGTGGTTGCGGCGATAATTCCAGCCACATGGCTGCCGTGCCAACTGCTGTCCTTGAGCGCGTTACCACAGCCAGTAAAAGCATCGACCCAGTCCCCCTCATCCTGGGCATTCTGATCGCGCGCATTGCCATCCCTTGCCGACGCAATAGAAGTGACCATGTCCCAACCCCGGTTTGTCTTTTGACGCCCTAACGACCGCTTGAGATCAGGGTGATCAAATAGAATCCCCGAATCCACAACGGCAACCCCCGTCGAGGCACTTCCCTTAGTCAATTCCCAGGCCGCTTGCACGTTGGCTGCTCCGAGGTAGCCGTTAACCACATAAGGTGAAACAACCTCAGGTGGGGTGACGTTAGCAAAGGGGCCTAACAGATGCCAATCGTTCCAGAAGTAGGGATCATTTGGCGTAATTGAACTGACATTCTGAATACTCACATGGCTCTCAGGATCCGCATAGACAACCTCCGACAGCCGTTCCAGTGAGATTTCAATAGCCTCCGCCTGCTCGAGT
>JBILGU010000032.1:0-24274 GCA_044350805.1 Methylococcaceae bacterium
AGCCGACGAATTTGCTACCATCATTCATGACCTGCCTCCTCAATTGTGGCTCTGAGCCTGTGGTTTAACGAGCTTCAAGCTTAACCCACGTCACTTGAGGTCCGGCAGGTCATCCATATTGTCTAGAGCACAGAAAGATTTGAGCGCCAAAGTGGACCCTTTCTCTGGGGTGGTGCGCCCCAATATGGTGCGGCCGTCCTGAAATGTGTGGGTAAATTCCGGATTTCATGCTGACTGGAATCGTGGCCCAGCTTTTGCAAGCTGTTGGTCATGAATACTCAAAACGCCCCAGCCTACTTCGATGAAATGCGTTCAGGTTCCGATGGAATCCGACCGGTATACCAACGTTATGCCGACTGGTTGAATGCTCTGCCCGAAGGCACTCTGCATCGTAAAGAACAGGAAGCTGAATTATTGTTTCGGCGCCTTGGGATCACCTTTGCGGTTTACGGTGAATCAGATGGGGGTGAAAGGCTGATTCCCTTCGATGTCGTTCCCCGCATTTTCGGCGGGGCGGAATGGCGCCGATTGGAGGCCGGGATCGTTCAGCGAGTCAAGGCCCTGAATGCCTTTCTGCATGATATTTATCATGGTCAGGAGATCATGCATGCGGGAATCGTCAATGCACAGCAGATTACCCAGAATCCAGCATTTCGGGCTGAGATGATGGGGGTTGATCTTCCGAATCAGGTTTATGCACAGATTGCTGGCATCGATCTTGTTCGCGTCAGCGAGAATGAATTTTACGTTCTTGAAGATAATCTCAGAACGCCCTCAGGGGTGTCCTACATGCTGGAAAACCGTCGAACCATGATGCGGCTTTTCCCCGATCTTTTTGCCCAGCAAATTGTTGAGCCGGTAGAGCATTATCCCCTGATGCTATTGGACACTCTTCGTGAGTCCGCGCCACCCAATGTGCTTGATCCTGTGATCGCTGTACTGACACCGGGTGCCTATAACAGCGCCTACTTTGAACATGCCTTTTTGGCCAGCCAGATGGGGGTTGAGCTGGTCGAAGGGCAGGATCTTTTCGTCGAAAATCGGCGTGTCTTCATGCACACCACCGAAGGGCCGAGGCCAGTCCACGTCATCTATCGCCGTGTCGACGACGATTTCCTTGATCCGCTGGTATTTCGTCCTGATTCAGTGCTGGGTGTTCCTGGCCTTCTCGATGCCTATATCTCGGGTAATGTCTCGCTGATCAATGGAGTAGGGACCGGGGTTGCGGATGATAAGTCGACGTATCTCCACGTTCCCGAGATGATTGAGTTCTATCTCGGTGAAAAACCAATCCTTTCGAATGTCCCAACATATCGATTGGGAATTGCTGAGGATCTGAAATACGTGCTTGAACATCTTCCCGAATTGGTCGTCAAGGAAGTCCAAGGTTCTGGCGGATACGGAATGCTGGTGGGGCCCACCAGTACCAGTACCGAGATCGAGGACTATCGGCAGAGAATTTTGAGCGATCCATCCAATTTCATAGCACAGCCAACATTGGCTCTTTCCACCTGTCCGACGCTAGTAGAGCAGGGGGTTGCTCCTCGTCACGTTGACCTTAGGCCCTTTGTTTTATCAGGTAAGGAAGTTCGACTGGTTCCGGGGGGATTGACGCGTGTGGCACTTCGAGAGGGCTCTCTGGTTGTTAATTCATCTCAAGGTGGCGGAACCAAAGACACCTGGGTATTGGAGGATTAATTCATGTTGTCGCGAACCGCAGAAAATCTCTTTTGGATGTCTCGACATATCGAGCGTGCTGAAAACACGGCACGCATCCTCGATGTCGCCCACCGATCTTCCCTGGTCCCCCTGGATCTTGAGGGAGCCGAAGCATATCTCTGGTATGCCCCCCTCAATATCACCGGCTGCGCTCTAGGCTATGAGGAAAAGCACGGCTTGGCCAGAGCCCGCGAAGTGACACACTATATGGCCCTGGATTCCGATAATCCTTCGAGCATCTATAACTGTCTTAAGGCTGCTCGCGAGAATGCGCGCTCTGTGCGGGGCGCCATCACATCTGAAATGTGGGAAGTGATCAATGGCACCTGGCTTGAGGTGAATCGGCTCGCCAGGGACTTTGACGAGACGAATTACAGCGATTTTTTTGAGTGGGTCAAAGAGCGTTCGCATCTGTTTCGTGGCGTGACATTGGGCACGATCATCAAGGATATTTCGCTGAGTTTCATTCGGTTGGGAACGTTTCTTGAGAGAGCGGACAACAGCGCACGAATTCTTGATGTGAAGTACCACATTCTGCTCCCGAGCGTTCATGACGTCGGGGGAGCAGCGGATTATTACCAATGGGGCTCTCTCCTGCGATCCGTCAGTGCCTTTGAAGCCTATCGCAAGATTTATCGTGATGTGATTTCCCCCCTGAAGGTCGCAGAACTATTCATCCTCAGGGACGATATGCCTCGCTCCTTGCATGCCTGTTTCAATGAAATTGAAACTTCACTAGGCCATATCAACGGGAGTTCAGGCCGTGAAGTTCGCCGACTGGCGGGCGAAATTCACGCTAATCTTCACTTTGGTCGGATAGAAGACGTCTTTGCCCGAGGTCTGCATGAATATCTGACCGACTTTCTGGCCTCCATGGATGTTCTGGGACGAGAGATACGCAATGCCTATCTTTCACGTCGTGAAGATCTTTATGATGTTTCCTTTTCCCAAGTTGCCTGAACATCAGATCCCATGACTTATTGTGTTGCCATGAAACTCGATGCCGGAATGGTATTTGCCTCCGACTCGAGAACGAACGCCGGTGTCGATCAGATCGCCTGCTTCAAGAAAATGCGGACCTTTATTCGAGCTGGAGATCGCGCCATTGTGATCCTCAGTTCGGGCAATCTGTCCATCACCCAGAATGCCCTCAATCTCCTGGAGCAGCAGGCGCGGCAAGCTGAAAAAAGAAATATCTGGAATGTCGAGTCCATGTTTGATGTGGCCCAGATTCTTGGCGAATGCTTGCGATCTGTTCGGCAGAACGATGGGGCTTACCTCGCGCAGAATAACGTTGATTCCAGTGCGAATTTTATCGTCGGAGGTCAGATTGGCGGTGAAAGGATGCGGCTGTGTCTGGTTTATGCCGAAGGTAATTTCATCGAAGCCAGTGAGGAAACCCCATTCTTTCAGATCGGCGAGACCAAATATGGCAAACCGATTCTGGACCGAGTCATTCGGGCAGATACAACCCTTGAAGATGCGATCAAATCGGTCCTGGTTTCTTTTGATTCCACTATGCGAAGCAATCTTTCGGTAGGGCTTCCGATTGATTTGGCTTGCTATCGGGACGGCAATTTTCACTTGGATCTCGAATATCACATCACTCAGGATGATCCCTATTTTTCACAAATTAGCCGCCGGTGGAGCGAAGGTCTGAGGGGTGTTTTTGCCTCTTTGCCCAATCCAGACTGGCTGGCCCCATCGGATCATTCCAATGGCCAAGGCTACTGACGCCATCTGGGAGAGGCTGTGAGCATCAAGGTTCAACTCAAGCACAAGACCCATTATCGGTTTGATCGTGCTGTCGTCGCCTCGCCCCATGAAATTCGACTAAGGCCTGCGCTCCATAGTCGGACCCCGGTTTCAGGCTATGCTCTTGAAATACTGCCTAAAAATCATTTCATTCACTGGCAGCAGGATGCCTTCGGAAACTTTGTTGCACGCGTTACGTTTCCTGAGCCGGTGCGGGAAATGTTCATTGGAGTTGAACTGATTGCAGATATGACCGTCATCAATCCATTCGACTTTTTTGTCGAGGATTGGGCGGAGTTCTTCCCCTTTGCATACCCTGCCGATAATCAAAAAGAACTGGCTCCCTATCTGGAATGTGATGCCGAAGGCCCCCAGTTTGAGGCCTTCCTCAAGGACATCAAGGCGCAAATTCCAGAAACGATCACCACCACTAACCTACTGGTGATGCTGAATCAAAAGGTTCAGGCGCGAATTCGGTACATGATTCGTCTGGAGCCTGGGGTTCAATCACCCGAACAGACCCTGACTCTGGGCTCGGGCTCATGTCGTGACAGTGCCTGGTTACTTGCGCAATTGCTCCGCCATCTCGGAATTGCCACCCGATTCGTTTCAGGTTATCTGATCCAATTGGTGGCCGACCAACTCCCACTCGAGGGCCCTGAGGGTCCTTCTGAGGATTTCACTGACCTTCATGCCTGGTGTGAAGCCTACGTTCCAGGAGCCGGTTGGGTTGGAATGGATGCCACATCCGGACTTCTGGCCGGTGAGGGTCATATTCCATTGGCTGTTTCAAGTCTCCCGACCGCTGCAGCACCCGTGATTGGACTGACGAGCGTTTGCCAGGCTGAGCTTGATTTCAGTATGGGGATTACTCGAATTCACGAGGATCCAAGGGTCACACTCCCTTACAGCGACTCCCAATGGTCATCCATCATGGCACTGGGTGATAAGGTTGAGTCGGATCTTAAGGCCGGTGATGTGAGACTGACGCAAGGGGGAGAACCCACATTTGTCTCGGCCGACAATATGGACGGGCCTGAGTGGAATACGGACGCACTGGGCGAAGAAAAGTGGACCAAGGCGAATGAGTTGATGGAACGCCTCCGCAACCGTTTTGCTCCTGGAGGCCTCTTTCATTATGGGCAAGGCAAATGGTATCCGGGCGAGCCCCTTCCGCGTTGGGCCATGAATATCTTCTGGCGGGAGGATGGAACTCCCCTCTGGCACAATCTGGAACTTCTCCGACCCAAGCCGTCGACCCAGAATCCTCCGGATGTTTTTGCATTTGCAAAGCTACTGGCCGAATGTCTCGCTCTCCATCCCGGTTATCTGATTGCGGCTTATGAAGATCCTTGGCATGCCCTTGATGCCGAATCCCGTTATCCTGAAAATATCGATCCACATGAGCATCCCCTCGAGGATCTTGCCTCCCGAAATGCGCTTGCCAAAGCAATTCGCAAGGGTTTAGGTGAGGTTGTTGGTTATGTCCTGCCGTTGAAGCCGGTGTCTGATAAACGGCGATGGCGTTCGAGTCTTTGGCCTTTAAGGCAAGAGCGACTCTACTTGATCCCTGGGGACTCCCCGATGGGCCTCCGTTTGCCTTTGGCAAGCCTGCCTTGGGTTTTGCCAGAGGAGATGGAACCTGATTTTGAACGTGATCCTTTTGAGCCACGTGAGGCGCTCGAAAAGCCGACTCCAGGAAGTGAAAAGCCTGAGCCGGTCAAGGCGATTGAAGATCCCCGTGAGGTTGTCCACACCGCGCTCGTGCTTGAAGTGCGTGATGGTTTGCTCCATGTTTTCCTCCCTCCGTTAAGTCAGCTCGAGGATTTTGTCGGCCTGATTGCCGTGATTGAGAGCGTTGCTGAGAAAGCTCAACAACCGATTCGACTTGAGGGTTATTCCCCACCCCGAGACCCTCGGCTGAAAATGTTGTCCGTGACCCCAGATCCTGGTGTCATCGAAGTCAACATCCATCCCTCTGAAGATTGGCAGACGCTGGTCAGTCGGACCCGACAGCTCTACGAAGATGCAAGGCAGACTCGCCTGATTGCCGAAAAATTCATGTTGGATGGTCGCCATACCGGAACCGGTGGCGGAAATCACATTACGCTGGGTGGTGCTGCGGCGGCGGAAAGTCCCTTTCTGCGGCGCCCCGATCTTCTGGTCAGCCTGATTCGGTTTTGGCAGCGTCATCCCGCGCTGTCCTATCTTTTCTCAGGTCAATTTATCGGGCCGACAAGTCAGGCACCCCGTGTTGATGAGGCGCGGGACGATAACCTTTATGAATTGGAGATCGCATTTCAGCAACTGGAATCGCATTGTGATATTGGCGAAGAAACGCCAAAACCTTGGCTTGTCGACCGTCTGCTGAGGAACCTCCTGATCGATATGACAGGAAACACGCATCGTTCCGAATTTTGTATTGACAAGCTGTACTCACCCGATAGCGCGACAGGACGCCTGGGGATCTTGGAGCTGCGGGCATTTGAAATGCCGCCGCATTACCAAATGAGTCTGGTTCAGGCCCTTTTGCTGCGTTGCCTGATCGCTCGATTCTGGCGGACGCCCGAGCGTCGACCTCTGGTTTATTGGGATACTGCCCTCCACGACCGATTCATGCTGCCGCATTTCATTGAATCGGACCTTCGCGAGGTCATCAGCGAATTGCGACTTTCTGGCTATGATTTTGATGAAAACTGGCTGGAACCCTTTATGGAGTTCAGGTTTCCGCGCCATGGCACCATCGCCGTCGACGGCATCGAACTTAGTCTGAGGCAAGCAATTGAGCCCTGGCATGTTCTGGGTGAGGAAGTCTCAGGTGGGGGAACGGCCCGTTACGTTGACTCCTCGGTTGAACGGCTTGAGATTCGGGTTGATGGGCTGCTCTCCCATCGTCACGATGTCCTCTGTAATGGCCGGATGATTCCCCTTCATCCGACAGGCACGCCAGGCCAGTTCGTTGCCGGTGTTCGTTTCAAGGCCTGGTCCCCGCCGTCCTCTTTGCACCCGACCATCGGGGTCCAGGCCCCGTTGGTCTTTGACGTGTATGACAAACTGGAAGGCATATCCCTTGGCGGATGTACCTATCACGTGTGTCATCCAGGCGGACGCAATTACGACACATTTCCCGTCAATGCCCAAGAAGCAGAGGCCCGTCGCAGAGCACGCTTTTGGGAGCATGGACATGTCCAAGGCAAACGTATGGTTGCCGATGAACCCCGTAACCACAGGTTTCCCACAACACTGGACCTCCGGTGGGAGCCTTCGAATCGGAGATTACCTGAATGACTTATTCCACTCGCCTGCCACGTTATGGGGACAAGCAGAATTCTGTCTTCTATGAAGACTACTTACAAAAGCTTCTTGAGGAACGAGACAGCAGTGGACTGACGGAAATGATCGGCGGCATCGAAGCCATGCTGATTAGTGTGGAGCCCGGCAATTCCGTTGAATACATTGCAGAATTGGCTTTGATGTCTCCTTATGAATATCTGGTGACCCTGGACAGCGAAAAACATCTCACGCATGTCCTTCGTATTGATATGCAATCGCCTGATATTCTTCTGCGCGAGCCCAAGGAAATGTCGTACTCGGACATCTTCCGCAGTTTGAATGATCTTTATCCCGTCGGGGCGCGCCGCCCGCATTCGAGATACCTTGGCGAGATTCTGCATTGTCAGGATCGTCATCAGGTGGTCGCTATGCAGCAGCAGCGGGAGTTCAGATTTTTTCAAGTAGGGCAGTTAGCGGATCTTGATTTCCCGCTCAACGTCAGCATTTCAAAACCCTCGCCCTACACCCAGAATGTCATCGGTTACATGGAACGACCGCTCGATAGCATTCGGGTTTATCAGCACGGTAACTGCATCATCCTTCCTCAGGCGCAGGCCGCGAATGATCGCGGTAAGGAGATGCAAGAGCGTATTGGTATCAAGGACTTTCTCTACCCGGTCGACCACCTTGCGACTCGGGTTTACAGCCAGAACCGGGAAGTGGCCATCCTCGAGTATCTGGCGCTCTCCAGTTATTACTATTGGGGGAGCTACGATATCAAGGATCAGAACTCTTCAACGAATGTCACCAAAAGCGCTCATGACCTTGCTGAATCGCAAAGTCCTGCGAAGGTATTCACCGCAAGTAACCATCCCTATTGCGTCAATCATTTGGACCGTCTGCCGAGTCCAACAGAGACCTTTGTGCGGAACTATGGACCAAGGCTTCATCACATCGCTGTCGAGGTTAAGGACGGCCAGCTGGATGGCCGGGAATACATTGACGTTGTGGTTGATGCGATTGCGGGTCAGGGGAAAGGCTTTCTTCTTGAGACCATTGGATCGAGAAGCGAAGGCCTGAAACAGATTTTCTCATCAGCTTCCGATTTTTCTTCGCTCATCATCGAGTATGTTCAACGCTTCGGTGATTTTGAGGGGTTCTTTACCAAAGACAACGTCGCCAAATTGACGTTTGCTGCGGGGCAAGAAGAAGGCGTCAAGGAAGACCAGTACTAGTTCGAGTCTGGTCTCAAGATGACATAATAGGGTCCCCGGAATTTTAGAGCGGTCCCTTGCATAATTCATCTTCATGTTCATCGATCAGCCTGAATGAACAATGTGTTCAAGACCTCATTCTTCTTGCGGAGTCTGCGGGTCATGAAATTCTCAACTTTTATGATCGGGATGCAGAAGTTCGTCATAAAGGCGATGCATCCCCTCTGACCGCTGCCGATCTTGCAAGTCATCAAACGATCTTGCATGGTCTCAAAGTCCTAACCCCAGACATTCCAGTGCTCTCGGAAGAGTCCGCTCCAATCGATGACCAAGAAAGACTCTCTTGGTCGACCTATTGGCTTGTCGATCCGCTGGATGGAACCAAGGAGTTTTTGAACAGGAATGGGGAGTTCACGGTCAACATAGCCCTCATCGAAGACAACGTGCCGTCTTTTGGTATTGTTCACGTTCCCGTTCAAGGTCTTACCTATGTCGGCCAGGCAAAGAAGGGCGCCTTCCGTCTGGATGCTGCCCACACCCACGTTTCCCTTCACGTAGCGGAGCAGGCCACTGATCCCCTGCGGATTCTGGGATCTCGTTCGCACCCGGCGCCTGACCTTGATGCGTATTTGACTCAGCAGGGGCCCTACATCATGGAGCCTGTGGGGAGTTCTCTTAAGTTTTGTCGCGTTGCGGAGGGGAGCGCTGATCTTTATCCACGCTTTGGGCCTACCTCAGAATGGGATACCGCGGCCGGCCAGGCCGTTCTGGAGTCGGCCGGCGGGCGCGTTGTTGACCTTCAAGGCCATCGCCTTAGGTACAATCTCAAAACCAGTTTGCTGAATCCTTATTTTCTTGCTTTCGGCGACCTCAGTCGGGATTGGTTGCCACGTCAATCAGGCCCCTAAAGCGTCACCCCTCAGTCCGAATAATCTCATGAAAATCATCATCCTCGGAGCGGGACAGGTTGGGAGTAGTTTGCTCCAGAGCCTTGCCAGTGAAAAAAACGATATTGTGATGGTCGATATCCGGCAGGAGATCCTTGACAAGCTTCAGGATCGATTTGATATTCGAACGGTGCTGGGCCATGCAGCGCATCCGCCTATTCTGCAAGCTGCCGGTGCTCGAGAAGCGGACATGCTGATTGCTGCTACCAGTGATGACGAAACCAACATGTTGGCTTGCCAGATTGCGGACATTCTTTTCAAAATCCCACGAAAAATTGCTCGCGTCAGGTCGATTGAGTACTTCGCTTATCCCGGCCTTTTCTCTCCAGAGACAATTCCCATCGATTACGTGATCAGCCCGGAGCAGATCGTTACGCAATACATCGAGCGTCTTCTTTCACACCCCGGCTCAAGTCAGGTCCTTGATTTTGCGGAGGGACGCGTCCGGATGGCATCATTACAGGCTGTCCGAGGCGGGCCGATGGTCGGACGTGAAGTGCGTGAATTACATGCTCATGTTCCGAATTTTCATGCCCGTATTGCGGCTATCTTCCGAAATGGGCAACCGATTGCACCCAATGGCAGCACCGTCATCCTGCACGGGGACGAAGTCTTCTTCCTTGCCTCGCGTGAGGAGATCAAGGGTGTCATGTCCGAGCTTGGAAAGTCGGAAAAGCCCTATAAACGATTGATCTTTGCTGGGGGTGGCCACGTTGGTAAGCGAGTCGCCTTAGCCCTGGAAAGCCAATATTCAATCAAGGTGATTGAACGTGATGCGCAGCGTGCCAAAAAGATTGCCGGCCAGCTAAAAAACACCACAGTCCTTGTGGGTGACGCCTCAGATCGAGACCTTCTGGTAAGTGAGAACGTGGAAAGTGCGGATGTGTTCTGCGCGATTACGAATAATGATGAAGCCAATATTCTCTCGGCGATGCTGGCAAAGCGGCTCGGCGCGAGACGTGTCATTGCTCTAGTCAACAATGATGCCTATTCAGAAATCGTTGATGACAAGCAAGTGGATCTTGTCATTTCACCTCAGCAAGCCACGATCAGTGCGCTTCTTCGCTACATTCGACGGGGTGATGTCGGGCAAGTCCATTCCATCCGGCATGGAGCCTCTGAAGCCATCGAAATGGTGGCCCATGGTCAGGTGGGAGTTTCCCGCGTGATTGGTATTCCGCTGAACGAAATCAACATGCCGGAAGGCATCGTCATGGGCGCTTTGGTGCGCGATGATGAAGTCTTGCATGTCCATCACGATACGGTGATACAAGAAGGTGACCATGTGATCATGTTCCTTCTTGATAAACGCCTTATTCCCGAGGTTGAACGGCTTTTTCATGCCGTTGACTCAATTTAATGCATTATGAGGGGGAGGCTGAGATGACAGATATTCAGAAATTGGATCCGGCCGCTGCCTATGCCTTATTGAAGGGCAACGCTCTCGCCGTTTTGATTGATGTTCGCGACCCCGTTGAATACAGCTTTGTGGGACATCCTGTTGGGGCGGTCAATATTCCTTTCAAGTTTGCTCCGAGCATGACGACGAACCCTGACTTTTTGTCCTTGGTGCAAGCCGCGGTCCCTGATGAAAAGACGCCCATTTTCCTTCTGTGTCGGAGTGGCCAACGATCGATGGCTGCGGCCGAAATTCTCCTTGAGTCGGGGTATCAGCAACTGACCAATATCGAGGAAGGCTTTGAGGGCAGCATGGATGGCACCAAACACCGCTCAACAATCAATGGCTGGCGTTTTCGTGGCCTTCCCTGGGAACAAAGCTAAGATCAATTCCTTAGTTTCAAAAGGGTATAGAGGGTGTCGAGGTGCGGTGTATTGATACCGATTCGCCGTGCAGCCCTGACAGCATTACCAACAATCACTTCAGACTCGGTGGCATTACCAGCGGCCCTGTCCAAGGTCATACTTGGAAGGTAAGGGGGCATTCGATGGGTGCCGTTAATCTGTTTTTCAATGATCCCGACCGGAAGCGTATGACCCAGCTGGCTGGCTGTTTCATAAATTTCGCCCATCACCTTTCGAACCAGCTCTTCGGATTCCCCCAAAACGGTCGCTGTAGTTGATTGCGTGATCGTGCAAAGAGCACTGAACGAGGCGTTCCAGAGCGTCTTCTGCCAACGAACGGCCTCAAGTTCAAAGGTATATTCGACACTGGCCCCAGTAGCCAGCCAATGATTGACCAAGTCAGTGCCGATCAGGCTGGGACCTTGGGGATATCGACCAAGAGTGAGATGACCGTAAGCCTGATGGATGATTCGTCCAGGCGCAGTGCGTGTGGCACAGACAAAAGCGACGCCTCCCAAGACTTCATTATCAGGGAAGGCAGCGCCCAGTTCATTTTCAACCTCAAGACCATTGGATATCGACACAATGACTGTCTTTGGCCCAATCAACGGGCTTAAAAGGGCGACCCGGTCACATTGAGGCGTCACCTTAATCGCGAGGAGCACCACGTCGGGTGGAGTTTCAAGCATTTCCCCCGGGTAGATCACCTGATCGGGTTTAAACGTCCAATCCCCAAGGCCGACATGGCTTTCAATCCGAATACCGTATTTTTTTACCTGTTCGTAATCACTTCGGCACTGGGCTGTTACACATTGCCCCGATCGCGCGAGGAGTCCCCCATATAACCCACCTATCGCACCAGTACCAATCAGGTGAACTCGCATCAGGTGCCGGGGTCGATGAAGGTGCGAATGAACGGGATGGTCAGTTTTCGAGCTGCCGCCATGGACGCTCTATCAAGCTGGTCGAGGTGCCGAAGGAGACTGCCAAGATCGCGATCAACACGACGGAAAAGATACTGTGCGACCGGTTCACTCATCTCAAGTCCGAGAGAGCGCGCATAACCGATCATGGCTTGTATGGTTTCTAGTTCCGAAAGTGGCTTCAGTGCGATGATCGGACCCGAGGCCATCCGACTGCGGAGGTCTGCCAGTGCAAAGGGTAATTGTCCCGGAGGGGTATTAGCTGCGATAACGAGTCGGGCGCCCTGATCTTTGAGTGCATTAAAGAGGGAAAAAAGGGCGTGCTCCCACTCCATTTCGCCCGCAATACACTCGAGTCCATCAAGGCAGAGGAAGTCCAAGCCATCTAGCCCCTCGATGAGGCTGGGACCTTGATCTTTGACCAGCGTCAATGGCAGTGTCATGGCCAGCTGGCCTAGGTGTCCCGAAGCCATACATGTTGCCTGGAGCAAGTGTGTCTTGCCACTTCCGGAGGGGCCATGGATAAATACTGGCATGGGCCCTGAGCCTTCAGCGACTGATGTAAGGAGTCTGACAGCTTCAAGATTCGGCCCCGCTAAGAACCGCTCAAAGGTGAACTCAGGATCCAGTCCGAAGGGTAGGGGGAGCTGCTGGCTCACAGCCAATCAGGCAAGTCGAGTCGATTTGAGTGCGACCGCTGTCCGGCTCATACGAGCACCAAACGCTCTGCAAAGGGCTCTTTCCTCCAAGGTGAGCTCATCCTTCCCAGATCCTGAAAGGCGACTTGGTCCATAGGGAGTCCCACCGGAGCGTGTTTCACTCAGTGCCTTTTCCTGGCTCGGAATCCCAACAACCACCATGCCATGATGAAGAAGGGGGATCATCATTGAAAGCAGGGTGGATTCATGACCACCATGCATTGAGGAGGTCGAGGTGAATACGCCGGCAGGTTTTCCCGATAGGGCGCCAGAAAACCATAGACCGCTCGAACTATCGATGAAGTGCTTAAGGGCAGCCGCCATATTGCCGAAATGAGTGGGGCTTCCGAGGATGAGGCCATCGCAGTCTCGAAGTTCCTCAAGTGTCGCATAGGGTGCACCTTCGGCCGGAATGCTGTCTTCAACTTGAGACGTCGTTGGGGATACGTCAGGCACTGTTCGTATGAGTGCGGTAACACCGTCGACTTCCTCGACACCGCGAGCAATGTGATTGGCCATTTCGGCCGTTGCGCCATAGCGGCTGTAGTAGAGAATCAGAATTTGGGTCATGGCCTGAAGAAATGGAGTGAATTTACAGTATTGAAAGTACAGACTCGGGAGGGCGACCAATGGCTGCCCGGTTTCCGTGAACGACAATCGGCCGTTCGATTAGGACAGGATACTGAACCATTGCCGTGATCAGAGCTTCATCCGTAAGGCTCGGATCTTCGAGCCTGAGTTCCTTGTATGTGGCTTCGCCCTTTCGAATTAATGATCGGGGGCTCACACCGAGTGCCTTGATGATGTTTGATAATTCCGCCTCGCTTGGAGGGAGCTTGAGATACTCAACAATACTTGGATCGAGGCCGCGGGATCTCAAAAGGTCCAAGGTCTGCCGGGACTTGGAGCAACGTGGATTATGGTAGATCGTAATGTGCATAGCGCTTTGATCGATCAAACTTCGGGATGCAGGGAAGAATCAAAAACAACAAGTTCTCTCAAGAGAGTTGTGGCGTAGGTGCCCGCTGGAAGGTTGAATTGAAGCTGCAACGATCCATTGTCCAGGATGTCGGCGATCAGCTGTTCAGGGACCAGTCGAAAGGGACGTCTCAAGCTTTCGATGCGTTCAGCCTTCAAGCCTTCGTGAATTTCTGAGAAGCGAGTAAGAATACGAGTTTCGATTTCTGCTGCTTTCAAAGTGGCAACGGAGGGTTTGTCCCCAATCAGTGGGCCACTCGGATGAATCACCATCAGATCAATGCGATCCTTAATATCCTGCGCATCGAAATCGGCCTCGAAATGACTCTTCGAGTCAGAAAACATGTACACATCGCCAGCAATTCCAAGATTCCAGACGCCATCAAATACCCGCTCGGAGAGAATATGATTGAAAATCTCAGAGCGGGCAGCAGAAAGGTAAATGCCACGCAGGTTGGGATTGATTCGGGTGCTGGTGTTCCGAAACAGGTCGAGCGCTCGCTCGACGTTATCGCCATCACGTCCGAAACGCTGTGGGCCAAAATAGTTTGGAACGCCTGTCGCTGCAATCGATTCAATCCGCGGGAGCAAGGTTTCGGCTGGCTGATCGAGATCCTGGATCGTTACAGAAAATCGATTTTCCTTAATCGCTCCCCGCCGGAGTTTCCGATCATTACGTGTATGAGCAAGGACCTTAAATTGTTCACCCTGCCACTCCTGCCAGTGGGGATCTTCTTTGCCTGGTAGTTGAACGCTAAACCATTGGCGTGTTCGCCCATGACGGTCCTTTAGTCCAGCAAAACCGATGTCGCGTGCCTTGGTGCCTGTAAAACGAGCGAGCTGGCGGGCCACGTAATCGGTGTTCTCCCCCCATTTTTCAACATAGACGAAGGCATGCTCTCCCGTGCCTGTGGGTTCAAAGCTTAAAACCTCCTCGACTACAAAGTCTTCCGGTGTGGTTTTGATGCTGCCTCGAACCGTCGGTCGGCCGTGGACATAATGGAGCTGTGCGGTGGGGTCCAAATTTAGATCTCAACCTTTGGACAAGAGGGCAACTGCATAGGAGGAAATTCCTTCGCCACGACCTTCAAATCCCATCCCTTCGGTGGTTGTGGCCTTCACGTTTACCGTATCAAGATCAATCCCAAGATCCTGAGCGATGGTATCCCGCATGGTTGCTATGTAAGGTGCAAGCTTCGGTAGCTGGGCGACAATCGTGACATCCACGTTGATGATTCCGTAACCCTGACTCTTGAGTTTGTCAGCTACGCCACGAAGCAAAATGCGACTGTCGATCCCCTTGTACGTCTGATCGGTGTCAGGAAAGTGGCGACCGATGTCACCCATTGCCGCAGCGCCTAGTAGGGCGTCACACAGGGCATGCAAAGCGACATCTCCATCCGAGTGAGCCGCCAGGCTTTTCTCGTAGGTGACGGGAACGCCACAAAGCATAAGTTGGCCGCCTTCGGTAAACCGATGAGCGTCATATCCTTGTCCGATTCTTAGCATTGGTTCTCCAGGTAGTAAGCAGCCAGAGGTAAATCCTCGGGTCTTGTGATCTTGATGTTGTCGGGTCGTCCTTCGACGATTCGGGGTTGATGTCCCTTTAGCTCGATGGCACTGGCTTCGTCGGTGACCTGACACCCCCGCTCAGCGGCTTCTTCCAAAGCCGAGATGAGCATGCCATAGCGGAACATCTGGGGGGTCAATGCACGCCAGGTGGAACTGCGATCAGGGGTTCCGACAATCAGTCCTTGTTCGACGGTTTTGAGGGTGTCGCTCACAGGCAGCGCAAGTATCCCGCCCACGAGATCATGCTGAAGCGTTTGAATGAGCTTTTCCACATCGCTTCGCGTCAGGCAGAGACGGGCGGCGTCATGGACCAATACCCAATCATCCGGATCAGCATGTTCTGCTAGTTGCTTCAAGGCAGAGTAAACCGAATCAGATCGCTCACGGCCACCGGCCGCGCGAATGACACGGGGATCCTTGGAGACAGGCAGATCATCCCAATAACCATCTTCAGGTCCCAAGGCGACAGCGATAGCTGAGATGCAAGGCACAGACAAAATGCGATCGAGCGTATGTTCGAGAACAGTTTTGCCTCTTACTTCCAGATATTGTTTGGGAACCGCACTGCCCATCCGCTTACCGACTCCGGCAGCAGGGACAACAGCCCAGAAGCGATTACTCATGGTTCACCAGCGCTTTTCCGTGGGGCAACAGGTCAGGTCCTATGCCACAAGGACATCATGGGGGGGAGGGGACTTCGTCCGGTTTAACGGGCGTCAGTCCCTTGTTTTTGAGCTTAATCTTGGATTTGGTTCGTCCCTGAAGGGGTTTGGCAGAACCGTCACTCTTGGGCTTCGGGTTCTGTGAGTCATTGTCTTCGTATACCTGAACGAATGTTTCGCCCGGTTTTATGAGTCCGAGGTCGTGGCGAGCGCGCTCTTCGATGGCATCCGTGCCATCCCGAAGATCCGCAACATCGGCTGCAACAGCAGCATTCCGAGCTCGGCGCTGTTCGCCTTCCTGACGTAATTCCTCGATACGCCCGAGAGTCTCCTTGTACTCACTGACGCCGCCATCCCCCAACCACAATCGGTACTGGAGGGCGGCGGTGATGAGGGCCAGAAAGGCAATCAGCTTAACCAAGAGTAGATACCCTTGGTAACTTAGAACGCCCGCTTGAAGGCGGACTTGCCCGCGTACTTGGCCTTGGGGCCCAGTTCCGCTTCGATCTTGAGGAGACGGTTGTACTTGGCGATACGATCTGAACGGCTGAGCGAGCCGGTCTTGATCTGGCCAGAACGAGTCGCGACGGCGAGGTCTGCAATCGTTGAATCTTCTGTTTCGCCGGAGCGGTGAGACATGACCGTGGTGTAGTCTGCTGCATGAGCCATATCAATGGCTTCAAGCGTTTCAGTCAATGAACCAATCTGATTGACCTTGATCAGAATGGAGTTTGCCACCTTGGCTTCAATGCCCTTCTTGAGAATCGCCGGATTGGTCACAAAAAGGTCATCACCCACGATCTGGATCTTGTCTCCAAGTTTGTCGGTCATGATGCCCCAGCCATGCCAATCGCCTTCAGCAAGTCCATCTTCGATGGAGATGATCGGGTACTTGTCGACCCAGGCTGCCAGATAATCGACAAATTCTTCAGAAGTGAATTTCTTGCCTTCTGATTCGAGGTGATAAAGCCCATCCTTATAGAATTCGGAACTGGCAACATCAAGTCCGAGGAAAATGTCCTTGCCAGCAACATAGCCAGCATTGCTGATCGCCTCGAGAATGACTTCAATGGCAGATTCATTGGACGGTAGATTGGGTGCAAAACCGCCTTCGTCGCCAACACCGGTGGCAAGGCCACGGTCATGGAGTACCTTCTTCAGCGCATGGAAAACCTCAGCTCCGTATCGAATTGCTTCGCGGAAGTTCGGTGCACCAACGGGTAAAATCATGAACTCCTGCATATCGACACTGTTGTCAGCGTGTGCGCCACCATTGATGATGTTCATCATCGGGACGGGCAGGATGTATTCGTTATCGCTGTTGAGATAAGCGTAAAGGGGTTTGCCAGCTTCCAGGGCAGAGGCCCGAGCGGCTGCAAGAGAGACGCCCAGGATGGCATTTGCGCCGAGTCGGCCCTTGTTGTCCGTCCCATCAAGATCAATCATCTTTTTGTCGAGAGCCTTCTGGTCAGCCGCATCGACACCGATGACCGCTGAGCGAAGCTCACCGTTGACATTAGCAACTGCCTTGGTGACGCCCTTACCCAGATAGCGGGACTTGTCTCCGTCGCGAAGTTCGATGGCTTCTCGTGAACCCGTGGATGCGCCAGAAGGGACCATGGCACTTCCTACAGCACCGGATTCCAAGATGACATCAACAGCGACCGTCGGGTTGCCACGAGAGTCGAGGACTTCAAGGGCTTTCACATCAACAATTTTGCTCATTAGGTTTGATCTCCTGTGATCAAAGGGAAAGGTTTAGTTGAAAAGTCAAAGCAAAGTTTGGCTCTTGACTGCGGAATCGATGGTTTTAAGCGTCTCAAGGAGCTCCGGCATGCGATGAAGCGGCCAGGAATTGGGTCCGTCGCTCAAAGCTTTTTCTGGATCCGGGTGGGTTTCCATGAATAGCCCGGCAATACCAACGGCCAAAGCTGCCCTGGCAAGGGCAGGAACAAACTCCCTTTGGCCACCCGAGCAGTTGCCCTGACCACCCGGAAGCTGAACAGAGTGAGTGGCGTCAAACACAACGGGACAGCCGGTATCGCGCATGATCATGAGTGAGCGCATGTCAGACACCAGATTGTTATATCCGAATGTGACCCCTCGCTCACAAGCCATGATCTGGGTATTGCCTGTAGCGGTCGCTTTCTCGACCACGTTCTTCATATCCCAAGGCGCCAAAAACTGACCCTTCTTGATGTTGACTGGTCGACCGAGACGAGCGACGCTCTGAATAAAGTTCGTTTGTCGACAGAGAAAGGCCGGGGTCTGAAGCACATCAACAACGGATGCCACTTCCTCAAGGGGCGTGTCCTCATGGACATCGGTTAGAACGGGAACGCCTATCTGACGTTTGACTTCAGAAAGAATCCGGAGACCCTCAGCGACGCCGGGCCCCCTGAAGCTGCTGCCTGAGGACCGGTTGGCCTTGTCAAAGGAAGATTTATAGATAAAGGGAATGCCGAGGCTCTGGGTCAACTCACGAAGGGTCCCCGCGGTATCGATAGCGAGGGCTTCGCTCTCGATGACACAGGGGCCTGCGATCAGAAAGAAAGGTTGATCGATCCCAGCTTCAAAGCCACAGAGTTTCATGCATCGCTCCGGTTTTCAACGTGATCGCGAGCTGCCTGGATGAACCCGGTGAAAAGGGGATGTCCCTTTCGCGGCGTCGAGGTGAACTCGGGATGGAACTGGCAGGCAAGGAACCAAGGATGTCCGGGGATTTCAATTGCCTCCACCAGCTTTCCGTCGAGTGAGGTGCCACAAACCTTAAGACCCTTGGAGACGAGGGTCTCAAGATAGGAGTTATTGAATTCATAGCGGTGGCGATGGCGTTCAATGACTTCAGGCGCGCCATAAACCTCTCTGCCCAAACTGCCTTCAATGAGTTTGCAAGCCTGTCCACCAAGGCGCATGGTGCCGCCGATGTCAGAGGCTTCTGACCGATGTTCGATCTGACCTGATGCATCCTGCCATTCGGTGATCAGTGCAATGACCGGGTGCGGGGTTTTGGTGTCGAATTCGGTGCTGTGGGCGCCAGTTAGCCCGGCCATGTTGCGGGCATATTCGATCACGGCAACCTGCATGCCAAGGCAGATGCCAAGGTAGGGTATTCCGGTTTCTCGAGCGTGGCGGACCGTCCTGATCTTTCCTTCGACCCCTCGTTCCCCAAAGCCGCCTGGAACAAGAATCGCATCGATATGATGCAGCATCATTCGCGGATCATCGCCAATGTCTTCGGAATCGAAATAATGGATCTTGACCTTGGTGCGAGTCTTGATTCCGGCATGGATGAGGGCTTCTGAGAGTGATTTGTAGGCATCCGTGTGATGAACATACTTGCCAACCATGGCCACATTGACTTCACGGTCCCAGTGCGTCAGTCCATCAATGACGGCCTCCCATTCAGAAAGATCGGCCGGTGGGGCATCGATGCGCAGTTTCCGGACCACAATATCGTCCAGATGTTGAGCATGCAGTAAGGAAGGAATTCGATAAATCGTGTCAGCATCCACTGCTGTGATCACCGCCGCTTCACTGACATTGGTGAAAAGGGCGATTTTGCGGCGCTCGGATTCCGGAATCATTCGATCCGAGCGGCAGATGAGGACATCGGGCTGAATACCTATGGTCCTGAGTTCCTTAACCGAGTGCTGCGTGGGCTTGGTCTTGAGTTCGCCTGCGGTCCCAATGTATGGGACCAATGTGAGATGAATAAAGAGAGTGTGTTCGTCTCCGAGCTCTACCCGCATCTGGCGGATGGCTTCAAGGAAAGGCTGCGACTCGATATCACCCACCGTCCCGCCAATTTCGATTAGGGCAACATCGTAACCTTCAGCACTTAACTGAATGACGCGCTTGATTTCGTCGGTGATATGAGGAATGACCTGAACGGTGGCGCCAAGGTACTCTCCGCGACGTTCCTTTCGGATCACATTTTCGTAAATTTGGCCGGTTGTCCAGTTATTGACCTTTCCCATGGTGCTTCTAAGGAAGCGCTCGTAATGTCCAAGGTCAAGATCAGTCTCCGCACCATCGGAGGTCACAAAGACCTCGCCGTGTTGAAACGGACTCATGGTTCCAGGATCCACATTTATGTAGGGATCCAGTTTGGTCATGGTGACCTTGAGTCCACGAGCCTCGAGAATGGCGCCCAAAGATGAGGCTGCAATTCCCTTGCCCAGCGAGGAGACGACGCCGCCGGTGATGAAAATGTATTTGGTCATTCGGGATGATGGAGTGTTTGGCGATCCGAAGGGCGACTGGAACGTCCCACGAACTGATGCTGGATGTCCGAACCAGACAATAGGTTTATTTTACTTCAGCTAAGCCCCCGAGTCATGGGCATTGGGCAACCTTCTTCACGCTGTTGGGTTAACATCAGTCAATTGATCATCTCCTAGGAGTGTTCCATATGCTTAATGTGCTTCGTTCTTTCATGCTGTTCGCCTGGCTTCTGACAGGACTGACTGGTTGTGTCTGGGTGGATCTCAACCCCAAGGGAGAAGAAGTTAAGATCCTGACGTCGTCGGAAGCTTCACGCTGCAAACGTATTGGTCATGTGGAATCCAGTACGGCTGCCGACGTTGCGGGTATTCCTCGTGATAATGAGTCAATTAACGATGAATTGACGCGCTTGGCCCGGAATCATGCCGTTGAATTGGGAGGCAATGGTGTGCTTGCCATCGGAATCGCGAAAAACGGTCAGCAGTCGTTTAACGTTTTCCGCTGTCCCTCTAGCGTCGCGCGTTAACTGATTCTGTTTTGAGCGTATTCAGAGACCCTGTGGGATCAAGCCCCTCGGGTGGGATCCAGCAGGGTCTTGGAGAAGAGGCCCATATCGATGCGGGAAAAACTTCGGCATTGGTCCAGAAACCACCTACAGAGGCAAGTCTGTTGCCAAGATAGACCAGAGGAATACGTGGCCTCAGCCAGGGTGGAATCCCGAACTCTTGGAAGAGATCCTTTAGTGCTTCCCATCCTTGATGGCCTTCAAGCTTGATCCTTTCGCCGCCAATTCTGTAGCGAATATGAATGGTGTCAGTGTCCCATATGGTTGAACTCGTCATAAGTTCGCGGGACCATGTCATGGCAATCGATCCATTGCCCCCAGGGAGTTCCAGAGAGCTTCGCCAGTTGGACCAATCACATGCAAGCGGTTCCTTGTGTGCTGGAATGTGGTAGGCAACATCTCGGTACCGCTGAAGCCGGCTGCCATCGGGGAGGAGGATCATGGGCATTCGATCAATGTCTGCTCCGATCAGTTGCTCAATGAATGTTTCGGTCATTTGTTCGCTAGGCATTCGAAGCCTAAGACGAGCAAACCATCCTCTCACCGCAAGGCGCAAGTCGACCGGATCAAGCTCTCGAGCAGCATATAAGTCAAAATGATTTTCTGGAGCAAGCGCCTCAGCAAGCGCCAGCTGGTGCTTTCTTTGCAGATTCGCGGCCCCTGCAGCATGCCGGGCCGATCTGGATAGCGCCCTTGCGGCTGCTGGCCAACGGGTCTTGATCAAGGGCATGATGGTATGGCGAAGGTAATTGCGGTCAAAAATTTGATCTTGGTTACTCGGATCATTCACCCATCGCAAACCGTATTGTTGTGCATACCCACTAATCTGATCCGTTGTGGCTTGGAGGAGGGGTCTTAGGAGATGGCCCTTGGCAAATGGGGCGCAGTCCGGCATTCCTGAAATACCTTCAACACCAGCGCCCCTCAGGAGTTGCAACAGGACCGTTTCGGCCTGATCCTCCTGATGGTGGGCCATTAGCAGCAAATCACCCTGATCAAGGAGACTTTTAAAAACCGCATATCGCGCATTGCGCGCGGCCTCTTCAGGGCTCTCGCCGAGTTTGGCTTTGGCATCGACCTGTTGAATGTTCAGGGGTACAGCAAGGGTTTCGCATAGTTCCTGACACTGCGCCGCCCATTGGTCAGCGGCGGAGTGAAGCCCATGATGGACATGGATGGCATGCAATGAGAGATGCGGGAAGTGATCACGGACGGATGCACAAAGATGAAGAAGGACGGTTGAATCCCGTCCTCCACTGAGAGCAATCCAGAGATTTCGCGGACCCTGGAACGGTTCCAGTTGTCGGGCGATGTGATGGGGATGAAGCAGAAAGTCGGTTCGCTGAAGGGTTAGGCAATCGCCTCTTCGAACACCCCGTAAGACATGAGTTTCTGGTGGCGTTCTGAGAGAAGGCGGTCTTTTGGAATGAGTGCCAGCTCGTCCAGGTTGCTCTTCAGCATCGATTTCAGGTTTTCAGCGGTTTTTACCCGGTCGCGATGGCATCCACCCAGAGGCTCTGCAACGACTTCATCAATTAGCCCAAGATCCATCAAGCGATCTGAGGTGATACCCATGGCTTCGGCGGCCAGTTCAGCTTTGTCAGCACTTTTCCAGAGAATGGAGGCGCAACCTTCAGGTGAAATGACGGAGTAGGTGCTGTACTGCAGCATCAAAAGGCGGTCACCCACGCCGATAGCCAGGGCGCCACCGGATCCACCTTCCCCAATGACTGTGCAGATGATCGGTGTATTCAGTGTGGCCATTTCAAAAAGATTTCGGGCAATCGCTTCGCTTTGACCCCGCTCCTCAGCGTTGATTCCTGGATAGGCACCGGGAGTATCGATGAGGCAGATGATGGGAAGCTTAAATCTCTCTGCGAGCTTCATGAGGCGAAGGGCCTTGCGATAGCCCTCAGGCCGGGGCATGCCGAAGTTGCGGTGGATCTTTTCCTTGGTATCCCGGCCTTTTTGATGGCCGATCAACATCACAGGAACACCATCCAGCTTGGCGATTCCACCGACGATCGCAGGATCATCAGCGAAGGTCCGATCGCCGTGAAGTTCTTTAAAATCCTGAAAAATCAGGTCCACATAATCCAAGGTATAGAGACGCTGGGGATGACGAGACAGTTGTGAAATCTGCCAGGCACTCAGGTTCGAGAAGACTTGTTCGGTTAGTTTGCGACTCTTTTCCTCAAGCTTCGCAATTTCCTCGCTGATATTGATTTCATTGTCGAATCCCACGCGACGGAGCTCGTCGATTTTGGCCTGAAGGTCGGCAATGGGTTGTTCGAATTCGAGGAAATTGAGATCCATGCGTAATATCCGATAAAAGCTGACCCTCTATTTTAACACTTCACTCAGGAAATCTTGAGTCTGACGCCACGATCTTTCATCAGCCAGAGGGTTATAAACGGTTCCGAACTCCCGATCATTGGCCTCAGGGTTTGTAAAAGCGTGCATCGTTGCGCCATAAAAATGAATCTGCCAATCGGCCCGTCGTTCTGATAGCTCTCTGCCAAGCTCAACCGCTTGTTCAGGCGTAGCCATGGGGTCTTCAAATCCATGAAGCACAAGGATCTTGGCTTGAATCTCAGGAGTTGGAATTCCTGTAGGAGTAGAAAAGCTGCCATGAAGACTGATCACGCCTCGAACTGCGGCGCCTGCTCTTGCAAGATCAAGAACGCAAAGACCGCCAAAACAGTATCCGATAGCAGCAATACGCTCAGCATCCACTTCCGGCTGGGCTTTGAGCGTATCCAGCGTTGTGAGAAGTCTATCGAGGAGATGGCTCCGGTTTGCTGCGACATTACTCATGAGTGTATTGCACTCCTCGCGCGTCTGACCCACACGACCCTCACCATAAAGATCAATGGCAAAAGCAGCATAGCCCAGCCTGGCCAGCATATTGGCTCGTTCCATGGCTTGAGCATTGCGACCCGCCCAGGTAGGAGCAATCAAAATCGCCGGGCGAGGCGTTTGGGTGTCCATGGGACACGCAAAATACCCCTCAAGCGTGATGTCTTGATGCGTATGGCGGATTTTTCGTGTGGTTAATGACATTTGATTTTCTTTGTCCTGTGAAAAATGGTTGTCCATGTTATTTCTGAGCCGCCTGGGCTTCTTGGGCGCACTCCATCTTGAGCATTTCTCGTTTTTGTTGGTAGCCCTTAAGGTCGACCTGTCCGCTATCGCCTTCGGCAGCGAGTTGGCTCAGTTTTTGAGCGCAAAGGCGGGCCACATTCTGAATCTCTGCCCCATAACCATCCATCAGCATGCCAGATGCCCGATTCAGACAGTCCTGACGTTGGGTCAGGCTTCCAGGAATATCGTGGTAGGTCAAAAGGCACTTATTGGTCATGATTGATGCCTGTTGGACTTTTTCAGGGTCAGGTTTATTGGCAGATTTCGCCTTGTTTGTCGCACAGGCCTGTATGGAAAGCGTGAGCACTAATGCCACCAGGAAGATGGGATTTGGGCGGTTATAAGTAAACTTATACATTTGATAAGTGTAAATTATGAAATATTTGTTGATAGTGACTATTTCTTTAAGGGGCTGATTTAATTCTAATATTGGAGCATTGTTGCTCTTGAGGATTCATCACTCAGGAGGTCTCCATGGAAATCATCAGTCTTTTCGTTGTTTTAAGCATCGTAGCGTGTTTGATTTTTATCGGTATGGCTACCATCCGGCTGATTCAAGCCGAAGATCAGCCTAACGCCGAGCGTAACCGGACACAACACGCCGATAAGCCTAGTAATGATTTGCTCTACTCAGCGGCTAAAAGGACGAATGTCTCGATCCTGCGCACCCAGGTTCCGCAGTTAATTCCGTAAGCCTCTGATTTTGCATGTGGAGACCTGCAAAAAATGACACAACAACGGACTTTTAGGGCCTCGGCACCTCAAGTGCCGCAAATAAATCGAGCTGCTCAGGT
>JBILGU010000058.1:0-7770 GCA_044350805.1 Methylococcaceae bacterium
GCTTTCTATGCACTGAAATAAATCCGAGAAATAGGACTTTACAAAATGTCATCCATACCAGGCTCTGATTTTGAAGGCGCGATGGACTGTGTTCACAGGCGCTAATTTAGCGTCTGCAATCATGCTCTGTCAATCACTCAACTGCGTTAAAACACGTGCCTTTTCATCGGAATGGTGAGAAATACACCCCAAACGTCATCCCCGTCCCAACCATAGGTTGGGCGCTCACACGAGAGAATAAATTGCGGATGAAACGGTGCGGATCAATACCGAAAATGCCCTCGAACGCCCTGCGACGCAATGGCTCTCCGTCTCGGGGGTCGTCGTGCTTCCGTGCACTCCTTCACTGCTGCCATCCTCTGTGTCACCCACGGATTGCCAGCCATCGGCAAAGGCGGGGAGAGTCAGTATCGAAAATGTGCCAAGGACAACGTAAGCAATGAGCTGGTGCATGATGAGGGCTCCTTGTCGTGATCAGTCGAATTAACAAAATGGGTGAAGGCCAGTCCGGTTTTACTGAAGTCTACTCCTCATGGGCAGAAGGCTCAGGGTGCGATTCGGGTGGTTTTTCATCCCCATGATGTTGGGTTGCCACTTCAGCACCCTGAGACAGATCTAGCCAATCGCCATAGCGTGAAAACTGAATTCCATCCCTTTCGGCCTCATGGGCGATGGCCAGAAGAATGCGCTGCTGTTCTTTGAGTTCTTCTGCTTCGTTATGGGCCCTGACTTTAAAATCGAACATGATTTCATAGCCTTTGCTGCTGATGCTCTTGAGAATGACCTCAGCGAAATGCTGATCGTCATGGCCCCCAGCGTGAATGATGTCTCTGATGTCCTGCATCAGTGCCTCGATTTTATCGATGGGGGTCTTCAAGGAAAAAAAGATTTGCCTTCTGGCGACACGGAATCTTCGGGTGGTCATGTTCTCGATCGACTGATTGACGAGATCACTTGAGGGGACGCTGACTACACTGTTCTGGTGGGTTCTGATGCGCGTGGATCGAAATCCTACATCCTCGATGACGCCTTCGACGGTTCCCGCCTTGATCCAGTGACCGACCCTGAAGGGTTTTTCAAACATGATGATCAGCGATCCTAGAAGGTTCGCAAGCGTGTGCTGCGCGGCGAGCGCAACGGCCAGACCACCGATCCCAAGCCCCGTGAGAATGGAATAGGCCGGCATCCCTAGGCGATTGGCACCCTCGGTCATCAGTGCCAGCGATAGGATCAGGCTCAGAAGTCTGAAGCTGAGTCGGATGATCTGGCTGTCTATGCTGACAGCTTTCATTTCGTTACCCGCAATGATGGCTTCAGCCAGGATTTGTCCTCCCTTCCAGACCAGCCAGGTCAGGGCAATGAAAAACGTGCCCCAGAAGAAGACGTTGAAGCTGGTGTAGATGATTCCGGAAACCCGCATGACTTCGCTGAAGAACCAGGAGAAGCTGGGGGTAATCACGACGAGAGTCACAAAGGGGAGCAGTTCCCATGTCGGGTCTTGATCGCGATCGGGACCTGAAAGACGACGGGCGAAATAACGAGAGGTCTGAGTGATCCCAAGAAAAAGGCCCATTAGGACGATAATAGTGACCCATCTCCAAACCGGTTGATCCGCTACCAGTGATTGCGTCCAGGCGGGGAGCGTCATGAACCATCGAACCGGAATGATGTGCCGAAAGAACATCGCGAGGCCGCTGGGATAATGGAAGGTGTAGTTGTAAAAGTCAGGTGTTGCCGTTTCCCGATAGGGCATATCCTTGATGGCGGCATAGAAGGCGGGAATTTTGGAGACCGTTTCGGCGCTGAAGAGGTAGTCTCCCAATCGCGGCCCTGAGTTGATGCGTTCGATGATGATTTCAGTGCCGGGGATCCGCCAGCTCTGCTTTCCTTCCGCCTCCATCATGGCGGCATCTGGAATCGCAGCAGACGGTGGGATGGGGAGACGATCCAGAATTTCCTTGAGTTGAGAAGAAAGCCGCCATGTCGTTTCCATCTTCGAAGCATCGGGGATACGGCTCAAATCCATGAAGTTCGCCGGAAGCAGGCGGGTGGCATACATCTCCCGAAGTCCGTTCTCTTCGGTTTCATCAGCGTAAAGGCGACCTGAGTCCAGATAATGGCTGAGCATGCCCTTGGGCCCAAGACCGATGGCATAGCGCTTATTGACGCATTCAATGAAACCGATCAGCGTTGCTCGTGGACTCATCGTTTCGACCGGTTCCAGGGGGCTGATGGCGGGCGGCGCATCGGGTCTCATGGCAAACACCGCCATGAGGGTGACGGCCATGGCGATACTGTAGGTCTTGATCAATTGCATGGTTCTGACCGCCTCAGATGAAGGAAAGGGGAAGCCCCTGATGGGAGCGCCATAACGGTTGTTATTAATCTAGTCGACTGAAGCGCCGGCATCATTCAATGCAACGAAGCGTATCCCATAGACTATTACAGACGCTAGCAATCAAGGGTCTTAGGGAACCCCCTCGTCCGCATTCCGCAGTCAGTTTGGCTTTATTTGTTTCAATGCTTCGACTATTATAGAAACATGGAAGAACAAGATATCGTGCTGGCCCTGACAGCCTTGGCCCAATCCAGTCGTCTCGCTATTTTTCGATTGCTGGTGCAAGTCGGAGAGGCAGGGATGCCGGCCGGAAAGATTGCAGAGAGACTTGAAATCGCGCCTTCTTCACTATCCTTTCACCTCAAGGAACTGGTCCATGCCGAAATGATCCTTCAAAAGCAGGAAGGTCGTTTTCTGATTTATTCGGCGAATTACACCCGCATGAAGGCGGTGTTGGGCTTCCTCTCCGAAAACTGCTGTAACGGAAATTCCTGCTGACTTCTTCTGGAGATCCCTATGAAACGTATGCACATTCATCTCAGCGTGGATGACCTTCATGCCAATGTTCGGTTTTACTCGGCACTTTTTGAAAGTGAGCCAACGGTCCTGCATCCTGACTATGCGAAGTGGATGCTTGATGACCCCAAGGTCAATTTTGCAATTTCGGCCCGGGGAGCCCCCCAAGGTCTGGATCATCTCGGGATCCAGGTCGAATCGGATCCTGAGCTTTCAGAGATCGAGCTTCGCCTGAACAAGGCAGCTCTCCCAGTCGTTGAGCAAAAAGGGACGGCCTGTTGCTACGCCGAATCTGATAAATACTGGACCCAGGACCCGCAAGGGATCCCTTGGGAAGCTTTCCATTCGCTGGGATCGGTTCCGGTCTTTGGTGAAAAGCCGCAAGCTCCGGCGGCGGACACACCAGGCGCTTGCTGTGCGCCTGCGATCAAAGGCGGCTGTTGTTAATTTCTCATTCCTCCCCACCTTGCACAACACCATGAGTCACGACGTATTGAATGTATTGGTCCTTTGTACTGGAAACTCCTGCCGCAGTGTCATGGGCGAAGCCCTGGTCACCGCGTTGGGCGAAGGTCGATTCAAGGGGCATAGCGCCGGCAGCAAGCCGATTGGCCGCATCAATCAGGGTGCCCTTGCTACCCTGGCCCGAAATCAGCTGCCGACCGAGGGTTACACCAGCAAATCGATGGAAGCCTTCAAGGATCAACCCATCGATATTCTGGTCTCCGTCTGTGATTCAGCAGGGAAGGAGCCGTGTCCTGTCTTCCTCGGACCTGCGATACGGGCTCATTGGGGCGTCGAGGATCCCGGTCATGTCGAAGGGACCCCTGAGGAGATCATCGCCGCCTTTGACAAGACCTTCGATATTTTGAAGCGTCGGGTCGCAGCCATGGTGGCCCTTCCGATGACAACAATGTCGAAGGAGGAGATTGCCGCGGAACTGAAAAGAATTGGAATCGAGATCATTTAGGAATACCTGCGCCATGGCTTCAAAGACCCCCCCCAAAGCCGCACCCAAGACCATGAGCTTCTTCGATCGCTACCTGACCGTCTGGGTGGGGCTATGCATGATCGTAGGCATTCTTATCGGCAAGGGGATTCCTGAGCCTGTCGCCGCACTCAGGGCCCTTGAGATTCATTCGATCAATCTTCCCATTGCCATTTTGATCTGGCTCATGATCTATCCCATGATGCTCAAAGTCGATTTTGCATCCGTGATCGGTGCTGGAAAACACCCCAAGGGACTTCTGGTTACGCTTTTCGTCAACTGGCTCGTCAAGCCCTTCAGCATGGCGTTTTTGGGGTGGCTTTTCTTTAAGCATCTTTTTTTTCCTTTCATCGGGGCTGAAGCATCGGATCAGTACATTGCAGGCACCATCATTCTGGCTGCGGCTCCGTGTACGGCGATGGTTTTTGTCTGGAGCTATCTGACGGATGGAGATCCCGGCTATACCCTGGTTCAGGTGGCCGTTAACGATCTCATCATGCTGGTGGCATTTGCCCCAATCGTGACCTGGCTGGTCACCGGAACGTCCAACCTGACCGTCCCTTTCGATGTTCTTCTTTATTCGGTCATGATCTTTATCGTGATTCCCCTTGGGGCGGGAGTCATGACGCGATCAGTCATGATCCGGCTGAAGGGCAAGGTCTGGTTTGAAGGCAATTTTCTTCCCAGACTTCATCCTGTCGCACTTTCATCGCTCCTGGCCACTCTGGTCCTGATCTTTGCCTTTCAGGCCAATAATCTGGTCGGCAAGGGGTTCCATGTGGCCCTGATTGCCGTGCCGATCATCATTCAGGTCTATTTCAACTCCTCACTGGTGTATGGCCTGATGAAATTCCTCAAGGTCCCCTATGCCATTGCGGCCCCCGGGGCGCTGATTGGCGCGAGTAACTTCTTTGAGCTGGCTGTTGCGACCGCTATTGCCCTATACGGACCTGAATCGGGTGCGGCGCTTGCGACCGTCGTCGGCGTTTTGGTGGAAGTTCCTGTCATGCTGTCCGTGTGCGCGTTTTGTAATCGCACGCGCAGCTGGTTTTAAGCGGCATCTGATATATCAAAAGAAAGCCCGGTGGGACCGGGCTTTCGATGCTTTTGGTAGCCGAGTTTTGCTCGGTGTTTTCGGTTGACCTGAATGGTCGATTTATTGAATTTTCCGGCAAATTTGGCTACCGGATTCGGTTTTTTTCTCATGATGCCCTCGTAGTTAGGTGCGGATCTTTAATGATTCGACGATGGAATGGCTAACGCGTTCCCAACTTGACAACGAAAAAAATTCAGCTGATCAAGGGGTTGCACAGTTTAGTCTTGTGCACAGCGATCTGTAACTCACTGATTTCAGGTTCACCGACAAGAGCAACAGGAAAATCTAATAAATATCGATAAAGAACAGTGAGTTATCTACTGTATAAAAAATAGTCAAATCAATGAAGGGAGCATGACCTCTCTTCGTTCACAGGGTCATCCACAAGGTTATCCACAGTTTTTGTGGATGATTGTCACGGTCACGACACTGGATCTTCACCCATTTTTAATGCCCGTACTGGTTCCTGTATTTTAAAGCAATACCTTGAAAGTACACTCACCAGGTCTTCTGGTTCGATCGGTTTTTTTAGAAGGTGCGTGATTCCGCTTTCCATGGCCTGGTGCTGTTGTTCCAAGGTCAGCCCACCCGTCACCGCGATGATCGGGAGATGGTTCAGTTTCAGTTGCTGGCGAATCTGGCGTGTTGCCTTGATGCCATCCATGACGGGCATTTGGATATCCATGAGGACGGCATCAAAGCGCCGCGGTCTTGAGGCCAGTTGTTCAATGCCCTCCTGCCCGTTGGATGCGACCCTGCATTGGGCACCTTCGGATTCGAGAAGGGACTTGATGCTGTCTCGACTTTCCTCATCATCGTCCACGAGCAGAAAGCGGCAGCCCTCAAATTTATCGTGGCCCTCGTTAAACGAGTCGATGTCAGGGTGATTTGCGGCACAGGGAAGGGGGATGCTAAACCAGAAACTGCTGCCAATTCCTGGGGTACTTTGGACTCCAATGGATCCCCCCATGAGTTCAACCAGACCCTTGGAGATGGAAAGTCCAAGTCCCGTCCCCTTAATCTTTGCCTGGGAATTCTGTCTTGTCTGTTTGAAGGGTTGGAACAGGCTCGAAATCTCGTCAGCCGGAATCCCGCATCCCGTATCAGTGACCTCGAATCGAAGGGCACAGCATTGACGTGGGCGATGGAGGACAGATGCATTGATTTCGATCCGTCCCGCATCGGTAAATTTAATGGCGTTGCTTGAGAGATTGATCAGGACCTGTTCAATCCGTCGGCGGTCGCCGATCCACTCATCCGGTGTGTTGGCGTCACTCGAAGACACGAGTTCAAGGTTTTTTTCTTCTGCTGCGCCGCCCTGTAAAAGGTCGAGACTTTTGAGTAACTCACAGAGACTGAATGGTGCCGTTTCAAGGGTGATCTCACCGGCCTCGAGCTTTGAGTAATCCAGAACTTCATTCAACAGGGAGAGCATGACGGACGATGCTCGCCGGATTCTGGCCACCATGCCCTTCTGATTGTCATTTAATGGCGTTCTTTCTAGGAGATGCGAATTCACGCCAATGATGTTCATCGGATTTCTGATTTCATGACTCATGTGGGCCAGAAACTGATTCCGCATGGTGAGCGACTCCTCAAGCTCTGCCGTCCTCTGACTCACCATGCGTTCGAGCACCTCTTTGCTCGCTTCGCTGGCACGCAGCGTTTCGAGTCGCTCTGTCACATCAAGCACAATGGAATGGGCCCGGACAATACCATCCTCGCCATTGCGTTGTAGTCGCGTTGAAATGATTGCATCAAACGTAGATCCATCTAAGCGGAGCAAAGGAATTTCACGCTCAATCATGGAGGTTTCCCGAAAGATCTCTTGAGGAGCCGATGCCATGTGTTTCGAGAACTCTTCGCCGATCATGCTTTCGGGATTTGGGTACCCCAAAAGCTTCGCCATGGCTTCGTTCGCATCCAGCCAGCGGCCCTCCTGGTCAAGGGATTGGTAGGCAAAAAGCTTGCACCATTGTGGATCCATTTCACAGTAGGGGCTTGGATTCGAGTCGCTCGGGTGGATGATGTACCTCCTCTTCAAAGCAATATTCCAATGAGGTGATTCGGTTAAATCCAGATCGTTTAAGGTCATCGTGCAGACCGTGAAGACGGGCGTCCCTGACCTCTCGGACTTATGAAACCCAGGATCGAATGGAAGAGGCATCCGTAAAGGTTCGCATGCCACATCGTCCCTCCGTGTGCGATGAGATGCAGAGAAATCTTACCTGGCCGTTTTTTTGTAGCAGGGAATCCTCTATGGGTTGGCAATTTATCTATAAATCCAAACCTATGATGCCGAAAGAAAGCCCAGGATGAGCACTAATGTATCGAGACGAAATCATAAGGGGGCGTAGCTACTTCTACGAATTTTGACGATGTCATCGCAGGGATAGTCTGAAGGGCCCTTTCATGAGCGAAGGTTTTTTCAGTTATTAGGAGATGGAAATGCGTCATAAAGAAACCAGTCAACCCAAAGTCAATGGTGGCTTTGGATCCATTGTTGCCGAGCAGGGTCTTGAGAACCGTGAGGAACAAATTGCCAAGGCAGCCTATTTCATCGCGCAGTCTCGGGGGTTCAGTGGAGATCATGCGCTCGATGACTGGCTTCAGGCCGAGGCCGAAATCAATGGGGAACATCCCGCCATGGACTCTCATCACGTTCGTCTTTGAGAGCGGCATTGCTCACAGATTTTGAGGAAACCATTGGAATCCGCGCCTATCATTCCGCCCTCGGCTTCCATGCCTTAGTTGGCATGATCTTGGACGATTTTAGGCTCTCGGTTCGCGCTTCATCGGGCCCCTGACAGATCCTCGGAATTGCTCCCTTCG